>NZ_MDGQ01000005.1:1308750-1963125 GCF_001747105.1 Roseivirga misakiensis | reverse complement strand
ATTGAGAGATCAACTCAGCAAGCGCCAATTATAAAGTGGCGTTTTAAGGCGATGGGGACAGAAAAGGTTTTAGTGGAATTATGAGGTGCTCTCTATTTAATGCTAAGTGATTTCAGGTTTGTGCTGAGGCATTTTTTCGCAAAATTATCAGGAACTATTGATTTAAGGACTACACTCAAGTGTAGTTTTTATACATTATATTAGTTACTCAAAGTTGAACGCCTATGGCAGACATTAACGACTTCTTCTCTTCTAATAATACTGTTTGGAACGTTACAGAATCAGATGCTGAACAGATAAACAATTATCTAGCTGTCGTCGATGCCTTTTCTCGAGCTACCAATAAGAGTATTTACATCATTGATTACGAGAAGAAGGGTTTTGAATATGTCTCCAGTAACCCCTTATTTTTGAACGGACATTCTAGGGAAGAAGTACTTGAAATGGGCTATGAGTTTTATTTCAAATATGTGCCAAAAGAAGACCTTGATTTACTGCTGAAGATAAATGCGGTGGGGTTTGAGTTTTATGAAACTATAGAATTGGACCAGCGCAAAGATGGTAGTATTTCTTACGATTTTCACATCAAGGCTGCCGACGGAAATTTGGTGCTTATTAATCAACAATTAACACCACTCTTTTTGACAGAACGAGGCAAGATATGGAAGGCCATATGCATTGTATCACTCTCTGAGAATAAAAATGCGGGAAATATCATTATCCACCGAAATGGACTGAATCAGTCTTATGAATACGATCTGAAAGCCGAGACTTGGCGTAAATTAGAACAAATTGTACTCACAGATCGGGAAAAAGAAATCATGCAATATTCCATTCGAGGTCACTCAATAAGTGAGATTGCAGATAAGATTTTCGTATCGCCAGATACAGTTAAATTCCACAGAAAAAAGATATTTGAAAAGTTGAATGTGGCAAATATCAGTGAAGCAGTCACTTACGCGACTCGGAATAATTTACTTTAAGTAAAGTGACCCGAGTTGGGCCACTTTTAGTTTAGTATTATTCGACTACTTGACTGATTTGAAGCGTGGGTTGGATATTAGTGAAGTTTGGAATATCCCCTATGATTTTCTCTGCATTAGGACCAATCGCCTCTTGATAATCCGCCAATTTATCGAAGTACAAATAGCCGATGGCTAAGAATGGAATAGGTGCATCAGGTGTTCTTCCTCCAATGCCTTTATCGATCTTATAATACTTTAGGTTATCGCCCATTAATTCTGCCACTAAAGGCATATGCTTATCTTCGTAGTAAGCCATGTCGAATGTTTTACCATCTCCATTTTCGTAGAGTAGTGTGACTTTAATCATTCCTTCTTCAGGCTTTTGTTCGGTAAGTGGCACAACACTTATTAACAACGCCGTAAGGCTAACAATGGCAAGCGTGATTTTGGTTTTCATGGTCATAGGATTTTGTTAAAAAATAGTAACCCAAGGTGGTTATTACTTTTTGTCCTCACAACTCATGCTAGTAAATGTGAAACTCTTGTAGTAGTCATCGACGGTAACCTTAAAATGGCCCTTTACATAATTCTTATTTTAAAGAACTGATCGGACAAGATCAAAGCGGAGATAAATATAAGAGTGATCACCGTTGTACTGATATGGAACTTACGGGTTAGGTTGTACTGCCCTGCAATTTTATAGACCATAAAGAATAAAATGGCGGTGGTAATCAGCGGTAGAGTAAAAGTGCCTAAACCTAAGTAAAGGCTTACTCGGGCTTCGTCATTAGCCATAAAGAAATTCATGAATGTGGCTAAAAGACGCATAAAAAAGGCTGTGAATAACAGACTGTAGACGTACTTGTTCCATGATTTCGCTTTTAAATAGTAAAATGCAATCAGCGCTTGGATGACTGTAATAAGAGGGGCTGAAATAGAGATAATGGCCCCATGTAATTCACTGGAAATACTACCATTCACTGGGCTCGTTCCATTTAGTCTCATGATAGTGTCATAACCTAAAAGTTCACTCGTTGCCCAGTGGGTAAACTCGTGAATAAGCCAAGTAAAGGCGACGGAAAAGATGCCAAAGAATATGTAGTTGAGGTTAGTTCTTTGGTCGGTCATGATAGAAGTGCTTTATTTCGCATAAGACCGATAAATATGAATAAAGGTTGCACGTGTGGGTTTAGCGAACGTTTACTTTTTTAGTTGTTCAAACACTTCAGTACTGATCCAATAGATGTCCTCGTTACTTGTATACAGCATGTATTTTCCGTCCGGCGTTACGTAAGGGCATAATTCATGATGCTCTGTATTGACCAATTCACCCATATTGACTGCCTCAGACCAGCCACCATTGTCATTTTTAAAACTGATGTAAAGGTCTCCACGACCTAGGCCTTCTGGGCGAGTTGAGCAAAAAATAAGGTAAGATTCATCAGGTGCTATAAATACGTCGGCTTCATAATTTTCAGTGTTTATGGCTGACCCTAGTACTACCGGTTTCTGAAACTTTCCGTCGATGAATTTTGAGTAATAAATGTCTTGATTCGATTGTTTACGATTGGCCGATGCATTTACGTTTGATGCAAAATACATAGTACCAGTTTGGGTGAACGAAATATAGTATTCGTTGAATTCCGAATTTATATTGGGTCCAGCGTTTATGGGCTCAGACCAAGCGTCACCTTCTCTTTTTACATACCAAATATCATGATCGTCTTTGGCAGAATTTCCGTCTAAAGATCTTTTAGAGATAAAGTAAAGCCTGTTTTCGTCAGGAGAGAGGAATGGATCATTATATCCATATTTATCACTTGACAGAATAGTAACTGGTTGACTCCAAGCACCATTTTCGAGTTTGGTATAACGTATAAATGGCTTACCACCTTTTTCTACGGCATAATAGAATTCGGTTCCTGCCGCATTGAACACAGAGCCAAATTCATATTCTTCGGTAGAAATAAAATTGGGGGCAAATACTTTTCTCTCAAGACGCGGTGGAGTTTGTCCGAGATAACTGCCGCGAACAGTAAAACTTCTTACTCGAGACTCGTCTGCCCCTTGAGACACAAGCCACTTTGCTATTTCATCGGCTTCGACTCTATTGGCTATTTCGAGTGGGCTGCTACCTCGCTTATTAACGATTTCTATATCAATCCCACTATTTACAAGCTTTTGAACATAGGGGAGGTTGTTGTCTAATATGGCTCGTTCTAGCAGCAGTGCACCCTGCTTTACCTTCCACGTATTGTTTTTTTGCATTTGAATGATCTTATTCAAAAGGGTGTCTCGCTTGAATTGGACGGCTACATAAAGTGCTGTATGTCCGTTTTTATCCTCTTGATTAAGCTTTAAGCCGCGTTTGACCAATTCATCAAAAGCAGGTATTTGATTACAACCCACAGCCCAGTGAAGCAAAGACCGTCCTTGTTCATCAGTAGAAGTTAATTTTTCATGTTTAAGTACACTGTCAATTTGAGTGAGATTACCACTGCAAACTATATTGTATATGTTCTGTCCTTTGGTATTCAAACAAAGGAATGTGAGCAGACTTAGGAGGGTTGTTTTTTTGATCATAACCTTTTACGTCAAGCGGAATGCCGGTTTTGAGTTTCATTTTGTTGATGCTTCAATATAATCAAGGATTATATTATTAACAGAAAATCACAACACGATAACCTTCTTTTGGATCATTGTGACTAATGTGAAAACATGAAAGGTCGCTATGAAAAGATTACTGATTACAATTGGATTCTTAATCGTTTTCACCGTGAATGGTGTTAGCAGTTTATACACCACCTGTATGAATAGTAATGCAAAGGCAAACTCTGGCTTATCTAAGATGAGTAAAAGAACAGAGGCCATTAGAATCGCCAGATAAATAGCCAAAAGTATACCTCTAGCTGGGGTAAAATCACCAGCTGCTCGTCTAAGGTTTTCCGCGTTAGTCATTAATGAATAACAAACCGGAATTAGCACGATAATATTAAGCACTAAGGAAAGCGTCAGCATTAATTGAGAACTCCAGTGCCTTGTATTTGTTCTAAAGCCGTGTCCGCTGCTTTCGAAAAGACTGTTACAAAAAATGCTATTAAATGATCTTTCGAATTATTTTTTCCCTCTCATAACTAGAAGAACAAGAGGATCAGAATAAAGGTAATGATGCCCACGATCGTAGTGAAAATTCCAGTTTTTCTTGACTTTGTCCAGCCAGATAGAGCGATAACGGTGAGAATAGAAATAATGCCTATTAAATAAGTAATCATCCCTATAATTCTAGGGATGTTGATGTCATTTTCAGTGACATCAAAAGGATAACCTTCAGTGGTGAGCAATAGGATTTTAGTGAAAGCAAAAATCGTTATCAGGAACCCTCCAGAAGAAACGGTAGATGCTTTTAGTATTCTATTATGGAGTTTGTCGTTCGATTTGTTGATGATGAGATTGGCGGTAATTGCAATTGAAAACCCACCGAGAAAAGCGCAGGTAATTATTAGTTGAGCCGCTAATTTATTCCAATAGTCAAAAGGAAGTTCAATCATCATTTTCGCAATTATTAATCCACCTTCAAAGGGTAGCGTGATGAATGTAATTTGCGAATTTTTTCTTAAGAAATTTTCATGGTTAAGTCTTAAATGGAAAGTCCACCAAAATACTTTATCATTTTCGTTCTTTTAAGGCATTCAAAATCGCCTTGCGGTGTTTTTCGTTTTTTGAGGCAATGGGAAAATAGAGTAGTGGGAGGAAAGTGAGAAGTCCAAAACCGTTTGTGATTATGCTGTAAATAGAAACTCCAAGGAGTAGCCCTATAATCACTGCATCATATGATTTTGAGGTCTTTGCTTTCCTAGCCGCTTCCAATAATTCCTCGTCAGATAGAGCATTTATATCATCTAGATTCATCTGGATAATCTTTTAGTCGATCAATTTTACAAAACAGCTTTTGATTTTATACAAATTCTGTCCCCCATGATTATTACTCAACTCGCTTTTTCCTGACTTTTCTAAGGATTACAACTACTATGACAATGACTAACGGAATTACCAAATAACCGATAGACTTTCCTATGAAATAACCTACTTTATAGGCTATTGAATGATCGGTGGATTGATTCTTGAGTTGTTTATTTGGATCAACATTAAGTTGAAACGAACTAAAATATCGACTAGACTCTGATCTAGCGTGATCTAAGTTTTCTGTATTAAATCTTGTTGCAGCAAAATAAATTCGGTCTCGTACAACTACCAATTGATTAAGTATTGTTTCTCCATTTGGGTAATCTGCTCGAAAAGTTCGAGCTACGAGTGAGTCTAATACAATCCTTTCACTCTCAGTTATCCTCCCATTTTTAGAATTTGTGGTGCCTTTTTCGAATCCGTCATAAAACTTATTCAGTTCTTCAATGCTATTTGAAGGGATTGACTCTCCACTTGGCAAAGAAGATTCCAAAACGCTGCTCAACGTTATGATTGAATAATCTGTTTCAGCTAAATACACCACCTGTCCGAGTGTATCAATAACTTGATGATTCTCTGGGAGTTCTACAGACAGCGATTCGTCAATGTAAATTCGTTCCCAGTTTAAACTACTTTGATTACCTTGAATTATGAGCAGGTATGCTAATAGAAATGTCATGTTTTATTTTTAACACTAAAGTACTATTTAACTAATAATTGAAAGTATTGGCTTCAAAACGAAGTCACTTTGCAATACCTTATCTTAGCCCTAGTCAGACCCTATTTTGGTGAGATAAAATGACTATGACATCTATGAACCTTTTTGCCTTTTAAAAATTCTGACGATCCGGGCATTGATAATTTCAGATAGATTCCAATTGTAGAGTTTTGGATCTGTTGTGTTGTAGAACTCAACAAAAACGGCGTCTAGTTCTTCATTATACTTTGCGAAGCTTTGATAACCTGGTACCCATCCTGAGTGCTCATAATTGTATATTGAACTGTAAATTTCCTTTTCACTTTCCGCGAATACCGACCCGTCGTTGAGCGCTCTTAGGAATGTCCCAACATCTTGTGCAGTTGCCAACATACCATGCTCATCTTCTTTTAAATCAGATGAGTATCCAACGTGGTAACCACTCATTACTTCATCTAATTCCACCTCTTTTAGCGATTGATAAGTGTTAGTAAGATTTAAAGGAGTCAAGATTTCTTCTTGTATAAATTTAAAGTTGCTGTATCCCAATTCATTATCCATAATCTTGTTGATCAGTAGATAGTTAGTGTTGCAGTATTCGTAACCTTCCCCTGGTTCAAAATTAGCCGATAGACCATCTATCAAAGCGAGACTTTCTTCATACGATCGGGTAGGGTTAGCCCAAAAGTTGGGTGCGTCCGTGAAATTCGGTATTCCACTTCTGTGTTGAATCATCTGTCGAATGGTGATTCGTTCAGCATTTTGAATCCGCCCTACTAATTGCGGTAAGTAATTTCCAAGGGTCTCGTCTAAACTAAGTCGCCCTGCGCTTACTAATTTCGTGACAGCTACCGCGTCATAGAGCTTACTGATGCTTGCAATTTTAAACAAGGCTTGCGGCTTAGCAGGTATTTTCAATTCTCGATCGTGCCAACCTGCGGCAAAGTATTGTGGAGCTTTACCTCCTTGATCCACATAGACTACTACACCATCAAAGCCATGGTCAATTGCTTGCTCAAGTTGGTCTTGTATACTACTTGGTAGCGGAAGAATCCAAGCTTTCACTAAAAGCCAAGGCACAAAATAGAGCGAGCCTATTGAGACTATAATTAGTACAATCCCAAAGATTTTTCTCGGCTTTTTCTTAGTCATGTTGATATCATAAAGGGCGTGAAAAGCATTGGCTGCGTAATCATTATTTAGTGTTCTAATTATCTATAATCAAGTGATTGCCACTGGAGAGCCATTGATTTAAGTTAAATGATTCTCTTTTTATAAGCTAATCCAGCAATAAACACCCTGACAAATTATATGATATTGAACAAAAAAAGCCCGTTCAATTTAGAACGGGCTTTAGTGACTTATTTAGTTTCTACTTATTGGTTTGCCTCTTGCTTAATTAGGTTGAGTGCCGAACCTGCCTTAAACCAACCGATTTGAGCTTCATTATAAGTATGATTTGCTAGTACTATGTCTTTAGAACCATCGGCGTGGATAAACTCAATTGTTAACGGTTTACCGGGAGCAAAATCGACTAAGTCTAAGAAGTTAATCGTATCATCTTCCTGGATTTTATCATAATCTGATTCATCGGCAAACGTTAAGCCTAACATGCCCTGCTTTTTCAAATTTGTTTCATGAATTCGTGCAAAAGATTTCACTAAAACGGCTTTAACCCCAAGAAATCGTGGTTCCATGGCTGCGTGCTCTCTCGATGAACCTTCTCCATAATTATGATCGCCAACCACTATGGATGGTATGCCTTCCGCTTTGTACTGTCTGGCAGTAGCTGGTACGGGGCCATATTCACCGGTTATTTGATTTTTAACCTTGTTTGTAGCTTGGCCAAAGGCATTCACAGCACCTATCAAGCAGTTATCAGAAATATTGTCCAAATGGCCTCTGAACCTTAACCACGGCCCGGCCATAGAGATATGATCAGTCGTACATTTTCCAAATGCTTTTATTAAAAGCTTTGCACCCGTAATATTCTTACCGTCCCAAGGATCGAAAGGCTCCAACAATTGTAGTCTTTTTGAGTCTGGACTTACAATGACTTGAACATTACTTCCATCTTCGGCAGGTGCTTGATAGCCGTTTTCTTCTACATCAAAGCCTTTGTCTGGTAACTCGTCTCCAACAGGAGGGTCTAGCTTTACTTCTTCACCTTTATCGTTGGTTAAGGTGTCGGTAATTGGGTTAAAGCCTAAGTTTCCTGAAATCGCAATCGCGGCTACCATTTCGGGAGAAGTGACAAAGGCATGGGTGTTAGGGTTGCCGTCTGCTCTTTTTGAGAAGTTACGGTTAAAAGAGTGTACAATAGTATTCACCCTTTCATTGTTACCAGCGCGTTCCCACTGACCAATACATGGACCGCACGCATTTGTGAAGATAGTGGCGTCTAGGTCTTCGAAAATTTGTAATAGACCGTCTCTTTCTGCCGTAAACCTAACTTGCTCTGAACCTGGGTTGATACCAAAGTCTGCTTTTGTGGTAAGACCTTTATCAACCGCTTGTTGGGCGATGGAGGCGGCTCTGGATAAATCTTCATAAGAAGAGTTGGTACAAGATCCGATTAAGCCCCATTCTACATCCATTGGCCATCCATTTGCCTCGGCTTCTGCTCTCATTTTGGAGACAGGAGTTGCTCTGTCTGGTGTAAAAGGTCCGTTTACATGTGGCTCAAGTGTACTTAGATCTATTTCGATCACCTGATCAAAATATTGCTCTGGGTTAGCGTATACTTCAGGATCACCTGTTAAATGTGGTCTGATTTCATTAGCTAAATCAGCTATATCCGCACGATCGGTGGTTCTGAGGTAGCGTTCCATCGCGTCATCATAACCAAAGGTCGACGTTGTGGCACCGATTTCTGCTCCCATATTACAAATGGTCCCTTTTCCAGTACCCGACAGCGAAAGGGCACCTGGACCAAAGTATTCGACTATTGCGCCTGTTCCGCCTTTTACCGTGAGGATACCGGCAACTTTTAAGATTACGTCCTTAGCAGCGGTCCAACCGTTCATTTTTCCAGTAAGTTTTACGCCGATCAGTTTCGGGAATTTTAGTTCCCAAGGCATCCCCGCCATTACATCTACCGCATCAGCACCTCCAACGCCAATGGCTACCATCCCTAGGCCACCTGCATTCACAGTATGTGAATCTGTTCCGATCATCATCCCACCTGGGAAAGCATAGTTTTCTAAGACTACTTGGTGAATAATTCCTGCGCCTGGTTTCCAAAAACCAATACCGTACTTATTCGAAACTGACTCTAAAAAATTGAAGACTTCACCAGATGCCGTAAGTGAACTTTTCAAGTCTTTATCGGCACCTTGTTTGGCTAGTATTAAGTGATCGCAATGTGTAGTGGAAGGTACAGCCACTTTATCCTTACCTGCCTGCATGAACTGTAATAGTGCCATTTGGGCTGTAGCATCTTGCATAGCAACTCTGTCTGGTGCAAAATCCACATAAGATTTTCCTCTTACGAAGGCTTCATTAGTACTTTCTTCCCACAAATGGGAGTAAAGTATTTTTTCGGATAGTGTAAGTGGTTTTCCTAAGAGTTTTCTAGCTGCTTCAACCCGAGCGGGCATTCTGTTATATACAGCCTTAATCATGTCAATATCAAATGCCATAGAACTTTTGGTTTTAGTCGTTTCTGTTACTTCCAAACATTAAATGTCAAGAACGGGGTTTATACGTAACTAATATGCTACGGATACATTTAAATAACTACTACAATGCGGAAAGAGTTGTGATTAATTGCCTCAATAAGTGTCCTTGAGTTGGCTTTTTTTAATCTTACTTCATGGTTGAAGTTTCTCTATGGGGATTATTATCCAATAATTTTGATTTTGAAATATTGGTCAATAAAGACTATTGTGAATAAAAATACGGCTGAAAGCAAAAAGGTGATCAGGTTGAATTTTAAACCTAGTTTATATTTGGTCGAAACCTTCCAAACCAAGAATAATAATAATCCACTAAAGACAACGGATATGGTATACAAACCTAATCCAAATGATAAACCTACTCTGCCTTCATCATTGGCCCCAAAAACATTAGCAATTCCCGCAGCGAACCGATAGACAAATGGGAAAAACATAAAAGGGTAGAGGTTTATGTTCTGTCTCTTATGGATAATATAATAGAAGATAATTGCTTGTAATATCGTAAGTAATGGGCCAGCAATACTGATAATGTTGGCGTGCCACTGCTCTGGATATTCGCCAGATATTGGGTTTGCACCGTTAAGTGACATGGACATTCTGTTACCAAGAATTTCTCCAGTAATCCAATGGGCGAATTCGTGCAAGAAACAACTAATTAGCACTGCGATAAAAAGTGTAGCAACGTAATTGAAGCGAATTTCTCCTTTCATGATCAGTCATTTTGAGCGTGACGATATTTGATCGATCACTAGTTTTAAAAAATCTAACTGCTGTGTGCTATAGTCTTAAAACTAAGAGAAACTGAATCCTAATCTACTACTCTTGAGAGTAGTTCTTTTTTAGGTAGGGCTTGAGCTGACCTTTCGTATTAGGTCTTTTTACTTGAGGAAACTCGTTTTTTGTGGTAGCAATCAAATTAAAAAGAGGTGATTTAATTACTCTGTGTAGTAATATTCTCATCTTCTAACCCATAGCATAAAGCGGCTTTCTTCAGCCCAAAAATTCTGCCCTCTTTAGCTTCGTAATTGGCAAATAGGTCTCCATTTTTCCGAAAAGCTCTTTGAAGACCATCTTCTTTGCCCATATTCATATTCAAAATTTTAAATAATTCTCCTGTCGGGTACCACTTCTTTTGTTCACCATGTGCCTTACCTTTTTCGAACTGATAATGTGCTATAAGTATATGTTCCGCGTCTCTCGTCCAGATTTTTTTTTCACCGTGTAGTTTTCCATTCTGATAATATGTGATATTCTTGAAATGTTGGTCAGGGTACCATTGAATGGATGCGTTTTCCTTCTTTCCCTTTAGAATGCCCACCTTTTCCTTTAAACTTCCATCTGGGTGATATAGAACAGCATATCCTGAGAACGGTGAGCCCTCTATAAGCCAGCGTGATACCTTATGATCATATGTGAGAGCCGTCTTATCAACGGTTATTTCAGGAATGTCTAAGTAAGATTGATCACTATCACTTTTGGAAGATGTACCATCCATTAATCCATAGAAGAGCATTAAAAAAAGTGCTATCGAAAATGTCCAGTAGAAAGCCCTTGCGGTTATCATAGTGAAATCGTTAAAATGTTTAATAGGAAGACCGCCTTCAATAAACTTGAATGGCGGCTCCTTCTCAATCGAAAAAAATCAAATCGTAATTAGAAGATACTACTAGGTGTACCCTGTAAATTGCCAGCAAATAATGCGATTATAGTTCCTAAATAGAATTCGTTAATGATGTGGTAATGATAGAAATCTACCCCGTCGCTATGCTGTGTTGCGGATGTATGACCGCCAGAAACATCAAGATCGGTTGGATGGTCTCCGAGTACGTCACACTTTCTTCCATATATAAGAAAACCATCGGCCATAATACCTACTAGCTTTTCGTCATCGTGAGAAAGTACAGTATTCTCTGGGACATCATATGATTCAACGTGATAGTGATAACCGCTAGGGCCATTATGCGCTCCAGCATAGTCAAATGTTTCCACTATTTGTTCCTCTATTGGTCTGTTAGGACCTTCTGTATCATTAAAAATAGGGACGCCAGTAACGGAAATGCCAATCGGACCTAATCCAGTTGCGGAGCTAACCGTGGCTAGAGCAGGGTTGGTAGAAACTGTCAGCGTAAAGCTTCTATCCCCACCAATACGACCTGGTGTTAAAGCCACTGCTACCACAGGTTCTATATAAAGTGGATTGGTTTCTTCCCAGTAAGGAGAAGTATGGTTGGGCACTCCATTCGATTCAATAGTGATTTCATCGCCATCAAAAGAAACCGTTACGGCATCACTGTTAAACTCATCGAATGCAGAAACTGGCGTAGCTACACCAACGGTTGTTTCTTCCGCTTCAGTATCATCATCAGTATCGTCATCATCATTTTTTGAACAAGAGAAAAATGTTAGCGATAATCCTATTAAGGCAATTGTAAAATATTTAGAGTGTTTCATAGCAGCAGATTTAGGTTTAAAAATGTCTTCAATTGATTAGATGACATTTATTCTAAATACCTGCGGTCAAGAGAAATTAAATTTTTATCGAGGGCGAAAAAATGAAAGATTATTTCAGTTTTTCAATGTCATTCAGAATTTTAATGCCGCTTTTTTTCATCAGTTCGCTAGCATTAAAATCGGTACAGATACCGTCTGTGAGTTTATAGTCGAACTCAAGTTCTCCTTTTTTTATTTTGCTATTAAAACTATGATTGGCTACAATCAGGTGCTTACCAGCTAAGTTGGCTAGCTCTAAGTCGTGAGTAGAAATTATCCCAAATGCATTGAGTTCATTCAGTTGTTTGATTAATGAAACGCCACCTTTATAGCGATCTTCCGAGTTCGTTCCCTTAAACATTTCATCGAGCATAAAAAATATCGGTCGTCCGCTTTCGATTTGTTCAAGGAGTTGTTCGACTCTTTTTAGCTCTGCATAAAAGGATGACACGCCTTCGATCAAGTTATCTTGTGTTCTCATGCTCGTGAACATGATCATTTCAGATACTTTTGGAGTTTTCGCACAACAAGGAGCTCCCATCAATGCTAGTGTCAGATTTATCCCAATTGTCCTTAGGAAAGTACTCTTGCCGGCCATATTAGAGCCAGTTATCATAGCAATTTGACCACGTTCATTCAATGAGAAGTCGTTACAGACCCTGTTACTAGCCTTGATTAACGGATGACCAATGGACGAGAAACTTAAATGATAAGGTTCTTCTTTTATCTCTGGGAATTCATAACCTGGATTTGAGTAGGTGAAACCTGCTAGACTATTTAAAGCTTCAAACTCACTTATTGCCTCAAACCAAGGTCGAATATGATCCCTATTTCTTTTTTTCCACTTTTCTACGAGGATTATCAAATAGACGTCGAATAACCACGCAACATTAAATAGTCCATAGAACTTATTGTTATCACTTCTTTTTGTACCCCGGAGTTGAAATACTTCTAATATCTTCCTCAATTGTTTGATCTCATCTGTAGCCGATCGATCGTTTTGATACAAATTAGTCTGAAGCTTGATCAATTTTTTCGAGTTGAACTTCTCAGATAAAATTGCTGCTGCCAGCATTTGATATCCACCAAGGGTTTGAACATTATTATGTGTACTATCTATAATTTCTTCGGCCAGTGGTGTTAATTTCTTCAGGATAAAGAAATTGATCAGCAGGACGATAAACAGCAAAGGGGAATAATATTTTATATCATCTGATGCGATGTGAATAATGCACAGTATGGTCAAAGTTGTGGCAATAACCCCTAGCGCGAAGGCTCCAACGAAATAGATTATCTTATTTGGCAAAAGCTTTTCTGGCGTTTTAAACCAATTTAAGAGCTTTTGGTATTCACTTTCTTTATTTTCAAATGGTCGTCCAGCAACTTCAAATTGTTGCCGCCATTCGAGTTTTGGTGCCAGCTCTTGAATTGCTTTTTGCTTTTCAAGAATTGTTTTCTTTTTCGCTGGATTTGTGAGCCATTTTGCCAAATAGCTGTTTCCCGACTCTGTTGTGGTTCTATTTAAAAGCTGGAATAGGGAATGAGCCCCAAAGATGTCTAAATCGGTAATATAGGCATGATCTCTTTCAAGGTATTTGGAACCAGTAGGGAAGGCGTCAAGTTCATTTGAAAGTCGGAGCAATTCATTTTTATTTACTGCCCTTAAATGAGTCAGACTATTCTTTCTCTCATTTAATTTGTTGTACCGATCGAGAAAATAGGCGAAGGTTATAATAGAAACTGGTGCTGCAAGCCATAAACCTGCAATCATACCTTCATTGGCCAATACAATGATGAGAATTAGAGAAGCTAGAAACGATGTTACCCTTAGGAGTGAGTAGCGTTTTGCTTGCTCCTTTATTTCAGATAACTCATTATCACATTGTTCAATATTGTCTTCGTAAATCTTCAAAGGTGATTATTGATGTTGGTGGCTTTGTTTGGTTCTAGTTTTCAAGATGCTTAAATCTTTGGTCTTGACCTAAAGTCGATAATGTGAAAATGACCAGAGGTTTTGGCTGAGATACTACTTCTCTAAATGAGTAAATGCTTTTATTGCTAAGAGAACACTTCGTAATGAATTACCCTCTCCTCAAACTCAAGTAAGTAATTTCTATCCTCAGGGTAATACTTAGCCTTTTCGAAATCATTTCCAGTAAAGTTCTTAATGACCTCTAGATTATCCCAATAGGTGATAAGGGTGAAATGGGCTACATCGTTTTCAATCCGTCTGAGAAAAGTTAAATCAATGAAACCTGGAGTTTTCTGATAGTCGGGTATCGCGAGCTCCCTCATCTATGAAGTATACTCATCTAAGTGCTCTGCGTTCGTACGACCATGCCATATTCTTGCAATCATTTCCTTTATTAATGTTTATGAAATTTTTGTTGTAATAAAATTCTCGTTGGATACGATTCTAGGTCATAAGGTTTGCGGCAGAAATTCTATTCACTAATGAGAAAGTAATCCACTCTTACAAAACTAACCTCGTTTACCAGACCTAGGTCTAATGAGGTTTCTTGATCAAATGAGAGCACACAACTACCATTGGCCTCAAGAGCTCGGCAAAGCCCTCCATTCTGGTCTGAAAAATTTAATTGTATTTCGGTTCCATCAGAGTCTAAAGTGACCACAGCCACACCAGTCACTCTAGTGGCTCCAGTATTAGTCAATGCAATTTCAAACTCCAGCCGAGAGGTGTTGCTTCCTGTATCAGGTGTGAAGTTAAACACTCTGACTTCGTGACTAAGGTTATCAAATACTGGTGGGCTGATTTCTACGGCTGTTGTAGCTTCTTCAAAGTCACATGGTACCTCTTGAGTAATGTTATAGGTGTAAGACTGGTTGTTGATGAAATAAACCTGTGGAATGTTTATCGTCTTCGTACACTCAGAGTCATTTGAGCAACTGAAAAGGATTTGTATCAAAACAAGGAGGAGTAAACTTTTTCTCATCATTAATTAGGGTGTTGTTTTGTGTTTGAGAATCTTAACGTAAAACTTTTTATAGAGATACATGTTTTGCTGAGCTTTCGAAGTTTTGAAAATGGCATAAAAAGCTACGAATCTTGAGATTATCCACTATTGTGCTGAGCAAATTTTAAAGCCTGTTTCGAGACTGATTTTCTGCTGTCTTTAGATAGCCTTTCAAGGTGAGGCATTAACCATTGAGCAAGCTCTTCGTCTTTTTTCGACCATTTTGCCAGCGTTTGCATAGAATTGATTAGAACAATCCAATCAGACTCGATTTCTAAGTTACGTTTGATAATTGATTTAGCACTGGCATATTGTTGAGGCGATAAATCGGTATCTAAGTATTCAAAAAGTTGCGCTATTGTCCATTTGGTGGAGGCTTGGTCGATCAGCGAAATCTCAGTTATGAAGCGATCGATGTAGGGGATAAGACAACTAGGCTTTTCTTTGCATATCCGTTTCATCGCATTGGAAACTCGTAACCTTACGATTTCATCTTCGCTGAAATAGCAGTTGAAAAGTTCATCGAAATGTGTTGGTTCATTTAATACCTCTTCGACAACCACAATGGTATTGCCAAGCGAGTTTGGGTGGCCTCCTTTAAGTCTGGTTTCAAAATTTTTCATAGGCTAGGCACTTTAATCAATAACTATTCAGCTCTTAGCCGTTTTACTGGATTTAAAGTGGCAGTCTTCCAAGATTGGCTGATGATTAAAGTGATAATAATAACGCTCAATAAAGAAAAGCCAATTAGAAAAAGTGATGGAGAAATATCTATCCGATAACTAAACTCATCGAGCCATCTTTTGGCCATTAGCCAGGCGAGCGGTACCGCGATGAGGCTTGAAAATGTGAGCACCTTTACGAAATTGAAACTCAATAAATAGAAAATTCCACTTAGAGGTGCCCCGAGCACTTTCCGAATAGTAACTTCTTTCACTTTAGACTCTTGAATCAGAGCCACCATACTTAACGTTCCCATGGAAGTGATCAGAATGGTGAGAATAGTAAACAGAAAGATTATTTGTCGATTTTTTGTGTCTTCTAAATGCATTTGCTGAAAAGAATCATCTAGAAAACGATAATAAAAAGGGTATCGGGGTACGTACTGTTTCCATACTTCCTCAACTTCAGACAATATGCCTGCATAATTTTGACTGGCTATTTTGACTATGAAAGTTTCGCCCCAGTTTGATGATTGTAAAACAAGTGGCTCGATTTCACTTTTGAGCGATTGGTAATGGTAATCTTTTACAATGCCGATCACCTTTTTAGTTTCACTATTTTCAGTTAGTGATAAGTTCTGTCCGACAAGGTTTTTTTGGGGCCAGCCCAACATCTTGGCCGCACTTTCATTTAAGAGAACACTACTCTCCATTTCAGAAACGATTTGCTCGTCGAATGTTCTGCCAGCAACGATTTTAATATCTAAGAGGTCAATTAGATTTGGTTGTACAATGGCGGTGTTCCATTGAAATTGTAAACCGTCAATTTCATATGCAGAGATTTCTGATGGGCTTTTGGGCAAGCCTCCGTAAGCCATCGCTATATCTTTAACTCCGCTAATCTTTTTTATTTCATCCGTTATGTGATTTCTGTTTTGCCATGAATGCTTGTTGTTTGAATCAAAGATTAAAACCTGTTCACCATTGAGTCCAATTTCTTTTGACTGCATGAATTGAAACTGTTTTACAATGACCACGGTCAATACAATCATCACAAATGCTGTTGCAAACTGCATACTTAAAAGGCCTTGTTGCACAACGTTCGTCTTAACACCTGTCACTTTTCCTTTTAAAGTTTCAGAAGGTTTTATAGAAAGCAGAATGAATGCTGGAACCGCTGTGATTATACTGGTTAAAAGGGTGGGTATCAAAAATATGATAAGTATTAAAGTATTGGTCTGGGGTAAACTGACATTAATACCGAAAGGTTGTGAGAGGTAAGGTAAAATGAAATAACAACCTCCATAAGCGACTAAGGTGGCAAAAAGAATCACCAAATAGACCTCGAGTGCCCAATCAAAAATTAAAGTTCTTGTTGTGGACCCTAAAACTTTCTTGATTCCGACCTTTTTTACGCCTTTAAATAGTTTGGCGATGTTGAGGTTGACAAAGTTCGCTGCAACGACCGTTAGAAGAATAATGCCGATCACTACAAGGGTTTGTATCAGTACCCAATTGTTGTGTTGAGCAATGTCATATTTCATTGGCTCATCCAGGTAAATATCGGTAAGCGGTTGGAGTTCTAAAGAAACACTTTTTGATGTGTTGAGATTTAAATGTTCATCACTTAAATCTTTGAGGGCGTATTCTATAACTTCTAAGGCTTGGCTTGGAATTTTTAGATAATAACTAAAAACGTGAGTTTCCTTATCTGTGAGAAACCTGCTGGAATATCCCATAGCGCTATTATTGACTAAAAAATCAACTTGTAAATGGCTCTTGGTCGTCTCCTCGGCAAGTACACCTGCAATTTCGATAGTTCCTTTGCCTTCAACCTCTAAGGTTTCGCCAATAGGGTTAGTCTTGTCAAAATATTTCTTGGCAATTCGAGAAGAGATAACTGCAGAATTGACATTTTTTAAAATAGTGGCAGGATTTCCTATTTGAAGTTTGTAATCCAAAACATCCAGAAAATTATTGTCCACATACAAAACGTTAGGCTCAAAAAATGACTGGTTATCATATGTTATAAGCTCGTCATCTTGATATACTCTTAAAATATTTTCTTTAGGTAGTTCAGCGCGTAAACTAATGAGGTCATTGAACGGACCAGGAAGAGTAGGCGATTTGTAGGATGAATTCGCCTCTTCAACTTTTCTGATTACTCTGTAAATAGTCTCTTTTTCAGAAATATGACTATCCACATTAAGTTCCGTATTGACGAAAAAGTAAATCAGACAAGTTGCACTAAGCGCTACTGCTAATCCAAGGATTTGAATGTGGGTAAAGAAGTTATATCTGGATATCGCCCTGATGGCAAATTTCAGTTTTGACCAAATCATATTCGAGTTTTTAGTTGACCTTAAAAGCGTTGTTACAAGAAATTTCTTGAATTATGAGGTGATAAACAACCCCTCACTCATAAATGGTCGTCCTTGCCCGCGACTTGGGTTTAGGGTTTGAACCTCACTCTTGGTCAATAAAAAAGCCATTTAAAAGGTTTGATCCTTAAAAATGGCTCTCGATACTTTCAGCAAGTTATTGGCTATGATGCTGCTATAGTGCTCAATTCTTTATTTGGAGGAGAGAATTTAGTTAAGACTATTCCGTCCACTGCTTTCTCATATTCTTCCATCGTTGGGGTTCTTCCTAAGATCGTCGATAATACCACCACTGGAGTCGATGAAAGCAATGATTCACCTTTTTTCTCGTCTGAATCTTTAACTACACGACCTTGGAAAAGTCGAGTAGAAGTAGCCATCACAGTATCACCCGGTGCAGCTTTTTCTTGGTTACCCATACAGAGGTTACAACCTGGGCGCTCCAAATAAAGCATGTTGTCATAACTAGTTCTAGCAGTCGCTTTGGGGTTGTTGTCGTCAAACTCGAAGCCCGAATACTTTTGAAGAACTTCCCAATCTCCCTCTTCTTTTAACTCATCTACGATATTGTAAGTAGGAGGTGCTACAACTAGTGGTGCTTGGAAATCTATTTTACCCTGTTGCGCTTCCACATTCTTGAGCATTTGTGCCAGAATTTGCATGTCACCCTTGTGTACCATACAAGAACCTACGAATCCGAGATCTACTTTTTTAGTACCACCATAGTATGAAAGCGGTCTAATGGTGTCATGTGTATAACGTTTAGAAACATCGTTGTTATTTACATCTGGATCGGCGATCATTGGTTCCGCGACCACATCTAAATCGACAACTACTTCCGCATAGTATTTTGCGTTACTATCTGGCGTCAAAGCAGGTTTTTCTCCCGATCTGATTTCAGCAATTCTAGTATTCGCTTTATCGATCAGACCTTGTAACACGGCTTTATCGTTGTCCATGCCTTTTTCGATCATAATCTGAATTCTTGACTTAGCGATTTCAAGTGACTCAATCAGCGTTTCGTCTTCCGAAATACAGATCGAAGCTTTGGCTTTCATTTCCGCTGTCCAATCGGTGAATGTAAAGGCTTGGTCGGCTGTTAAAGTACCAATATGTACTTCGATCACTCTTCCTTGGAATACATTTTCTCCGCCAAATTGCTTCAGCATTTGTTGCTGTGTGGCATGAACTACATCTCTGAAGTCCATATAGCTTCTCATGTTTCCTTTAAAGGTCACTTTTACAGACTCAGGAATAGGCATTGAAGCTTCGCCAGTGGCTAGCGCAAGCGCTACAGTACCAGAGTCGGCTCCAAAAGCCACACCTTTCGACATTCTGGTGTGAGAATCACCACCGATGATGATCGCCCAATCGTCAATTGTAATGTCATTTAGTACTTTATGAATAACGTCGGTCATGGCATGGTATTCACCCTTAGGATCACGAGCCGTAATTAAACCGAAATCATTCATGAACTTCATCAGTTTTGGGATGTTTGCTTGTGCTTTTTTATCCCAAACTGAGGCTGTATGACATCCTGATTGGTAAGCACCATCAACGATAGGAGAGATCACAGTGGCAGCCATCATTTCAAGCTCCTGTGATGTCATAAGACCTGTTGTGTCTTGAGAACCAACAATGTTTACTTCTACACGGGCGTTAGAACCAGCATGCAAAGTTTTTCCTGGCGTATTGCCAACTGCATTTTTATTGAAGATTTTCTCAACAGCCGTTAGTCCTTGGCCTTCGTGAGAGATTTCTTTTGATGGGGCAAAAACTACTGGTGCTTCTATACCAAGGGTTTTGGCGGCAAAGGTTTGTAGTTTCTTACCAAATACAACGGCATATGATCCGCCTGCTTTGATGAACTCAACTTTCTGTGGCGTGAGTGACGAAGATATATCCATCAATTCCTGATCGCCATTGTAAAGCTTTTTCTCTTTGGTGTTGATTGTTAAAACTGTACCAGTTTCTACAGAGTATGTTTGTTCCAATATTGGCTCCCCTTCTAGATCGCGAATGGTATTACCATTCTCATCTTTTTTCTGGACCCAGTTTTTTAAGTCGATGCCTATTCCACCAGTTACGCCAACAGTGGTTAAGAAAATAGGTGCAATGCCGTTAGTACCTGCAATAATTGGTGCAATGTTGATAAATGGTACATAGGGACTTGCTTGAATACCTGTCCACAAGGCTACATTATTGACACCCGACATTCTTGAAGAACCTACGCCCATCGTGCCTTTTTCGGCAATAAGCATTACTCTCTTATCAGGGTGTTTTTCTTTAAGAGCAATTAGATCTTGCTGCATTTTGTGGTTATGCTCGAAGATACATTGGCCATGAAGTTCGCGATCGGATCTAGAGTGTGCATCGGCACCGGGAGATAATAAATCCGTAGAGATATCACCGGTTCCTGCAATAAAAGTCACGATTTCTATTTCTTCCTCTACCTCTGGAAGTTTGGTGAAAAATTCAGCTTTAGCGTAGCTCTCAATAATCTCTTTTGCAATAGCACTACCATTGTTGTAGGCATCTGCAAGTCGTTTTGTATCTGCATCATACAAAAATACTTGGGTTTTGAGCACTTTAGCAGCTTCTGCTGCAATATCTTCTTCATTACCCAGTGCTAAATCCAGCAGTACTTCAATAGAAGGACCACCTTTCATGTGAGAGAGTAGTTCAAAGGCAAAAGAGGGTTGAATTTCTTCTACCAAGGCCTCTCCAGTTATTATTTCTTTCAGGAATTTCGCTTTTACACCTGCAGCGCTCGTTGTACCTGGAAGGGTGTTGTAAATGAAGAAATTAAGAGAGTCTTTTCGGTGTGGATTATCTTGATCTTTGATTTGATCGATAATAACACTTAGTAAATTGCTATCATCGATCGGCTTGGCGTGAAGCCCTTGACCTTTTCGTTCTTCGATCTCTTTAATGTAATCTTCATAAATACTCATACGAACAATTTTTTATTTGCTAAAACTGACTTGTCAAACTCGACTTCGGTCAAATCAATTTTCCTTGATTATGGCCTAAAAAAGGTGTTTTTGGCCTAAGTCTGAGTCTACAAGAATAAACTCGTTAAGGGGCGCAAAGATATCAAAAAAGAGATGAAATAAAACCTGAAATAGGCAATGATATTGGAGCGGTTTTCCAGGGTTAAGAAAGGCCAAGTTCCTCTTCCAAAAGCTTTTTCATATTCCGCAAATGCCACTGCATAGGATTCTCAAAAAAGATGACATCTTGTATGGTATGAATGCGCAAATAAACGAGGTCAATAAACTTCCTGTCTCTCAACAATTGGCGAATCATACGATCCTTTTGGTCAAGCGAAATAGAAATTTCGTTCAAATCCCTATGGGGCTCAAGAAAAGAGAGTAGTTGCTTCTCCATCAGGTAAGGTTCCAATTGGTCTGAAATGAGTTTAACATCTCGATCTTCAGTGCTAGGTACTCTGGAAAGGGCTCTTCTATAGTACATCAAGACACGTTTAAATTCATCAGATTTGATGATGCCGAGATTCCCAGAAGAAACGAGGTCTTGGTAAACCGCATCGGTCGGGGAGTAGAGTCTCACTGTAAATAAAGCATCTACTGCTTTTCTAAGCGTATCAGCATCCACTTGCCTTAGTGGCGTTTCTAGAATTTTCTTCAAGAACACGAGTTGTTCGTTTCGCTCATCCTGATCGGCCTTTAATTCTTCTTGGTTAATTTCTACCTCTTCCAATAATTGCTCCAGGTAGTTTTTTTCTAGAGCAGCTTTGTTTTTGGCTTCTCGATTGTTCTCTAACTGAAAGGCAATGTAAATCCCGATGATGATAATGAATAATTCCAATGTTCCTCTGGCAATCGTACCAAAAGGGTTTCTTCTTCGGTCTCCTGAAAGGCTGTATCTATTGGCCAAAATTTAAATTATTAGTCTGTCTGTGCTAAGATAACGATTTGTGTGATAGTGAATTATAGTGTTTGAGTACTAATAACGCTCGATTATTGAGAAAACTACCCTTGAGAGTAGCTAAGGACTAAGTAGGTAAGCTTAGCTTGGTCTTAGTTTTTTACCATCTCAATCTTACGGCAATGAAAAAGCTATTGAAATTTTTTAAGATTCTAGGCATCACGATTATTACTCTATTAGTAGTAGCCATACTATTTCTCAGGTTCTCAAGATTTTCTGATCGAATGATTTATCAAGTCAATGGATCGGAATACGCCGAGTTTAGCTCCCAATCCTCTTTCGAAGAATTCTTTTTTGAAGTTGATGACGATGTGAAGCTACATGGTGTTTTATTCAAACCATCGAGTGAGGAGGCGATCGGCACTATTTTTCACTATTCGGGCAAGGGAATGCACCTGATGTCTAGTATTCAAAAGTCTTATGAACCACTACTTAAAAAAGGCTTTCAAGTTTTTTGTTTTGAACGTCGTGGATTCGGTCAATCTACTGGTGAAGCAAAAAATTCAGTTACACTGAAAGAAGATGCGCTGAACGTTTTCGATCAAGTAGCGCGGTTAGATGAGGTAGCCCAAAAACCACTGATAGTCTGGGGGCAGTCACTAGGTGGAGCCTTTGCAACTATGACAGCTAAAGAACGTCAAAATAAGATTGACGGATTGGTCCTAGAAGGTACATTTGGGTCTTTTCCTGATATTGGAAAGGTATATGCCAGAGCACTCAATTTGGAGCGTTTTAAGTGGGTAATTCCATTAATTATGAACAACGACTTTCCAGCAAAAGAAGCCATTCAAGCGTTAACCATTCCAGTGATTATTTCTCATAGTAAAAACGATGATCAAGTACCCTACGAATTAGGTCGAGAGATTTTTGAAGCTTCAAACAAATCGACCACTGACTTCTGGGATGTAGATAGCAAGCATATTATGGCTATTTATGATTATGAAGAAAAGTATGTGAACGACTTTCTCAATATGCTTCACTAGTGATTGTGTTCAGGGCATTAAAATGCTAATAACATAGTCAAGAATATAACGAGCCCAACACCCATAATAATCATGCTATATGGCAGTATGTCTTTGGCTTTTAGTTTTGTAATACCAAGCAGCGGTAGCGCCCAAAAAGGTTGTAACATATTAGTCAATTGATCGCCATAAGATAGGGCCATAACGGCTTTCGGCACAGAGACACCCAGAGTTTGTGCGGCTTCGGTGATGATGGGCCCCTGTACTGCCCATTGGCCTCCACCACTAGGCACAAATACATTGACTAGTCCAGCACTGAATAAAGTGAAAATGGGGAGTGTAGTTGCATTTGATATTTCTACGAAGCCTTCTGAAACTAAAGCGCCCAGCCCCGAATACTTCATTATCCCCATGATACCAGCATATAATGGAAATTGTATAATAATGCCTGCCGCCCCACCAATAGCAGACTGTATAGCAGACAAGAAGTTATTGAAAGAACCATGTAGCAACACGCCAAGTCCAAAAAGAAAGAAATTAATGTAGTTAAGACCAATAAATGATAATCCAGCACCTTTAGGGGATATGTAAACTTGCCTAATGGCTAGAAAACATATTACTGAGCCAAAGGCGACTGCGGCAATTTTAGAATGATCAATACGCTCACCACCTGTAGCTTTTTCTTGAGTTTTTACATCAGTTTGGTAATGTGGTAGGTTGATTTCGGTCGAAGAGGTTCGTTTACCGAGTAGGTAAAACACGATGGGTATGATAATGATGAGAAGTGCGGATGTGGTGAGGTTCATAGTTGAGAGTATTGTCTCCTCAATTCCAATAATACCTATACGATCGGCTAGAAAATGATCGGTACCAGAAACCGTTAGTGGTGCTGACCCTGAAAAACCACCATGCCAACACATCATGCCAGCATAACCAGCTGCGCCAATCAAAGGATAATTCAGGTTCCATCCATTTTTCTGTGCATTTTCAGCGACTTTTCGTGCGAAAATAGCCCCAAATACTAGGCAGAGTCCCCAGTTGATGAAACTCATAAAAATTGTAACTAAACTGACTAGAAACGCAGCTTTTGCAGTGCTGTCGCAGTATAGTGTAAGTCGATTGATTAGCTTGTTGAAAAGAGGTGTAAGGGCGAGCACATGGCCTAAAATTAAAATGAGGGCCATTTGCATGGTAAACTCCAATAATTCCCAAAAGCCAGTCTGCCAATAGTCTAAAATAACGATGGGATGAGAGTAGATGGCGTTTTCAGGCCGCGAAGTAAACATCAATGCTAATACCGCGGTTAGCACTGTCAAGAGCACTGCAATAGAGAATGGAGAGGGGAGAATGTTCTTGACAAACTTTAGATATAGGCTTTCTTCTCGCATGATTAAAGTTGTATCAAAAATGTCAGATTTGATAACCAAATTCTTTACAGCGCACCGAAAAATTGAAAAAACTAACTTTTATAACGCTCTTCTTTCTTGAGTTAACGCTTTTCGGTCAGCGCCTACAGATATCCACTATTGGTAGTCAAGTAACTCCCAAAGAAGTAGCGAAGATAGAATTTGGGCTACGCTTTCAGAACAACTTTTATCGCAAGCAATTCGATCATATTTCTGATCAGGTGATTAATGTGAAGGTTTATGGCGATTACTCCGATTTCTATGATTATGCGAGTGAATGCTGTGCTTTAGATCGATTTACGACTGCATTTTTTATCGAGGGGCAGAACGAAATAGTGGTTTTTAAAAATCAAGAATTTCTGAGGTCATTAAACCATGAAATTAGTCATGCACTTACGGCAGGCATAGGTTTGCAGGAATATCCCTGGTTGGATGAGGGGCTTGCAGAGGTGATGTCTTCTTTTCGGCTTGACAGTCTGGGGAATTTGACAACTGAAGACCTCTTTTACACTGAAGCCCTCAATATCAGTTATCGAACAAGTCGAGAACTGAGAAGGTTTTTATCCCTTGATCGGGAGGCTTGGGAGGATCTTACGACCAACGAGAGTTACGGTTTATCTTGGGCGATTGTGAATTACATGTATCAAGACGACAGGCTCTTACTTACTAAAGTTTTGGATGGGATACAAAAAGGAATTACACCCTTAGAAACTATTATTGCTGAACAGAAAAAGGGATTACGTCAATTTGTTAAGGGTTTTAAACGACATTATCGAAGAAACAAATACCAAGTATCAGAGACTCGAAAGGAACTCTAGCGTATCTACTCCATCTGCATAGTCCCAAAGTGCAGGGCACTGCGCTTCCCCAAAAGGTAAACTGCCTTCATACCAACCGTCTGCCGAAACCGTACATTGAATTTTATCGGTATAGGTAGAAAGCTTGAGAGCAAGTTCAGCTTCGGAATTATAAAACTCATAGAACAGCACCGAGATCGGTGAAACCAATTCATTTGATTCTTTCATGAGGAAGAAACCTGAATCCAAATGATCTTCTCTGTTGACTAAATAGATCGATTTATTGTAATCGTAATTGTTTCGAAACTTATGGTGATTGATCACTGGTTCAAACCGTTCTAGAGACTTGATAAACTTCGGTAGTTCATAGCCCGTTGGGAAGAACAATTTAGAGACATTTCTACAGCCTAGTCCATAATACTGGAATGCATCCTGTCCAATTTTCGCAAGTTCCTCTTCGCTTTCCCTTCCATTTATAACACCTACAGAAACCCTATTCTGTCGGATAATATGGGGATATTTAGAAAAGTAATGTTTAAAGTACCTGGCGCTATTGTCCGAACCAGTTGCAATTACAGCATCTACATCTTTGAGTTGCTCGATCACGATAATCCTACTTGCCAATGACGGGTTTAATGCTTTCAGCTTATTCACCACAGCGCTCATCAACGGTTTATCTTGAGATGAGTATTTGACACACGCTGTATGGCCAGCGATCAATACGGCGAGTAAATCATGAAGCCCGACAAGTGGAATGTTTCCCGCCATAATAAGGCCTATTTTCTTGTTTGCCTGAGGTTCAAGCGAGTGAGTTGCCGTCCATTCATCAATTTGTTCACTTGTAAGTACCTGACCCCATGCGCTGAAACTGGCTTTTACACTTTCTGGAGTAAACCAATTATTGGCATTTACGGCATTTAAAGAGAGTGTTGCTAGGCTGGTCTCATCTATATTTCTAAACCAATCACCAAGTCCGATTAATGCTTCTTTCCGCTGCGCTACTGTCATTTTCTTAAAGTTGACGCAAAAATACAGGTTAACTTTACTTCCCTTATAAATTCCATATTACTTTTGTGGCTGAAAAATATCCGATTTCATGAAACTTCATGCTTTCATTTGTGTTGAAATAGGGTAACAAGATTTAGAAGAACATGGCGATCATAATAACAGATGAGTGTATTAACTGCGGAGCATGTGAACCAGAATGCCCTAATACTGCTATTTACGAAGGAGGGATGGAGTGGACTTGGTCCGGTGGAACAGATCTGAAGAAAATTGAACTGGAGGATGGTACTGAAGTAGACGGAAACGAGCCCCAAGAACCAGTTTCTGATGAGTTTTATTATATCGTATCAGGTAAGTGTACCGAGTGTATGGGATTCCATGAAGAACCACAATGTGCGGCTGTATGTCCTGTAGATTGTTGTGTTGATGATCCTGACTACAGAGAAACGGAAGAAGAACTCTATGCCAAAAAAGAGTGGCTTCACGTTTAAGTATTGATAAAATTCTCCACATTCTACGATAGATGAAAATAGGATATCAGGGCGTACTTCACAGTCACAATCACGCTGCTGCTTTGGCAGTCACAGAAGAAATGCAACTAACTGAGGGCTCTTTTGAACTTGTCCCATTGATATCGTCCAAGAATGTAGTAGAAGCACTTTTGAGTGGAGAGGTCGAATATGGTCTTATGGCGGTCCAAAATAGTATTGGAGGGGTGGTCAAAGAGTCTCAGGAGGCTCTACTTGACAAAGATTTAGAACTGGTTAAAGAAGTCATTTTGTCCATCAGTCATTCAACTTTTAAGCTCAACAATAGTATTAAGAATGATGATATCACGGAGGTTATTTCGCACCCACAGGCATTAAAGCAGTGTGCTACAAACTTGAAAAGGATTTACCCGAATGCCATGGTTGCTCCTGTTGAAAATACAGCTTTAGCACCTAAGTACGTTGTAGAGGGGAAGTTTGGAAAAAATACTGCCGTTGTTTGTGCAAAAGTGGCTGGGGAATACTACAAAATGACTTTAGTAGAAGAGGGTATTCAGGATAAATCTGATAATCGCACTACATTTAATATGTTTCGAGTACCACTTACTCGTTAGAGTTCAATTTTTATTCTAGCCCTTCCAGATACGCCTTCTGGGCAGTAGTGAAAATATCCTCAATGAGTTTTTGATCATCACTTTCTAATCTACTCACTAGATTCGTAATTTCTTTGTTGAGATCCGTTAAACTTGAAGCGATCGATTTTCTATTATCATATAAAATGCTTTTCCACATAGCAGGATTATCATTTATTTGACTACTTATTCGCTTAAACCCACCTGCAGATAGTAACCAATATAGATCATCATCTTTTCGATCAACCATTGTGAGAAATGGAATGGAAATTAGACTAGGTAAATGACTGATAGAAGCCATTATGTCATCGTGCTTATCTGCATTTACCGTTACAGGTCTTGAGCCAATTAATTCTACAAAATTTTCAAGCCAAAGCAAGCCCTGCGCTGTACTGTTCTTACTAGGTGTTATAACAAATACTTTTTCCTTGAACATATTTGGATGAGCTTCAGTATAACCACTTGTCATCGGGCCGGTCATGGGGTGACCGCCAATCGCACAAATATTATTGGGAAGACTCTCCATGTCTTGAATAATTCCCCTCTTAGAACTTCCTATATCGAAAAGAATCAGCTCTTTATCGATCTTGAGCCTAGAAAGTAACTTTAGGTGTTGCCGTATAGAGGCAATTGGAGAAGCGAGTATTAAGACATCTGATTTAGCAATAGTACCTTCAATAGACCCGCCTATTTCATCGATAATGCCTTGATCCATTACTGTTTTAACTCTATCAGCATCAGTATCAAGTCCTACGATTCTCACGTCGGGTAATTTTGATTTAACGGCTAGGGCTAATGACCCTCCTAATAAACCAACACCAATTATTGCAATTTGCTTAATCTCCATTTTCGTCTAATATGGCTCCTTTTAAGAAGAGGAAGTTTGTTTGAAGAGTACTTAGTCCGGAAATTTCTTGTTTACTAATGTGCATACCCTTACATGACATTTCTGAATTTTTGTCTTCTATTAGGCTATGAGATTTTAACAATTTGTTTGTCTTTGATTTCCAGTCCCAAATTTTTAATGAACTATCAAAGCTTCCACTTATTACTCTTTGTCCGTCTTTACTAAAAACTACGGACCAAACATCTGCCGTATGTCCTTCTAATAAATTGATTTGTTCTCCTGTAATTATATCCCAAATTCTAACCTTATTGTCAGATCCCCCGCTTGCTAAAAAATTTGAATCTGGCGAGAAAAAAACGGACCATACTACTTGGTCGTGACCTTCCAATCGACTTCTAAATACCGGTTTGGGGTTTTCTGGCTTAATGTCCCATAAAATGATTGTTTTATCATTACTTGCACTCGCTAGCATCTTGCCATCAGGGCTGAAGCAGACATGATTTACTAGGTCCGTGTGTTCATCTAGCTGGCCTATCAATTCTAGCTCGACTTCGTCGTTTTCTTTTTCGAAAGACCATATTCCTATGGTTGAATCAAAGCTTCCTGTAGCGATTAAATCCATTTTTGGATGGTAATCGATTGAGTAAATAGCTTTTGAGTGACCCCAATTAAATGAAAGCATTTCTTTACCGTCTTGGGTATTCCATACCTTTAGCGTATGACTGTTGTCTCCCGAAACTATCAGCTTTCCATTTCGTCCAAATGCCAAACCATAAACGGTATCATGATGTCCTTTCAATCGTAATACCTCTTTGCCTTTTTCAACGTCCCATAGAATAATAAACTTATCAAAACTACTAGATGCCAGGAGCTTACCAGACGGGCTAAAGGCTAAATTGGCCACAGAATCATGATGTCCAGAAAGAATGATTTTTGGCTGATTAGGCTGATCACTTGGGTAAAGCTCTATTTCATTTTTCCCATTAGGTACTGCGATGTGCTTGATCGAACTTGTGACATATTTAGCAGATGATCGTACGCCAAGTATCAGGCTTTCTAGTTTTGCATTAACGAAATTTGCCTTATCCATAATTGCATCTCTAGCGTCGAACTGAATTAGCAGGGTGTTTTGGAAATTGGCGCCTGTCACGTTACTGTTGCTAAAGTTAGGATAGTGTATGGCTAAACCTGAAAAGTCAAATCCCTTAAAGTCAAACCCTTGAGTCCTTAAGAGATTGATCAAGTTTCCATTGAATATAGCTTGATCATTACCCTTGTGTTTTTCAGATAACCAACTAGATAAGATCTGTACAGAAAGTCTGGTATGGTCTAAGAAGGCCAGAATTTCTTGTTCAATTCGCTTATTTAATTTCTGTAGGTCCTCTTTATTTTCTTCGCTTACTTTGTTTGCCAATTCTAATGCTATAAAAAATTCAAAGAAGCTCTTGTGCGCAAAGCAATAAGTGTCTTTGTCGTTGGTAATTAGGAAAGTATGTCCTTTGATTTCATCAAGTATTTCAACAACGTCATCCCACTTTTCTTCAGGCAGAAATCTTGAAATAATTGCATCTAGCTTTTTGTTCTTAATTGTTAAACCACCGTCGGTGTACATTTTCCAAGCTACAGTTGTCATTAAGTCTAGTCTCTGCTTAGGTTTAAGAAGGTTCTTAGTTCTACCAACGCCGGCTTCGTTAATCCATTGATCAGTGTATGTACTATATAAGTCGAACTCGTTAAAATCCTCCTTTTCTTCTAAGAATGGGAGTGTTTCCGATATCATCTTAAGTAAAATGGGCCGCTTTGCTAAATCGAAAAGATTGGGGTGATTTTTAATTTTATAGTATGACTGCTCCCAGTCTAAAGGGGCTTTCTTTTTTAGGTAACCTTTGATCTCCGTATCCTCAAATGGTTTTAGGAAGAGTTTTTTGAAATTAGGATGTACTTTTAAGTCTACTCTTTGTTCTAGCGGAAGTCCATCGCTCTGATTAGGATCAAATGTTTCATCATCTATATTTCGGAAAAACGTAGTTCTAGACGTGAGGAGTACCTTGCTATTTGCAGGTGCTGCGCGATTTAACTGAAAGAATTTTTCGATTGCAGGTTGGCTCTTTGGAGCAGTAAAAAGCTCATCAAAACCATCGAATATGATCAAGAACCTTCCAAGTGAATTAAGCTCTTGGAAGACCTCAAACTTAAGCTTAGTGATTTTAAACCGTTCACAAAACAGTTCAAAAAGGTCCTCCCATGTTTTGAATGTTTTGTATTCCTTGAGATGTATAAGAATAGGCAAGCGATTACCTACAGGGTTTTTTTGATATTCACGTAGCTGTTGAATCGCATATTCCCAGCAAAACCAGCTTTTACCGGTGCCGTAATCACCTAAAATTGTATAGTGCCTGTTGCTATTCCCACTTTTTATCCAATTGTCTAGATACCCGCTTAATTTTACTTGTTCTGAGTATTGTTTCTTTTGATTTTTCTGAGAATTAGTGACCTGTTCGGTAACGCTCAGTGGAATATTTAAGTCAGCGATTCCTTCTTTTTTATAACCATTTTGTAGCCATGTCAGATAAGCGTCTAGGTAAAACTCTCCTCTGATAAATTCACTGACAGTTTTTACTTCAAGTGTAGGCAAATCTTCTTGAAGTTTTTTAGCGCTGGGCTCTATGATATTATCACAAATGATACTGCTATAGTGGTACTTAATTTCACTTGTAGCATTTTGGAGTTCAATAATTGAATCTTCACTGATCGGTTCAATAGAACATCGGGTCAAATGAAGCTCATTCTCTTTAATAGACTTTATATCTACATTTTCACTGTTCTCTTGATAGTCTATTGATTCAATTTTATGTCCACTAGCCTTTAAAATGACTTCTACCATTTCTGATACATAGGTCGACTTACCAAGAAACTTACTTTGTGTATTGAGCTCGATTCCTTGGCTGTCAATTTTACCATTTAATGCATGAAGGTTTGAGAGGTCCTCAGGAGAGTCAGAATTCATCGTGCTTTCGATAAGCTCCTGCCGTTGCTGTTCTAGCTTGAATGATTCGTTTAATAACTCTTCTTTTTTCTCTCTTAGGTCTTTTTTTTCCTCGTTTGTAGGCTCAAAAACTATAATTCCGATTGGATAAGATTTGGCAATTTTGCGCCTTGATCGATTAGTTAGGTTGACTTTTTTTAAATAAGAAAGCCTTAGTTTGATTAACTTATTCGTTTTATCGCAGTCTTCGATGAGCTTATCAATAAGTTTCAGGTTTTCTGATATCGTTTCGTCGTTGGTTATAATTTCAAATTGTCTTGAAACAACCATTGAATTTGTGTTTCTTATTAATTCCGTTATCTGAGATGAAATCAAAGTCACTTTTCCAGCGGACTTTTTTAGTATATCATTATAGGTAGCTAAGGAATTCTTACTGACATTGTAATCTCCATCAACAATTCTTTCCTTGGGATGCTCAGAGTCATTTTTGGCTAGAGAAACTCTTAAATCATGCATAGCTTGTCTTATGCTGGTAAGAATCACATAACACTCAAAAAGAGTCTTTTGAAGTTTTGTTCTGGATAAAATGACTAATACTACTGTAACCACTCCAGCGGTTATGGTGATTATACTATCAGAGTAATCGAGGAGGTCTTTAATTGACAATTGTTTGTTCTTGGGCTAATTGGACAACTCTTCCTTTATCTTTACAAATTACCAGTTTTGTTTCTTTTTATCAATTCTTAGTACAATTTGACATGGGTAAAAGACTGATGGAAGATTAATTTTGTCTCATTGCTTCAATTTGAATGGTTATTCAAATTTCTACCTGTGACACAATGGGATTAGAATGTACTCTGTGATAAGTACTTGAGTTGGAGGTGAATTCCTTCGTTTTCCTTAAATCATTTTGCCCCTTTTGATCAGATAGGCTTTCATAACCTGGTCAAAACCTTGATTAATATCTGCTTCAATCAAATCGATTTTTAGTTTAGCACACTTGAGGTATAGCTCGTGATAGTGAGCATCCATTTGTTTTTTGAAGTCTTTTTTTATGGTCGCAGGATTTAGCCTTACTCTTTCTTTTGTTTCTGAGTCAATGAACTCATACGGACGATCTTCAAATTCGAAGTTAAATTCGGTTTTATGATCGGTAACATGAAAAAGGAGCACTTCATGCTTTTTGTGCTTCAAATGCTGTAAAGCTGCCATTAACTCTTCTTCATTGTTTTGATTATCGAACATATCGCTAAACAAAACAACGAGTGACCTTCGGTGAACCTTTTGCGCTAGCTGGTGCAGAATTTGGGCTACGTTAGTTCTTTTTTCGGTTCGCTCTTTTTCCAACAAGCTGTTCATTTGTAAAAACAGTTTATGGATATGTGTCGCGGAGGACTTTACTGGTGTTTCAATTTCTAGCTGATCCGTGAAAGTGTGTAAACCCACCGCATCGCGTTGTTTATGGAGTAAATACGTCAGAGAAGCCGCAGCCATCACGCTAAACCTCATTTTGCCATAATTTTCGGCAGGGTAGTACATGGAAGAAGATTGATCAATGACTAATTGACACCTAAGATTAGTTTCTTCCTCATAACGTTTTGTATAAAGTCGATCAGTCTTAGCGTAGATTTTCCAGTCGATATGTCGAGTGCTTTCACCGTTGTTGTATAATTGATGTTCAGCAAATTCTACTGAGAAACCATGGTAAGGCGATTTGTGTAAGCCAGTAATGAACCCTTCAACCATCTGCTTAGCAAGGAGTTCTATATTTCCAAATTTTTTGATTTCCTCTAACGAAAACTGCATTTGATCTGATTAAAAAAGTTACTGACTGAATTAACGGTTCTTTAAGGTCTATAAGATTACTCTAAATATGACTTTTTAGTTTTCAGTTTTATTTTTACGGTTCTTGCAATAGTAATTATTAATGGTTTATATTAACACAGTTATTATTTTTTATTCGACCTTAAAAAGGAAAAAGCAAGGATAGTGGAAGACCAAAAGGACCGAAATGAGATCTTTTCTAAAAGGGTAAGAGCTGGGAAAAGAACCTATTTTTTTGACATTAAAGCAACACGCTCTAACGATTATTACCTCACGATTACAGAAAGTAAAAGAAAGTACAAAGAGGACGGTTTTACTTACGAAAAGCACAAGATTTTTTTGTATAAAGAGGATTTCTCAAAATTCGTTAATGCCCTTAACGAAACTGTGGATCACGTCAAAGAGGAGTTGATGCCTGAAATCGACTTCGATCAGTTTGATGAAGAGAAACCTGAATACTCTATGGAATCTAGCAACGGAGAGGCAGATGGAAATAGTGAATTGAGCTGGGATTAGTTCGATCATGGCGCTTATCTAGCGCCTAATACACTTCAAATTCGTCTGATTTTTTATGAAAATTATCTAGAGAGCCCTCATTGATTACAATATTCGATGCGGATTTATTCAAGCGCCCAATAATTACTATCTTTGCGGCCGATTTCGGATGAAATCGTTTCAAAAAATCTATTATTCTTATGGGATTACAATGCGGTATTGTTGGTTTACCGAACGTCGGTAAGTCTACGTTGTTTAATGCACTTTCAAGTGCTAAAGCTGAAGCGGCAAACTTTCCTTTCTGTACAATTGAACCAAATGTTGGTATTGTCACTGTACCTGACGATCGCTTAAAGGTTTTAGAAGACTTAGTTGATCCTAAAAAAGTACTCCCAACCGTCATTGAATTTGTTGATATCGCAGGTCTCGTGAAAGGGGCTAGTAAAGGTGAAGGACTCGGTAATAAGTTCTTGGCCAATATTAGAGAGGTAGATGCCATTCTCCATGTAGTTCGTTGCTTCAACGATGATAATGTGGTTCACGTGGCTGGTTCTGTGGACCCTGTTTTCGATAAGGATGTCATAGATACAGAATTACAATTCAAAGACTTAGAGTCTATTGACAAACGCATACAGCGTTTGATGAAAATTGCCAAATCTGGTGATGCTGCTGCTAAGAAAGAACTTGTTGTCTTAGAAAAGTATAAAACAGCTTTAGAAGGTGGTGCGAATGCTCGATCTGTTGAAGCAGATGAAGATGAACTGAAAATGATTCATGACCTCTCTCTTCTAACCATCAAGCCCGTAATCTATGTGGCCAATGTTGAGGAGGGAGCGGTACACACTGGTAACGACCATGTGACAGCACTCAAAGAAGCAGTTGCCGCTGAAAATGCCCAAGTAATCATGATTTCTGCCTCTATAGAAGCTCAAATTGCCGAGTTGGAAGACGAGGATGAGAAAGAGATGTTCCTTGAGGAATATGGCTTAAAAGAATCTGGTTTGAATAGATTGATCAGAGCTTCGTATGCGCTATTGGAACTAATCACTTACTTTACAGCTGGTCCTCAAGAAGTTAGGGCCTGGACCATCAAAAATGGTTGGAAGGCTCCGCAAGCCGCTGGTGTTATTCATACGGACTTCGAAAAAGGGTTTATCAAGGCAGAGGTTATCAAAATAGATGATTACAAAGCTTTAAAGACTGAAGTGGCTATAAAAGAAGCTGGAAAAATGGCCATAGAAGGTAAAGACTACATCGTCCAAGATGGCGACGTGATGCACTTTAGGTTTAATGTGTAATCTGGTTGACAACCACCAGTATTATTTTGTCTAATTCCAAAACATTCTCATAAACATATAGTTAAGCAGCCAACACAGGAGTTTTATCCTGGGAATTTTTAACCAAAAATGAAGGCGCTGTGAGAATAAGGATTGTTTTTAAACTTGAGAATAAAGGAGCTTTTTTACCATTCCATCACCAACATATTCTAGCTCAATTTTTAAAAGGAGCTTTGGTAAAAGGAGGAAGAAAAGATTATATAGATTATCCTGATTACAATTTTTCTGGCCTGAAAGGACAGACGAAAATCTCGAGAAATGGTCTGCATTATTATTCCAACCTTGTCACCTTAGTGTTGTCTTCAGCCGATCAGCTGTTTTTGGATTACCTATTAGATCAAGTTTTCTCATTCGAGCAAATTGAGCTTTCGAATCTGAAGGTGAGCCCGTTATATACCGAAATGGAGAAGAATCCAGTGCTTGATGAAGTATCCAAGTTCCTGTGTATTTCTCCATTGGTACCAATTCGATCGAATGGTTTCCATGATGAAAACGGGAAACGTTTCGTTTTTCCAGATACCGATGAATTCTCAGATTTACTTTATGATTCTACTTTTAGAAGAATGGAATCCACAGGCCTCTATACCGATGAGCAAATGGCAAGCTTTAGCAAGTTCCAAATTGTTCCTGACAGTGACTACCTGATGAGAATTCAGGAAAGAGGTAAAAAATTCGCCCGAATCTATTCCGTTTATGACAACGATGTAAAATACGAGGTTAGAGGCTATACACTACCATTCAAGCTGTATGCAGCCAAGGAAGTGCAAGAGTTTATTTTCAATTCTGGTCTCGGTGATTATACCTTCAAAGGTTTTGGAATGCTCGATTTAGCGAACGCCAATCCAATTGAGCGTACAGAGAAATATCATTTCTCAAGAGAAGCGGTAACGGTCTAACGGCGATTGTTGAAAGGTATGCTGCTGTAGCCAACCAGCTGGTCACCACGTGCTCCCATCGGTCTGTAGTAAATGAAAACTTCATAGAGGTTTTCAGTGTCGAAAAAGCTATTTTCAATCAAGTTTGGTTCATTTCCATCTACCCAGTAGGTGTAGTTATACCAACCTTGTTTTAAAAGTTGTTTAGCGCTGTATTGCTCTTTTACCGGATCGTACTTCAGTATCGACTCTTCATTTCGATTCCACAGGTTAAAAGCCCCCAAAACATAAATGTCATCCGTTATTTTCGGTATGTCCAAAAGAAACTCGACCTCCACATACTCCGCAGTTATAGTACCAGTACGCAGACTCTCTAAATCCCTTATATAGTATTGGCCATTAATATCCAGGAACTGGAAAAAGGCGGGGTCACGCTCTTGATCTAGCCGTAATTGAGCGACCGGTTTATTTTCTTCAAAAGCAATTTTTGCTACATTTCGGCCAGAACCGTTCACAGTGCTGATATCGAAAAGCCGAAATTCATTGCCACCTAAAAAGTCATTCTCATCACCAAGGTTTTGGTAACGAATTAGTTTGGCATTTTCATCAATAAAAGTTGGTTTCAAATCAACTTTCATATTATCCGGACGAGCATTTTGACGGACGACTACAGTGAAATCCATGGCAGGGTCAAATGTTCTTAAATCGCCGTAATTCAATGTCACTTCTACACGTTGATGACTTTGTCTTTTACTGACAACCGAAGACCTACCGATGTTTCCACCAACTCCAACTTGATTATTATATATTGAAAAACGCTTAGATAGAATAATGTCTTCTTTATTTCGATCGCGATAGACTACAGCCAAATAATTTCCTGATTCTTTAAATGAAGGAATTTGAAAAGTATAGTGGACGTAATTGGTTTTAGATTCAGAACTGAATTCAAAATTTTCAATTTCAAACTCATTAAATGCCTTCAAGTACATGGTAGGTTTCATCTTAGAAACCGACCAATCTGCATTGCAGTGAATAAAATAGACAAAGAAATAATCAGCATCATCTCTTAGGTCATCAAACTCGAGGACTAAATTTGGGCCATCATTTAGCTCTTTTACCGCAGGTGTTAAACTAGCCTGAATCGACGATCCCTGTGGGTAAAGCTGGACGGTTTTTATGGTGTTTTCATATACATGATCTCCATAGACCAATTTTTTCTGCGCCAAAGTGATTTTGGAAGAAAGAAGTATTAACAAGAAAATCAGCTTAATTTTGGTCACTTTGAGTTTCTATTTAAAACCGTTTGGTTTAAAAATTCTTGCCTTAACAACCTTTTAGTTTTTTGTTGTGTCATATTATTTGAAGGCGAAGGTCCTTGGCGTCAATGATTCAAGATATAGAATTAATTAATAAATGTATTAAGGGTGAGCTTAAGGCGCAACGCGAACTTTATGATCGCTATGCTGCAAAGCTTATGCCAGTGGCTATGCGTTATGGTAAGTCACAAGAGGACGCCGAAGATATACTCCAAGATGCATTTATAAAAATCTTTAATAGCCTTGAATCCTTCAGACAGGAAGCCCAGTTTTTGACTTGGCTCAAACGAATTGTCATTAACACATCGATCAATCATAATAGGCGAAAGCTATATGAACAACCGATGTTGGATATAGAGAAAACGCCGCTGCATGTAGAGAAAGAGTTGGTGATTTCTCATTTACACTTTACTGAAATAATGGCCATGCTTCACAAGTTACCAGTTGGTTGTAGAACGGTGTTTAACCTTTTTGCAATAGAAGGCTATCCGCATAAAGAAATAGCCGAACAATTAGAAATTTCTGAAGGAACGTCAAAGTCACAGTACGCGCGAGCTCGTGCTTTATTAAAGGCAATGCTCGATGAGGCAAATCAAGTTGTTCAATCTAATATTTCAATGTCATGAGCAGTTTTGAAAATAATATGAAAGACGCATTCGATGGTGTTGAATTTCAACCATCAGAACGAGTCTGGGCAGGTGTTGAATCTGCTATTGGACCTAAAAAGAAAAAAGGAATATTCTTTATGTGGCAGACCTACGGGGTAGCCGCTGGTCTAATCATAGCCACAACTTTTGGTTTTTTATGGCGCGATGGATTCTTTGCTTCGAACAATAAGCCGACTCCGGAAACCCAGTTGACTGCCAAATCTAATGATGATTCGAAAGTCAAAGATTCTCTAAATACTAAGGCACATCTTAATGAGAAAATTGACAAGAATGCGCTTGCTTCTAGTGAGTCGAATGATGAAAATAAAAGTTTAAGTAAACAGCCTTTGGTCAATGGTTTATTGGCTAAAACTTCAAATGTTGAGAGTGAAGGGGGCAAAGTGGCAGCGAAACTCACAAATGATGAAGCGACTATATCGGATAGAATAATCGATCAGAACTTATTGAAGGCTGAAACGGTTGCTGCCGTCGATAAGAGTGAAGTAAAAACTAAAGAGTCTCTAACTGGAGAAAAGAAATCAAGCGAGTCAATTTTGAACGAATCTGTTTTGGATACTGAACTGAGTGATTTGCAGGCTTCTTCAAATCAGAAATCAGATACAGATAGTATCATTAAAGCTAATGCTGAGGCACTAAATACGCAGTCTGTGGCCAGTATTAGTAGAGAGAGGAGTTTGAATGGCTCATTTGGTAATAATGTTCTCAATATTTCGTCAGGGCTTGGTTCCGCAGATGTCGTTGAATCCGCTGCATTAAGAGAGGCCAATAATTTTTCGACACTTGATGGCGCTGTAGATAATTCGGAAGGAGAGGCCCTAGGTGCGATTAGTGCTGGAATAGGAGCATCTTTCGATATGAGTAAAAGACTGACGCTAAATGTCGGTTTGCGTTACTCAGAATTTAAGTTTAGAAATTCTGCAAACTCCTATTCGGTCGAAGACGGAAGATCATTGCCTATTTACATACCTTTTGGGTTTGATGCAGAGAATGTGTTCTTCATTGGGACTTATAACATTGAGAATACGATTCAGAGTTTATTCATACAATCTACCATAGGGTATAAAGTGGCCACCTGGGGAAAACTAGATGTCTCATTTCAACTTGGGGCGGGAATTGACTACTTCCTTGCCTATAAAGTAAAAGGTGATTTGAATTTTCTTGACACAAGAAAAGCGAATCCTAGTGACAGCGACTTTCTTAACAGAACAAATTTCAGTGGTATTTCTGGTGTAAGTGTCAATTACAGATTAAATCCTAAGCTAGGTTTAAGTGCTGACTTCAATTATAGAAGATTCTTTTCTTCAGGCAATGTATCTGCAAGCTCGCCATCGTCAGCGATCGGTTTTGGGCTTTCTGTAAATTATTTCTTGACCAGAAAAGAGGAGTAAGGCTAGCCTTCTAAATCATCAATCTCTTCGGCGAGTGATTCCCATTCTTTATTGAGCTTTTCAGCCTTTTCCTTAAGCATCTGGTGGTTTTGACTCTTTTCAGCTAATAGATCGGGATTGCTAAAAACAGACTGATCTCCCATTTCGAGTTCTACCGATTTAATCTGTTGCTCTAATCCTTCAATCTGATCTTCTATACTGCTTAGTTCTTTCTTGAGTTTTTTGAGCTTTTGTTCGCTCTCATTGTTTCTGGGCTTGCTCTGTTTGGTTTTTACCTTAGGCTCAACTACTGTCTTTTGAACGGCCGCTGCGGCCGCTTCTTTTTCTCGTTTTGCTTGCCAGTGTGCGTATTCGTCATAAGTGCCAGGGTACTCTTTGAGTTGACCGTCTTCAATGAACCATACTTTGGTGGCGATTTGCGAGACAAAATGTCTATCGTGAGAAACGATCACAAACGTACCCTCATATTGCTGTAAAGCCTGAGTAAGAATGTTCACCGAAAGGAAATCCAAGTGGTTCGTTGGCTCATCCATCATCAAAAAGTTTGCTTCCGATAGCAAAGTCTTTGATAGAGCCACCCGTGATTTCTCTCCTCCAGATAGTACTTTTATCTTTTTGAATACGTCCTCATTCTGGAATAAAAAACAACCTAAAATACCCCTTAGCTCTCTTTCGGATTTATTACTACCCGCTTGTTGGAGTTCTTGCAGAATCTCATTTTCTAAATTCAGCGCTTCGAGCTGATGCTGAGCGTAAAATGCCGTCAGTACATTAAAACCTTCTTTCCTTTGCCCTTCGATCGGTTCGGTACCGGCAATAATCCTTAGCATGGTGGATTTTCCTTTACCGTTAGCACCAATCAGTACAATCTTATCGCCACGCTCGATTTTAGCCGATGTATTCTTAAGAATTTCTAAATCACCATAAGACTTAGAAATGTTGTCCAATTCAATGATATATCGACCAGACTTTTGTTTGAAACCAAATTGAAAATTCATGGTGACATTTTCGTCAACAACATCTTCAATCAGATCCATTTTTTCAAGAGATTTTACCCTCGACTGCACTTGTCTAGCTTTTGTAGCTTTAGACCTAAAGCGTTCTACGAAGCGTTCCGTTTGCTTTATTTGTTGTTGTTGGTTTTCATAGGCCCCTTTTTGGATTTCCTCTCGAAGTGCTTTTTCCTTCAAATAGAATGAATAATTACCTGAGTATTGAGTTAGCGTTTGCCGTGCTACTTCAACAGTGGAGGTGATTACATTATCGAGAAATTTTCTATCATGAGAAACCACGATAATAGCACCCTCATACGTTCTCAGATAGTTTTCTATCCACTGAATAGAAGGTAAATCCAAGTGGTTGGTCGGCTCATCTAGCATAAGTAAGGAAGGCTTTTCAAGTAAAAGCTTCGCTAGCATTACACGCATTCTCCAGCCCCCTGAAAACTCCCTTAAAGGCCTTTGTAAATCTTCTGTTCTAAAGCCGATCCCCTCTAATATAGCTTCCGCCTCAGATTGTAAACTATAGCCGCCCAAGGCTTCAAATTGATCTTGCGCCCTTGTTAATTTATCGACGAGGTGTTCCTCATAATTGACCTCCATCTGTTTGAGTATATCGTCAATTTTAGCCTGTAGCGCATTGGCTTCGCTAAACGCTTCCATGGCCACATTTACGATGCTGTCATCGGATTGGTAAGACAATAAGTCTTGATTTAAAAAGCCAATCGTGCAGTCTTTACTTTTAGTTATCTCTCCGGAAGTGACTTGATAATTCCCGATAATGAGGTGAAGGAGCGTAGATTTTCCTTTACCATTTAGACCGATCAGACCTATCTTATCATTAGGCTTAATATGTAGAGAAGCGTTTTCGTAAAGTGGACGATCTCCAATGAGATAAGAAAGGTTATTGATGGCAATCATGCCGCAAAATTAGCCTTCCCACAAACAAATCAAACATGGACCATTGATAAAATAGTTTTAATGCCACTCTTAGAAATTTTGATACCTTCGTTTCAAATCTTAAACCATGAAAAAAACTATTCTAGTGTCCTTATTTGTCGTCATTATGGCAATAACTGCGGCATGTAATAAGAATAATGTAGCCACAGTAAGTTTTCCCGAATACGATTCACTGCTATCACTTGTGAATCTACCGGAAGGCTTTAAAATTTCCATTTATGCTCCAAATATTGTTGACGCACGGTCTTTAGCGAGGACGGAAGATGGAAAGACCGTTTTTGTTGGCAATAGGCGTCAAAAGAATGTATATGCTTTGACCGATACTAATGGTGATATGGTGGCCGACAAAGTCGATACCATCGTGATAGGGCTGAACATGCCCAATGGTGTCGTTTTTAAAGATGGAGATCTTTACGTGGCTGAAGTAAATCGCATTCATCGGTTTGCTGATATCATGAGTAACCTAGAAAACCCTGTTTCTGAAGTTATTTATGACCAGTACCCTACAGATGGTCACCATGGCTGGAAATTCATTTCTTTTGGTCCCGATGGTAAATTATACGTGCCTGTTGGTGCACCTTGCAATGTATGCGACAAGGAAAATGATAACGAAGTTTATGCATCCATTACACGAATGAACCCTGATGGTTCTGATATGGAAGTATACGTGAAAGGGGTGAGGAATACGGTTGGTTTTGCCTGGCACCCAGAAACAGGGGATATGTGGTTTAATGATAATGGAAGAGATTGGATGGGAGATGACAGTCCTGCTTGCGAGTTAAATCATGTAAATGCTCAAGGTGATCATTTCGGCTTTCCTTTTTGGCACCAAGGAGATACTCCAGATCCAGATTTTGGGGATCAAAGGCAGAGAGACGAATTCGTTGAACCTGCATTTAAATACGAACCACATTCAGCACCACTAGGTCTTAGGTTTTATCAAGGCGATATGTTTCCGGCGAAATACAAGAATAATTTGATCGTGGCACAGCACGGATCATGGAACAGAAGTAAGGAAGCTGGTCATATAGGCTATCAGCTTAGGTTTGTCCAAATTGAAGGAGATAAAGTGGTAAAGAGTGAGATATTTGCTGACGGTTGGTTAGATAAAGCATCGAACAATGGCTGGGGCAAGCCGGTTGATGTTATGGAAATGCCTGATGGTTCAATTTTGGTTTCAGATGATATTAATCATTGTATATACCGAATAAGTTACGGTGAATAGCCAGTAGATAAAGAACTCAATAGGCTACCATTTTGGTGGCCTTTTTTATGAATTGTGATTAATGTTAGTAGTAAAAGGAATCTCTAAAACATACCCCGGTGAGCAATTTGGAGCAGTGAATGATGTGTCATTCATCCTGGAAGAAAACCAAGTATTAGCACTTATCGGTAAAAGTGGTTCTGGTAAAAGCACTATACTCCAAATGATTGCTGGTTTAATGAAACCAGACACTGGTGAGGTGTTTTTTAATGGGGAAAGGTTAGAAAACCCAGAAGAACAACTCATAGCTGGGCATCCCGATATTAAAATGGTGTTTCAGGATTTTCAATTGAAGCCCAATATGACTGTTGAGGAGAATGTGAAATATGTACTCTTACAATTTGACAAACAGTTTCAAAAAGAAAGAACAGCCGAACTACTAGACCTCTGTGGTATTGCCGCGCTTGCCGATCGTAAACCAAATGAGTTATCGGGAGGACAATTACAAAGATTGTCAATTGCTAGTGCTTTGGCCGAAGAGCCTAAACTTTTGCTCATGGATGAGCCTTTTAGTAATCTTGATCCTATCACGAAAGAGAACTTACTAATGGAGCTTGTCGATATTATAAAGTCTGAAGAGTTGAGTCTTGTGTTTGTGACTCATGATACACGCGATGCTATGTGGATTGCAGATCGAATGGTGTTTCTGTCAGAGGGAGAGTTGATTCAAAATGACACGGTGGCAAATCTATATAATTCCCCCCTAAACTTAGAAATTGCTGGATTTTTTGGCCGAATCAATGATTTTTCGAAAGCGTTGAATGTAGAAAGCTGTTTTGTTCGAGCAGAATATTGTGCTTACAACCTGGAAGGGGAAGGCGTGAAAGTTGAGCTGAAAAAATCGGTATTTATAGGTGATAGATACTTTAACGAGGCAATAATTGCGTCGTCGAATTTGGCTATTTATTTTTATTCTACTGCACCTTTAGAAGTAAAGGAAAGAAGCATTTATGTCACCTTTGATCGAGACAAAATTCTTGAGTTTAAGCAATAGAGTAGATCGATTACATAATAATTCTTAACTTACGATCGTATAATCACTTATACGTCCTCGACACGAATTAACCATCAAACTGTTTTTTGCTTGACCCTTTATTGGGTTTAAATCACTAATTACTTAAATGTATCAGTAATGAGAAGATCTGCATTTTTAGTTGTGGCCTTGTTTGCCGTTTGTACTATGTCATTACAAGCGCAGAATTTGAATAAGGTCTATGGTGCAATGGATGAAAAAGATTGGGAAGTGGCTTTGGGCTACTTGGAACCAATTATTAAGAAGAAGAAAAAGAATTATGAAGCCAAATGGTTAGCCGCTATTTGTCATTCAAAACGCTATAGATTCGAGAAGTCTTACGCGCTTTTTCAAGAGGCACTTCCTTTTGCGGAGGAAGACCCAGTTTTTTGGGTAACCTATGCCGAAGCCTATCTTTTTGGCGGGCAAGTGGAAGATGCAGAGCGCGTCATTAGGCGTGTGAAGCAAAACGATCTAGCCGAATATGCGAAATCTGAGTATTTCAGGATTTTTAATAATATTCAAAATGCCAGAACGCTTCTAGCAAGTCCTAAAGAGATCATTGTTAAGAATTTAGGCCCAAATGTTAATACTTCTGGGCAAGAGTATAGCCAAGTAGTGACGGCCGATCAACGTGGTATTTTCTTTACTGCAAGGCGACAAGGATTAGGAGAAGTATCCGATGATGGGATTTTTTACGAGCAAGTGATGACCGCTCAAATGAATGAAACCGATGATTGGAATAAGGATAGTCCTTTGGAAGGGTATGCTTCAGATGATACGTTCGATGCGCCTATTCAACTATTGGATAATGACAGTACGCTAATCACTTTTAGAGAGGACGACCTTTATATGTCTCGCCTAGGAGCAAATGGTGTTTGGGGTGAACGAGAAAAGCTGCCGATTAACACTTCCAAGTGGGAAGCACACGCTTTCATCTACAATAATGGCAATTCGATCATTTATGCCTCTGATTTCGAAAATAACGTCGAAAATTCAGACCTCTACATCGTGCACAAACTCGATAATGGCAAATGGTCTAAACCATATGCTATTGAAGAATTGAATACCCCTTTAAATGAAGATGCTCCTTTTGTGGCTGGGGATGGAACGCTCTATTTTGCTTCAAGAGGACACGATTCTATGGGAGGCTATGATATTTTTAGCACACGATTGGACACGGCAAGTGGTGTATTTTCTAAGCCTGAAAATTTAGGCGCTCCGATCAATTTACCTACTGACGACACTTTCTTTACACTTTACGGTAAGAATGCATATTTCTCATCAAGTCGTCCGGAAGGATATGGTGAAAACGACATCTATCGAGTTATTTTATTTAACAAATCACAAGTTCAGGGAAAGCTATTGGGCTGCGACAATCAAACGCCTTTTGCTAACGCTAAAATCTCAGTTGTGGGCAAGGAAGATGAGTATTCGGCCACTACAGACGAATATGGTGTTTATTCTATGAACATGCCGATCGAGAACGACTTTACCCTGCGGGTAGAGCAAAATGGTCAGGTAGTCTACGAAAAAGAGCACACGATTAGAGTTCTTTTCAGAGATGAATTTGATATAGAGCAAGACTTCTTTATTGGTGAATGTGATAGAAATGACAAGGAAATCTATGTCAAGATGATCAATAGCTTCGATTTAGACCCAACTAATGTCCCAGTGGAGTCCCCATCAACGGAAGACGTCGTGATACCAGAACCAGAGGAAGAATCAGCTGCTGAAGTGGTCGAAGATGTGAAAGAAGAGGTTGTTTCTGCGGAAACAGTGGAGCAACCCGTTGAAAAAGTGGCAGAAGCTGCACCAGTCGTTGCTGAAGAGGAATTGATAGAGCTACCGATCGTTTATTTCGATTTCGATAAACAAGAGATTAAGGAACGTTACTTTGAGCGGCTTAATGAAGCGGCTGACTTATTAAAAAGAAGAACAGATTTGAGGATTATGGTTGCTGGTCATACAGATTCCTACGGTACTGACCCTTACAATGTAGCCCTTGGTGCAAGAAGATATAGTAAGGTTTATAACTATTTGGTAAACAAAGGGGTGAATAAGGATCAGCTCATTGTAAAAACATTTAGCGAAGACTTGCCAATTGCTTCGAATAGAACCACCAAAGGTAGAGCTTTCAATAGGAGAGTAGAGCTTTACTTCGTGGATGAAAACGGACAGCGTAAATAGAGTAGTTACGATTTTAACTGAAAGGGTAGCAAGTGTTGAGCTACCCTTTTTTGTTAAGAATTATAAGGATTTAGCTCAACTTGTATTACGAAGCTTGTGAATAGATCGATTTTCGGAATTCTGAGGGGGTTCGGCCAGTGTGTTTTTTGAAAGCATTCAGAAAAGACGTTTTGTTATTGAATCCCGATTCGAAAGCAATGGCGATCAATTTTTCTTTCTCGTAAGCCGAAGAGTTCATGAGAAGTACCGCTTGATCGACCCTCATTTTGTTGACATAATCACTAAATCCATGGCCTTTAATCACATTAATAGCTTGGGAAATGTCGTGCGAAGAGAAACCAGTCTTTTGAGAAATACTACTGAGTTTAAGTTCTCCATCTAAAAACAGCTTTTCATCGATAAGTAAGGCGTCTACCTTTTTCATTATGTCTAATAAAGATTGATGACTCAGTAGGGACTTCTGGTATTTGTTTGGTTGTTTCGAGTTTATAAGGTTAGGGTTTTTGAAACCGCGATACCCGATCAAGTAGATAAAGACAGTCATACCTATTGAAACCAGATAGTCGTGAGTGAGCTGTAATACGCCAGTCCAGGAAAGAACATAGTAAGATATTAGGCAAATTGCGTATCCTAGAAATGAGAAAGAGGTTAAAAGAAGGCTTTTGCTGACTTTACTTTTTCTCAGCATCCAGTAAGTACCCAGGGCATAGCCCAAGACATGAAATGATCCAATGGATGTAAATAAGCCATAATAACGAAAGCTAACATTGAATAATGGCACCAGGTAAACTGCCATATTCACCAATAAAAAAGGAAGCAGGTGAACCCATAAGCTCTTAGGTAGCTTATGCTGGACTTCCGATCGAGCATAGCCATAAAACAAAGGGCCAAATAGCCAGATAAACGTTAAAATGATTTGAAAATGTCGACTAATATGTTGGCTAATGCCAGTCCAGAAAGTGACGTAATACGCTATGGTGACGGTGAATAGTAGCATTAGCGAGGCTAAGACCAACTGACGGCCTTTTGCTCTTTGAAAAAGCATCAATGTCAAGAACATACCTTGAGCGGTAGCCGCTATAAAAAGTATTATCCATACATCTATTTTTACTTCCATACCTGTACTTAGCAAGATACGGATTAAGGGTAAAAGCTGTTACTATCCAGTAGTGTGATGCCTAAATAGCGGTAAAGTTGAGCACCTAAGTAACCCGCTGAGTTTTGAGGTTTCGCTGTAGCGAGTTTTAATGCTACGAATACCTCTTTTCTGCAATGCTTCTATTAATTCAGTAAACTGCTCTTCAACTAAGACTAGGTCAGGGGCTATTGAGAAGATATTGGGAAACATGCGTTGTTTTTCTTCTCTGTTTACATGGATTAACTCATTCGGCTGAAATAACTCATGGATTATTTCCGGAGTGGTCAGGAACCCTTCCTCATATAATATAGCACTACTTGTACCAACTGGTTGAAACGCACAATCAAGATGGAGAATATTAGTTGCAGGGTCGTCATTTACAACCAAGGGCAGAGCATGTACTTTTTTGTGTGGGAAAGCCTGCCGAATAAATTCGAATCCAGCGTTGTTTGTTCTTTTACTGATTCCTACAAAAATGTGATCATTGTAAAGCACTACATCACCACCCTCTATCGTGGCATCCTTCGGCAAACGTAGAATCGATTCTGGATTAATTTCATCTAAAAGCGTTTCTATCCCTTTAATTTCCTTTTGCCTTACAGGCTCTTTCATATTCGCAACAACAAAAGTTTCGTCAATAACAAAACCTATATCCCTCACGAAGATTTGCTCCGTATTGGGAATGTTTTCAGGCCGATAAACTTTAATGCCCTCAGATTCGAGTGCTTGCTGTACGGTTAAGAGTTCCTCTTTTATGATGGCTTCGGTAGGGTAACTACCATTATCCATGTGAAATTTACTGACGGGATTTATATCAAGCGCTGGTCCCATATCATCAGCAATACCTAAAATGACAGCTCTTAGAGGATGTGTTTCGTTACGAATATTTAACTTCAAGATCGCTTAAAAAGTGGTTCTAAGATGAAGTTAGCGAATCTGTTTGTTTTGATATGGTTTTATAAATGATAGTACCGCTAACGATTGAAAAGAGCGCTCCTAATGCAAAAGCCGCCCCTGGAAAATAGACATCTGCCTGGGAGACGAAATAAGAAAAGGTACCTGTCATTACAAGCGGACCAATAATGTTACCAAGGTTCTGCAAGCTTGTGATGGCACCCATAAGTTCCCCCTGTTCATCTGCTGGAACTTTTGATGACATGATCCCTTGCAATGTAGGGCCTGCCAGTCCTCCCATTACATAAACAGCAAGAAATGCATAAATCATCCACTCCTCAGTAGTCAAGGCAAACAGAATAAAGCCGATCAGATTGAAGGCCAGTCCTATGTAGATCGTTTTGTTCTGTCCAAACTTTTTCACAAACCTGCCAATAAGTGTTGCCTGTACAATTGCCACAAAAAAACCAACTATAGCCAGCGATAGGCCGATGTCAAACTTACTCCAATCAAATACTTCTTTCCCAAAATATGCCCAATTGCTCTGAACAGCATGACTAGCTATGTAGATGATTAAAAAGGCAATAAAAAGCGTTTTTAGCGATGGGTATTTCTTAAGGCTCTTGAAAGTACCCACTGGATTGGCTCTCTTCCAGTCGAATTTTCTTCTATTTTCTTTGCTCAAAGATTCTGGTAAAATGAAGAATCCATAAAGGAAATTTAAGCCAGTAATAGCGGCCGCGACGTAGAACGGCAATCTCGTGCTTATTTCACCAAGCAAACCACCAACGACAGGGCCTAGGATAAATCCAAGTCCAAATGCTGCCCCAATCATACCAAAGTTTTTCGGCCGATCTTCTGGTGCGCTGATATCCGCTACATAAGCCGAAGCGGAGGTAAAACTTGCTCCACAAACTCCTGCTACGATTCTAGCCAGAAAAAGCCACCATAATGTTGGTGCCATGGCAACGACTAAATAATCAACTGTAAGCCCAAAAAGTGCAATAAGGATAACCGGACGACGGCCATATTGATCACTTAAGCCGCCAAGAATGGGAGCAAAGAAGAATTGAACGATGGCGTAAATTGAAATCAGGAAACCTCCAATTCGTGAAGCTTCGCCTGTAGTAGGAACACCCAGTTCGTTCATTAATAAATCGGGGATAATCGGTATAATGATCCCGATTCCTATTACATCTAGTAATACCGTAAAGAGAATAAATCCGAGTGCCGGTGTACGCTTAGTCATGAATTGCAGAAAGTTGGGAAGTTAATTAAAAACTCAACGATTTGATCGATTTGTAACGATTAAACCAAGGCCAGCTATGATTGGGCCGTAAGAAATTAAATAGCTATTTCCCATAGATATGATTCCTAGATAGGTTCCCAAAGTGATGAATAATCCGATGATCAACAAAAAACACCCTACCAAGAAGTATTCTCTTTTATGACTCTTTACGCTTCCGCGAAGCGCATCGTTCATTAGTTGGTTATCAACGTATTTTATGATTTCGGTAACTTCTTTATCGGCTAAACCAAATTGAGATAAATCGCTCCGTATTTCGCCAAAGTCTTTGCCGTTTTTTGCTTCTTCCAGCGCGTATTCAAGGATCTTCTTTTTATCCACCTCAGATAATATTTACTTCTGGTGTGAGTAGAATTCCGAACTTATCACTCACCGATTCTTGGATTTCGAAGGCCAAATTCTTGAGGTCGTTGCCGTTTCCAGCACCATAATTTACCAAAACGAGCGGTTGTTTTTTATGAACACCAATTTCACCAAAGGTTTTGCCTTTCCAGCCCGCTTGTTCTATTAACCACGCTGCCGGAATTTTGAAAATGTCGTTGGGTAACTCATAACTCGGTATAGCTGGAAACATCGCTTTCAAGCCCTCATAATCAATCTTATCTACTTCAGGGTTCTTGAAAAAACTACCAGCATTACCAATTTCTTTAGGGTCTGGTAGCTTACTCTGCCTGATGTGAATTACGGCGTCGCTAACTGACTTTAAACTCAGTTGAGTGACGCCCATTTCCTCTAGCGTATTTTGAATAGCACCATAAGAGACATTGTACTTTGGCACTTTATTCAACTTAAAAAGAACCGAGGTAATGATGAATTTACCTTTAAGGGCTTTCTTAAATACGCTTTCGCGGTAACCAAACTCGCACTCCTCATTCGAGAAACTTCTAATTGTTCCAGTGGCGATTTCCACCGCTTCTAAAGACTCAAAAACTTGGCGAATTTCCACACCGTACGCACCAATATTCTGCATGGGAGCGGCACCTACTGTTCCTGGGATAAGAGATAGATTTTCAACCCCAGCCCAATTATTATTGATGCATTCCAGTACGAAACCATGCCATTCTTCCCCCGCAGCTACTTTTACGAAGATATGATCCGCAGTTTCTTCAAGCACTTCGATCCCTTGAAGTTCATTTTTGAGTACAATACCATCGAAATCTTTGGTTAAAAGAATGTTACTGCCACCGCCTAGAACTAAAAGGGGAGAAGTGCCTATTTGAGATAATGTATTTTGAAGATCAACTACAGTCTTGAATATCCGAAATTTCCGCGCACAAGCTTGTAGTCCGAAAGTGTTGTATGGTTTTAAGGAGACGTTTTCTTCAAACTCGGTCATTAGCTATCTAGTAACCTGCGGTGATAATTCAATTGTCCTAAATGGTAATTTAGGTGTCCGTATAAGTGATGAATGAAATAGCTAGTGGTCATTTCTTTCCCAAAAACATTCACGGGAAAATTAGCTTCTAATTCACTATTGGTCAAATTAGAAAGCGTTTCTAAAACAATCTTTTTTGTAGCCTTTATTTCACTGATCATTTCAGATTTCTTGACATGCTTTAAGCCAAATTCGTCATCCCTTTGTCTGATATACCCTGACCCTCCGAGCATAGAACCAATAAAGTGCCTCAGATTACCACAAATGTGTAAAACTAGGTTTCCACCAGAGTTAAGAACATCACCATTCACCCTCCAGAGGTTTTCCTCTTTTTTATAACTCTTAAGTTCAGATAGAACAAGATCTAAATCTCGCTCAAAAAGATCGTGAAGTGCTTGTGTGCTTACATTCATAGTTGTAGATCAGATTTTATGGCCTCAATTTTAGACTCAAGCTTAGCCTTTGTTTCATCATAAGCTTCTTTCGAAGCTAATGGTTCATTGACACTGATATAGAACTTGATTTTTGGTTCTGTACCAGAAGGTCGTGCAGATATTTTGGCACCATCTGCAAGGATAAACTGTAATACGTTAGATTTTGGAAGGTCTATAGGAGATGTTTCTCCAGTTTCCAAATTCTGCTCTTGAGAGGTTTGATAATCGCAAATCCTGCTGACTTGACTACCGGCAATGCTTTTTGGTGGATTTGACCTGAAATTGGCCATCATTTGCTGTATTTCTTCGGCACCCTCTTTTCCCTTTTTGGTCATAGAAATGAGCGTTTCAAGGTAAAAACCGTATTTCGTATAGATATCGGCTAGGAGATCGAATACAGAAAGTCCCTGATCTTTGGCCCAGGCCGACATTTCTGCGAGCATGGCGCAAGAGGCAACAGCGTCTTTGTCCCTTACAAAGTCGCTTATCATATAGCCATAGCTTTCTTCGCCACCACCAATGAACTCTTTTTTGCCCTCTAATTCTTTAATCAACGCTGCAATAAATTTGAAACCAGTGAGTGTACTTGGGCAATCTACTTTGAAGTCTTCCGCTATTTTGTCCAACAGGTCAGATGTCACGATCGTCTTGATAATCATTTGATTACCATCCAGTTTATCGTTCTCTTTCCACTTTACAAGCAAATAATAGATCAGCAGGGTAGCAGCTTGGTTCCCGTTGATTAATTCAAATTCCCCATTCGCATTTTTTGCCGCAATTCCGACTCGGTCTGCATCTGGGTCAGTGGCCATAACGAGATGAGCATCTATCGCTTCCGCCTTTCTTAAAGCCATCGACATGGCTTCTTGCTCCTCAGGGTTTGGGTATACCACTGTCGGGAAATTACCATCTGGAGTGGCCTGTTCTTCTACAATTGTTACGTTTTTGAAACCCTTTCTTTCTAGTACTTCAGGAACTAATGTAATTGAAGTGCCATGAATAGGAGAGAAGACTATTTTAAGGTCGGACTGACGATCAATAACATCTTTGGCCAATGTCAAACCAAGAATAGCTTCGATAAATTTTTCATCAATTTCTTTACCGATGTGTTGAATGTTATCCTCGTCTTTTTCAAACTTAACTGCACCAATTCCTTCAATCGCCTGCACTTCCTTGATGACATTCTTGTCGTGTGGAGCAATTACTTGCGCACCATCTTCCCAATAGGCCTTGTAACCATTATATTCTTTGGGGTTGTGAGAGGCAGTAAGCACAACACCACTTTTGCAACCTAGTTCCCTGATGGCGAAGGACAATTCCGGCGTAGGGCGCAGCGCTTCGAATAGGTAAACAAAGATGTTATTGGCAGAAAAAACTGCCGCGGTGGTTTCTGCAAAGAACTTGCTATTATTCCGACTATCGTAAGCTATGGCTACTTTGATTTTTTCGTTCGGAAATGACTTTAACAAGTAGTTCGCAAGACCTTGAGTAGCCATGCCGATCGTGTATTTGTTGATTCTATTTGAACCTGGGCCCATGATTCCGCGCAAACCACCTGTACCGAATTCTAAATCTTTGTAGAAAGAGTCGATGAGTTCCTTTTCAGGCATTGCCTTGATTAGGTCCTTGCTTTCTTCATCAATAGGGCCATTAAGCCATAAATCAACTTTTTCCTGTGTCTGTGGATCAATCATGAGGTAAAATTCATTGCTCATCAATCGGAGCATTCTCAAGTTTACAAAATCAAAAAATAAATACGATCGGAAAATAGTATTCAATTTTCAAGAGCAAAAATAAGTGGCTTATGGTAGCCGCAAAAACAATTCAGCCAATTGTCAAAAATAAACTACCTTTTGCCGATTTATCTTGTATGTTTTATTTGAACTAAAGTTCTTTGTGACAAATACAGAATTAGATGGATATAGAGAAATTGAACCTTGATTTTGCCCTTATCGCTGACAAAATAAATGAGTTAGACGAGTTAGATTATAGTGATGAGCGTTATGACGATTTGGAAGAGGAACTTCACGATTTAGAAGATGCTTTCTTAGAGGAATTTGGTCAAGATTTAGAAGAAGCAATCGCTGACGTTCACGATGAGTTTTGTCCTGATAATGATGTCCTACTCCCGAGCGCTTATTTTGCCAAAAACTATATCCGTAACCAAAAGGATCATAAAGGGCGCTACAGCTATGACATTGCTTATGGCGAAGGTGTTCCTGTAGAAGTTGATGATTTTCCTGATCAGGAAGTCAGAATTGTATTAGTGCCTGGTCCGACGAGACTTATTGTAACGGTTGGAGAAACTGCGAAACAAGTAGCTTGGAGAGCTAAAGCGTAGGTAATGGCTGTTAAAAAGAAAGGCCTTCAATATTTTAAATATTGAAGGCCTTTTTTGTATTTAATAGCAAGTTTAGACTTTGTTAAATGACTTCTGCCACTACAGGTTTCAGTCTTTCCCGAAATATAAAGTATACGAATGGAGCAATTATCGGTAGCGTAAACATGAAAACAGCCCACCTATGAGTAATTGGTCTAGCAGCTATATCCGCTCCAATAATTAGATAGGCTGGTATAAAAAGGACTAAGCCAGTAATAACGAATAGTAAAGTGAAATCGCTCCATAACCCTTGAAAAACTGTACCCAGCAATAAAAGTATTGCGCTAAACAGTAATAAAATACCTAGCTGCCATTTAGGTATGCCTAGTTCAATGTCGTCCTTCCTCATTATGATAGTGGTTTTAACCTATATATACTTAATTACAGCATCTAAGTATGAAAGAACTATGTGAATGGAACTTGAGGCTGTCTAACGTAACCAATCTCACGCTGTATCGCTTAACCTTCTTTAATCTCTTCGCGACCATCGGCATGTATGGCAAAACGGCCACGGGCCGGATCGTGGGTATGCGCAGGGCTAGGCCATGGCCAGCCCCCGAATTGAGTCCTTTGAAATTGTTGGACAGCCTCTTGAATCTCACTATTCTTATTCATTACAAATGGACCATATTGAGCTACGGGTTCTCCTATCGGTTTGCCTTGAAGGAATAAAAATCTAGATTTTTCAGGCCCGTTGACTAAGACCGTTTTTTCATCAGCCTTTAGTTTGCTCATTTCACCTTTGACCATTTGTTGGTTTTCAACGGAAATATCATGCCCTTCATACATATATAAACTTCTATTGGCTTCAGAAGAAGCGATTGGCAATTCCCATATTGCTTCAGCTTCCATTTCAATAAGCCAAACTGCAATTTCATTATCCGAATCCGCAGCAAAAGAATCAGGCGCGGGACTTGGGCTAGAAACATCCCCTAACATACCGCTAATAACCTTTATATGTGTGACTCTACCATTTTGATCTGTGTGGCTAACTGTTGGTATGTCTTCTCTCCATAACATAGAGAAATGGGCCGGTACATGCTTACTGGCTTTGGGTAAATTCAACCAAATTTGAAAAAGTAATAATGGATTGTCCTTTGTATCATCCAAAAGCGGAAACATTTCGGAGTGCTGAACTCCACCACCTGCAGTCATCCACTGAACATCACCATTTCCAAATCGGCCAGCAGCACCTAAAGAATCTGAGTGATCTACCAAGCCGCGTTCTGCAATCGTGATTGTTTCGAAGCCTTTGTGCGGATGCGCTGGAAAACCAGGGACGTCTTGCCCATGATACATACTCCAACCGTCTTTTCCGCTAAAGTCGCTACCAATTTGTCTTCCAGACAAGTCATCGGTAGGTCCAAGAGACCCATTTCCTTTAGGATAGTGATCATTATGGAAGGCACAAAAAAGAAACGGATCTTGTGTTTGCCATGGAAAATTTAGCTTTTCAATTGATTTGATAGAAGGTGCCATTGTCTATATTTTATGTACCAACATGTAATATATTGATTTAGTTCTCTTTCAGTAATTGATATGGCAGGATTTTGTGCCCTTTCGTTGCTACCTTAGAACTATACAAAGAAGCTCGTCAATTTATGCGCAACCTTATTTACATCAGTTCATTCATTCTCATTGTCTCTTGCTCACCGAAAGATACCTTTAATGGGAGTGAAGTGATTGTTTATGTAAAATCTGAAAACGGTGAGAAAGGTTTATTTAAATCTGATATTCTAGGTAAATGGGAGAGGAAGCTGGTCGATCGCCCTGGCCCGAATTGGAATCCGCAATGGAACAAGGGTTTGGATAGGCTCATCTACTATTCCAATGATAGTAAGGGTAAGTTTCAAATGAAGGCCTTTGACCCAAACACAAAATCGGTTCAGTTTTTCAAAAATTTTGGTTTTGATACACCTATGATTAGCGCCGATGGCAAGGGGCTATTCTATACGAGGTTAAGGGATGGCAGTCGGCATATCTGGCGGTCCGATTTAGATGGAAGTAACAGAAGTCAATTGACTATTGGTTTGGGTTTAAATGGTCCTTTTTCATTGTCACCAGATGGTAAAAAAATGGCTTATGTTTCTAATTATAGTGGTAAAACGGAGCTTTATGTCGTGGATTTGAATAGCCTTGAAATAGGTCAATTGACTGATAATGACATGGTCGAACAGTACAGCACTTGGTCACCGGATAGTAAGAAAATAGCCTTTACCATGCGAAAATCAGAGGCTAATAGCCAGCCAGATATTTACATTATAGATAAAGACGGTTCTAACTTAAACCAACTGACTAAAACACCTTATGCGGAACTAGAATTATCTTGGTCTCTCAGCGGGGAAAAGATTGCTTTTCACGGGAGTACTGAAAACGATGGTGAACAGATTTATACAATCGATATTGCCGATGGTAAGTTTACAAAAATCACTTCAGGAGACTACCAATATGGAGAACCTACTTGGGTTCCCGATTCGCAGCAGAATTAGAGGTTGTTAAATGTGAATGAGATATAATAGTATGAGCTGATCTCAGCACCTCCAAAATTGTTGAATTGCTCTCTATTCAGTACGTTATTACCACCTATTCTGAAGGCAGAATTGAGGTCAGGTAGTTTGTAAGTAATTTGGAAGTCCAAAGTGTGATAGTCAGGAATGGTTCCGTCAAGGAATGGACTTTCCCATTCAAATTCAGACCTAAATCTCCATGATAATTGTGCCGCTAGGTGTCTTCCCAGCTTTCTGTGTCCGACAGTAAAGTTCAGTTTGAAAGGAGGGGTGTTGAAGTTAGGTGTTAGCGGGTCATCAGAATCTTGGCTAATGTTTGCATAGGTAACATTAACGCCGAAGTTAGTTCCTCCATCACTCGTTACATCATACATCATCTCGAGACCCTCTGTTACGATCAAACCGTCAGAGTTATCAGTAATGAAGAAAAGCTCACTTTGACCTGGGTTAAGTGCTTGCTCGGTAGCCAATGTTATATCTGTAGAAGGGCTTGTTCTAGGTTTAATCACCCGAGTGTTACCAATAAAATTGTTGTAATAGTTACGATAGTAGAGGATTTCGAAGACTCGTTTGTCCTCGACTAAACTTCTATAACCGATTTCGATACTAGTAACTCGCTCTGGTTTTATCCCATTAAAACGACTTGCATCTACGATTCCACTTTCGATAATGTCATGATTATCACGGCGAATCGCTGGAAGGTCTATTTGGAAAAACCTCTCGTCGATGATTTGTTCATTTAGAACTAATTTGTCATTGACATCATCTGCCACCGCCTGATTGAATTCTTCTATTGATCTCTGGAAAATTGCATTATTCGGTAAATCATATGGGTCGACTACCTGCCGTAAACCACCAATCAATCTGGTTTCTCCTAAATTCTGATCTAAAAACTGTTCTTGAATATTTGGCAACCTAAGTCCTCTTTGGATAGATGCTCTAAAGAAATTGTTTTTCTTATACTCTTTTACAAATGAGAATCTTTGGCTAGAAACAAAGTTGAAATTTTCGTTTTTATCTACCCTTATTGAAGCCGAAAGCTCCACTTTATCGCTCATTTTCTTAGTAGCCTCCGTATAAAAACCGTATTCGTAATTGGTGATGTCATTATCCTCGCTATCGGCGAATATGGTACCATTTGACTGTGGATCATACTGCCTGACATTCGCTCCAACAATCAGGTCTTTAAAAAAGTCATCCCATTTGTTGATCTTGAATTCCGCATCTCCGTAATAAGCCCTTGATCGGTCATAAATAGCTGCACCGAAACCCGGTTGTTGAGATGTGATAATAGCTGTTCGCAAAGAGTCAAAAACAGGTGTCCCAGGTTCATATCGGCTGTCAAATTGGTTTCCAGGAGCTCCCGTGTTGGCTATTGCCCTCACTGCATCGCCTCGGCCAGCAACTCTGAGTCCACCAAACTTCCATAAATTTCCAAATTGATTAAACCAGAAGTCATCTGGTTTGGCTGTTTGAACCAAGGTTTCACCAAGGAGGCCGACATTAAAGGAGTCTCCAGAATTTTGTCCGACGGTATAACCACGAACCATGAAATTCTTTCCTTTTATTTCTGCTTTGTACTGAGATATCTCAAAGTCTCTCAGTGCAATTCGATCATTTGTGGTGATCATAGTAGAAGCTTTACCATAAAATCCCGCTAGGATCACTTCGGTTTCAGGATTCAGCTTCACATGAAGTGCGCCGTTTAACTTCACACTTTCGGCGTTATAATCTACTAGGTCTCCTTCCTGATAACCCGATCTGGTGACCGCAAAAACAGAATCTCTATCTGAGCCGGCCGCTCTTGGAAGAATTAAAAAAGCCGCTCGATCGTCACCATAAACGTTTACACCGTTTACGCCTTGATTATCTATGTAATGTTCTGTTTCCCATGGAAAACCAGGACCAATATTTGTAAAGTTTCTCGCCCGAAAATCTTCTCCTTCTAATCTAGACGCATTGACTTTGAAGGCTACCTTGTCTTTAATGACGGCTTTTGCATAACGAGCCGATAGTTCTTGGATAAAGCTGTTACCAAACGTAAAGAATTTAGGGTCGAATTGCTCAGTCCTGATGGACGCACCTTTGGCTTCAAGGCTTAGGCCTTCATATTCGAATGGACTTTTGGTCCGTACATCTAATACCCCATTAAAAATTCCTTGACCAAATCTAGCGGTGGTAGGACCGGGAATTAACTCCAAAGATTCTACATCCAATGTGGTAGCACCAACTACATTACCTAGGGAAAAACCCAAGCCAGGTGCTTGACTATCCATACCATCGGTAAACTGTTTAAAGCGCTGGTTGGTAGATGAGTTGAAACCACGGGCGTTCACCGTATTAATGATGATACTTTGAGTAGCAACATCGACCCCTTTCATATTCATCACGGCATCCGTAAAATTGAACGATGCTGTATTTCTAATGGCTGCCAATTCTAGCTTTTCTATCTGTATAGGCGACTTGAGTTCCTCTTCTTCAATTTTTTTAGACGATAATACAAATTCATCAAGTTCAAAGACTTGTTCTTCGAGCTCCATGATCAGAAAGTCAACGATTTTGGTCAGGTTGACTCTTTTACTCTTGTATCCAATGGCGGAGAACTCAATTTCAATTGGTAATAAATCTAGTGTTAGCACTAACTGGAACTCGCCGTTTTGATCAGATGAAACACCAACTTTTCTTTTTTTGGTGCTTAAGGATGGGATACTAACCGAGGCATAGGGGATAACCTTTCTTGTACCTTTACTGATAATTCGTCCCTTCAGCGCTTGAGTTGTTTGGCCAAAGACTTGTCCTAGTATTAAGACGAGCAATCCTAGTGACAGGATGAATGCACGAAGGTTGCTACGTTTATACAATGTCGAATTTGTTTAGTTAATCACTGAGGTCAATTATTTAACAACCGAAACCCCATATAACACTATTCAAAACAGAGAATAGTGCATGTTTATCTTTTTTAACTCATTAGTTGCCTGCAATGTTTATCGGTGTACCAGCAAAATCATTTGGGTTTACCCGACTTAGGTTACCATTGAAGTTTAAGTTTAGTGCATCTACGATTTGATTGACGATCAGTGCATTTCCTCTCTGGTTCAGATTTAGTGCATCTGCTGAAAAGATTCCGAATTCGCCTACGATCGGTAAGAATTGAACACCTTCTATTGTTGTACCTTCTGCAGGAACGTCTAAGAACTGATTGAAACCAGTATAAAGTTCCTCGAAGTAACTGTAAATATCTACTACCACAAGTCTTCCGTTAGAAGCTGCAGCTACTTGCTGAATCGCCTGGTTGTACTCGGCAATTTTGGCACGAATAATATCTATTTCGGCTAATTTAATATACTGGGACTCAGGTACAGCGTTTTCTGGTAAGTTGCCAATGGTACTAGTTAGAAACTGCTCATGACGATAGTAAATCAATTCATCTCTTACCGCCTGACGCACTTTTTTTAATGGCTCACCATTCACAACCACATCATGAAGGTCTCTGTCTTCTACCTGGATTCCCCAAGTGAAAGGGGAGTCACCAGGGTAGGTTAATATTGGTCTTCTATCCGCAAACGGAAATCCTGGGTTTTGTTCATAATATGTTTCAAGTACATCGTTGTAGTCACTTGCTGCACTCCTCATATTTGAAAGCTTAGTTTGTAAGCCTATTACATAAGGGGTGATATCAAACTCAGTTTCCGTGAAAAATGGAAATTTTAGGAAGTCTGGAATGTTTAACAAAGCTCCTTTTGCATTCGGATTGGCTAATAATGCATCCACGACGGCCGTTAAATTAGATTCGAATACCGCTGTATTTAGTATATCTCCGTATGCGTGAGCCGTTGCATCAGCCTGATCTTCATTTCCTTCAGCACCTGTAACGGAATACCCTAATAAGTCTTCGTAGCCTAAATTAAGGACAAAGAAACTTGGTTGTGAGCCAGCTATTTGTGCCAAAGGTGCTTGAGCACCTGCGTTTAAGTAACTATTAATAAACGTATTTTCAGTCCTTGAGGCTTGTGTAAAATCAAGTACTTGGGCTTTTGGAAAAGAGTAATTCTTAATCTCAGTATTCACTGGTGCGTAGGCAAATGCCTGACCATTCACAAATTCCTGAAAGAAGGTGGTATCCGCACCAGGAGGAAAAGTCAGTTGATATGGTCCAACGATACCATTTACATTTGGGCCATTTTCGAAAATATTGAAACCGATTGTATTGCTAGATGTGGCTGAGAAATCAACCTGTTGGGTATTATTGGCTACACTGTTTAAGAAAATCTGCGGTATGGATTGTGCAGAAAGGTCTTCTACAAGCACACCATTATTAACACCACTGAATAGCGAGCCACCAAGAAAGACGGTATTTGAAATATCTGCGTCTTGTAATGTTTGAACTTCTGGTTCAGGTATCTCAGGAGCTTCATAAGAACATCCGACACTTAGAAGAAGAAGTGATGCCAAAACCCCTTTTACAAGAACTGTTGGCCTTTTTATGTTTTTAGTCATCTTGTTTTTATTGTAAGCCATAAGAAAAAGATACATAGTAATAAGAAGTGATTTCTGGACCGCCAAAACTGTTGAACTGTTGATTGTTCAATACGTTGTTTCCACCAATTCGGAATGCGGATTTAATTTTTGGTATTCTATAAGTAACCTGAAAATCGAAAGTATTGAATCCAGGTACCGTACCATCTACGAAAGAGCTTTCCCACTCAAATGCCGATCGGAACCTCCAAGATATTTCAGCGCCAAGCTTGTCGCTAATCTTGTCATTACCAAGCGTCATGTTCAACTTGAAAGGAGGGGTGTTAAAGCCCGGTGTCAATGGGTCGTCGTTGTCGCTTATGATATTCGCAAATGTCATATTAATCGAAAAGTTGGTTCCTTGATCACTAGTCACATCATATAAAAGCTCCAAACCTTGAGTAATCACACTGCTCCGTGCATTATCACTCACAAATATGTTTTCACTACTACCAGGACTTAATGCTTGTTCCATGGCAAGTTGTAAGTCCGTAGAAGGGCTTGTTCTAGGTTTCACAACTCTAGTAGTCCCTATAAAATTGTTGTAATGGTTAATATAATAGACAACCTCAAATAGCCTTTTGTTTTCTACAAGGCCTCGGTAGCCAAATTCAAAGCTGGTAATTCGCTCTGGTTTTATTCCTCGAAATCTATCGTTATCTACGATACCTTCTCTCAACAGATCAAAGTTCTCTGCTCTTAAAGCTGAAACATCTAGAGGGCCACTTCCAAACCTGCCATTGTTATTAGCTTCAGCTTGCACTGCTTCGTTGAATTTATCTAATGAGTTGATAAAGAAGGCGTTACCCTGCAAGTCGTATTGGTCGACTACATCAGTCAGACCACCGACTAGTCGAACATCACCAAGATTTTGGTTGAAGTATTGCTCTCGAATATTTGGTAGTCTTAAACCTGTTTGAAGTGAGCCTCTAATGAACTGGCTTTCACCAATTTCTTTTACTAATGACAAGCGTTGACTGCTTACTACATTAAAATTCTCATTCTTATCGACCCGACCAGAAAAAGTGGCTTCAAGTTTATCATTGATCTTTCTAGTAGCCTCCAGATAAAAACCGTACTCAAAGTTGGTTAAGTCATTACCAATGGAATCCGTAAAAATTGTTCCATTCGATTCTGGATCGTAAAGTCTTGCGTTGGCACCAACCTCGAAAGACTCAAAATAGTCGTCCCATTTATTAATATTGATACCTGTTTCCGCATGGTAAAGCTTTGAACGATCGAAGATCGCTGAACCAAACTCGGGGTTCTGAGATTGAATGATGACGTTTCTAATCGAGTCAAACCTCTCTGTTCCAGGTTCAAATCTATTTAAAAACTCGCCTTGCGGGAAACCAGAATCTGCCAAACGTCTCGAATTGGCAAACCCTCGGCCTGCTGCCACTAATCTAGTGTATTGGCTAAACCAATCTTCACTTGGTTTGGCTAACTCTAGAATACTCTCTCCAGTTTTACCTACATTAAATGTTTCACCAGCATCTTGACTTGTGGTGTATCCACGTACAAAAAAGTTTTCATTTTTAACTTCAAGCTTGTGCTGATAAATCTCAAAATCTCTTAACGCAATTCTATCGTCACCTGTAATCATGGTCGACGCGCGGCCATAAAAGGACTCCGCGATTAGTTCAGTCTCCGGCGTTAGTTTCACATGTATTGCTCCACTGAACTTAATGTTTTCAGCGTTATAATTCACTAGGTCACCTTCTTGATAGCCCTGTCTGGTCGCTTGGAATAGCGTATCCCTTTCAGAAGCAATCGGGAAAGAAGGTTCTGAACCTGGAGCAGGTATTGTAATATCTTTTGGTACCACAACTAGCGCAGCACGGTCATCTCCGTAAACATTTACACCATTAATTCCTTGAGCTCTTGTAGAGTGAGTTGTTTCGAAAATGGCACCAGGACCAATATTATCATAGTTTTGGGCGGCAAAATCAGATCCAGATAGTCTAGAACCATTGATTTTAAAAGCCACCTTGTCTTTCACAATTTCATCGGCATAGCGTACCGATAAATCGTGTAAGAAAGTATTTCCGATTGCGAAAAACTGGGAGTCAAATTGTTCTGTGGCGATAGTTGCGCCTTTCGCTTCAAAACTCAATCCTTGATAATCGAAAGGGTTTTTAGTGGTCATCAATAAAACGCCATTAAAAGCACCAGGGCCATATTTAGAGGTCGTAGGCCCTGGAATTAACTCTAGACCTTCAATATCTAGAGTAGTTGGCCCAACGATATTGCCAAGAGAAAAACCGAGTCCAGGAGCCTGAGTGTCGATACCATCTGTGAATTGCTTAAACCTAAGGTTAGTCGTCGAGTTGAAACCCCTAGCATTGACAGAACTTACGATAATACTTTGGGTAGCCACGTCGACTCCTTTTAAATTGACTACGGCATCGTAGAAGTTAAAAGAAGGTGTACTTTTTAAATCAGCTATATCTAACCGTTCTATTTGAACAGGTAGTTTTAACTCTTCCTCGGTCACTTTTTCAGCTGATATTACAAACTCTTCCAATTCGAAAGACTCTGCTTCAAGCTTCAAAGTCCAAGTGGCTTTATCATTAGTCAGTATAAATCTCTTAGTGATATAGCCTACAGCACTTACTTCAACTTCTGATGGGAAGTATTTAACAGCTAGGGTAAAAGTACCATCTTCGTTTGCAGATACACCAACAGATCTCCTGGCATACTCTCCACCAACAAGTTTGATGTTTGCAAATGAAACTGGTCGTGTACCACCATCTCGGATAACTTTACCGACAACAAGCTGTGAAAACGCGTTAGTGTGACTTAGTACTAGAAGGATCAGGGGTAAGAAAACAGATCTTAGGAACCTTGTTTTCGAGGTCTTTAGTGTCAACGTTGTAATTTGTTAGAGTTTAGTATTAGTAGGCTAATATTTTAGCAATGCAAACAAAACGGTCTGTATAGAAAAAGATACTACCGTCTACAAAATAATTACGCCTTTGGTCTAAAGACTGACAACACTTCTGGATTCGTGGTCAAAAATGGTCCTTCGATTAGGTCTATACAATAAGGAATAGCTGGAAAAACAGCATCAAGACACTCTCGAATTGATTTAGGCTTTCCGGGTAGATTGACAATCAAGGATTTACCTCTTATACCAGCGGTCTGTCGGGAAAGAATTGCAGTCGGAACGTACTTTAGACTTACTTGACGCATTAATTCGCCAAATCCGGGCATCATTTTATCAGAAACGGCTTCAGTTGCTTCTGGAGTAACATCACGAACTGCCGGGCCAGTACCACCTGTGGTAACAATCAAACAACAGTCTTCTTTATCGGCCATTTGCTTGATGGTGCTTTCAATTAAATACTGTTCATCTGGAATGACCTGATAAACGGGTTCCCATTTAGAAGTTAAGTATTCATTTAAGGTTTCTATGATCGCTTTGCCAGAAAGGTCTTCGTAAACACCTTGGCTAGCTCGGTCAGAAACAGCGATAATTCCAATCTTAATTTGCATGCTATGATTATTGGCTTGCAAGAAAGTCAGGTTAGAAGATTAATGCAATGGTTTATATCAAACTATTCGGTTTACCTTTGCAGCCTAATCTTATGCTTGTGAGTGAATTTTCGAAACTTGGTATTTCTAAGAAGCTAATAAAAGGGCTTTCTGAACTTAATATAGTAGAACCTACGGATATACAGCGTTCGGCGATTCCCATCTTACTAGCCGATGGAGAAGATTTTATTGGTCAAGCGCAAACAGGAACTGGTAAAACTGCTGCCTTTGGGCTCCCTCTTTTGCAAAAAGTAGATGCTTCGAAATCAGAAGTACAGGGCCTTATATTGGCACCAACACGAGAATTATGTCAGCAAATTGCCAAACAACTTTTCAAGTTCACCAAGTACTACGACAAAGTTTTTGTAGAAGCAGTATATGGTGGGGCAGATATTGGTAATCAAATTCAAAGATTAAAACGGCCTACACATATTGTAGTAGCGACGCCAGGGCGTTTGATGGATTTGATCAAAAGGGAAGCGGTCGATTTGTCTCAAGTGAAGCATGTGGTGTTAGATGAGGCTGATGAAATGCTCAGTATGGGTTTTAAACAGGATATGCATCATATCTTGGACTTTGTACCATTTGAAAAGAAGATTTGGCTTTTTTCGGCTACCATTTCAGGCGGTATTCAAGATATTATCACCAAATTTTTAAGCAAGGATGCTCAACGAATCGAAGTAGAAAGAAGTGCAGGGGTAAATGCCAATATTTCTCATGAATACTTGATTTGCCAATCAAAAGATAAGTTGCCTGAAGTGCTTCATTTTTTAGCCTATCATGAAAATGAGCGAGGTATGATCTTTTGCCAAACCAAAAGAGCCGCTCGTACTTTGGCAAAGCAACTGAAAGCTAAAAATTTGAGTGTAGATGCGATTGAAGGAGATATGGGGCAGCGTGATAGAGATAAAGTCATGCGAATGTTCAAAAGCGAAAAGATTGATTTGCTTGTCGCCACTGATATTGCGGCCCGTGGGATCGATGTAAAGGGCCTCAGTTTTGTATTACACTATGAATTACCACAGCAAAATGAATACTATACCCATCGAAGTGGACGTACAGGTAGGGCAGGTCTGAAAGGAAACTCAGTTTTGTTTATCAGTGATCGTGAAAAGGAACATATCTATGAGCTTCAAAAAGCACTAAAAATTAAGATTCAACCCCTGAATTAGTCATACCCGGATTGGGTTGATTATGATTCCCTCTTCGTTTTTAATAAGTTTAGTTCAAACATGATTAATATGAAGAAGGCATTTTTACTACTGTTTTTGTTGGGATCGAGTGCTTACGCTCAAAAAAACACTTATCAAGTCGGACAGATTAAGACTTCCATGGGAGAAATTCTCGTTTGGTTATACGATGATGCGCCTAAACATAAAAAGGCCTTTATTGAATTGGCAGAAGAGGGGTATTGGAGCGATTATACCTTCAATCGCGTGATAGAAAATTTTGTAGCTCAAGGTGGGTGCCCAGATGTTCCTGAGGGCTTTGCCTACTCAGTTCATCTATTAGAACCAGAATTCGAAGCAGGTCATAAGCATGTTTATGGTGCTTTTGGTGCTGGTAGAGATGACAACCCAGGGAAATTATCCGCAGCTTGCCAGTTTTACATCGTTCAAAATAAAGACGGAATTCCTCGTTTAGACGGGGACTATATGATCTATGGACAAGTAATCAAAGGAATGGATGTCGTTGACAAAATGGTCAAAGTAGAAAAAGACAAGTCTAATAAACCTTTAACCCCTATAACGATGGAGGTGAATGTGATTAAAATGAAGCGGAGACAGATTGAAGCGCTCGGATTTGAAATCCCTAAAATCAATTAAATCTAGTTGCCACTAAGCAGGGAACATCTCATCTAAAATTTTTCTTCTATAGCTGAAAATCTGATTGAGTTTAGATTTTACTAGCATAGGATGAACCATACGCCCAAGTATGCCAAAAGGTAGCTTATACGATATCTTATCGGTCATTAGCACACCCTTTTCTGTTGGCTCGAAAATGTGCTCATGATGCCACATACTATATGGTCCAAAACGTTGCTCATCCACGAAGAATTCCAAATCTCTGACATGCGTAATTTCAGTTACCCAATTAGACTTTACTCCAGGAAATGGGGAAACAATGTAGGAGATAATTTGTCCCGGGTACATTCGCTTAGCTTCACCTGAAGTAATGCTAAATCCCATATGGTCAGGGGTTATTTTCGCTAAATTTCCCGGAGCCGAAAAAAACGTCCAAGCTTCTTCTAAACCGATCGCAAGTTCTTGTTTAGTTTCTAGGGTGTAAATGCCAGAGTGGCTCTTGAATGAAATCATGAAGCAATATTTATAGCTTCACAACAGTAAGTTTTAAAAAAGGTTTTGATAAAATTTATATGACCTTCCTCCCTGATTATTCTAAGTAATTAATTGTTTGTTTGGAGGAGTTTTCTCGTGAAAATAAGCCCGAAAATTGGACCTATTAGTAAGACGGTAAATATCAGACTTGGGTCAATCATCGTGGATAAGTACCCTAATAGTTGGATGCTTGGAATAGTTAGTAAGAAACCTATGCTGACAACAATAGTCAGCGCTGTACCTTTAAATTCTGCAGGTGCATTTTGGGCATTTAGGGTTGAAAATTGTGCTGAATCCCCGATCACGGCAATTCCCCAAACGATCAATATGGTGATAAAGACAAAAGGTGGTAAATGTATAAGAATTGGGGATAGTCCACAGAGAATTCCCGAGATCAGAAGGAACCGATAGGCGACTTTGCCACTACCAATTTTTATAGAGGAGAATCCCCCTCCAATGCACCCTACAGCACCAATGGCGATGACCACGAATGACCAAAGACTAACATTCAAGTTACTACCCGTTTGCTCATTATAGTAGTTCAAGATAAATGGAAGAAAGGCCCAAAAGGCGTATAGCTCCCACATATGCCCAAAATATCCGAAGGCAGAATATTTGAACTTTTGGACCTTAAATACATCAATGATTTTTCTTGGCTCGAACTTTCCGCCGATTTTACGATTTGGGCCTTCACCCACCAGGAGTACCATCAATAACCCACCAGTTATAGCAAGCGTGGAAGTACCAATTAGCACTGATGTCCAAGAAAGACCTGTGCCTAAATAGTTAAGCAGGTGAGGGAAGGCAGTGCCCAAAACTAGGGCACCCACCAAGTACCCCAAGGCTTTTCCGAGTTTTCCGTCATACCAGTCTGAGGCGATTTTCATGCCTACTGGATAAATACCTGCCAAGAAGAATCCAGTGAAAAAGCGACATACTAAAAGGAGTAAAAAGGATTGTGGAAGAACCAATATGGCAATATTACTCATAGCACCTAAAATGGCACACATGAGAAATACCCTGCTGGGCTTAAAACGATCGGCAATTGAGAATAAGGCAAATAGAAATGTTCCAAGTATAAAACCGAGCATCACTGCGGTAGTAATATTCGCTACGGCGTTAGTTGCTAGCCCCCAACTTTTTTGAATAGTAGGTAAAATCGCATTGCCAGCAAACCATAAAGATGTACCCGCAAACTGTGAGAATACTATTGTGGGCAATATTCTTTTTGGGACGCTACTCAATCCTTTAAAAGTCCAGCTCGTTTTAATAGTGCCTTCACATCAGGTTCTTGACCTCTAAATCGTTTATAAAGCGTCATCGGGTGGGCTGATCCTCCTGCTGAAAGAACGTGTTCCTTGAATTTATTGGCGATTTCTTTATTGAAAATGCCATGCTCTTTGAAATAGGCAAAGGCATCTGCATCGAGCACTTCTGCCCATTTGTAGCTATAATAGCCTGCCGAATAGCCGCCCTGGAAAATATGAGAGAATGAGCAGCTCATATTTGTACCTGATACTGCTGGTAGCACATCAGTTTGAGCAAAAATATCCTTCTCAAAGGCTTCTACATCATTGACTCCTGAATTGTCTTGCCCATGCCAAGCCATATCTAACAATCCGAATGTCAATTGACGCATCGTCTGATAACCTTCCATAAAGTTGGCAGAGGCTTTAATCTTCTCTATCAATTCGGTTGGTATAGGTTCGCCTGTTTCATAATGTGTAGCGAATAGGTCGAGGCATTCTTTTTCATAGCACCAATTTTCTAAAATCTGCGAAGGTAGTTCTACAAAATCCCAAAATACACTAGTGCCGGATAGGCTTTCGTAAGTGCCATTGGCCAACATACCGTGCAAAGCGTGCCCAAACTCATGGAAAAGTGTTGTTACTTCATTAAAGGTGAGTAAGGAAGGCGTAGTTCCGGTCGGTTTGGTAAAATTACAAACAATAGATACATGCGGTCGGTGGTTCTCGTTTCCATCTTTGAATTGTCCCGCATAAGAAGTCATCCAAGCTCCAGCCCTTTTGCCGGCTCGCGGAAAGAAATCGGCATAGAATACAGACACATGTGCTCCATTTTCATCCTTCACTTCATACACCGTCACATCTTGATGGTACTTTTGGATTTCGTCGTTTTGTTCGAAGGTTAAGCCAAAAAGTAGTTCGGCAGTTTTAAAAACTCCTTCAACAACTTTTTCTAATTGAAAATATGGTTTCAGCAGCTCATCGTCTATGCTGTATTTCTCTTTTTTGAGCTTTTCTGAGTAATAACCGAAATCCCATTTTTGCAAATCCTCCAAACCATCAAGTGATTTGGCGAATTCAGCTACTTGTTGCACATCATCTTCGGCACCGGGTTTCCCATATTCGCGTATCTCTCCTAAGAAATCCATTACTTTCTTAGGTGATTCAGCCATGCGTTCTTCTAAAATGAAATGCGCATGCGTTTCGTAACCTAAAAGAGCAGCGCGCTCATTTCTGAGGTTTACTATCTTTTTGACAATTTCTTGGTTATCCAGCTCATCACCTTTAAAGGCTTTGGTAGAAAAAGCGATACTTAACTCTTTTCTCAGGTGACGCTGCTTGGCATAAGTCATGAAGGGCACATAACTTGGGTAATCAAGGGTAATAACCCAAGAGTCGTCATGTCCTTTTTCTTTGGCTGTTTCTTTCGCTTGCTCTATGGCGAAAGGGGGTAATCCTTCTAAATCGGACTCATTTGTCAAAACCATTTCATATTTGTTGGTTTCGGCAAGCACATGTTCTCCAAATTCAAGCGAAAGTTGTGATAACTCTACATCTATACTCCTAAGCTTTTCTTTATCCACCTCATTCAGTAACGCACCGTTTCTCACAAATCCTTTATAAGTCTTGCTCAGTAAGGTTTGCTGCTCCTCAGTCAAATTTGATTGGTCAATAGTATCAAAAACCTCTTTTACTCTAGCGAAAAGGGATTGGTTCAACAGAATGTCATTAGAAAACTCTGTTAGTAACGGCGATATATCTCTTGCTAATAGCTGAATTTCATCACTTGTCTCAGCAGAGTTTAAATTGAAGAAAACTGAAGAAGCGCGATCGAGTTGCTTACCACTTTTTTCAAGAGCAACAATAGTATTGTCGAAATCCGCTTTTGCTTCATTCTTTATGATGTCATCGATTTCCTTTTTTGCCTCGCTAATGAGTTGTTCAATAGCTGGTTTGAAGTGATCATTCGTTATCTCTTCAAAAGGAGGCGTATTAAACGGAGTTTGAAACTTGCTGAGTAGGGGATTGTGCATAGTAAGATTTATTTCAGCGCAATAATATTAAGAAAATAGCCAAACGAGGTTATGTTTTCTATGAAAGTGAAATAGAATTAGTCGTTGGAATACGCATAGATTCATCAGGCTTTAATGGAGCCAGAAATAGCCTAATTCAAATCCGAAGAAAGGGGAGTCTAGTTTTTAAACTCTGAATTACAAACTGTGATGGATTTAATGCCATCCAGATAAGCTTGGTTTTGTACTCTGTTGATGCCCACGTTCACAGCACCAAGGATTTCATTTTCCAATGGTCCTGAATCTTCAAAGTGGATTTTAATACTTCCATCAAAGTTTAAGAAGCTGGAATACGTGATTTCCGTGTTGTCATCAAGCGCATTTAAGATGGTCGTGCTCGAACCTATTCCGTTGCTTTCTCTTAACCTACCGAGTAGTAAGGCTACTTCACCATCATCGTCTAGGCTCCCAAAGTGGAGGTGAACTGGATGATCGGCATTGCTTAAGGCATTGTTTAGTGTGATTTCAAGCTGTGCCTGTCCATTGCTTTTCTCTTTAATCACTAAGGTTCCTGTGGTTGTATTCCCTTGAACCGTGCCAGGAATCATTTCCAGTCTCACTTCATTGCCAGTAAACTCTGCGTCCGCTGTAGAATCATCACCACAAGACACAATGCTTAACGAGATTAGGACAGCTAATAAACTCTTGAAAACCTTCATTACCACTAATTTATAACAAGCTAACGATAAACTTAAGCGTTTGGTGCAGCTATTGGTTCAGAAAATTACAAGAAAAGTGAAGATTAGTTAGTCGCGAAGGTATATTTTAGACAGATTCCTGTAACCAGAATTGTCGCCATACCAGTCTTTGTAATTTGTCCCTCTGCTCATACCCCAGTCTCTAAAGCGATTATAAGCCTTATCGATTCGAGTCTTTTCTATTGGATGCCTGAAATTGTGAATTACATTAATGGCCCATGGTAGGTTGTCTACATTTTGATAGAACTTGTTAAAACCTGGGTTGGTGTCATCATCTGCAGTACCAAAGAGGCTTATATCGGCTAAATCAGTCGGTGATTTTCCGCTCAAATGTATTTCTTTACCTCTATTATAACTTGAGAAAATGAAAGGGTTAAACGGAGCCTCACTCATTTGCGAAGCCTCTATCGGACTTACAAATTGGACCAGAATATTGAAGGATTTTGTGGCCGTAGAATTTTCACTATCCACCGTATTCACAAAAGTTTCTCCTGGATTTGGCGATACATGATCATAGGCATCGTTGAATATGACTATCACGGCTTTTGACTGCCCTGCTTCGAGTCCATTGGCATCTAGTGAAATTAGACTACCGTTTACTTCGTGACCCGTTACAGACGCAATATCTGTTTTGTTGAATGGAAGCTCTATGGCGAAACCACTATGATCGCCTGCACCGACAGCTTTAATTGTCAATTCTATTTCCATTCGAACCGATCGGTTACTACTATTCATCACATTTACGAAGCGATAGCCGATCACCAAATCGTTAAAGTCATAATCTCCTTGGACTGGCCACAAGTCTTCATAAGCGAGCGTACCCATGCCCAACGCTGACGGAGTATATACATCGAAAGCAACGTCTGCATCATTCGGATAATCGTCTAATTTATCAATAACTCCATCATTATCAGAGTCTTGTTGAGGTAATTCATCGGCAGAACAACGCCAAGCCGTAAGGTCATTGATTTTGTGGTTATAGGTTTTCAGTATTTGGTAAGAACCATCTTCTTTACTGATTTCTATCAATTTTGAATTACCGTCATTCGTTGCGACATATATTCGATCCTCGCGATCGATCGCCATAGACGTAAGTTGAAAAGGAAAGTTCTCGGCACTAATTCTGATAAGCGTTGCTTGGTTGCCGTTGAAACTGTCGAATTTATAGAGGCCTGAAAAACAAGCGAGATATAGTTCTCCGTTTGAATCAAACGCCAAATCGCCTCCAGAACTATTGTTTACGAATCCTGAAATGGTATAACTAGCCACAGTTTCGTTAGTCACAGCATCTACCTTATAGAGCTTTGTGCCATTACTCATCCAAAAATGCCCGTCGTAGTAGGTGAGGCGTGGATAATTCCCATTGAAGGGGTTTCCTTCTTGCGCCACACTGAATGCTCCCGTTGCTACGTCATATTGATATAAAGTTTCTCTTACGTTGTAATAGACAAGGCCTTGCGATTGGTCAAGTGCGCAGGCAATAGAACCACCTCCCTCTAAAAGTGGTAAATCGGTATCCTCATAATCGCCGCTTGTCAAATCTATACTCCAAAATCCACGATTCGAACTTTCAACTGCATAAAGCCTATCGATACAGTCATTATTAGTCGTAAAAGCTGATTGGCCAATGGTATTAATATTTAAATCTGCCTCTAGCGTTATAGCATTTGTTGGAACCTCAAAGAGGTATAGCGCTTCACCAGTGGATGATTTTTGTAGAATCTCAATTTCTTGAGTGGAGGTCGGTATGGAAATATGAATGATGGTGTTGTTGCCTGTTCGATTGTATCTTCCTAAAACCTGTTTTTGATCTTCTAATAAATAACTTATCTCATAAATCACCCCTTGTCGATCGTCTTCAATAGAAATATCTAGTGATCGACTAGTTTTGAAATTAAAACCATCAGGAAAGGTTAATTCTACGTCCTCAAGAGGTGGCTCAATGATCTCTGGTTGCTCAATACAAGCACTGAAAATGAAGACTAGGACAATTGGGAGTAAATATTTGGTATTCATAACAAGTAAGTTTTGACAAACCTACCTTGTCTTGATAGTCCCTAGGCTACCAATTCGTTCAACCGTCCTATTACTTCGATTAAGTGTATTAGACCTTAGATTTTAGGCAAAACCTAAGACGCTTTTCACTCTATCGAGCACTTCTCTTGCCACTTTTCTGGCCTTTTCTTCACCGATGAGCAATTGCTCTTCTAATAATGCAGGGTTTTCGATGTAGTGATTATACGTCTCCCTTTCTTTGCTGTATTTAGAAATTATCAGCTCATAGAGGGCTTGTTTGGCATGGCCATAACCATAGTTGCCTCCCAGATAATTTGATTTCATTTCCGCAATTTGATCGTCATCTGCCAAAAGCTCGAATAGTGAAAAAGTGATGTCATTTGCTGGATCTTTTGGATCCTCTAGTGGTGTGCTATCCGATACAATTTTCATGATGTTCTTGCGGAGCGCCTTATCTGTTTGGAAAATATCAATTGTATTTCCATAGGACTTACTCATTTTTTGCCCATCAATACCTGGAATCGTCATGACCTCCTCATTGATTTGGGCGTCAGGTAACACAAAAACGTCACCATATTGATGGTTAAAAGAATTGGCAATGTCTCTTGTCATCTCTAAGTGTTGACGCTGATCTTTACCCACAGGCACTATGTTCGCATCGTAAAGGAGAATGTCGCAGGCCATAAGGACAGGATAAACGAATAAACCAGCATTTACATCTGCCAGTCGGTCTGATTTGTCTTTAAAGCTATGCGCATTGGCCAACATAGGGTAGGGTGCAAAACAGTTGAGGTACCAGTTTAGCTCACATACTTCAGGCACACGCGACTGGCGGTAAAAAGTGTTTTTGGCCGTATCGAAACCAAATGCCAACCAAGCTGCAGCCACAGCGTTCGTATTCTCAATTCTTACTTTTGGGTCCTTGATAGTGGTTAAAGAGTGAAGGTCGGCAATGAAGAAGAATGAATCGTTTTTGTCATCATTGGATAAATCTATCGCTGGTTTCATAGCACCAAGGATATTACCAAGGTGTGGTTTACCTGAACTCTGTATGCCAGTAAGTATTCGTGCCATTCGTAATATTTTGGGCAAATTAAATAATAAAGACATGCTCAATTCAAAAAATCAACGTTTAATTTCGTGTGCTTTAGAGACCAGACCTCATTTATGTTTTTAAGACTATTGAAACGTTTTATTTTATCACTCGCTCTGATTGTGTTTATCGGTGATATGGGCTTTGGCCAAGCTCTTGAATTTATGGATTTGGGTGTGTTAGAAGGTGAGTTTAAACGGTTTAAGCGAACCATCACTTGGACAAATCGTGGCGAAAAAGATGTGGATTTAAACTTGTGGACGGATCATTCAAACTTAAAGTTTGAAGAAGGATCAACCAAAGTCCGGTCGGGGGAGAGTATCGATATTCCTATTAATATAGCGTTACCTACAGAAGCTGGGGATTATGAATATGAATTGAGGCTTCTGGATGGTGATGATTTTTTACTTCATGGCTATCAACTCACATTCAAAGTATTGCAAGGAGAGCTTGATGTTTTTAAGGCTTATAGAAATGTCTACTGGCCTTTTAGAACTAAAGAAGAAGTATTCAATCTGAAAGCTGGATATAGGGGAGATACACTCAAGGCGCAATTCGATGTTTATAATTTAGGAGGAGAAGACCTGTTGGATTTGGATAAATTGACTGTGAGCGATTCTATTCAAGTCAGTTTTTCATCCGATCAAGTGAATCACCATCAATTTGCTCAAATGCAAATAAGTTTTGCTTCAAATGACGCGTCTCAATTGGGGTTTCAACGGAAAATCGTCAAAATATATCAAGAGAGTAAGCTTCTGGTAGCCTTACCTATCCAATATACTTTACTGCCAAGGACTGATGAACCTAGCGGGGCTCGATTGTATTCCAATATTATCAACTATGATTTCAAAGTAATAAAAGTCGGGCAATCAAAAGATGTGGTTATTTCTTTAGCAAATAATGGTAATGAGTTGTTAGAGATTGAAAAAATGGAGTCCAATTGTGACTGTTTGGCCTTCAATCAGATCAGCTCAATCTCACCAGGATCTTCCCAGAGGCTTCGGGTCACCTTTAATGCAAAAGGTAGGTTGGGGCTAGAAAAAAAGACAATAGCCATCTTTAGCAATGACCCTAAAAAACCGGTTCAGGTGCTAAGCTTTAGAGCACATGTGAAATAATTACTCAAGTATTTTTTTCAGTAGCGCGCTTAGCTTGGCATCTTTCGATACCGCTTCAGTCATAATTTTTCTTAAATAGTTAGGTATAGCTTGCCCCGTGGAGAGCTTTTGGACCAAGTCATTAAGCATATCCGAAACATCCTCCTTATTTTCGATAACATCTGAATACTTTAAAAGCGTCTCGAAATCACTCTTTTGCGATGCTAGTGTGGGTGATGTAGCCGCTTTATTTTTAGTTGTTTCGCTAGTATTGCTTTTATTTTTATTCGCTAGCGCTCCAATACAGTTGTTGTATTCCGTAATTATTTGATCCAAATCATCTCTGCCAAGTGTTTTGTCATTTACTTTTTCACTAACTGCGGGGCATGCTTCCAAAAACCTACTCACTGCCTTTTTAAAGCCAAAAGCACCGGGTACGGCGAGACTGCTGCCATCATAGTTCGTTAAAATTTGCTGATTGAAAGTAACATTAGAGTTTTCTGATCTGTAGCTATGTAGGCTTAGGTAACCTTTGGCCATTACCTTACCAAAAGTATAGCGCTTATCAACCCTGATTGGCTCTAATATTTCTCCATCCGCAGTCTTAATTTGTTTCACATCAAAAAGCCTGAAACGCTCTTTTTTACCCTGATTACTGGTGAAGTTTACAAACTCATTTCCATTACTTTTTGCGAGTGAAAATGATCCGTTTAAAGTATCTCCTTTCATGGTGATAATAGTATCTTGAGCGGATACCGAAAAGGCGAATAAGAATAAGAGGAAAGTGGAGGTGGTGAACTTCATAATAAATTTTGTAGTGGCTAATCTATAACGATTTTTCAAAAGCTTCAGTATTACGATCGATAAAGGTGATTTAATAATAAGTTCATGATTTAAGTCATGTGCTTCTCATCCCTTTTTCTTTATTTTTGATTTGTTACATAATTTTTAAGCGATGATTGAAATTATCGGTGAGGAAGATCCGTCGATGGATGAACCAAAAGCCAAGAATAGCCTCACAAATGAGGATTTTAATAGGGTTAAAAGCCGTGCTGATCTCGAGGAAGCCCTAGTAAATAGTGGTAAGAAGCTTGAGAAAGCATTATTCAATCTGGATTATGAAAGTCAGCTGGAGCAGCTTCAGGTAGAAATGGTGAAGTTGCAACGCTGGATAGTAGAAACAGGTCAACGCGTGGCCGTCATTTTGGAAGGTAGAGATGCAGCAGGAAAAGGTGGTGCTATTAAGCGTTTTTCAGAACATTTAAACCCAAGAGCAATGCGGGTGGTGGCCTTGAACAAGCCTACTGATTTGGAGATGAAACAGTGGTATTTCAGGCGATATATAAAAGAACTACCTAACGCGGGCGAGATCGTATTTTTTGATAGGAGCTGGTATAATAGGGCGGTTGTGGAACCGGTAATGGGGTTTTGCTCTAAAGAACAGTATCAACAGTTTATGCGCCAAGTACCAGAATTCGAACACATGTTGTTTGAGGACGGTATCCATGTCATTAAACTTTGGTTTTCTATTACTAAAGAGCAGCAACAAAAGCGATTTAATGGTCGAAAGTATGATCCACTTAAATCATGGAAACTAAGTCCTGTAGACGAGCGGGGGCAAGAGCTATGGGAAAAATACACCTACTATAAGGAACAGATGTTCGCCCATACACATACTAGTTTTAGTCCATGGACGATCCTTCAGACAAATGATAAAAAAATAGCACGATTGGAAAGTATACGTTATGTGCTTTCAAAATTTGAATATGAAGGCAAAGAGGAGGCAAATACCACGGTTTTGCCTGATCCTAATGTAGTTATGAGATTTCATCGTTCAATTTATCACTTAGCCTAATGACCGAACCATATAATTTTTCAGACAAAGAGCTTAAGTTATTAAACAGTAGTTCGGCCATTAAAATGATGCTTGAACAGGGAGATCAAATTAATCCTGAGAAGGTCTTACGTTACGTCAAATACGAGAAAACTTTAGAAGATTATCAGGCTCAGTTGATCGACTTACAGCAGTGGGTTATCAAATATAATAAGCGTGTTTGCCTCCTTTTCGAAGGGCGAGATGCCGCCGGAAAAGGTGGTGCGATTAGACGTGCGACGCATCGATTAAATCCACGAAACTATCGAGTTGTTGCCTTACCAAAACCTACAGAACAGGAGCGGGGGCAGTGGTATTTTCAGCGTTACATTAACCAGTTACCGAATCCGGGAGAAATGGTCTTTTTCGATAGGAGTTGGTACAATAGGGCTGTGGTAGAACCCGTGAATGGATTCTGTTCAGAAGAAGAATATGAGCGATTTATGGCTGAAGTAAATAGCTTTGAAGAAATGATCACTAACGACGGTATCATTTTGTTAAAAATATATTTCTCCATCACCAAGGAGGAGCAGGCAAAGCGATTTTTAGACATTCGAGAAAATCCATTGAAGCGATGGAAAATGTCACCTGTTGACGAAAAAGCCCAAGAACTTTGGGATACTTACACCGAGTATAAGGAACGTATGTTTTCTCATACGCATACGGATAAGAATCCTTGGGTAATATTAAAAGCCAACAGAAAGACTGTTGCTCGATTAGCCGTAATAAAGCACATTCTTAAGGAAGTTCCTTATAAGGAAGATCCTTTGGTCGAGGGAGTTGGTACTCAAACTCAAGCGCCTTCATCATCCGACTAAACTCGGTTGAGAGTTTAGCTTCTAGAATAAGCTTCTTTTTGCTTATCGGATGAACCAATTCTAGTTTGGCCGCGTGTAGAAGCATGGTTCCCATCTGCCACTTTTCCAGAAAGAGTTTATTCTGTTTGTTACAACCATGAGGTCTATCACCGATGATGGGATGTAGAATGTGAGCGAAATGTTTTCGTAATTGATGCATTCTGCCAGTCACAGGAGTGGCTTCTATTAAGGAATATCTTGAAGTGGCATGTTTCCCAAATGGTACGTCGATCTCCGTGGTCTCTAATGTTTTATAGTTGGTGATGGCTTCTTGAGACTTTCCTTTTTCGTTGGTGAGGGCATAATATATGGTACCTTCTTGTGCTGAATATCCTCTAAGAATAGCCCAGTAAGTCTTTTTTGTCTGATGATTGGCAAATTGCTCCTGAACATTTCTCAGCACATCTTTATCCAAAGCAAAAAGTAAAACTCCTGAAGTTTTTCGGTCCAAACGATGAACTGGATGAACATATTGGTCGATTTGATCTCTTAGCAGTTGCACGGCGTAGGTATCCGTGTTACTGGCTATCGGTGAGCGATGTACTAACAAACCATTCGGTTTATTAATCGCTACAAAATGATCATCTTGATATACGATTTCTAACAAGACTAAAGGATTTCTTTCACTCTGCCGATCTGACCGTCTTTTAGCCTTACTTTAATTCCATGAGTATGTTTAGACGCTTTTGTAAGGATGTCTTTGACAAAGCCATGCGTCAGTTTTCCACTGCGCTGATCTTTTTTCAAAACGATATTTACTTCGATTCCTATTTGAATGTCTGAGCGATTTGTACCATCCATGGCATAAAGCTAAGGAGAATCAAAGGTTAATCAAGCAATAACAATTTGAGTTAATCGTCACCATGGCTTTAAAGTTCAAACTTCCTCTAAAGTAGAAGTTCCCTCTGACAAGTCTCCAGAAGTCCATTGCCATGACTCGTGTAACCTAATCTTTCCGTTACTCAAAAGTTCTGGTTTGGACGTACAGCGGCCTGTCATAAGTTCATCAGATTGATTAATTTGATGATAACGCATTTCAATTGTACCGTCATTTCCAACCAAGCCGATCAGGTGTCCTTTTCTAATTTGGCCACCAGCATATTCGCAAGTGAGAATCTCATCATTTTGGAAGTAATGAAAAATCAAATCAGTTGAAACTTCTCCATTTGGAGAATTCTGCACAGCTCTGAAACGTCGATTGTTGTAGTTCATACGGCTTAATTTAAATAACCTTTAAGATATACGAAAGGGCATAAAAAAAGCCCTAAATATAATTTAGGGCTTGTTGATATATTTTAGTTTGCTGTTTATGCAATCTTAACATCAACAGCATTTAAGCCTTTTCTTCCTTCTTTCAGATCAAAAGTTACTCTGTCGTTTTCACGGATTTCGTCAATAAGACCTGATACGTGTACAAAGTACTCTTTGCCATCAGCATCATCAGTAATAAAGCCGAAGCCTTTTGAATCGTTGAAAAATTTTACTGTTCCTTCTTTCATTGTTGTAATTATTAATAATCGTGCAAGCTAGAGATTAAATTGGTCAAAGCTTGCTCTTTTGTAAAAAGGTTAACCTTGTTGCTAACCAAAGTTACAACGCGTCTATTCCATTATGGTTCAAGAATTTATGTTTTATTTGTTACCTATCAACTTGTTTTCTATATCAGTTCGATCGTGCAAATCTCTTATTCGAGTGGATCTGTATTTTTTTAAATAGGCTGAAACAGGCTATTAAACGATTTAAAGGCATTTTATGAAGCGATTTAAGTTTCCATCTCCATTTTCTGTTCTCTATATCATCATCATTATCAGTGCTATCGCTACTTGGTTTTTACCAGCCGGTAGTTTCGATACTTTGTCCTATGATTCAACGCAAAAAGTTTTTTTGATTTCTGGTGAAAATGCGTCGAGTTTACCAGCCAATCAGCAGACATTAGATAGTTTGGGCCTAAATATGGAGTTGTCCAAATTTGAATCGGGGAAGATTCGAAGGCCAGTTTCTATACCCAATACCTATTTGGAGCAAGATGCTTCTCCACAAGGTTTTAAGGAAATACTATTCGCGCCCATCAAAGGCATCTACGAGTCTATCGACATCATTCTATTCGTATTAATAATTGGTGGATTTATCGGCGTGTTTCAGCATTCAGGTGCGCTAGATAAAGGTGTTGGCTTGCTCGCTAAACGCATGGAAGGAAGGGAGAAGTGGTTGATCATTTCATTAATTCTATTGATAGCTCTTGGTGGAACCACATTTGGAATGCAAGAAGAGACAATCGCTTTTTATCCTATTCTGGTGCCTATTTTCTTGGCTGCTGGATATGACTTAATTGTTCCTGTGGCCGCCGTTTATGGTGGATCGTGTATTGGTTTGATGGGGGCGTTGATTAACCCTTTTGGGACTATCATTGCTTCTGATGCAGCGGGAGTCAGCTGGACGGAGGGAATAGAGAGTCGGATTGCGATGTTAATCTTAGGGGCAGTTGTCTTGATTTGGTACATAGTACGTTACGCAGAGAAAGTTAAAAATGATCCTACAAACTCAATTCTGCATGGTTTGGGGATTCAAAATCCTTTTGAGAAAAAGAAAAAATCTGAGGCAGTGCTAAAGCTGACTACTATGACGTGGTTGTTGCTAACCTTATTTGCTTTGACATTTTTAGTAATGATTTATGGTGTTTCTTCTTTGGGTTGGTGGTTTGAAGAAATGACGGCACTCTTCCTTTTGGCTGCTATTATATTGGGCATTGTTCAAAGAACAACTGAAAGCGCGTTTGTTGGGGCTTTTGTTAATGGCGCGAAAGATTTACTCGGCGTCGCGCTGATTATAGGGGTGGCTCGTGGTATTACGATCGTATTAAACGATGGTCTAATATCGGGAACATTGCTCAATGAAGCTTCTAGCTTGGTCTCTGGCACATCACCCTTAGTATTCTTACCAGTATTAATGGTCGTCTTTTTTGTCTTGGCCTTTTTCATCAGCTCATCTTCTGGATTGGCATTGGTAAGTATGCCCATTATGGGGGCACTTGGAAATGTGGTGGGTGTTCCCACAGAGGAGATTGTAAATGCCTATTTGTTTGGGTTTGGTCTAATGCAATTTGTTACGCCATCGGGTTTGATTTTACCTTCACTGGCAATGGTAAATGTACCCTATAATGTGTGGTTAAAGTTTATAGCCAAGCTCTTGGTGCCGTTGGCCATTCTTGGGGCTCTAATTCTAATCACAGGCTATTTAGTATAAGTAACTGGGACAAAAGGTTTCGATCAAATATCCCTTTAAATAGCGTTAGAAATGTAATTTCATACCCTCGTGCGTCGCTTTAAAGCCTAAGTCTTCGTAAAACCTAATCGCAGAGGGTCGTTGTTTATCACTGGTCAATTGAATAAGGTGCGCTTTTCTCTCGCGTGCGTGTTGGATAGCCCATTCAAACATTTGCTTACCAATTCCCAGACCACGCTTATCTTTTTTTATCCGAACAGCTTCTATTTGGGCTCTAATACCGCCCTGATAAGTCAGGTATTGGATAAAGGATAGTTGCAACGTACCGATGATTGTATTTTCATGGTCTTCGACAACGATTAATTCTTGGTTTTTATCCTTGTCAATCGCTTCGAAAGCATCTAGATATGCAGTAGGTAGTGGAGTTTGGAAGTTTTCTCTCGCTTGTCCTAATGCGTCATCGGCGAGCATTTCTACTAGAGCCGGAATATCCTCCGTAGTTGCTTTTCTAAATATCATAATTAACTGGTTGTCTCAAGCTAAGAATTTATAGTTAGAATCCTTTGATTCAATTCGTAGGATCGAACAAGGTTATACAAGTGTATTTGAAATCAACTTATCGGTTCCTAAGAAATCGACTTTGGACAACTTTATCATTGAACAGTTTCGTTTCTGTGCAGATGAATTTGAGGTTGTTATCTAACTCGCCAAATAGGGGGTGCCCTCCGCCGATCAATATGGGAATAGTTGTAATTATCATTTCGTCAATGAGATCTTTCCTTAAAAAGCCTTGAATAGTACTTCCTCCATCTATGTATAAGCTGAAGTGCCCGTTTTGGTGAATTTCTGAAAGCACATCTTCTAATTCCCCGCCTTTCAGAAATACTTTGCCCTCATATTCTTCCGGGATTTTTTCTAGTGTGTTACTGAGCACATAAACCGGCTTTTTATAAGGCCAAGGGACTCCAAACCCTAATACGGTCTCGAATGTAACGCGTCCCAAGACGAGAGCATCCATACGATCCATGAATGCATAGTACCCCATATCTTCACCTTCGGACAACGTGTAGGTATCAAGATATTCTATACTTCCATTTGAATCCGCGATATAGCCGTCTAAACTAACACCTATGTAAACACAATTCTGTTTCTTCATTTTAGGCTAAATGTTAATACTTAGTGAAGATAACAAGATTAATGAACTGGATTAATGTGCTTTGGCGTTGAGGATGGGAATCAGTTACCGCCTAGTTTTTTGGCTGTTTCCTCATATTTTATGGCAATTCCTGTCAATAACATCGCGTCATATACATAATTACCTTCTGTGATGACAGCCGTGCCCACTTCTCGTGCTTCCGACATTCTGGTAATTTCAATGATGGCATCTGCGCCGTATTTGGCAGCTTCCTGCTTTAATAGTTTTACCAGTTCTTCCATTGTAGAACCCTCTTCGCCTAGGGCCTCCAAATAGGATAATTGCTTATAAGGTTTGTCGGGTTTAGTATTTACACCAAAGTAGGTTTCTATTCGATTGAGCTCTTCTTCGGTGAAAGTCTTGTCTACTGATGAACTGCCATTTATGGCGTAAGACATGATACCATTGCCATAACCGATACAGCTTGTTAGACAAAAAGAGAGGAGTAATAATGCGCTTATTTTTTTCATGATTGATTGAGTTTATAACCAATCATGACGGGGCAAATCAAATGCCAGAAAATGCTTTTGTTCGTACTTTTTTCAATAAAAAAAGAGGAATTACCTGATATGACTTCAGGTAATTCCTCTTTAAAAAAATGAGCGCTTTAGCTTCCAGCTCTACCTACCATTTCTACTACACCAGCCATCTCTTCTAAAGTAGAAATGTCCATTCCTGTTATCATATAGTATACACCCGATCTATGAATCAATAAGTATTCACTGGTCTTGTCCTCTAGGTCTTTTTTATAGAAACTATAGTTTCGAGATTTTGATTTGGAACGCATAAGCAAATTGTAATTACTGAGATCGGCTTTTTTCTTAAAACCATCGATAAAACTATTATTCGCATTGCCAACGTTTACTTGAAGACTAGAAATATATTTGGTTTTCCTAAAATACTCGAGCATTCGAGGGTCTTGGTTTTGTTGAATATTTTTTGCGAGTAGTTTGAACATCTCTTCCGTTGTTTCAAAAAAAGTGGCATCATCTTTCTCGGAATAACTTTCAATTAGGTTGATTATTTTATTGGACCTTTCTTGGGCAAAAGAGCCGTTATTTAGTCCTAATAAAAGAATTAGGGATATTACTACTGGTAGTATTTTAATTGTCTTTTTCATCTTTGAGTATCTTTTTTGTTGTTTCATTGAGTTGTTTAAAATCTTGGAAGGGGGCTGATATGGCAACGCCTTTGTAAATATCATTTACACCCTCGTTGATGAGTGAAGAAATAGCTGCTAATGCTTCTAAAGAGTTTTTATAAGCTTCGTTTATCTCTACTTCACTAACCTCATTTGAAGGAGGATCTTTAGGCTTAGGTAAGAACAAGTAAGCAAAGGAGAATACCACAATAATCATGGCGGCATAGCTCCAAATTCTTGTTCGTTTTCTGTTCGAATTGATTCTTTCAAAAACATCCTCCTGATCAACCTGAACGGATGTTTCTTGAATCATTTGATCCACGAACTGATAATATGTAGATAATGGGTTGTCTGGAAAGTCTTTCAAGATTCCTTTCAGCTCTTCAGTCTCATGTTTGCTTAAAATTCCGTCTTGAAACTTTTGAGTCAATTCATCTAGTCTATTGCCACTCATGCTTGAAATATTCAGTTAAAAATTTCCTACCTCTTGAAAGGTTAACACGAACGTTGTTCACCGTCATCCCCATAATTTCACCGATTTCTTCATTTCCAAAGCCCTGAAAATCCTTGAGCTCAATAACCATGCGCTGCTGTGTAGGTAACTGCTTCATTCTCAATTTGATCTGCTCGATCATATCATGCGTCTCAAAGTCTTGATTGGTCAACAATTGAATGTCTTCCATACGCTGTTCGATATACCGACCTTCACGCCTCATTACATCAATGCATTTGTTTTTTGCGATGGTCATGGCAAATGACTTGATATTCTTGTGCTTGTTAAGTGATTTACGCTTTTGCCATAGTTTTTCCAGTGTGTCTTGGTGAACATCTTTAGCCTTTTCCTCATCACTGAGTAAGCGTATGGCGAAACCGAGTATGGATGTATTTAAGGGAGAGATTATTTCCCAAAATTCACGATCGCTCATTAATACTCGGTTTCAATTTAATCACCTTAACTGATTTGAGAGTATTACGGCGGTGAACGAAATTCATTACAGAACTAATGAAATTATTTGAAATCCACGCATTTCAAGGTCAGGCCAGAAGCTGGCACTATATAGCTTAGGTGTTCTGAAAAATCAGCTTTTAGTGAGCTTTCCAAACCTTTTAAGCCGATTTCTCCTTGTCCCAATCGAACGAGCTGTCCCATCATTATTCTTATCTGATTTCGCATAAAGCCTTTCCCTTTTATATGTAGTGCAAACGAGTTTTCTGGAAAAAAACTGGCGCTGTAAAAAGTATTAGGAACAATTTCACATTTATCGATGGTGCGGATAGTATTTGTTTTTTCCGATGGCTTCTTGCAATAAGCTCGGAATTCATGAGTGCCTTCAAATAATTCAGCACCTCTTTTCATTTGCTCTAGATCCAATTGACCAGAAAACGTGGTTATAAATGGGGCAGAAAATGGATGGGCTTTTTCGCCAAAGGCAAATAAGTATAAGTATGTTTTAGATTTCGGGTTTTGAATTATGTTAAACTCAGGATCAGTAGCTTCAATGGCCAAGGCCCTTATATCCGATGGAAGGTTTAGGTTAAAACTATCTAAGAATGCTTTTTCATTAGTGATAGGGGACTTTAAAAAGAGTTCCAACACAAAATGATCGGCAGATACCATGGCATCAGTTCGGCTACCTCCCAAAGTTTTGAAATCGCTATGATCAAAAACATAGGACAGGGTTCTGTCTACCATATGGTGTACAGTCTTTACCTGTGGCTGTTTAGCCCATCCATGAAATCGAAAACCTAAATATTGAATATGAAGTAGGTAGTAGAAATTATGCTTCATATTCCTGTAAACTGAACTTGTGCGCAGATGCCCCAGTAGGGTACCTTATAGTTCTTTGATTCTAATATTTCGGTAGTGTACTTCGTCTCCGTGATTCTGAAGGCTAATTCTACCTGTAGTAGATGCCGCGTAAGAGTCAGAGCCTGCCCACTTCCCAGCGGCCTTTTTTGCAAGCCAGTCTTCACTTCCCTCTTCAAATTCTAATACCTTTTCCCCGTTTAACCAGTGCTCCACATGGCCTTTGTCATAGACAATTTTGACTTTGTTCCACTGCATATATCCATTAGGCTTTTTGCCAGTGGCAGGGTACATGGAATAATTTGAAGCGAGCATTTTAAAAGGCTCCTTTTCTGAGCGTGAGAACTCATCGTCTAAGATTTGATATTCAGGTCCACTGACATAATCATGTCCCCAGCCTTCTTTTTCAATCACATGGTAGAAAATGCCGCTATTACCGCCTTTGGCAATTTTATACTCTAATTCTAGTTCGAAATTCCCAAAATCACGGTCTGTCATGATAGACCTGAAGAAACCAATATTCTTTTCGCCGATCCCGTTGTTACAAACAATGGCACCATCTACAACCGACCAATGTTCTGTAAAAGGTTCTTCACCATACATCTCCCAACCGTCAAGGTTTTCGCCATTAAAAAGAGATATCCACTCAGAGGCTGATTCGTTTTCAGTTGCACCTTTGTCATCTGCTTTTTTCTCAGCCATGCAGCCAGAAATCGTAAAAAGGACAATTAGAGATAGAAGTGTAGATAGTTTAGAATTCATTAGTCAAGATTTTGATCCTAAGTTAATGAATTCAAAGTATTTGGTATAAACAGAATTAAATTCTCTTAAACTGGATTAATTGCCTTGCCAAACAACACCGATTTCCTCAGCATTTTCTTGAAAATCCGGACATGTATTTAGCCCAGCTATTCCTCCAAACTGGCAGATGACCTCACAGTCCTCGTTGACGATGGTAGACATTATATCGGGATAAACAACGCCAGGATCAAAGCCAAATACTCTTTCGCCATTGTATAAATATTCGATGACTGAAGCCTCACTTTGTTTGAGTTTTTGTGCTCCTTCGATTTCATCTTGGATGCATGAAGGTAAATCGCCGACGGTGCTATTTTCATCACAAGAAACTAAGCCGACTGCAAGAAAGACGATGAAGTAAAAAAGATGCTTTTTCATAATTAACCTTTCCATACCTGACACCAAAAGGTAGTTTTGGGTTGTAATTAAGGCAAATCTGATGGGCGATTAATATTGTGGAATTGCACCTCGTTATGGGTCATCTGTAGACCATTACCGTATGCTTCTAAGTATTTGTTCAAAGCGTAATCGTATGTAGAAATATGCTCGTTTAGCGTTTTTGAGCATGATTTTGGCCAAAACGAGGGTAGAGGCTGCCAAAGACTATTTTTGCTAAAATAAGCTGTTGGCTTATTGGTGGAAATTCCTGCGGAGATTAATGGCTTTAGAGTTTCCACATTGATCGAGGGCATATCAATAGCCACTACGAGTAGATCGCTTTCCAGCGTTTCGAGCGCAGAAAGTATTCCTCCCATTGGACCAATTTTTTCATACCGATCTTGAATGCATTGATAGTGTTCGGTGAGGTTTGCGTACTGCGAGCTATTTACAGACAACCAAACCTCAGCGCTTAGCAGAGCGACTCTTTCATACAGTATGTCTAGAACTTTTTGGCCATTCCACTCTAAAAACGCTTTGTCAGAGCCCATTCTTGAGCTTTGCCCGCCCAGTAGAATCACGCCCTTGACCGCTGAGTTAGCCATTGGTCTTATGAATTCTAATTCTCACCATTTTCGACACTGGCGTCAAGCTTTTGCGCGCAAAAGAATCGATCGGCACGAGTGGATTTGTTTCTGGAAAATAAGTGGCCACATTTCCGCTTGGTATAGGGTATGGGATTATTAAGAATTTGTTGACTTGTCTAGTTTTTCCGTTGAATTCGCTGGTTAAGTTCACCACATCTTTAATCTTGAGGCCGGCAGCTTTCATATCCGACTCGTTCATCATCACCACACGTCTTTCGTTTTTTATTCCTCTATACCGATCATTTAAGCCATAAATAGTGGTGTTGAATTGATCATGGCTTCTAATAGTCATCATGATATACTCATCATCGGCTTTGGAGTGATCTGGTAAGCTGGTGATCGTGAAATTCGCTTTTCCATTGGCTGTGTTAAACTTTCGTTCTCTGGCTCCATTTGGTAAATAAAAGCCTCCTGGTTGGCGGACTCGTTTATTGTAGTCCTCGAAGCCCGGAATGACTTGTTCGATTACATCTCGAATATTGTCGTAGTTATCAGCCAGGTGATCCCAGTCAATCGGCGAGTCAGTGAGTGTTGCTTTAGCGAGTTCGGCCACTATTTTTACTTCGCTCAGCAAATGTTCTGAAGGTGGGTTAAGTATGCCTTGAGATGATTGAACCACGCCCATAGAGTTCTCACAAGACACAAATTGTTCTCCAGCGCTTTGCTGATCAATGTCCGTTCTGCCAAGGCAGGGAAGAATCAATGCTGTTTTGCCATGTACTAAATGTGATCTATTGAGCTTGGTAGACACATGAACTGTTAAATCGCAGTTTTGGAGTGCTTTGGCCGTAAACTCCGTGTCAGGTGTTGCAGAAAGAAAGTTTCCACCCATTGCGAAGAATAACTTCGCTTCATTTTCATGCATTGCCTTGATGGCTGGTACCACGGCATGACCATGTTTTCGGGGTGCTTTAATGCCATGAACCTCCTCTAATTTGTCTAGAAAGCCTTCTTTTGGCGCCTCCCAGATACCCATTGTCCGATCACCCTGAACATTACTATGGCCTCGTACTGGGCAAGTGCCAGCTCCAGGTTTACCGATAGCACCACGCATGAGTAGGAGGTTTACCACTTCTTTGATATTATCCACACCGTTTTCTTGTTGGGTGAGGCCCATGGCCCAACAGACAATGATTTTTTCATTTTTAGCCACCATTTGAGCAGCCTCTCTGATTTGTTTTGGCTCAATTCCGCATTGCCTAATGCAGGCCATGTAATCAATATCTCTGATTTGCTTGATCAAATCTTCGTAGCCAGAAGTATGTTCTTCTATGAAATCATAGTCGATGATTGAACCTGAACGTTCCATGTCCATTTTATGCAGTTCATACATCAATGCTTTAAGAAAAGCTACGTCGCCGTTGATTTTACATGGAAGAAATAAGTCAGTAACAGCAATACCACCAGTCAGCATCTTCTTTGGGCTTTGAGGATCGACATAGCGCATTAAGCCAGCTTCTGGGAGCGGATTTACTGTAATCACTTTACCACCTTGGGCTTTGCATTTTTGAATTGCCGCCAACATTCTAGGGTGGTTCGTTCCTGGATTTTGACCCATGACAATAAGCAATTCTGCCTGATGGATATCTTCTAATGTCACCGATCCTTTACCGATTCCTAGGGTCTCTGATAGCCCAACGCCACTTGATTCATGACACATATTCGAGCAATCGGGGAGGTTATTAGTGCCGAAAGCTCTTACGAATAGTTGATATAAATAAGCTGCCTCGTTTGATGTTCTTCCGGAAGTATAGAATAGGGCCTCATCAGGGGATGACAATTTATTTAGTGAATCACCTATTAGTTTAAATGAATCATCCCAACTTATTGATTCATAATTAGTTTTGCCTTCCCTTAAAACCATTGGTTCTGTAAGTCGCCCTAACTTTCCGATCTCAAAATCGGACTTTTTAGAAATTTCTTGGACACTGTTTTGAGCAAAGAAATCAGCCTTTAAGAGTTTGCTAGAAGCTTCTTCTGCGATGGCTTTAATTCCATTTTCGCAATATTCTCCAATCTTCGAACGCTCATCATCTGGATCAGGCCAGGCACAACCAGGGCAATCAAAGCCTCCTTTTTGATTCATCTTCAAGCTTAGCTTGAGCGCATCACCTTTTTTCATGTAGGTATTCATGTGCTTCAAGGAAGAAGTGATGGCTTCTTTACCCACAGAAGTTTGCTTTGGCTTGTAGAATTTACCGCCTGTGAATTCTTCTGGTGGTTGTACTTGAATTTCTTCCTTATTCGATTCGCTCATGTCCACAATAAATATTGAACCTATTTTCTTTTAAGAAGCCTACTAGCGTATGTCCTCTTTCTTCAGCCAATTCGATGGCTAGGCTAGAAGGGGCACCTACACTCACAATAACCGCTATGCCAGCCATAGTGGCTTTTTGAATTAACTCAAAACTAGCTCTGCCACTCAGAAACAAAATATTGTCTAAAAGTGGTAAAAGGCCTTTTCCCCAACATTCACCGATCAGTTTATCTGTGGCATTGTGCCGGCCGACATCTTCCCTTAAGGTAATTAATTCTCCGCTTGAAGTAAAGAGGGCAGCGGCATGTATACCTCCGGTTTGGGTAAAAGCAGATTGGAGTTCCAATACTTTAGATTGAAGATTAAAAAGTGCTGATTTGTCGATTTTTGGTAACGCAGGTTCTAGTGAAAACCGACTTTTTACTTTGATGGCATCAATTGATGATTTACCACAAACTCCACAACTGGACGTTGTGTAGAAATTCCTTTCTGCTTTACCAAGTGTTGGATTGGCTTCTTCACGTATTGTCACTTCTACTACATTCTCATCAGTTATTTCACATGCCAGAATATCTATATGGTTGGTAAGGATACCTTCTGTAAAGAGAAATCCTTTGGCTAAAAGCACATCGTCACCAGGGGTTCTCATGGTTACCGAAATTGCTTTTCCAATAATTTCTTTTTTCGATTTAAGTCTTATTTCTAGTGGTGCTTCAATGGCTACGACATCTGAAACACTCTCTAAATCGTTGGAATAGACTCTTTTGAGACTGATTTCTTGAGTTGAAGCTGAGATGTCTTGTTTCATTTTGATACGATTGGGTTTTCGTACAAATGAGATTCATTCTCGTGTTTTCGAGGCTGTAAACACTTAAAATCCTTTTCCACCAGAATAAAAAGCCCTTCTGGTGTAGTATGTTCAAAGCCTACTTTATCATTTTCGTCCCAGCCTTTAAGTTGTGTATCTGGGATATGTATAGAGATATAGCCATTTACGAAACTAGCATTCATTTTGGAAGTTGAAGTAGCTCGAACGCCATAGGTAAAATTTCCATTCGGGAAATAGCATACATCGCTGACATTTCCCGTTTGTACTAGCTCGGATACTTCATTGGGTGCCAGTCTTAATCGGACACTATTCCCGTTTACCCTAATTTTCATTTCTGCTTAATTTAAACTACTGATGTAGGTTTATGATAAACCAGAAATTACGCCTTCGTCGTTAATGGACATGCCTTCCGATGCTGGTACAGCAGGTAGCCCAGGCATCCGCATCATTTGACCGAGTATCGGGATGATAAAGCCAGCTCCAGTCGCATATTCGAATTCTCGAACATTGACTACAAAATTTTGGGGCCTGCCATATCGGAATTCATTATCGCTCAAAGACTTTTGTGTTTTGGCCATACAAATGGGTAGGTGACTAAACCCTAGCTTTTCAATCCGCATCATTTGCAGCTTGGCCTTTTTCGAGAATTCAACCTGGTCAGCTCCATAAATCTCTTTGGCAATGATTTCTATCTTTTCTCTGATAGGAGCATTCCAATCGTATAGCGGGTGGAAGTCGTTTTGATATGATTCAATAGTGCTTACGACCGCTTCCGCCAACTCGGTCATACCTTCACCACCTTGCGCCCAACCTCGGGCAACTACCGCATGTACCCCTTGACCTGCACATTTCTTTTTGATTAGATCGATTTCTTCTTCTGTATCTGACGGGAAGGCATTAATGGCAACCACTGGATTAAAACCGAATTTCTGTAGGTTTTCTATGTGTTTGCCAAGGTTTGCATAACCTTCTTTGACGCGGTCGGTACTTGGCGTATTATATTCTTCTTTTTTAGCGCCTCCATGATGTCTCAAAGCTCTAATCGTGGCTACAAGCACTACCGCTTTTGGCTTTAATCCAGCAGAAGCGCACTTAATATCAAAGAATTTTTCGGCGCCTAAATCTGCTCCAAACCCAGCTTCGGTCACCACATATTCACTCAGCGACATGCCCATTTTGGTGGCAATCACCGTATTAGTGCCTTGCGCAATATTTGCGAATGGGCCACCGTGAATCACCGCTGGATTGCCCTCAAGGGTTTGTACCAAATTGGGTTTAATGGCGTCCTTGAGGAGGATGGCCATAGCGTTTTCTGCTTTTAAATCGCGCGCGTAAATTGGCTTTTTATCGAAAGTATAGCCCACAAATATATTCCCGAGCCTTTCTTTAAGGTCGGAGAAGTTTTCTGCCATGCATAGAATAGCCATCACTTCTGAAGCTGGCGTAATATTGAACCCATCTTCTCTCGGTATTCCGTTGGTTGTACCGCCTAAGCCGATTGTGATTTGCCTAAGCGATCTATCATTCATATCCATGACCCGTTTCCAAGCGATCGTTCTAGGGTCGATGTTAAGGTTATGGGTTTTGCTTTGAATGTTATTATCGATCAACGCAGAAAGCAGGTTGTTCGCTTTTTCTACCGCAGAGAAATCTCCCGTGAAATGAAGGTTAATATCTTCCATGGGGATGACTTGAGCATAGCCGCCGCCAGCTGCACCACCTTTTATTCCGAAAACAGGCCCTAGAGATGGCTCTCTCAGAACAACTGTTGTTTTCTTGCCTATTTTATTGAGGCCTTCGCTCAACCCGATTGAAGTCGTCGTTTTTCCCTCTCCAGCTGGCGTAGGCGTCATGGCTGTGACCAGAATCAAGTTGCTTCTTTCGACCTTGTCTTTGTCTAAAAGACTGAGTGGTAATTTAGCCTTGTATTTGCCATAATGCTCTAAATCGTCTTCTGATAAAGCAAGTTTGGCAGCAACTTCATTGATATGTTTTATGTCGGCCGCTTGCGCAATGTCAATATCGGCTAGGTTGTGCGTTTTGTTTTCCATTCCTAAAAGTTTACGAATTCGAAGTTAGAAGAATTGGTGGTTTTACCATCTCCTGATTTGATCAAAGGGAAGTTTTATCTTCAGTTTTCCGTTAGGCAAATGGTAGGGCAGTCAGGCTTATTGTATAATCTGCTTCCGCTTCCAAATCCCTGTCTTATACCATACGAAGGTAATAATCGCTGGAAGTACATAGGATACGGGAAAAGACCACCATATACCTAAATAACCCATGTTTTCCATGTTTGAGGCGATGATGGCAAATGGGAATTGGATCACCCAGATGCCAATGATTGTGAATATCATGGATTCGACTGTATTACCTGATCCGCGAAGGGTACCTACTAAAGCTAATTGCATACCCATAAAACCGAAGGAAGGGGCAGTAATCTTCACGAATGAAACTCCCATATTGACGACTTCTTCATTTGCGTCTAAGAATGCCCGCACGATCGGTTCGGCAAAAACATAGAACAGTATGCCGATCGTACTCATGGATATAAAAGCTATTCCCGTTGCGTAATTCGATGTTGATTCTGCACGATCGACCTTTTGAGCTCCAATATTCTGACCCACTAAAGTTGCGTTAGCTTTCATTAAGCCAAGTGCTACGATTACTACAAAGCTGACTAGCCTTGCCCCAACACCATAAGCTGCCAAAACTTCAGTCCCGAACTTTGCAGCAACGCCTGTAAGAAGTGTTAGCCCTAGAGCCCTAGCTGATATTTCCAATGAAGAAGGCATACCTAATCGGAATGCTTTTTTGAGCAATGGAAAGTCGAAAGCAAACTTTTTGAGAGTGAGCTTAATATCTGTTTTCCCGACAAATAGAATATAATAGCCGATAATGGCAGAAAGTCCCAATGTGGCCAGGGTGGAATAGGCTGCTCCTGCTACTCCGTATGCCGGAATTGGTCCCCAGCCATAAATGAAAAGTGGATCTAGAAGGAAATTGAGCCCAAGGCTTAAAGCATTAATGTAAAGCGGGATTTTAACTTCTCCGATACCTCGCAAAAGAGATTGAAATAGGATAAACCCAAAATTGAAGACTAGGCCGATAAAGATAGTCCGTTGAAAAAGATCAGCTTCCGCGAAAATTTCTTGTTCTACACCCAGCCAATGCAAAATTTGTGGGGATAGGGCATAGGCTATGGCAGAAAGCACCAGAGACATAAGGAAAACCATTACCAAGGATTGGGTGGCCACATGGTTGACCATTTTATGGTTTTTTGCTCCAAAATATTGTGCAACTAGTATAGTACCAGCAAAGGCAAAGCCAGAAGTGAGCGAGATTAAAAGGAAATTGACAGGATAACTCACCGAAACCGCCGCTACGGCATTGGCTCCCAAACGACCCACCCAATATGCGTCGACTAATTGATAACCTGTTTGTAATAGATTAGCGCCAATAATGGGTAAAGCAAGAGTTATAAGGGCTTTTAGAATGTTGCCTTCCGTAAACGATGTTTTTACTTGCTTCATGGATCGCAGCGAAAGTAACAAGTTCGGAGGAAAGACTGTCCTAATATTTGATTCATGTGAGCAGGTTTCTTTAGTTACCGTTCTTTACATAATGTCTTAGAAAACCTGTTGTTTGAGCGTTAACCTTGAAGTTCACAATGTTTAACATTCTGGTAGCCATTTTCATGATCGGTTAGTCTTAATTCCTGCTGGTTCTTGATAGCTTTGCCAGCCTTAGAATGAATGTATGAATCGACTTATCCTCTTTGGTCTCTTATGTCTGCCTATTTGTAACCTCAGTTATGCTCAAAAGACTTGGGTAGATGGAGGCGTGACGATAACAAAGTTGGATACGATAGGTGATGGTTACGAAGCATTAAGAGGGTCGTTTATTGTTCAGAATTCCAGTATTTATGAGGTTATGAATCTCATATTAGATGTAGATGGTTATGATTGGGTAGAAGGGGAGAGTACATCTAAAATGTTGCGTGTGAATGAGATGGATTCTTCCTTCACTTTTGACTTCTTCGTGAGAATTCCATGGTTGTTTATTAAGAAAACTGGACGTGTAATCGTAGATATTCATTTTGATGATGACACCTTCTACACAAAGTCGACTCAAATCAAGGATTATGATCGCAAAAAGGGCTACGATTTAGTGGACTTTTATTCCGCACAGTGGAAATTGCAAAAGTCGGGTGAGCGCAATGTAAAGGTTACCTATTTAGGTATTTACCAAGACCAAAAGATGTTGATCAATATCAACGGTATAATTATCAACAGGATTAGAAAAAGACTTAACGGTACTTTTCAGAACCTTATAGTGCTCGCTTCAGAAAAGGCCAATCCTTCGAATAAACTGTTGTGGCCGACAGAACCTAACCAGAGTAATTAGACTGTCTGGTGCGTGAACAATCTTCTACGCACCTAAAGACATCATTAGTTAACTATTTCAATTTCTTAATCAAGGCTAGGGCTTCTTCAAGCGCTTCATCTTTTTCGATTGTGGTTTGTTTAACGTAATGGGTCGGTACATATTTTTCTCTAGGCGTACCATTAACATGAAATAGTTTGGTATCGGAAAGTTTGTATCCGAAGGGCTGATTTTTAATGTTAAAATCAAAAACTTCACCGGCGAGTCTTCTCATTTCTGTTCCCATGACTACACCGCGCTCCATTCCTTCAAATCCAATGGCAAGCCCTTCACCCATACTTCCCGTCCAACGGCCGACAAGTACAATGACAGGCTTCTCGTATTGCGTTAAACGCGGGCTGACATATTCGATCCAACTGCGCTCAATGTTAGGATTATTGTTTGATTTTTCAATTAAGGAATGTTTTTGATAGGGACTTGACTCGTTAACAAATCTCCCCATAATCCCTCTTGCCTCATAGGTGTCTCCGCCAAAAATAGTGTTTCTCAGGTCCAGAACTAGTCCTTCTGTTTGTGATAAACCATCTAGCGTTTGATCAAATTCTTTGACTAAATCATCGATGCCTAAAGAGTTATTGATTCTAATTATACCAATATTGTTAACTGTTCTAGCCGATAGGTAGCCATTGTTGTCTTTGAGCTTAATTTTGTCTAGGTCTAGCTCAAATTCTTCCCCATTCGATGAGCGAAGGGTCAATATTCGCGGCTGATCATAACGACCTGAGAGAATCTTGTTTATGATCCATTCGCGGATCTCTGGATCATTTTTATCGTGACAATGAGTTGGAAATGCATCAATAGCCTTATCAAAAGCTAAGCCATTGAATTTTGTGATTTGTGCTCCAATTATTCCTTTTGGTGGATTTTGAATTTGTGTCTGCCAAACGTTTACAATTGTTGGTTCACCATTAATTAATGAGGCGTAAACTGGTGCGTACAATCGATAGGAACTATTAGTATTTGTTCTTAAGATGAGGTGGTTATCATAGAACTCATCCAAAAGGAATTCAAATAAAAGAACAGTTTCTACAATGTTATTAACCTCTTTAATTTTGCTTGTGTACTGTGTCCTAATGCATTCAAAGTCTATTTTTTTTTCATCCTTGTAAGCATATTGGTACTCCAGATTATCAATTACATCGTCAAGCGCTTCTTTTATCTTAGCATGATCTACGGCATTAGATTGCGCGAAAGTCGGCCAAGCGAAACATGAGATGACGAGCATTACAATGATTTTATTCATATCCAGTGAGTTTTAAGAATAACATGCACCAAGGTATCAAAGTGTTAATGTGCAGAAGCTACACTCAAGAGTAGTTTACTATCATTAGGATTCAAAGGGACGCAAAATAGTAATACTGGGATAGGCTAAGACCACAGTGAATATTAATGGTCTATTTATTTACGAACTTTGAAACGATTGAATTCAAGGACTCTAGATCGTTCGCGGATTTTAGATCGTCATTGATTTTCGGGTCACCCATTTGTTGGATTCTATAGTCAGGTAGATCTTCCTTGAACATCAGGTAAACTAGCGTATCTACTAGCCTTTCTTTTAAACCATGTGGCAGATTATATTTTCGAACCAGTGAATATTCCATGCCCATATGGGTTATTTCATGAATAATGGTGTTAGCGGGGTTTTTATAATTCATAAAACCACCTGATTTATTGGTTAAGAGGGTGATTGTACCATTGTCAGGGTCGTAACTTCCACCAGTACCATAAAGCGTAAAGACCACTTTATATTCGTTGAACATGTTGAATTTCCAGTCCCAATCATCCTTTTTATCCGTCAAAACGGCGATCATTTTGTTGATCAATTCTTTTTGATTTTCAACATTCTGAATTGCCTTTTGATAACTCGACTTCTCAAAAATTTTGGATTCTAAAAGGGAATAAATTGAAGGGTAATCGTCATTGCCAAAAGCGCCACTTTTCGACTTTTCGATCAATGAATCAATCATTGGGTCTTTAGGTAGGTTTTGGGTAATGAAATGATGGATATAGAAACCAATAAAAGGTAAACCGATGCTAATAATAAAGCTTGGTAGAGCCCCTAGAACGATTTGCGCGTTCTCTCCGTAATCTTGAATTCTACCCCAACGCCAGTCGATGAAAAGGCCTTCCAACAAGGCCAAAATGGGGAAGATGATACTCAACAACTTTAAATTCTTTTTTGCGATAATCCATATAGCGGTGAGTATATAAAAGATGTATACAGCACCACCTGCATAGGTAATATTGGCGAGTAAAGTATCCATTTAGAAGCTTCCTATGTCCCTTAGATCAAGCTTTTTCTTCTCGCATAATTTTCTCCATTTTTCTGCCTTTTGCGAGTTCGTCGACGAGTTTATCTAAATATCTGGCTTGTCTAGTGGTTTCATTGTCAATTTCCTCAATTCTATAACCGCAGATGACTCCTTTAATCATATGAGCATTGGGGTGAACGGTCGCTTGTTTGAAAAACTCTTGAACCGTTACACGGTCATCAATAAGTTGTTGGAGTTTTTGGCTGTTGAAGCCTGTTAACCATTCAATGACTTGGTGCAATTCCTCTTCAGTTCTTCCTTTTTTTACCACCTTACTGACATAATGGGGATAGAATGAGCCAAAAACCATGTTGGCCACGCGTTCATTGTGCTCTGCTGTTACTTTCATAAACCTAATTTAAAAAAAATGAAGTTTTTGCAAATCCCTGTCAAGCGATCTGGCTCTTATTCTCTTCTGCTTTATAGATTTCAATTTTTTCACTTCGTCCACGAAGTGCTACATTTCCCAAGGTGGTGAAGTTAAAGCTGCCAATTCCATCTAGAATGTCGATAAAATTTTGTGATACAATCAGATCGACTCCATAGTTATTGCATAAGCCTTGTATACGGGCAGTAGTGTTTAATGTATCACCGGTAAAAACGAAATCTTTTTTGACCAAACCAATTTCTCCCGTCGTCACTTGGCCATAGTGTATTGCCGCTTTAAATGTGGGAGTTATACCATATGATTCATCGTACTTTGAATGCTGGTTGAGTAGTGTGTTTTTCATACCGTAGAAACAGTTAATCACATCTGCGGCCTCTTTATTGGTTTTCGGTTCCCAAGTAATCACGATTTCGTCCCCCACGTATTGATATATTTCGCCATCAAAATCTAGAATAGGTAGAGATATATCCGCATAGTAATCCTTGAGCATTTGGAAGTATTTAATGTGCCCAAGTTTTTCAGCATGAGCTGTGGATGATTTCATGTCGAGAAACATGAATACTCGATTTTCTACTTTTGGTTGATGATATTTTCCAGTTAAAAAGTTGAGCGAGGCACCTTGCCCGATATTATCACTAACCTCTTTGTAAAATAAACTGACCCCGATTGCTAAAGAATAATAGCATAGAATGCTCCAAAAGGCAAAGTTGCTGAAGAAGGAATATACGTAATCGAGAACTATACTATCGAAGGGATTTAAACCTTGTCCAATTGAATGACGAGTAATGATTATAATCAGTGTTGCAAATATGATGGCCAGTACGTAAAGGAAGAACTTGAAGAGGATTTTCTCATAAAAACGTCTGTTTTGAAACCATTTATTGACATAAAGCACCTCAAAAAGGCCTATTGAAAACCCAATAAAAAGAGAAGTCAATAATGGAATTAGAACGGTAGAACTATATGGGTTGCCAGTGGAGGGGTAAACAGGATGATCTCCTAAAATTCCTTTTTCGAGGATGGTTTGCACCACGCTAAACATGCCTGGAATTAGGGCAAATGGCAAGATCTGCCGAATTATCCGTTTTCGTTTTTTAGTGAACAAGCGAATCAGTTTTATAGCAAGATAAAAGAATAATGGAGTTCTTTTTGTCTAATGTCTTGCACGATCGTTCAACTTGTCAATTCTGCGCTTATTCTCCTGCTGTAAGAGTGAAGGATATAGGTTTAGTAAAGTATTGGGGATCATAATGGCTAGGCCGAAAACTGGACCGACGCTGAGAGATTTGATAATGGCGAAAATGGTCACGAATAGAAACCCAATCAAATGACTTATTTCGGATAAAGTCATTTCATATCTAATTGTAGATAAATCGACTTTGGTGTTCTCTAGTTTGATTTTTTGATTGAAGAGTTTGAAAAAGCTGTTCCTAACGATCCACTTGAAATACCGAAGGCCTATAAGCTCATTAATGGCCTTACTTTTAATAAAATTAAAGTTATGTAGCCTTGTATAGTAGCTAGTCTTAAGTAAAAGGCTATTCAGTATAATTGCCACCAACCAGGAAATGAATGACAGAGATATTCCGAAAATGAACCCTAAGACTAGTTCTTTAGTCATTCCTTCAGTTTAATTTAATCAATTTGAATAACACTTTCCTCCCTGATATTACCTGTACAAGTGGTCAAGTCACTTTGAATAATTAACCTAAAACCTATCAAAAAGTTAGATCAAACCTCTCAAAGCTTATTCAATTGAGTTTGAATAAAGCTTGTAATCAAATCACGATATTGGCTGCTGTCTGAAAAAGACATTTGTCTCCAGAGTTCTGTATGAGATAATTCTCTGGCGTAGACGAATCGGTATTCATTGAAACTGGTTTTGTCCAGCGCGGCTTCAAAATATTCGGTATATCGATTTACTGTGCCATCACTGATAATGAGCATGGGAGTGGAGAGGTTTTCAAGGTAGGTCATCGGTGAAGCGTCTATCAAAGCTTCCGATGTACTGCCAAAAACGGCTTCCACGTGCTGGATGGCTAATTCGGGTTGGCTGCCATTCTTAAATGTTGTGTGATAGTGAGTTATGTCGTAAGCTCCTGAAATAGGAATAATGCCTTTGAATAAGTCTTTTGGTAAGTTTTGTGCGCCTAAATATTTTCGGTCTAAATCAACTAATGCTGCTAAATGTCCACCAGATGAGAAACCGCCGATAAAGATTTTTTCTTGACTGTAACCATATTCCGTAGCATGATCATATAACCATTTTATCGCGGAGGCTAAATCGTTCACATGTGCGGGATGCTGCACCCCTTTGTTCAAATCAGGGTCTCTCCAAGTGGCTGGGCTTAATCTATGCCCAACTGTGGCAACGGCCACGCCTGTTTCAGCAAACTTTTTTGCAAAGTTCAATTCCAAATTATAGTCGACATAAGACCACGCACCGCCACCAATCCATATAAGCAGTGGGGTTTCCGAAGAGTTTTCAGGTAGTACCAAACTCAATTTTTGATGTTTACTACCCGTTCCGTCCTCTACATAGGATAGATCTTTAAATACACTGAGCTGAGCAATTGAATAATTGATCGAAAGACATATCAGGCTTAGGAGCAAAGCATTTCTTCTAAATCGAAACATGGCAAAAAAGTTAGTGTAATTATCCTAATAATCCTTAAGTTGCCAGTTGAGGCCTCATCAGGATAATCACATAAACCAATAACGTGTTTTACTAAACGTAAGTTAATTTTAAGCTGTTTGTGGCGGTTTTTGAGTATTCTTAATGCTTCTCAACATAAAAAACACCCCGATAAGTATTAGTGGAATACTTAGAGATTGCCCCATGTTTAAGGTGAGACTCTCCTCAAAGGCTACTTGGTTTTCTTTTAAGAACTCTACCAAAAAACGTTGAGTGAATATCAATATCATCCCAAGCCCAAAAAAGAACCCATTATTTGTTGAGTATTTCCCCGTTTTCCAGAGGCGATATAAAACGAAGCAGATCAAGAAGTAAAATAGCGCTTCATAGAGTTGAGATGGATGCCTAGGAACTTGATCAACACGAACAAAAATAAATGCCCAAGGTAGGTCAGAAGGCGTGCCGATTATTTCAGAGTTCATAAGATTGCCCAATCTAATAAAACCGCCCAAGGCAGCCCCTGCAATGGTCAGGCGATCTAGTATCCATAAATAGTTTTTCTTGTACTTTCTGTTGTAAAGATAGAGCGCCAACAAGGCGCCAATTATACCACCATGACTAGCTAAACCTGCCAAGCCCGTGAACTCAAATGTAGGGTTTAGCCGAAATGGAAGTACTTCGATGGGGTTATTCCAATAGTAGATGGGGTCGTAGAACAAAATATGGCCAAAGCGTGCGCCGATTATACCACCGAGCATCACATAAGTGGCTAAACTCTCTAATTCTATAGATTCTAGACCTTCGCGCTTGTAAATCATTAGCATGATTTTGTAGCCTAAAACCATACCTAAAAGCCAACAAGTGCCGTACCATCTAAGAAACTCAAAGTTGCTAAATACCCGAGGGTCAATGTCCCAGTAAATGTGTGCTATCATCCCCCTTGGCAGCAAATAGCGATAATGATAAACATAGCGACATTTATCGCTAAGCCTTGGAGTTTGTTCTTATTCGCCTGCTGTGGCAACTCAATGATGGCAAGGATATCATTTGAATCAATGGGTTGCAGTGAATTAATGACCTTGAGTCGTTTCCAAGCTGGCTTTAAATCATTTAGTAACATGTGTTCTTGGGTTCAGTTTTACTTTTAATTCAGATTTCAAGCGATTAAAACGAGTAGTCACATTGGAAGTGGAAAGTTTTAGTATTTCAGCAATTTCTTTGGTTTTATACCCCTCTAGATAGAGTAGTACAATGCCTTTATCTAAGTCTTTCAGAGATCTAATTAGTATGTGAAGAAGTTCAAGGTTGTCATCTGCGTTTGCAGCGCTAATGTTGGTATGAACCATTTCAATTGGCTGGGCCGAAACCGATTTTGTATCCTTTCTCTTTTTTGTAAGAATGGTATTTAGGCTAACCCGATATATCCAAGTATTAACTTTCGATGCTCCCTTAAAAGAGTCGAGTGACTTCCATAGCTGTAATACTATGTCTTGAAAAGCATCTTTTTGATCTTCGCAACTGTCAAAGTAAACTTGGCAAAGGCTACGGATTGTACCTTTGTTATCGTTGATCAGTTGAACAAATTGAGACTTTTCCACTTCTGTTAAACTACTACTTTATTGTATTAGTCTCAAGAATTTCAAATTTGTCACAGTCTGTTCTAAAAAAATAAAACAGTTCTCCCGGCAACCATGGTAAACCCATTAGAAGGTCCTGAATAAAACGGAATAAACCTCTCGGTTATTTAAAGGCAGGAATTCCAGTGATTTCAGCGCCTAAAATCAGTAAGTGTATATCGTGAGTTCCTTCATAGGTCACTACAGACTCTAGGTTGGCCATATGGCGCATCATCGGATATTCTCCAGTTATACCCATTCCCCCATGAATTTGTCTAGCCTCGCGCGCAATGTTCAGGGCTACTTCAACAGCATTTCGTTTGGCCATAGAAATCTGCGGAGTAGTGGCTTTTCCTTCATTAAATAGTTGACCCAAGCGCAGGTTCAGGAGTTGCGCTTTCGTAATTTCAGTCAACATTTCGGATAGTTTTTTCTGTTGTAATTGGAAGGCTCCAATCGGTTTGTCGAACTGGATACGTTCTGCGCAATATCTTCTAGCAGATTCATAACAATCCATGGCAGCACCAATAGCACCCCATGCAATACCGTAACGAGCAGAATCAAGACACATCATCGGGGCACCTAAACCGCTTTTATTCGGTAGTAAGTTCTCTTTAGGTACTTTCACATTATCGAAAACCAATTCGCCAGTAGTACTAGCTCTTAACGACCATTTGCCATGGGTTTCAGGGGTTGAAAAACCTTCCATGCCACGCTCCACGATCAAGCCGTGAATTCTTCCTTCCTCGTTTTTAGCCCACACAACCGCTACATCGGCTTTTGGGGAGTTAGAAATCCACATTTTCGCTCCATTCAAAAGATAATGGTCACCCATATCTTTAAAATTGGTTGTCATACCCGATGGATTGGAGCCATGGTCTGGTTCTGTTAAACCAAAACAGCCCAACCATTCTCCAGAGGCAAGTTTTGGCAAGTATTTATTGCGTTGCTCTTCGTTACCGAACTTATAGATAGGGTACATAACCAAAGAGCCCTGTACTGATGCAGTAGAACGCATTCCCGAGTCTCCACGCTCAATTTCCTGCATAATAATGCCGTAAGAAATGTAGTCCATGCCGCCGCATCCATATTCAGTTGGCAATTGTGGTCCAAAAGCACCGATATCACCAAATTTCTTCACGATATCGTATGGGAAATAGGCATTCTCAGCCCAACTTTCAATAAAGGGAGATATTTCTCTTTTTACGAAATCCCGTACAGCACTTCTGACCATTTTGTGCTCTTCGGTCAGCAAGTCATCCATACCATAAAAGTCAGGATGCTCGAAAATATCTTGCTTGGCAGATTTTTGGATTTTTGGAGAAGAATCAGTGCTCATAGGAATTTGTTTTCTGAATTAAATGTGGTCAATTTTGACTCACTTTTTAATGTATGCAAACGTATGAACAACTCTGATATCGACCAAAATATAATTGACAGAATTAAGAAGCTCGAGGAGAAATACGAGGCCATGGGGCAAGATATGTCTTCATATCTTGATGGTTTGCTGCACGCCGATTTTTTGAAGTATTGGGACTACATCAACCTTGATTCACTTTTAGGGCTGCAGCAGCCCAAAACAGATTTTCCCGATGAAATGATTTTCATCGTTTACCATCAGATTACGGAGCTCTATTTTAAGCTCTCTCTTTGGGAAATGAAGCAGATTCATGCTTTAAAACATCCTGATTTGGAGTTCTTTGTAACCAGGTTAAAACGTATAAATAGCTACTTCGAACATTTATGCCACTCTTTTAACATGATGACAGATGGCATGGAGAAAGAGCAGTTTTTAAAGTTTAGAATGTCATTGCTGCCATCGTCTGGTTTTCAGTCTGGTCAGTACCGAATGATTGAAATTTGCGCAACTGATCTGTATAACCTCGTCAATAAAAATATTAGAGATCAGTTCACCGAAAATTCGTCCCTTGAGGACTTATATGAGGCTATTTACTGGAAGACTGGTGCCACCGAATTGAAATCGGGTAAAAAGACCTTGACGCTGGAACATTTTGAAGAGAAATATTCAACATCATTCCTCCATTTGGCTAGTGACGTAAAGGTTACCAACTTTTATCAAGCATATTTAAAATTTTATGCCGATAAAGAGGGTAGTGAGGCTTTAAAAGAAGAATTACGTCGATTTGATCTCTTAGCTAATGTGGACTGGCCTTTGGCGCATTATCGATCGGCAGTGCGGTATTTGCAAAAGGACCCTGAGGATATTGCAGCTACAGGTGGAACTAACTGGCAGAAATATTTACCGCCTCGTTTCCAAGGAATTATTTTCTTTCCATCGTTATGGTCGGATCTGGAAAAAGCCGAATGGGGCAAACATTGGGTGATGAAGCAGCTAAATGGGAAATAAGATTGTTATTGGGCATCCTTTTTTCCACCATTCACAAATGTCTAATGACTTTTGACCTTTAAAACATCACCCAGATTATGCAGAAAACGATACAAACTACGCTCAGCCCAGAAGAAGCCTATAATCCTGAATTATTCGAGGAGGTTGTTCTAAAGAGAGCCCACATTAATGATCCTTCGGCTGAGGTTCGTGCTTTAAAGCGATCGATTGACGCACGGTCTAAAAGGGTGAAAATCAATATTCAAGCTCTAGTAACAGTTAAAGAGGATTTACCACCATTAATTAGCTATAAGAGAGATTATCCTGATGTCTCGAATGCAGACCCTGTTGTAATCGTTGGTTTTGGTCCTGCCGGAATGTTTGCCGCCTTGAGATTAATTGAATTAGGCTATAAACCGATCGTAATAGAAAGAGGTAGTAACGTTCAGCAAAGACGAAGGGATATTGCAGCGATTAATAAGGAGCATATTGTTAATCCAGAGTCCAATTATTGCTTTGGTGAGGGTGGTGCCGGTACATATTCTGATGGTAAGCTTTATACTCGTTCCAAAAAGAGAGGCGATATTCAAAAGTCTCTCGAAATACTGGTTGCTCATGGGGCTACAGAAGATATTCTTATCGATGCACATCCGCATATCGGTACCAACAAATTACCTAAGGTGGTTCAAGAAATCAGGTCATCGATTTTAGATGCCGGTGGTGAAATACATTTTGATACCAAAGTATCAGATTTTCTTGTTAAGGAAGGGGAAATGAAAGGTGTGGTATTGGCCGATGGATCCAAAGTTGAAGGCTTAGGAGTAATTTTGGCGACAGGTCACTCTGCCAGAGATATTTTTCGGCTTTTGGATGAAAACAAAGTACTCATAGAAGCCAAACCGTTTGCCCTTGGTGTTCGAATAGAGCACCCTCAACAGCTGATCGATAAAATTCAATACCACTGTGCTACAGATCGTGGTCCTTGGTTGCCAGCTTCATCTTATGCGTTGGTACATCAGACAAGTTACGAGGGGAAACAGCGTGGTGTTTTTAGCTTTTGTATGTGTCCTGGAGGTTTTATGGTACCATGTGCAACGGCGCCGGGAGAGGTGGTAACCAATGGTATGAGTCCATCCAGAAGAGATTCTAAATATGCCAATTCTGGAATTGTGACAGCTATCGAACTTGAAGACCTCGGGGAATATCAACAACACGGAGCTTTGGCCGGGCTCGCCTTCCAACAGGAAGTCGAACAACGTGCTTGTGCTATCGCAGGTGGAACACAAGCTGCACCAGCTCAAAAAATGTCGGACTATATTAATGGGCACGTGTCTCGCACGTTGAATGATACTTCGTATCAACCCGGCCTTGTTTCTTCGGACATGAGCGAAGTGCTGCCGTCAGGTGTTAATGATCGGCTAAAGCAGGCGCTTAGAGCTTTTGGGAGAAAAATGAAAGGATACTTGACAAATGAAGCTCAAATAGTGGGAGTGGAAAGTAGAACCTCTTCACCCGTTAGAATTCCCAGAGATAAAGAAACCTGTGAGCATGTCGAAATTAAGAGGTTATTTCCTTGTGGTGAAGGTGCTGGATACGCTGGAGGAATCCTATCAGCCGCGATGGATGGCGAAAAATGTGCGGATCAGCTCATCCTGAAGTATGGAAAAAGCACCGTCTTAAAAAGATAAAATAGTACCTGTTCTTTTACCTCTTTTGATGCGTTTTGGCCTAAACGATCATTGGGATTATTAAAAATTGTCTAATTATAATGTGGCTTAACGCGACTGAATGAAAAGTGGTTTGTACTTTAGAATTGCCCCTCTTGCATCATTTTAACAGCCTCGAACAGACTATTTAATAGTTCGAGCTCTTCGGCACCTTGCGCTAAGGTTTTGGCTTTTTCTAAAAAGGTGTTGGCACTTTTGTAATCTCCGATCAACCCTTTCGTATAGCCCATAATTGAATTCAATTCAAAGTTCTTCTCATCGATCCTTAAAGCTTGACCTAAAAGCGCCGAAGAAAAACGATACATTTCCTCGCTAGGATAATTCTCAATGATATCATAGGTAGTTGAAAGGGCAAAATCAGCTTTTTGGCTTACCGCCAAATGATTATTCATATATGAATTTACTTCTAACCTGAAGTCATCAAACTCACCGCGTTGCGCAAAATATAAGGCTTTTGTAGTGTATCGCGCTCTTGGAAGTTGACTAGCTTCAAGAAACTCTGGAAGTACTTCCATCACTAGGCCATTGAGCAACTGTTTGTCACCATACTTGATGGCTAATTGAAGGTTATCGTTATATACAGCACTCATGTAATCGTTGAATTCGTTGATACCGTGTGTTTCAATCATCAACTCCCTGTTATTTTTAATATATTTAAAAGGCGTTCCATTTATTTGATTCTCATGTCTCGAGAGCAGCCATATGGTCTCTAAATTCAGGTAATCTTCAGGAGTTAACCATACAATGTAGTCCTTGGCAATTTCCCGAGCGCGTAGTTCATCAGTAGTTTCGAGAATACTGATGAGTTCAAGCGTCTCATCTTTAGAAATTACCTTTGAGGCTAATTTTTCTTCTAATTCTGGTAAAACAGACCACATCCGTTGTACTTCGTTACCATAAGCGTTTAGGGCAGATGCAGGCACAAATCCGTTCAGCGCCTGAAAGACCTGTTGATCTTTAGTGAGAAATAGCAAGGTAGGATAGGTACTAACCCCAAATTGATCGGCACGTGGCTCGCCAAATTCTGATTCTGCATCAAACTTTATGTTAATGAAATGTTCTTCGAAGTATTCAATGACCTTGGGGTCTGTATAAACCTCTTCATCCAATTGTTTGCAGTAGCCGCACCAATCAGTGAATACATCGACAAAAACTAGCTTATTTTCGCTTTTTGCTTTTTTGAAAATTGCATCCCATTCCTGATCATTTTTTACCGTTACAAAAGATATTTGATCGGCTTGTTTTGCTAACAAACAAGTACCTACTAACAAAAAGGCTAGGATCAATTGAACTTTCATTTTCTATATAACTGTTTCACCACCAACGAACTTGCTATCTGTTGATTATATTCACAGGCAAAAATAGCTATAAATAGTTCCGCCAAGGGTTAAATTAAGTTAATGGGAAAAACAGTAATTATTGGCAGCGTTCCTAAACCATACAGATACGCTTATCAGGCCGCCACAATGTTGGAAGAACGATCATTTGATTTTATCCCAATGGGGATTCAAAAAGGTGAGGTTTTAGGAAAAGAAATACTCAATGTTCATGATCGACCAAAAATTGACGATGTTGACACGATCACTCTTTATATTAACCCTACGCGGCAAAAGAAGTGGTATGAATACATGATTTCTTTGGCTCCGAAACGTATAATTTTTAATCCAGGTACTGAAAATCAAGAGTTTAAAGAGGTGGCATTAAATGCGGGTATTGAATGTATCGAAGCCTGTACTTTAGTAATGCTTTCTACAGGCGTTTACTAAGCTTTTTTTACTTATATTTGAAGATCAATTTAGGACCAATGAGACCTACAATTTTTCGATGATATCTCATATCGAATCAAGTCCTAGAGAATTATGTTTTTAAAAGATTTATGAGCGAAGAAAAAGCGAATAAGAACCAAGATTATTCAGCCGGTAATATTACGGTTTTAGAAGGTTTAGAAGCAGTAAGAAAAAGACCTGCGATGTACATTGGAGATGTTGGTATAAAAGGCCTTCATCACATGATTTGGGAGGTAGTCGATAACTCTATCGATGAAGCTTTAGCAGGACATTGCGATACAATATCTGTTACAATAGAGGAAGATAATTCCATTACAGTTCAGGATAACGGTAGGGGTATACCGACAGGAATGCATCCCAAGGAAAAGCGCTCTGCATTGGAAGTCGTAATGACTGTTCTTCACGCTGGTGGTAAATTTGATAAGGATACCTACAAAGTATCCGGAGGTTTGCACGGAGTGGGTGTTTCTTGCGTGAATGCACTTTCTTCTATGTTAGAAGTAACCGTTCACAGAGAAGGCAAAGAGTTCAAACAGGAATATTCTCAAGGTATCCCGAAGTATGCAGTGAAAGAAACTGGTAAAGCTACTGATAGTGGTACTCGAGTTCACTTTTTACCAGACACAACAATTTTTACAGTAAGCGAATACCGATACGAAACTGTCGCATCAAGGCTTAGAGAACTCTCTTTTTTGAATTCAGGGATCAAGATTACACTTGAAGATAAAAGAGAATTAGACGAAGATGGCAACCCACGTAATGACACCTTCCTTTCAGAAGGAGGGCTGACGGAATTTGTTCAATACCTAGATGAAACACGTGAAAGTCTAATTGAGGCTCCGATTTATGTCGAAGGTGAAAAGAATGGCGTGCCAGTAGAGGTAGCGATGACCTACAATACTTCCTATGCTGAAAACGTAGTCAGCTACGTTAACAATATTAATACGATTGAGGGTGGAACACATGTTTCCGGATTCAGAAGAGCGCTAACGAGAACGTTAAAATCCTATGCTGATAAATCTGGCCTTTTGGACAAGGTTAAATTTGATATCAGTGGAGATGATTTTAGAGAAGGCCTCACCGCAGTTATTTCCGTGAAAGTAGCTGAGCCTCAGTTTGAAGGGCAAACAAAGACTAAACTTGGAAACTCTGAGGTTTCTGGTGCAGTAGAAAGTTCTGTAGGAGAGATTTTAAGTATTTATTTAGAAGAGAATCCTAAGAGTGCGAAACAAATCGTTTCTAAAGTGATTTTAGCAGCTCAGGCAAGACATGCGGCTAGAAAAGCTCGTGAAATGGTTCAGCGTAAAAATGTACTTTCTGGAACAGGGTTACCCGGTAAGCTAGCCGATTGTTCTGAGAAAGATCCCGCAGTTTGTGAAATCTACCTAGTAGAGGGAGATTCTGCTGGTGGATCAGCTAAACAAGGTCGTGATAGAAACTTCCAAGCAATTTTACCATTAAGAGGTAAGATTTTGAATGTTGAAAAAGCACAGGAACACAAGATTTACGACAATGACGAGATCAAAAATATGATCACGGCATTGGGTGTTTCTTTTGGAACTGAGGATGACGATAAAGCCTTGAACATGGAGAAGCTTCGTTATCATAAAGTAATCATCATGACGGATGCTGATATCGATGGTAGCCACATTCGTACCTTAATTCTTACTTTCTTTTTCAGGTACATGCGTCCGTTGATCGATTCTGGATACTTATACATCGCATTGCCACCATTATACTTATTAAAGAAAGGTAAAGATCAGCGATATTGTTGGGATGAATCACAACGAGCGATTCTCACAAGAGAAATGGCTGGTGAGGGCAAAGAGGATTCTGTAAGCATTCAGCGTTACAAAGGTCTTGGAGAAATGAACCCAGAACAGCTTTGGGAAACAACTATGGATCCAACAAACCGAAGCTTAAAACAAGTAACAGTAGATTCAGCAGCAGAAGCAGATCACTTGTTCTCTGTACTGATGGGCGATGAAGTACCGCCACGCAGAGAGTTCATCGAAAAGAATGCGAAATATGCTAAAGTGGATGTTTAATCCCATTGAATCATAGAAATTCATATCATAAAAAAGGGAGCTTAAGCTCCCTTTTTTTATTTCAGCCCTAGCAAAGAATCTGGGATGTGCTTTTCATATAACATCTGCATAATACCGTCTTTTAGACCCACATCAGGAACCAAGATTAAATCAGCCCTAGCAGCTTTCATAGCTTCAAGATAAATTCGACTGGCAGGAACAATTACATCTGCTCGGTCCTCATTTAGTTTCAAATGCTTAATTTTTTGTTCTTGGCTCAGTGTTTTTAAATAGGACTGGGTTTGTAATAAATCGGCATAATGAGCGGACTTACTTTTTCCTTTGCTGTCAGTTAATTCATAAAGCTTTTGAATATTTCCGCCGGTGCCTATGGCAGTGATATCTTCATGGTAGTGAGCGGTTTGTGCCGCTATCCACTCAGTCATTTCTTGCATCATTCTGATTGAAGTTTGGGCTTCAATACTTCTTACAGATCCTAGTTTGAACGACCTTGAAGTGAGATTCTTGCGGTTTTGAATAATATTCAATTCGGTACTACCGCCACCCACATCGATATGCAGAAAAATACCGTCAGATATATCTTTGAGAATGATATTATTGATGAATTTAGCTTCTTCATCGCCATCTATTATATGGATAGTTAAGCCAAGAAGTTGCTTAACACGACTCACAATAGTTCGTCCATTTTCGGATTCTCGCATAGCCGAAGTAGCACAAGCATAATAATCATCAACCTCATACAAGTCGATTAAAAGCTTGAATGCATTCATAAGCCTGAAGAAGCGATCGGCCTTGTCAGGACTTATGCTATTAGTTCTAAAAACATCGTTTCCGAGCCTTAAAGGAAAACGAATGTACTCTAGTTTCTTAAAAGATAGCTTACCATCATGATTGATAACATTGGTGACCTGAAACCGGATGGCATTCGATCCTATATCAATGGCGGCTAACTTCAATCTTTTTTGTTTTTGATGAATTTATAAAATCATAAATAGAAATGTTCCCTTAACTCAATTTATCGTTTTTGCAATATGGTTGCACTTTTATATATTTATTCAGAGTCTGTCACTTTATGAAAAGATCGCTTTACCCTATTTCTATTCTAATACTCTTACTCTGTTTTAGTTGTATAGAAAGCTCTTTACCAGAATTTCCTCAAGGAGAAGTGGTGGGTTATAAACCAGTTTATTTGACTGACCCAGAAAACGCAATTGAACTAGTCGCGGCTAGGCCTATTGAGAACCCTGGGCAAATTTATTTATTAGGCGACTTGTTGCTAATGAATGATGTAGGGAAAGGTATACATGTAATCGATAATGCAGACCCTACAAACCCCTTAGCCAGAGGCTTTTTGACTGTTCAGGGTAGTGAGAACATGGTTTTGCGGGATGGTATTGTTTATGTAAATCAATTCAATTCGTTATTGGCAATCGATGTGAGCGATACCGAAAACGTTCAGGTCATATCGAGAAATGAGGATGTTCTCAGTACTAATGGCGAAGAAACTGTGGTACCACCTCTTGAAGGCTACTTTTTTGAGTGTGTTGATTTTTCGAAAGGCAAAATTATTGGCTGGGTACTTACGACAATCGAAGCTCCTAAATGTTTCAGATGATGAAGAAACTCTTAGCCTTTTTACTGCTAATATTTGTTTTTGCTTGTGCCGAAGACAGTTCTGAATTTGTCCCAAATCTATCGGGAACAGGAGTGGGAGGCTCTCTTGCGAAGTTTACAATTTCAAATAATCAAGTAATTGTCATCAATGGCTCTGAAGTTAAACAGTTTGATATTCTCCCGTCAGATGAATTATCAGAAAAACACACACTCCAAATATTTAGGCAATTGGAGACTATTTTCCCTTACGAGGATAAAATTCTGATAGGTAGTACAGCAGCCGTTATTTTTCTTGGATTCGATGCTGATGGTCTATTGACTATCCTCTCAACTTATGATCACTTAACAGCATGCGATCCAGTTGTAGCATCAAATGGGATTGCATTTTCAACGCTAAAAGTAACTGATTGCCGGGCGGGTTCAGATGATTTGTTAGAAGCTATTGATATCTCTGATATCGAAAACCCTACGGTTTTGAAAGTATATAGTACAGAATCACCTTTTGGTTTAGCAATTCGAGGGTCATCTTTATTTGTATGCGAAAAAGGTGGCCTCACAATGTATAGCTTCAATGCCGAAGGAGAACTGATCGAAATGGATTTTTTGACAATTGACGGAGCTGTTCCATTAGATATTATTGCTAACACTGGCTACTTGATTGTTAGAACGACTAACGGGATTTACAATGTCTCTTACAGCGATACAGCATTAACAGGAGTTTTAGGAAGCTTTATTACCGATTGATATGCGTCGACAATTGCTTACACTTATTGCTTTGTTAATCGGGGTATCGGCCTTATCTCAAGAGAGTTATTATACAGAAGTTGATTCTGTTAAAAAACAAGGACCGGCTCTCTCGCTCAAGCTCATACCATCTCAATTAATATGGAGGTTTCCGGCCTACACCATGGGGCTCGAACATCGTTTAAGCGAAGGTTTGTCGGTAGATTATACTTTTGGTCTGATTAGAGATCAAAATGTTTTTGAAGATGACGCGACTTATTTTGCTGGAAAGTCTGGTTTCAAAAGTTCCATAATGCTCAAGAGCTATAAAATAGACACAGATGGAAAAGACTCATTTTTCAGGTTTCTGAGTGGTTCAGGACAAGTTGGGCCAGATGTCCGTCCCTACTTAGGGGTTGAGCTTTTTTATAACCAGATTGAGTTCGATCGGACGAGAACATTCAAGTTCGATTGTGGTGATAATTGTGAGTACTTTCAAAGAGCTACCTATGGCATAAGACATCAAGACATTGGCGTTAGGCTAAACATTGGGTTTTTAATTGAACTGATTCGACCAGTAGACCTAGAAGTTAATTGGGGCATTGGCATGATGCACCGTTCTTTGGCATCTGATGCCAGAAAGCCGGAAGATTTTGCCCGATCTTACGGTGTTTTATATCGTGAAGACGATAACGAATTTCTGCTTACCATGAATTTAAATATTAAACTGGTAATCAATTTGAAATAATTTCGATTTCGGTTCTTCGATAATCATTTTATGCTTTTATTTGCCTTGCTTATCGAGAAAGACGGAGGGACTAGGCCCTATGATGTCTTAGCAACCTGAGTAATATCCGGTGCTAATTCCTAGCCTCGAGCTATCGAGGAAAAGATGACGATAAATTCACTCTCCCACTTTCGAGATAAGCCATAAAGACAAAAAATGGCGAAACGCATAAAAGAGATTCTAAAAGAAAGAATTTTAGTGCTTGATGGGGCTATGGGTACCATGATCCAGCGGCATGATTTAGAAGAAGAGGATTTTAGAGGGGATCGATTTAAAGATCATGATAGTCCTTTGAAGGGTAACAATGATTTACTTTCAATTACTCGCCCTGATATAATCAAAGACATCCATAAGCAATATTTTCTAGCAGGAGCAGATATAGTTGAAACCAATACATTTAGCGGAACTACAATTGCTCAAGCCGATTACAACCTCGAAGATGCCGTTTACGACATCAATTATTACTCGGCGAAAATTGCCAAAGAAGTCGCGGAAGAAATCACTTTAAAAGAACCAAATAAACCCCGATTTGTGGCGGGTTCAATGGGCCCAACGAATAGGACTGCTTCGCTTTCCCCAGACGTAAATGATCCAGGGTTTCGAGCGGTTACCTATGATGCACTCGTAGAAGCTTATGAGGAACAAGTCACCGCTTTAATTGATGGTGGTGTAGATATTCTTTTAGTTGAAACGGTTTTTGATACCCTTAATGCCAAAGCAGCACTGTTTGCCATTGAAAATGTATTCGATAAAAAAGGTAGACAATGGCCAATTATGGTTTCAGGTACCATAACCGATGCTAGTGGGAGAACGCTATCTGGGCAGACGACAGAAGCATTTTTAATCTCATTATCACACGTGCCATTACTATCTATTGGATTGAATTGTGCGCTTGGTGCGGAGCAACTGAGACCTTACGTTGAGATTCTTTCCAAAAAGTCACCTTTCAATACTAGCGCTCATCCGAATGCTGGATTACCGAACGAGTTTGGGGAATATGATCAAACGCCAGAGCAAATGGCCTCTCTTGTTGGTGATTTCTTAGAAGAAGGCTTTTTGAATATTGTAGGTGGTTGTTGTGGCACTACACCAGATCATATCAAATTAATTGCAGAGAGAGCAAAAAGCGTTACTCCTCGTTCGACACAATTAGAATTCTTGACTAAAGCCGAATCAAATGACTAATCGAGTATCACTTCAGCTTTCAGGTCTTGAGCCACTCATTGTAACACCAGAGTCAAATTTCGTGAATGTTGGTGAGCGTACTAATGTGACAGGTTCGAGAAAGTTTGCACGCCTAATTCAAGAAGAGAATTATGAAGCTGCACTTGAGATCGCGAGAAATCAAGTGGAGGGCGGTGCCCAAATTCTTGATGTGAATATGGATGAAGGAATGCTTGATGGAAAGCAGGCCATGATTAAGTTCCTGAACCTTATTGCCGCAGAACCAGATATATCAAGAATTCCCATCATGGTTGACTCCTCTAAGTGGGAAATTATAGAGGCGGGACTTAAGTGTATTCAAGGAAAGGGTGTTGTGAATTCAATTTCCTTAAAGGAAGGAGAGGAGAAATTCATTGAGCAAGCTAAAAAAGTAAAGCGATATGGAGCAGCCGTGATTGTGATGGCGTTCGATGAGCATGGGCAGGCAGATTCCTATGAAAGGAGAGTGGAAATATGTAAACGATCATATGATCTACTTATTGATGTGGTGAATTTTCCTCAAAACGACATCATTTTTGACCCTAATATATTTCCAGTTGCTACTGGTATCGAAGAACATAATAATAACGCCACTGATTTCTTTCGAGCTACAAAATGGATTCGTGAAAACCTTCCAGGTGCTCATGTAAGTGGAGGAGTTTCTAATGTCTCATTTTCTTTTAGGGGCAATAATAAGGTGCGAGAGGCCATGCACTCTGCATTTCTTTATCATGCGATAAAAGAGGGAATGGATATGGGTATTGTAAACCCTACCATGCTGGAAGTGTATGACGATATCCCCAAGGACCTACTCGAGCGTGTAGAAGATGTCTTACTAAACCGTAGGTCTGATGCTACTGAAAGGCTTCTTGATTTTGCCGAAACTGTTAAAGGCGCTGGTAAAAAGCAGGTCAAAGATGATTCTTGGAGGAGAGAATCTGTTCAAAAAAGGCTTGAACATGCCCTTGTGAAGGGGATAGTTGAGTTTATAGAAGAAGATACAGAAGAGGCGAGACAGCAATATGACAAGCCATTGCATGTCATTGAAGGGCCGTTAATGGACGGAATGAATGTAGTGGGTGACCTATTTGGTAGTGGTAAAATGTTTTTGCCTCAAGTGGTGAAAAGTGCACGAGTTATGAAGAAAGCCGTGGCCTACTTATTACCTTATTTAGAAGCTGAAAAAGCGGCTAATAATGATACTTCGTCTGCTTATAAGGTACTCTTAGCCACTGTTAAGGGCGATGTACATGATATAGGAAAGAATATCGTGGGCGTAGTTTTGGCTTGTAATAATTTCGATATCGTTGATATGGGGGTGATGGTGCCTGCAGAACAGATTCTCGACAAAGCGGTCGAAGAAAATGTCGATGCCATCGGACTGAGTGGATTGATAACCCCGTCTTTAGATGAAATGGTACACGTAGCGAAAGAAATGGAGCGTCGTGGATTGAAAATTCCATTGATGATCGGTGGGGCTACTACTTCAAGAATTCACACTGCGGTGAAAATTGATCCAGTTTATTCAGGATCCGTTGTCCATGTTTTAGATGCTTCGAAAAGTGTTCCAGTGGCGGGTGAATTAATCAGTCCAGATACATACGACAACATTTTTAACCGTGTGAAATCGGAGTATACACAACTTCGAGAAGATCATGCGAATAGAAAACAAGTAAAAAACTACATCAGCTACGAGTCAGCAAAATCGAATAGGACAAAAATCGATTGGAAACATAAAACGAGTATCAAACCTTCGTTTCTTGGTAATAAGGTCTTCAAAGACTATTCAATTGAGGAAATCAGCCGCTATATAGATTGGACGCCTTTCTTTTCTACCTGGATGCTGAAAGGGAAATTCCCTCAGATTTTCGAGAACAAAGTCATCGGTGAGGAAGCCAAAAAGCTCTATGATGATGCCCAAATAATGATTAAAGAAATCATTGACCAAGATTTGCTATATGCAAATGCGGTGGTGGGTTTATATCCAGCAAATGCTGTGGGTGATGACATAGAGGTGTATGCCGATGAATCTAGATCACAATTGTTGACAACCTTTCATATGCTAAGGCAGCAAGGTAAAAAGGGGAAAGACTTGCCTAATCTCTCCTTAGCCGACTTTGTAGCGTCAAAAGAAAGCGAAAAAATCGATTATATCGGTGGCTTCGCAGTGACAGCGGGAGTTGGTATTGAACCACTTGTCGCCCAATATGAAAAAGAACACGATGATTATAATTCAATTATGATCAAATCTGTGGCTGATCGGCTGGCTGAAGCATTTGCAGAATTAATGCATGAAAAAGTAAGGAAGGAATTATGGGGGTATGCAGCCTCAGAAAACTTAGATGGAGAAGCTTTAATAAAAGAGAAATATCAAGGAATTCGTCCTGCACCTGGTTATCCGGCCTGCCCGGACCATACGGAAAAAGAACTGCTTTTCAACCTGCTAGAGGTTGAGAAAAATACCGGAATAAGTTTGACAGAATCCTTCGCGATGTATCCTGCATCGTCGGTTTCTGGCTTCTACTTTATGCATGAAGAGTCAAAATATTTCGGACTTGGAAAAATTGAAAAAGATCAGGTGATCGACTATGCCAAAAGGAAAAATAAGTCTATCGATGAGGTAGAAAAATGGTTGGCGCCTAATCTTTCCTACGATATCTAAAAAACTAGCCTGAACACAAACGAAACGCAATGAAAGTAACAGATCATATAAAAAAAGCTAAAGGGGAGACACTGTTTAGCTTTGAAATTCTCCCGCCGAAAAAAGGCGAAAGCGTACAAAGTATCTTTAATGCTATCGATCCTTTGATGGAGTTTAAGCCACCATTTATCGATGTTACTTATCATAGGGAAGAGTACGTTTACAAGGACCGCGGAAATGATCTGCTAGAAAAAGTATCAACGCGTAAACGCCCAGGCACGGTTGGGATTTGTGCAGCCATTATCAATAAATATGGGGTAGATGCGGTTCCTCACATTATCTGCGGCGGTTTCTCAAAGGAGGAAACAGAGAATGCTTTAATCGATCTAGATTTCTTAGGGATAGATAATGTACTCGTATTACGAGGTGACGCCATAAAATCAGAAGGACGTTTTGTGCCAGAACCTAATGGACACTCTTATGCAAGTGAGTTATTGCGCCAAGTCACCAATCTAAATAACGGCGAGTATCTGCATGAAGAAGTCAAGCAAAACGAGACGGATTTTTGTGTAGGAGTAGCCGGATACCCAGAAAAACATTTCGAAGCGCCTAGCTTAAAGTCCGACCTGAAATATTTGAAGCAAAAGGTCGACATGGGGGCGGAATATATCGTGACACAAATGTTTTTTGATAATCAGAAATACTTCGACTTTGTAGAAAAATGCAAGAACGCTGGGATTGACGTACCGATTATTCCAGGTTTAAAGCCAATTACCGCCTTAAAACAAATGAGTGTGTTGCCAAGTGTATTCCATGTGGATTTACCTGATGATTTGGTGGATGCCTTAGATGACTGCAAAGACAATCAATCAGCACGAGAAGTAGGTATAGAATGGGCAATTCAGCAATCCAAAGAGCTAAAGGCGGCAGGCGTACCATGTTTACACTATTATACAATGAGTAAATCACAAGTGACTAAGCGCATTGCGGAAGCACTCTTCTGATTCTATTTAATACTTTAGGCAGATGTGCTAATTCCTATTAAATCAAGTTACCTTTGCACATCACCTGGAAATGGAACTTTGTATGAGTTGTCATTTCATAAACCATTGATATGACATTCAAATCATTAGGATTATCCCAATCCTTATTACATGCCATCGATAAAGTTGGCTACGATCAACCATCTCCGATTCAAGAAAAAGTTATTCCAGTAATACTCGATCGTAAAGACGTATTAGCATCTGCGCAAACTGGAACAGGAAAAACTGCTGGTTTTACTTTGCCCATTTTGGAGATTCTCTCCCAAGAGAAACAGCGTAAGAGAAAGCCAATAAGATCATTAATTCTGACGCCAACGCGTGAATTAGCGGCCCAGATTTATGATAATGTTAATGCATATAGCGAATTTCTCCACCTAGATACTGCCGTGATTTTTGGTGGCGTAAAGCAACAGGCACAAGTTAGAGCATTAAAAAACGGGGTCGATATTTTAGTAGCGACACCAGGCAGGTTACTCGATTTACACAACCAGAGACTACTATTCTTAGATCAAATTCAGATTCTTGTATTGGATGAGGCCGATCGTATGCTAGACATGGGCTTCTTAAGAGACATTAAGAAGATTCTTTCGATTATTCCCGATAGGAGACAGAATCTCTTGTTTTCGGCTACATTCTCAAAACAGATAAAAGAACTAGCGGGATCATTTATGTATGATCCAGAAATGGTTGAGGCGACGCCTGAGAATACCGCTGTGGAGAAAATTATCCAAAAAATCATCCATGTGGACAAAGGAAACAAAGCTACTCTCTTGATTAAAATGATTGCTGAAGGAGATTGGCAACAAGTACTAGTTTTTACTCGGACGAAACACGGGGCAAATAGGTTGAGCAAGAAATTTGATCAACGTGGTATAACATCAAGGGCTATTCATGGCGATAAGAGCCAAGGTGCAAGAACTAATGCATTGGCAGGGTTTAAAGAAGGCACTGTCCGTGTTTTGGTGGCTACCGATATAGCAGCTCGTGGTTTAGATATTCCATTATTACCACATGTCGTCAATTATGAACTTCCTAATGTTTCAGAAGACTATGTTCATAGGATAGGTCGGACAGGAAGGGCAGGAGCAAGTGGCGAAGCTATTTCTTTGGTTACTGCTGACGAAATGGAGCTTGTACTGGGAATTGAAAAACTATTGGGAGAGAAAATTCCAAGCCAGGTTATCGCAGGATTTGAACCCAAAGATAAAGTAGGCACGCACCCAATAAAAAAGGCTACTCAAGTTTCTAAAAAGCCCAAGGAAACTCCAAAAAAGAAGAAATGGAGCTACTCAAAGAATCAGCCTTCGGCAAAAAACAATCATCCTCAAAAACCCAAAAGTAAGAAAAGAAGGTACTAATTCTAGGCCTATGCCATCACTAGGAAAGCCGAGTTTAATACTTAGTTAAACAAAACTAACCTACTGAAGTTTATAGGTAGAATTATTACTCAGTGAATCATCCAGCAGAATCATTTGTGGCCTCAACGTCAATCGAAGACAAAATTGCCTACCTGTTAGCCGATAAGGACAAACAGGCGGTAAGTCTAGTATTTGAGCATTATGGCAGTCTATTGTTGAACATCATCAATAGGGTGGTCCAAGACGATGCCATGAGTGAAGATGTTTTGCAAACAGTTTTATTGAAAATTTGGGAAAATGGTATCAACTTTGACGCTTCGAAGGGTACGCTTTTCACTTGGCTTGCTAGAATTAGCCGCAATGCAGCTATAGACAAGACCAGAACGAAAGACTTTCGATTGACGCAAGAATCCAAACAGACTCCTGAAGTCGTAAATATGGCAGAGGAAGTACTTGTAGAGGATGAAGCTGAGAAGATTTACCTAAAGCAACTTATCTCTAGCTTGCCTGCAGATCATCAGCAGTTAATCAACATGTCTTTCTTTGAAGGGTATACGCACAAGGAGATTTGTGAGCAATTGAAAATCCCTTTGGGAACTGTTAAAACTAGAATTAGGCTTGCCATAAAACAGCTAAGGTCTATTATCTAAATGGATATAAAAGAATACATAAAATCTGGCATACTAGAAGCCTATCTGGCGGGTGAATTAAACACCGCTGAAATGATAGCTGTGGACGAGATGGCACATAAGCATCCTGAAATTCAAGATGAGCTAAATGCTATTCGTGACAGTATTAACCAGTACGCCCAAGCTGAAGATAAAGCACCGAATAAAGATATACTCCGTAAAACACTCTTGTCCATTAAAGAGTCAGAGAAAGAACAATTTTTACAAGTATTGGAAGACGAAGAAATAAAAATTAAGAGAGTAAATGTAGTCCCAGCATGGTCTATAGCCGCGAGTATTCTTTTGGTGATGAGTTTAGGGTTCAATTATATGTTCTACACTCAGTTTAAAAGTGCAAAAGACCAATTGACAGTTCTTGAAGCAAGTCAAGAAACATTGGCAAATCAAGTTGATAATAATAGACTAGAGCTTCAATATGCTGAGCTCAGAATAGCACATTTCTTAAATGAAGATAATATCCATGTGCGTATGGATGGCTTGGATGTTTCTCCAGAGTCCTTTGCCAACGTATTTTGGAATAAGAATAATAACTCAGTTTTTATCAGTGTTGATAATCTTCCGGAGCCGCCACACGGACATCAGTATCAATTGTGGGCGATCAAACCGGGTCTAGCCCCAATCGACGCAGGCATTTTCGATCATAGTAAGCTTGTTCAGGAGTTGAAAGTGATCAAAGGAAACGTTCAAGCCTTTGCCGTAACCCTTGAAAAAGAAGGTGGAAGTCCAATTGCTACAGTAGAAAAAACCTTTGTTAAAGGTTTTTTGAAAAAAAGTTAGCATCCAAAAATCCAAGCACCTAAGTCGGGTCGTATATAGGATAGTTTAATCAAAATGTAACAAATTATTCTATTATGAAAACTCAAAAAATAATGAGATCACTTTTCGGTGCAATGTTCGCTTTAATGCTTACAACTTCAGTTGCTAACGCACAATCAAAAGATATTGTAGGTTTAGCTGCTGGAGCAGACAACCTTAAAACTTTAGTAGCTGCTGTGAAAGCAGGTGGTTTAGTAGAAACTTTACAAGGCGATGGTCCTTTTACAGTTTTTGCTCCAACCGATGAAGCATTTGCTGCTTTACCAAAAGGTACTTTAGATATGCTATTGAAGCCTGAAAACAAGGACAAATTAGTGGCTATCCTTACTTACCACGTTGTTGCTGGTAAAGTAATGTCTACGGACTTATCTAATGGCCAGAAAGCTGCTACTGTGAATGGACAAAAAGTTACTGTTTCTATTGGCAATGGTGACGTTAAGATTAGTGGAGCGAAAGTTATCGCTGCAGACGTGAAAGCAAAAAATGGAGTAGTACACATCATCGACAAGGTGATTTTACCTCCTAATATGTAATCGTTGTATTAATGTTGTTGGGGCCACTCTATACGGAGTGGCCTTTTTTATGCCCAAAACTTGAGGCTTAGGTATAGATTACTTTGTGTAGTGAGTTCTCTTCCGTAAACTTGAAGTATGAAAATTATAGAGTGTCCGCGAGATGCCATGCAGGGCTTGCATCAGTTTATCCCTACGGATAAAAAGGCGAGTTATATCAACCAGCTACTCAAAGTTGGTTTCGATACGATCGATTTTGGCAGTTTTGTTTCGCCAAAAGCCATCCCTCAACTCAGAGACACCTCAGAAGTTTTAGACCAGCTCGATCTGTCAGAAACAAAGACAAAACTTTTGGCAATTGTTGCTAACCTGAGAGGTGCAGAGGATGCCGCTAAGTTTGATCAAATTGACTATTTAGGGTTTCCACTATCAATTTCTGAACAGTTTCAAAAGCGAAATACCAATAAGTCGATCGCTGAAGCTTTAAACACCCTTTCTGATATTCAAGATGTTTGTATTCGTACGAACAAGACCTTAGTCACCTATATCTCCATGGGATTCGGAAATCCTTATGGTGAACCTTTTAATGAAGAAATAGTCGCGGAGTTTGTCGATAAACAGAAGTCCATAAACGCAAGTATTATAAGCCTTTCTGATACGATTGGGGTAGCTAAACCCGACGCCATAGAACGTGTTTTTAAACATAGCATTGCGGCACATCCAGAAATAGAGTTTGGTGCACATTTTCATTCAGTACCCGATAAAACCAACGAAAAACTAAAAGCCGCTTTAGATGCTGGTTGTGCTCGATTCGACTCGGCCATTAAAGGTTTTGGTGGTTGTCCGATGGCCGATGACGACCTTACAGGAAATATTGCCACAGAAAAATTATTAGCATACTTGACCGAAGAAAATAGAAATTCGGGACTAGATATGGAGGCATTCCAAAAAGCTATGATTATGAGCTTAGACGTTTTTCCTGTTAATTGAAAGATATGTCGCGCCGATCGGTTTTTATATATCTTATGATCACAGTACTTTTTAGTGCTGTCAACGCCCAAACTCGACCATTGCTCAAGTCTCAAAAGTCGACTTCCTTAAATATTGGCGTAGGAGATAGATTAAAAGATAGACCAGTAAACCCAATTGGTTTCGACGTAAAGAAGCTAGACGCTGAAATAGAAACGATTATGAAAAGAGCTATCGATTCGATGGCTTTTCCGGGAGGGCAAGTTTTAATTGCTCGAAAAGGCCTGGTCTTTTATCATAAAGCATTTGGCTATCATACTTATGCTAAAGAAAACAAAGTCCAGCTCACGGATTTGTATGATTTAGCCTCAGTTACTAAGACTACAGCGGCCACTTTAGCATTAATGAAGTTGTACGATTTAGGCCTCTTCGATCCTGATCAAACTATGGGATACTACTTCCCCAAGGTAGCGAAGGGCAAAAAGAAGGAATTAATAATGCGAGATGTGTTGGCACATCAGGCAGGTTTGAAAGCATGGATTCCTTACTGGTCGGTATCGCAAAAGAAAAATGGAAGGTATAGGAACCGCACGGTGAAAAGTGATTCTTCAGCAAAGTATCCATACCGTATTTCTTCCTCTGGTCTGTTTATGCACAAAGATTTTATCGAAAAACGTATTTACAAGCTAATTAGAAAATCTAAAGTAAGTGACGATAAAAAGTATCTCTATTCAGGATTAACCTTCTATTTGATTCCAGACTTGGTGAAGCGGTTGACAGGCAAAACCTTCGAAGAGTTTCTCTATGATGAATTTTATATTCCCCTGAATGCCGAAACATTACGCTTCAACGCTGGAGAGCTATTTCCACTGGAAAGGATTGTGCCTACAGAATTGGATTCCTTTTTCCGAATGCAGCAATTACATGGTGTCGTGCATGACGAAGGAGCTGCTATGATGTTGGGTGTATCTGGAAATGCTGGACTATTTAGTAATGCCGAGGACTTAGCGAAAGTCTATCAAATGCTTTTGAATGGAGGAGAATTTGATGGTAAAAGATATTTAAGCCAAGATGCCATTACCGAATTTACGCGTTGCCAGTTTTGTAAAAGTGGAAATAGGAGAGGTCTTGGTTTTGATAAACCGTTGGTGCAATATGATGCCAACCTAAGTAGTGTGGCTAAAGACGCTAGTCCTGAAAGTTATGGACACACGGGGTATACTGGCACCTTAGTTTGGGCTGATCCCGCCAATGATTTACTATTCATTTTCTTGTCCAATCGGGTTTACCCAACCAGAAATAATAGTAAAATCTATCAACTCAACGTAAGACCTGATATACACAACTTGGTATATGAGCTCATCAGAATAGGACAGGGTACTTATACCTTAGGCAGGCACTGGTAATTATTAATAAGGGTAACCGCGCACCTTCTTACTTTTGATACCAAATACCTTGAATGAGACATTGACGTTTAAAGCGCTAAGTGGCAAGAAATCTTTATTCGTAAACCGCAATCTCCAAGCAAAAATGGCCCGAAAAGAGTATGCGCCTATCCCCATGAAAGGAGAGAAAGTGACAGAATGTGAGTCATAGTCCGTGTGATGCGTTACTTCCGCTCCTAAAATGTACATCATGGCAGTAACTTGACCACCGAATTTAGTTCCATGAATAAAATCGCCTGTCGCGAGTCCTAATTCTTGGCTAAAATATACCGATGCACTAGCAGGGTGGTTGTAATTCAAGACTTTAGAACGCCAGATTCCCAATTCTATACTATGATAATTATCTCTGAGTTGACTGTTTTCAGTTGGGCTACCGTTGTAGCCAATGAATAAATCATGTTTTACGAATTCACCCCAATCTTGACGATAGAAAAGCGTGTCTTGACCCATTAAAGAAGCATTGAAAGAGCAGAATAAAATGAATGAAAAGAGAAGGCGCATAGCAATGAATACTACACGAAATAACTAGGTATGTATTGCAAGTTTTACGAACAAAGCCGGAATTCTTTTCCCGGTAAAGGAGTAACCAACCCCTCAAATTCAAGCTGTAGCAAAATTGAGGCTAACTGGTTTAACGGGATTTGACTTTGCCAACTAAGATCATCAATACTCATCTGTTGATTATTTTTGAGCATAGTGTCAACAACGGTTTTTTCTCGGCCCGTAAGGCGTTCAAGTTTACTGGTTAAAACGGTAAGCCTTTCTGGTTCAGAAATATCCCAATTCAATGCTTCAACTACATCTTGAAAATCAGTATAAATAGTGGCTTTCATTGTTTTGATCAACTGGTTACAACCAGCCGAATTTGATTTATCCAATTGACCAGGAACGGCAAAAACGGGTTTATCATATCCATGCGCCAAATTTCCTGTGATCAGAGCGCCACCCTTTTTTGCAGCTTCTACAATGATCAAAGCATCTGAAAGCCCAGCAATTATTCTATTGCGGGCTGGAAAAAAGCGCGGGTCAGCTTTTGTACCCACAGGGTATTCACTTATCAATCCACCGTTGTTGAGCATTTTTCTAGCTATGGGCCGATTACCAGCTGGATAAACCTGATCTAATCCGCAAGCAAGCACCCCAATGGTAGGTAAGTCTTGTTTTAGAGCTTCTTCGTGTGCTTTTATATCAATTCCATAAGCCAATCCAGAGAAAATCGTAGGTTCATTTGATCTAGCTGAGGCCATGATTTTTTCTGTAGTATCCGCACCATATTTAGTCGATTTTCTTGTACCAACTATACCAATTGATTTCAGCGGGTTTAGATTAGTTTTTCCTCTCGAATAGAGAATTAGCGGAGCATCTGATATGTTCAGGAGTCTTTTTGGATAGGATAAGTCTTTGTAAAAATGTATCTCGACTTCGGCTTTAGCGGAACCCTCAATGATGGCATCTGCTTGCTTAAGTAAGGTGTCTTGATTGGATAAGAGTCTGGACAATTTAGCACCTATGCCTTCAACTTTCGCAATGCTACCTTTTGATGCTTGAAAGATGTTTTCGGGAGTGCCGAAGTGATTGAGAAGTTGTTTGGATAAAACTGGACCTATACCTGATATGAGAGAAAGCGCAATTTGATAACGCTTTTCGGAGGTCAAGGTAAGTTCTTTTTCATTTCCTCGAGAAATGAGCGAACGTTTCTTAGCGACTCTATAATCTCCGCTTTATCATCCACGCTGTCCTTACTATTTTTAATATGCTCTTGAGCTCCTTGAAGTGTGTATCCTTTCTCTTTGACCAAATGATAGACTAGCTTGAGCTTTTTTAGGTCGTCTTGGGTGAATTTTCTGTTGCCCTTGGCATTCTTTTTCGGCCGAATAAAGTCAAATTGAGTTTCCCAGAAACGTATGAGAGAAGTGGCAACGCCTAATAGTTTAGCTACTTCACCAATGGTGAAATACTTTTTAACTATAGGCTTCTCTTTATACGGCATTTCAGAAAGTTACAAAATATGTGTCAACAATAGCTTTAACAACTAAAATTAAACTCTCTGCGGATGAAACTTTTAGCTATCGATTTGAATAGGAACCTAATGACTGATTCTCGATAGAAGAAAGTCTTAATAGTTCTTCGTATTCCTCGGCCGTTAAGTCTTGATAGAAATAGTTGATAGGATTTACGGCTTTGCCTTTTACATGGACTTCATAATGTAGGTGAGGGGCAGTCGATTTTCCAGTGTTCCCAACGTAACCGATAACGTCTCCTCGTTTTACCTTTTGCCCAACTTTTACAGCAAAACGGCTCATGTGACCATAAAGGGTTTCAAAGCCAAAGCCATGATCGATCTTAATATGGTGACCTAAACCACTAAAGTCTTTTCTAGCCTTTGTGATGGTGCCGTCGGCAGTGGCATAAATTGGAGTACCACGTTCCGCAGAAAAATCGGTACCATAGTGCATCTTCTTAACCTTCAGAATCGGGTCGGTACGTCTACCAAAACCAGAAGAAAGTCTTCTCAATTCTTTGTTAGAAACTGGTTGCATGGCAGGCATCGCCGCGTAATAATCTTCTTTATTTCTGGCCAACTCCATCACCTCGTCATATGACTTCGTTTGGATATAAATCTTTTTCTTAACCTTATCTATCTTATTGAGCGTGCCGACTACAAGGTCTTTGTTGGCCAAGTCGCTTTCCAGAAGGTTTCTATATTTTAGAGCGCCGCCTGAGCCCGCTTCACGAATTGTTTGTGGAATAGGTTCAGCTTCAAATACAGTTCGGTAAACGTGATCGTCTTTTTCTTGAAGTACGTCTAACATATCGTCCATGCTAGCCACTTGTTCCTGCATTAAATCATAATACAGTTTCAGCTCCTCATTTTCGCGAATTAGCGCTGTTTCTTTAGGGGAAGCAAAGTAAGTAGATAAGACGAAAACCATGCCCACAGCGATTACCATGGAAAGTGATAAAAATCCCAACGCATTGATAACTACGTCACTTTTTTTGATCTTAACTCGCTCGTACTTGCAAGTCTCGGTATCGTAGTAATATTTTATTTTCGACATTAAGAATCCTTTTTGAAAATCTCCTAATTTTGTGGCTTTGCTTCAGATGCTTGGGTATCGCAAAAATAATAAAAATTAATCTAACGGTTTCAATCCGATAATCATCCAAAATATGGAGTCTAGAGAGATAAGATCGAAGTTTATAGAATTCTTTGAATCAAAGAAACATAAGTTCGTTCCGTCCGCGCCAATGGTGCTAAAAAGTGATCCTACTTTAATGTTTACCAATGCTGGCATGAACCAATTTAAGGACTTGTTTCTAGGCAACGCCACCGCAGACTACACCCGTGCGGTAAATAGTCAAAAATGTTTGCGCGTTTCGGGTAAGCACAACGACTTAGAGGAGGTAGGTATAGATACTTATCACCACACCATGTTCGAAATGCTTGGTAACTGGTCTTTTGGTGATTATTTCAAAAAAGACGCTATCAGTTGGGCGTGGGAGCTTTTGATTGAAGTTTATGGGTTAGAAAAAGACCGTTTATATGTAACCGTATTTGAAGGAGACAAAGAGGATAATTTAGCTTTTGATCAAGAAGCCTACGATTATTGGAAGGCGTTTATAGATGAATCCAGAATATTGAATGGAGACAAAAAGGACAACTTCTGGGAAATGGGAGATACCGGTCCTTGTGGTCCATGCTCTGAATTACATATCGATTTGCGATCGGAGGAAGAAAGGGCTAAAGTTCCTGGCAAAGAATTGGTGAACCAAGATCACCCACAGGTTATAGAGGTATGGAACCTGGTTTTCATGCAATTTGATCGTAAATCAGATGGACACCTTGAAAACCTGCCTGCACAGCATATCGATACAGGAATGGGGTTCGAACGTTTGGCGATGGCCCTACAGGGTAAACACTCTAATTATGACACGGATGTGTTCATGCCTTTGATTGATGCTGTGTCTAAAAAAGCTGGCATTGAGTATGGCGAAAAGGAAGAGACAGATATTGCTATAAGGGTTATTGTTGATCACATCAGGGCTATTTCTTTTGCGATCGCCGATGATCAACTACCATCAAATAATAAAGCAGGTTACGTTATTCGTAGAATTCTGAGGCGTGCTGTACGGTATGGATATACATTTCTAAACCTAAACGAACCATTTCTACACGAATTAGTGGCTGTTCTAGCAAGTCAATACAAGGGGTTCTTCGATGAGCTTGAAAGTCAGAAAGACTTGATTGCTAAAGTGATCAAAGAAGAGGAAGCGTCTTTTTTAAGAACCCTCGAAAATGGCCTGAAGCGGTTAGAACAAATCAAACAAAGGCTTAGCAAGTCTGGAGAACAAACCATTCCAGGACAAGAGGTTTTCGAATTGTACGATACTTTTGGGTTCCCAATAGATTTAACTGCTTTAATCGCTCGTGAGCATAACCTTTCGATTGACGAAGCAGGCTTTGAAAAGGCCATGAACGTGCAAAAGCAGCGTTCGAAAGCTGATGCTGTTTCTGAAAAGGGTGATTGGATCACCGTGAATGATGAGGCATCCGTTGCATTTATTGGATATGATGAAGTAGCCACCGATACGACGATCATCAAGTATCGCGAGATAAAAGAGGCAAAAAGAACGGTTTATCAGGTTGTATTGGAGAAAACACCATTTTATGGAGAAAGTGGTGGTCAAATTGGTGATACTGGTTTGCTGACGAGCGACACAGAAACCATTAAAGTATTAGATACTAAGAAAGAGAATGATCTTATCGTTCACTTTACCGATAAACTTCCAGAAAATCCTTCTGCGACGTTTAGAGCTACAATTAATGAGGACAGAAGGGTGCTAATTAAAGGGAACCACAGTGCAACCCACCTTTTACACGCTGCCCTGAGAGATGTTTTAGGAACACATGTTCAGCAAAAGGGATCACTTGTTTCTGACCAGGTATTACGATTTGACTTTTCTCATTTTTCAAAGGTTGAAGATGAACAAATCGTTGAGATTGAGCGAATCGTGAACGACCGAATTCGTCAGAACATTGCCTTAGATGAGAAACGTAACGTACCGATCGATCAAGCCAAGTCTTTAGGCGCGATGGCTTTATTTGGTGAGAAATATGGCGATTTTGTGAGAGTCATCATTTTCGATCCGAAATACTCGGTAGAACTTTGTGGAGGAACTCACGTCAATGCGACGGGAGACATCGGTTTATTTAAGATTGTTTCGGAAAGTGCAGTAGCAGCCGGTATTAGGAGAATTGAAGCTTATACGGGTCCCAAAGCATTTGAACATGTTCAAGCACAAGATAAAGCCTTGAGCGAGGTGAGAGATGTCCTGAAAAATCCAAAGGATCTAACCAAAGCAATCACTGATCTGATGGATGGCCAAAAAAGATTGACCAAGATTATCGACACGCTTTATGCTAAACAAGCAAACGTTTTGAAAAAGAGTTTGCTGGAGGAAGTTAGTGCTCAAGATGGCTTCAACGCTTTAGTAGCAAAAGTACTTTTACCAAATGCAGATGGTTTAAAGAAGCTCGCGTTTGAGTTAAAGAATGAAGTCGAAAATTTAGTGGCAGTATTGGCTGCTGATATTGACGGAAAACCACAAATTGCAGTGATTATAGCTGATAATTTGGTGAAAGAAAAAGGGCTTAATGCGGGTCAGATGGTCCGTGAATTGGCTAAAGAAATTAAGGGTGGTGGTGGTGGTCAACCTTTCTTTGCTACAGCGGGTGGAAAAGATCTTTTTGGTCTAGATAAAGTAGAGATCAAGGCCAACGAGATGATAGCGGCCTTGTGAATGAGGCGTTGACCAAATTGACCCAAGCGGGATTTAAAGCCGTAGTAGGGTTGGAGGTTCATGTTCAGCTGAATACTGAATCAAAAATCTTTTCTTCCGATCCGAATAGCGCCGATGCATTACCAAATGAGCATATCAGTGCTATATCGTTAGGTCATCCTGGAACGCTCCCAGTCCTAAACCGGGAGGTAGTCAAAAAGGCTGTCTTAATGGGGCTAGCTTGTCATTGTGAAATTACTCAGATCAATCACTTTGCGCGAAAGAGCTATTTCTATCCAGACTTACCCAAGGGGTATCAAACAACACAAGACAAAACACCGATATGTCAAGGTGGTTTTGTCGAAATCATAGGTAAAGACCTTTCACAGACCCAAGTTGCCTTAGACCATATTCATATGGAGGAAGATGCGGGTAAATCGGTTCATGATGAGGGAGATGCGACATTGATCGATTTGAACCGAGCTGGAAGTCCATTGATTGAAATTGTGACCAAACCAGTGATTCAAGGACCCGAAGAGGCCGCGGCTTTTTTGCAAGAGATCAGACGAATAGTACGCTATCTGGGTATCAGCGAGGCGAATATGGAAAAAGGGGAGTTTAGGTGCGATGCAAATATTTCCATTATGCCAGAGACTGCCTCAAAACTGGGTAGCAAGGTCGAGATTAAGAATATGAATTCGTTTAATCATGTGAGGCGAGCCATTTCTTTTGAATTAGAGCGACAACTTGGGTTATTAAAGAAAGGTAAAGAAATCATAGTGGAAACTCGGACTTTCGACCCTGGTACTGGCACAACCGCGAGTATGAGGATGAAAGAAACCCTAAATGATTATCGGTATTTTCCATGTCCTGATTTAGCACCATTAGTTATAGAGTCAGCATTTGTTGAATCGTTGAAAGGAGAAATGGCCTCAACTCCAGCCGAGGTCAGAAAAGAGTTTGAGGAAGTTTATCAGTTAACTGACTATGATACGGCACTTTTAACGGAAGAGAAGGAAACTGCAATTTACTTTAAAGCGTTATGTGAAAAGGTTGGGAAACCGAAAAGCGCGGCAAATTGGGTAAATGGAACGATAAAAAGTCTGATGAACGATCGGAATGTGGGAATCAGTGACTTAGGTATTTCAAGCGATCGGCTTGGTGAGCTTATTAATCTTACCGAATCGAAAAAGATCAGCCAGAAGGTAGCCGTTCATCATGTTCTACCAAAAATGCTAGAGTCTGAACTTAGTGCTTTCGATATTGCAAAGGAAGATGACTTGTTGGTTGTCGAAGATGATAGTTTCGTCGATGATATGATTGACGAAGTCTTACATTTACTACCCAAAGAAGTTGAAGCCTATAAAGCGGGTAAAAAGAAACTCTTCGGTTTGTTCATGGGAGAAGTCATGAAAAAGAGTAGGGGCAAAGCAAACCCGAGCGTATTGAAGGAGAAATTGAATAAGAAGTTAAATCAGTAACAATGAAAAAACTTATAGTCCTTTTAGTCTTAGTTGGAATGATCACGGCATGTGGAAGCGCTAACGATGGGCTAGTAAAGATTACAGGCAAGATTGAAAATGCCATTCCGCAAGGAGAGGTGATTCTTGAGAAGTACGAACAAGGACAAATAACCCCTGTTACAACTGTATATTCTGATCATAAAGGAAATTTCGAGATTGAAGTTGCGGTAGAGACCCCAAGTTTCTACAGAATCAATATTTACGGCCAACAGTTCGAAACGATTGTACTAGATGATGAGGATTTGAGTATTGAAGCCGAAGGCGATGGAGGATCGAATATCACCGTGAGTGGCTCGAAAGATGCTGAAAACATAGAAAAACTTTATGCCTTCCTTGATGAGTACCAGGGTTTAGTGGGATCATTTAACCAACGTTATGTGAGCGCGAGAAATTCGGGTGATCAAGAACTCTTAAAATCACTTACGGAAGAAGGCCTTGGCCTAGAACAGAAGAAAATAGATCGATTAAAAGAACTTGCTTGGGACTTTGATGGGTCTTTAGTAGCGCTTTTAATTGTTGATTATATCCCAAATAAGGCCGACGAATACTATTTCTTGGATTCGCTAGTGACCAAACTCAAAAAAGATGTCCCGAATGCCAAGGATGTTGATTATTTCGCACAAAGCCTACCATTCTTTAAACCAGCCGTATCTATTGGTGATATGGCGCCAGAAATAACGCTACCTAAGCCTAACGGAGAGAATTTAAGCCTGTCTGATATGAAAGGTAAATATGTGCTTTTGGACTTTTGGGCGGGTTGGTGTAAGCCTTGTAGAGCTGAAAACCCAAATATTGTCAACATGTACAATAAGTACAATGAGAAAGGTTTTGATGTGTTTAGTGTGAGTTTGGATAGAACTAGAGAACAATGGCTAGATGCAATTGAAAAAGATGGCCTGGTTTGGCCAAATCATGTATCTGATATAAAGTATTTCCAGTCTATCGCTGCTATCGATTATAAAGTAAATGCTATTCCATTTGCTCTTTTACTAGACCCAGAAGGGCGCGTAATTGGTAAGAACTTAAGGGGAATAATGTTACAGAGAAAACTGGAAAGTATTTTTGGGGAATAATATCTCAGAAACTAACTCTAAAACATTTCTTGAAGCGCTTTCCAAAGCGCTTTTTTCTTTTCTACATCATCCTGAATGTTGACTAAGGAATCTCCTTTAATAAAGGATTTTGGCCCTTCACGCTGAATCTCATAATTGTCAAGACCTTTCAACTGCGGTAGTAAATCACAACCGAATGAAAGAACATGTCGATGGTTATTATTGGCGAGTAAGGCTTCAAGCTGATCGCTATCGGCATTACGGCAATTGGCAAGCAAAATATCATCCGGGTTTCTTTTTACCGAACCCATGATTTTGTACAGTAAAGCTTTAAGAGGTTCTTCCAGTATCTCTTCAGCCGAATCGACCAAAACAATACAGTGTTTCAAGTTCTCGCCAAGGGTTGGCAAAGGCTTCACATAGACTGGAGCAGCAGGTTCTTCGACAACGGATGATGCTATTTCGGGTGTCTCTTCTTTCAGAGGGGTAGGATTTGCGATTGGCGATGATTCATCCTTACTGACAGCCATATCGGGTCCCTCGCCATCGATAATATAAATCGGCTCTTCTATAAATAAGTGTAGAAAGTCTGAATCAGTCATATAATGTATAATCTGCTCATTAAGATAATGAACAAAGGCAAATCACTAGGCCTGAACGTCAAAAATACTTTTTAATTCAGAAGCATCTGCAGGATCCATACGCTTGGCTAAAACAAGTCTCAGTTGTCTTCGGCGTAAGGCACCATCATACATTTCTTTTTCTTCATCGGTTTCTGGAATTAATTCAGGTACGTCTATCGGTCTACCACCCTGATCCACAGCAACAAAAGTAAAGAATGCACTATGACTCTGAGATTTGGTGCCTGATGGTATGTTTTCAGCAAATACTTTGACAGAAACTTCCATAGAAGAGCTGAAGGCCCTTGTTACCTTGGCCTCAAGGGTAACTACATCACCCAGTTCAATAGGGTGTCTGAAAGAAATATTATCCGCAGAAGCGGTGACTACTATCCTGTTAGAGTGCTTTTGAGCGGCTATGGCAGAAACAATGTCCATCCAATGCATCAATCTACCACCCATTAATTTATTCAGAGTATTTGTGTCGTTTGGGAGTACTAGCTCGGTCATAGTAACACACGATGCGCTTGGGTTCTTGGTCTGCTTTGCCATATTAAATTCGGTTTGAGGCAAAATTAAGGATTGTATCTGTTAAATCGATCGATAATCAGGAGAATTGCCAAGACAATATTCTATATATTGATATAATAACATATTAATATATAATTTAATATTCACTTATTATTTCCACCCATCCGAACCAAGTAGGGGAACGAACTTGAAATCATGAAATACCTCGTTTCTTATCTTATCCTTGTCAGTTTTGGTTACGCGAAGCATCTGCTGTGTTTTTTGATTCCCGACGGGAATTACGAGACATCCACCAATATTTAATTGGTCTATAAGCGCATCTGGTACGGTCGGTGCGCCGGCAGTTACTATAATCTTGTCAAAAGGGGCAAAACGGCTTAATCCCTTAGAACCATCACCGAAAAAGAAATTTGGTTGATACCCAAGTTTCGGAAGAAAACTCTTAGTTCTTTCATAGAGAACCTTTTGATATTCAATAGTGTACAAATCGGCCCCCATATCTACTAAAACCATGGCTTGATACCCTGAGCCTGTACCTATTTCTAGGACTTTTTCTCCCGGTTTTATCTGAAGTAGTTCTGTTTGAAAGGCTACGGTGTAAGGTTGTGATATGGTTTGCCCTGCACCAATTGGAAAAGCTTTATCCTCATAGGCATGTTCTACAAGTGCATTTTCAAAGAAAAAGTGTCGAGGTATTTTACCGATAATTTCGAGTATGCGTTGGTCTGTTATGCCCTTTTTTTGCAGCACTTTCACCAATTGGCGGCGCATACCTTTATGTCTGTAACTATCTTCCATGTTTATGCAAACGAAGATAGTTTAAGCTAGAAGAAATGCTTCATGATTTATCTGAAAAGAGACTTCAAGTTTTTAAGAAATTGAGTTTGACCTAATGCTCATTAAGCTTCATTTCTTTTTCAAGCACATAAGTATAGGTGCCTAAGTTATTCTTTGCGGCACTGAATCGAATTTGAGTTTCAGTAACCTCTATACTGTATTTACCATGAAGTATCAGGTTCCAGTCAAAATCGGCGGTCCAAATGTTTTCATCTGTAAATTCGATAGTGCCATTCGATATGTTGTAATCTCCACTACCGCCAGCGGGGAATCTGTTCACATTGGCTGTACTGTAGTACTCTCCCGAAATAAATGTGATTGAAACTGGATTTGTATATGAATTTCCATTTGCATAGTCCACTGTAAAATTCCCCATATATGTACCGTCTGGAAAGGAATCAGGGTTTTCGTCTTTGTTGGAGCAGCTGAAACAAGAAACTAAGAGTACGGTGCCTAAAAAATATAGTGTTTTCTTCATATCGTATGAGTTACACTAATAAGACACAAAAGATGAAAAATCGGTTGGAAAAGATTATCTCCTATGCTTTAGAGATCACGACTTTCTGGCCTATCAAGGCATCATTTGCTAATGCATCGACCATAAACTTGGCTACCGTTTTTCGGCTGATAAGAATACTTGGTTTGGGCTGATTATTCACCGAAACCTTGGCACTTTCCTGTTTTTTGCCGTTCGTGAGACCAACGGGGCGAACGATAGTCCATTTTAATTTAGAATCTGTAATGATTCGTTCTTGCTTTTCATGATCAGAATAGGCCACACCGATATTACTGTGGTCAATAAACCATTTAAACCATCCGGGTATGTCATCACTTGTTTCAGCAACTCCCCAAGCGGAGCAGACTACCAAGCGATCAACCGAATTAGCTCCAGCAATAGGTGCCAATTGCCTCATGACATCAGAGAGGTAATTTTTAGGCGTTCGAAGTTTGGCCCAAGGGAAGTCAGAGGTTCTTGAGATATTCAGTGCATTAATAATGGCATCACAACCAGATATAGCTTCGGTCAATACTTCTTCATCTAATGGATCACCCTCAATTATGGTTAAACCAACATGATGTGGAAGCCGATGAGCATTTCTGGATAGGCAGGTGACTTGATAGTTTTTTGCCAGTGCTTCGGTTAAAATATGTTTGCCTGTCCGACCAGTTGCGCCTAGTAGTAGTAGTTTCATACTTTATGATGATCACTGATATTGAAGAGTTTGATCTTTCCCGTATTTTCTTAATTGATAGAGGGCAAAGAAGCCCAGTATTAATTCTAACGCTATTGCCCTAATCAAAATTTGTGAGGGAATACCATCGAAGGCAAGGCTAACTATTCTACCAAATGCTAGTCCAAACATAAAGATCAAATTGATTATGGTGGCACTTTTCCAAAAGGAGGGTTTTATAATACCAAATACCCAACTAGTAGCTATGGCAAGATATAGTCCCATAATTGCTCGAAAAAAATGTTTGAGGTCAACGTTATTTACCTCAAAATCAAAGTAATTGGGGAGAATCGATTCTGGATTAAGGCCATAAACAAAGGCAAAAGGTACGACTATTGTCAAGGAGATGATTAAATGAATGTTCTTCTTAATAGTTGCAGTTTTACGCATAAAAAACCGACAGTTTCGTTGAGAATTAAGTTAACGAAAGTTAGTTCGAACTTCCCACTCAATATCCTGTTATCTTTCTTACACTATCATTAACATTGCGATATGTTCACAGGTATTATTGAAACAACAGGTGAGGTAGTTTCCATTGAAAAAGAGGGGACAAATATTCACTTCGATATTAAAAGTTCGGTGAGTGCTGAACTGAAAATTGACCAAAGTATAGCACACAATGGTACTTGCCTTACGGTGGTTAAAGTAGTAGATGATATACATCAGGTCACAGCGATCGACGAGACCATACAGAAGACTAACTTGGGCGATTGGGAAATTGGCACAATTGTCAATTTAGAGCGCTGTATGATCGCTAACGGACGATTTGATGGTCATGTTGTGCAAGGTCATGTGGATCAAATTGGTACAGTTACGGGAATCGCCGAGCAAGATGGAAGTTGGCTGTTCGATTTCTCTTATGATCCCGAACTAGGCAATGTAACGGTAGAAAAAGGGTCAATTTGCGTGAATGGAACTAGTTTGACTTGCTTTAATTCCGAAGAAGGAAAGTTCCGTATTGCGATTATTCCTTACACCTATGAATTCACAAATTTCAATCAATTGAAATTGGGCGACAAAGTCAATCTGGAATTTGATATTATTGGAAAATACGTGAAACGACTGTTGGGCAAATCATGAAAGTTCAATTTCAAGTTGTCCCACATCTATTGAAGTTCCGCTTTGAAGCGGGTACATCTAGGGGCTCTTTTACTGAAAAGGAAACTTGGTTTATTAAAGCGAAAAATGGAAATACGGTTGGGATAGGCGAGGCAAGCCCACTCAAAGGACTTAGCGATGACTACTGTACCGATTATGAGGAAAAACTTAAAGCGATCTTAGATGCTATTGCTGTTTTAGAAATACCTGAAACGCCATTAGAAGTTTTGGATTTCGTAAAAGAAAATGTCTCCTCTGATTTTCCTTCAATCCGCTTTGGATTAGAAACAGCCCTTCTTGATTTAACACAAGGGGGGAACCACCTAATTTTCGATACCGATTTCTATCAAGGAAATTACCGCATGCCGATCAATGGGCTGATTTGGATGGGCGATGAGTCATTTATGCGCGAACAAGTGGCGGAAAAGCTTAAAGCAGGCTTCAATACTATTAAGATGAAGGTTGGTGCTATAAATTTCGATCGAGAATTAAGTATTCTAGAGGCTATCAGAGCAGAATATTCTGCGAATGAAATTACATTACGGGTTGATGCCAACGGCGCTTTTCATGCCCATGATGTTGAAGAAAAACTGATGCAATTGGCCGCTTTGGATATTCATTCCATTGAGCAACCTGTAGCCATAGGACAGTCGGAGTTAATGGCTAAGTTGTGTGCTTCGGGTGTTCTTCCCATAGCGCTAGACGAAGAATTAATTGGCGTTCATGAATTAGCGGAAAAAGAGCAGTTATTGCGGGGTATTAATCCTCAGTATATCATTCTTAAACCATCGCTTGTCGGAGGAATTCAATCCTGTATAGAATGGATCGACATCGCTGAAAGCATGAATATCGGTTGGTGGATGACATCAATGTTGGAGTCTAATGTTGGCCTAAATGCTATTGCGCAGTTTACCGCCCAGTATAAACCAACGCTACCACAGGGATTAGGCACTGGACAGCTTTACCACAACAATATTGCATCACCACTAGAAATTAGAAAAGGTGAGTTACTCTACAATTCACCTCTAGATTGGCAAAGCATTTAACCTTCTATTCTGTACGCTAATTCAGTTTCCTGATTAGTGTCTATTAATTTCTTGCTTTCAAGTTTTGCTTAATAGAAACCACGTGATAAAAGATGGCAAAAGGTAATAAAACGCCTGGTAGTAAAATGAAAGGAGTTTTTACTAGTGCTATTTCACCTGATGCACTGACAAAATCAGAGAAATAAAAGGAGGAAATAAAAGCGTAGCCCGTCAGGCTCAATACCAAGAGACCTAAAATATTGTAAGCCAAAATGATCTGCCTATCAATTGTACCCTTCATGATCAATAAGCCAACCGGGATTGCTAGTATGCCCATGATGATATCATAATTTAAGCCCTCAAAAGTTACTCGTTTTGGAAAAAAGCCTTCCATAAAAGCACCATAGATCAACAGCTCTACAATGATTCGAAATACCTGAATAAGAACAGGAATGTGCTTAGGAGTATTCTCTATTACTTTCTTAAAGCTTCTTCTGGAGGTGGTAATAAATACGATGATAAATGCCGGTAGAATGATCAAAAAAGGAGCTTTTGGAGGCATAGAGAGGTTATCTAACAACCCCGTAAAGCTCATCACAACAACATAAGCGATCCATACAATAAGTAGGAATATGGCATTTTTTCTTAGTTTTTGTACTTGATCTCCGTAATTCAAAAGATAGAAAACAGCTACAATCATGATAGCCGTGAGTATATAAAAACCGAGTTGTACCATTTTTCTTTTTTGTCAAAAGTAAGCTGAGTGGCAACTATAAATTTAACTCAAATTGCTAATTGTTCTGGCGGAAGGCTTTTGGTGACAGACCAGCGTGTTTGGTAAAGAATCTTGTGAATGAGGCAATTTCACTGAAGCCGAGGCTTGGTGCTATCTCTACAATGGATGTGTTGGAATTTAGCAAAGCAGATTTAGCTTTCTTAAACCTTAAACTGGCGATCATTTGCTGCGGTGTACAGTTGTAAATCATTTTAAATGTTCTCAAATAATGATACTTCGATAGGCAAGCGATAGACGCTAATTTATCTAAACTGATGCTTTCTTTGTAGCAGGTATGTATATAGTCGACAGATCTGCTAATTCTTTCCATTAACTCGGTCTGGGTAGACTTCTTTAGCGCCAGTAAATCAACAGAGTTCTTAGAATTCTTGCTGTGCTGTCTAAGCATAGTAGAAAGTAAGCCTGCTAGTAGATTGTATTCTTGGTCTTGGCTTGCAGAGGAGTTTTTATAAAAGTAGCGGAGCCTATTTATTTGACAATTCACATCTTCGTCTTTCCAAATTGAGCGGAAATGAAGTCCATAATTTAAGTCGCGCTTCTGAAATGGGGTATCCAAAAGGGATTCGAAGGGAGTAGTTTCGACGCTTAAGACTTCGTTGAAAAGCTTTTCACCAAAATGAATGTTGAAGGTTTCAGTGACGTCTCCCTCAGGAATAATCAGATCATAATAATCACCTTGATTGGTCAAGCACAGATTATCATCAGTTAACCTAACTTCCTTTCGATTTACTTTGACAAGACTGTTGCCCGAAATATTTAAGAAAAGACTAAATGGACCTTTAATGTCATTTCTTTCTGCTCCATAAGAACGCGTATTGAGCACAACATTGGGCCAGCCGCTGGTAGGAAGTCGCGTATTATTCACGCCTTTAGCGTCGCGAAAATTCGATTTAGATTGCTGTTGCAACCATCTGATATCCGGAAATTGATCTAAGCGCATAATTATTGCCTAGAATAAAATACGGAAATGATTAGGTTAAGTATACACTCGGTACCTATAATCTGCGATCAGATTCATTAATCTTCAAATCATTTATGCTGGCATAGCGCTTTTTCATTAATCCGTTTTCATCGAATTCCCAGTTTTCATTTCCATAAGCACGGAACCATTGTCCATTTTCATCCTGAAATTCATATTCAAAACGAACTGCGATTCGATTTTCGTTATGCGCCCAATAGGATTTCTTAAGCTTGTAGTTTCGCTCATTTCGCCATTTTTCCTTTAAAAATGCCTGCACTTCAGGCCTTCCATTGATGAATTGATCTCTATTTCGCCATTCAGTATCTTCAGTATAAGCCATAGAAACCTTTATGGGGTCTTGTGAATTCCAGCCATCCTCGGCTGCTTGAATTTTCACCTTAGCGGTTGCTAAGGTGAAAGGGGGAAGTGGGAATTTTTGCTCCATAACTATTTAGTTTCCCTTTAAACAAGTCATGCCTTTGAAAAATTCTCGTATTGCCATAAAAAAAGGGATGCTAAAAGCATCCCTTTCAATTTTCTTTTAACTAAAGTTATCTGTCCGACATTCCAACATAAGGCTTTTCGTTAGTGCCTAATCCAATTATGATCAGGATATGTTTAAAAGAACACTTGAAAGCCATTCATAATGCTTAAGATTTTACTTAGTGTATATAGGCATCCTTTTAAGTAAAAACTTCAAAGTCTGCTTGTAAGCGTCCTTATTAGGCCAAAAAGCTTCTTTTGTTCGCGACCATACTACATCACCATTGTCGTTGTAGAGTAGCATATTTAAGCTTGTTTGATATTCTATTTGGGTAGAGTTTACGCTAAACGAAGAACCTCTGGCTTTATCTTTACTTTGGTTCTGTTTTACAAATAGTGAACTAGAATTGTAAGAGGATGCTCCTTTTTTGCTGATTGATAAGGTCGCTTGAATTATATATTCAACACCTAGCATATTAGCAATTTCGGGCATTGAGAATTGAATGAAATTCTCATCGTTTACTCCACTTTTAGCCAGTATAGCGTTCGTTTCTGTTGTAGGCTGTACATTCAGTATTCCCACATGGTCTTTCATAAGGCTGAAAAACTCTTGTTGAACTTTGCGTTCGGTGGCATCATTTTTTTTCTGTTCTCCATCAAGAATATAGGTAAATGGTAAGACCGCAATCTTATTGTGATGATCGATTAACATGGCGTCCTTTGTCGAGCCTTTTACCTCATTAAATACTTCTATTCTACCACTGCCAAACTCAATCTTACTTATATCAGCTTTTTTGAGCTTATATTTCAAAGCTTCTCCTTCGTGAATAAATTCGATAGCATCGTCAGATATGCCGACTACGCTACCAGTTTTAGTTTCTCCATTCACCATCAGTACTTTATCTAGTTTAGTTTGAGCACTGATGCAGATAGCACTCATTAATAGCAAGCCACTTATTAGTATTCTCATTTTTTTAAGGTTCAGTTTAAGGTTCTTAAAGTAATCTCTTAAAGCCAATTGGACAAAAAAAGGGATGCTAAAAGCATCCCTTTCAATTCTCTTTCAACTAAAGTTATCTGTCGGACATTCCAACATATGGCCTTTCGTTGGCGCCAGTATATACTTGTCTTGGGCGACCAATTGGCTCTTTATTCTCTCTCATTTCTTTCCATTGAGCAATCCAACCCGGAAGTCTACCCATGGCGAACATTACAGTGAACATATCAGTAGGAATACCTAAGGCCCTGTAGATAATACCAGAGTAAAAATCTACATTAGGATAAAGCTTTCTTTCTACAAAGTATGGATCTCTCAGTGCTTCTTCTTCTAAACCTTTGGCAATATCGAGTACCGGATCCTTCACACCCAATTTCTCTAACACATCGTCAGCAGCTTTTTTGATGATTTTAGCCCTAGGGTCAAAGTTCTTGTAAACTCTGTGTCCAAAGCCCATTAAACGGAAAGGATCGTTCTTGTCCTTTGCCTTGGCCATCCACTTTTTAGTGTCACCGCCATCTTGTTTAATGTTTTCAAGCATCTCAATCACTGCTTGGTTTGCTCCACCATGAAGTGGTCCCCAAAGTGCATTGATTCCAGCAGAAATAGAAGCATACATGCTCGCATGAGACGAACCAACAACTCTTACAGTTGCAGTAGAACAGTTTTGCTCGTGATCGGCATGTAAGATTAATAATTTATCTAATGCATTTGCCACTACAGGATCTACCTCATACTGCTCAGCAGGGTTCGCAAACATCATCTTCAAGAAATTCGAAGCATAGTTTTGTTTGTTATCCGGGTAGTTTACTGGCTGTCCGATTTGATTCTTATAGGACCATGCAGCGAACGTTGGCATTTTAGCGATCAAACGGATGATGCTCATGTCAACTTCGTCAGACGATCTATTAGGATCAAGTGATTCAGGATAGAAAGCTGTTTGAGCACAAACTAATGAAGATAAAACACCCATTGGATGCGCAGTAGAAGGAAAGCCTTCTAAAATCTTCTTTACGTCCTCATGAACAAGCGTATGCTTTGTTATGCTTTCTACGAACCTTGTATACTCTTCTTTTGACGGAAGGTGTCCATATATCAATAGAAAGGATACTTCTAGAAAGTTTGACTTCTCAGCCAAATCTTCAATTGAATAACCTCTGTACCTTAATATACCTTTCTCACCATCCAAGAACGTAATAGCACTCGTAGTTGAACCCGTGTTTTTAAAACCTGGGTCAATGGTAATAACACCACTTTGGCCTCGGAGCTTCGAAATATCGATGGCTTGTTCTTGTTCAGAACCTTCTACAACCGGTAGTTCGTAAGTTTGTCCTCCAACCTTGATCTCTGCAGTATTTGACATTATCTAAATTTGTGTTTTCTGTAATTTCCTCTCGTTTCCGCGAGCGAATTTAATTTAATAAACACTTAAATGAAACAGTTGTTCCAAAGAGAGCCGAATGTTTTTAATTATTGCCTAAAATAAGTGGAAGGCCGTCTTTACCCTGACCGATCACAACTACTTTAGAATTTGTAGATTCAGCAAGTTTTAGTGTCGCTTCTATACCTCTCATTTTAAGAAGAGCAGGGGTTAAACTGTTGTTAATGATCTTGTTAGCATTAGATTCACCTTCGGCAGCGATACGCTTTCTTTCAGCCTCACTCTTTTCTCTATCCAAACGAAACCTATAGGCAAGTGCTTCTTGCTCTTGTTGCAGTTTACTTTCGATAGCTGTCTTAATTTTTTCTGGAAGGTTGATAGAACGGATCAATAGTGCTTTCATTTGAATATTGTTGTTCTCATTTCCTAGAACTTCTCCAGTTTCTGAAATGATGGCTTGTTCTACTTCTGAACGTTTTGTCGAGTAAATTTCTTCAGCCGTAAATCGACCCATCACTTGCCTTACAGTAGATCTTACTTCGGGAACAACTAGCCTGTTTACATAGTCTCTGGTAAAAGTTTCGTGTATCTCACCAATTTTATCATACATCGGGTGAAAACGTACCGAAATATCTACTTGGATTGATAAACCATTTTTTTCTAAAACGTCCATCGTTTCTTCTGCCTGATTTTCAGAGACATCATATACATAAAGGTCGTTCCAGGGGGACTTTAAATGAAAGCCAGGTTGTTTAATGTCTTCTTTGTCAAGACCTCCTGCAAACTTTTTGAATATGACAGCACGTTCGTTCGATTGAATCGTGTAGAAAATGCTTGATGATAATCCAACAACTACAATCAATGCAATAATTGTAATCACGACAATGGGTAATAATTTTCTGTTATCCATGTTTTTACTTTTTAATTTATGCTTATAGCCTATCACTGTCTCGCGATGGGCGATCGGTTAATCGTTATATAGTTTGAAAAAGAACCCTTTTCAAGGGCTATTGTTATCCTATTTTTTTCAAGTTGGCCTTTATCTCATCCAAGACACCATAAGCCACTTTTAAGGCCTTGTAGCCGTCTTTTATAGTTACTATTGGTTCCGTATCGTTCACGATCGCTTGGTGGAAGGTATAAAGCTCTTCTCTTATGGCATTGGTCTCCAATACCTTCGGGTTTTCAAAAATGATCTCCTTTTTACCTTTTCCTTCACCTAAATCTAAAACCATAGAAAATGCACCTTCATTTCCTGTAGCCTCCTGCATCCTGACGATTTCGGATTTTTTCTCTAGAAAATCTACGGCCACATAAGCGTCTTTTTGGAAAAAACGTGATTTACGCATGTTTTTAACCGCTATACGGCTGGTGGTAAGGTTGGCGACGCAGCCATTGGCAAACTCTAATCTTGCATTGGCAATATCAGGCGTATCGGCCACCACGTTTACACCACTAGCTGAGATTTTCTCGACTTCCGAACCAACAGCTTTTAGAATTACGTCGATATCGTGAATCATCAGGTCTAGAACCACAGGTACGTCTAAGCCACGCGGGTTGAATTGTGCTAACCTATGGGTCTCAATAAACATGGGTTGCTTTAAATAGGGCTGTGCAGCTACAAAAGCAGGGTTGAATCGCTCTACATGGCCAACCTGCATTTTGAGTCCCATCTTTTCAGATAATTCGATCAGTTTTTCAGCCTCTTCAACCGTATTGGTAACAGGTTTTTCTATAAAGACATGCTTGCCAGCTTTGAGCGCTTTTTCTGCACATTCAAAATGAGAAAGAGTAGGCGTAACAATATCTACCAAGTCCACTGCACTTAGGAGCGCCTCAATTGTATCAAAGCTCGGAATGCCGAAGGCTTCTGAAACACTAGCTGCATTTTCGGCTACAGGATCGTAAAACCCAACCAATTCATATTCAGGAATATCTTTGATGCATTTGATGTGGATTTTGCCGAGATGTCCGGCTCCGAGTACGCCTATTTTGAGCATTGAATTATCGTTTCTGATTATGTTGTAAAGGTAGTGTCTAAAGAATCAAGGGACAAGGTAAAGAGCTGTAATGAAGAGCCTATCAACGAAGCAAACTAATCTCTTTTGTAAACATCGATTTCACTATCCTTTATAATCAATGCATAATCTTCGAAGAACAAATAGTGATGTCTAGGGAAGTTCTGTTGCCAGTAAGAATCATAAAATTGGGACTCATAATTAGGCGCAGGTCTTTCAAAGTCTAGCTTTTTGATGGAAGTTTTTTCAAGTATTACTCCTTTTAAATAATCAACTTTATAAAGCGTTTTTCCTCTATTTTTCTTGATATATACTACGTTAGTCTCTTTCGGCGAGAAAAAAGACTCAGGTTCAAAAGAATGACCCCTTGTTTGAAAGTAAGATAACCTCTTCCAAGTTTTAGTCTCAAAAACTTCAAATTTTGAAGGTTTAAAATCGAACCCTATTATCAATATTTCCTGCTGCTCGTTCCAGAGATAATAAAATGGCAGACTTACCTGGTTTCTGTAGTCTCTTTCAATAGTCTTGACCTTAATATAGTCCTTGTTTATTATTTGAGCTTTCAGTCCAATGTTGAGAAATAATAATATCAAAAGGGAAAAAATAGATTCTCGTAAGGTCATTTTACTAATATAGAGGTTGCTTTTTAAGTCAGTCAGTAATTTCGTTTGATTATTACTCAGGAACATAGAACTTCGGGTTAGATTCTAGAAAATGAAGTACTACATCATAGCAGGAGAGGCCTCTGGCGATATGCATGCCGCAAATATGATGAAGCAGTTAAAGCTTCGTGACCCCGACGCTTATTTTAGAGTTTGGGGTGGAGATAATATGGCGAAAGAAGCTCAAGAACTCGCTAAACATATTCGTGAGACATCCTTTATGGGAGTTTTTGCTGTAGTTAGTCATTTAAAAACCATCAAGGCCAATTTTACATTCTGTGAAGAAGATATTATGGCTTATAAACCCGATGTTTTAATCTTAATAGATAACTCTGGTTTCAATTTGAGAATCGCCAAATTCGTTAAGAATTCAAATCTTCCAACACGTATTTTCTATTATATCCTTCCACAAGCCTGGGCTTGGAAAAGAAAACGGGTGCATACGATTCAAGGTTGGACGGATCGACGGTTTTCTATTTTACCCTTTGAACCGAAATTCTATGAATCTTATGGTTATAAAGTCGACTATGTTGGGCACCCAATTTTAGATGCTATCGCTCAACGAAAACCAGCTTTATTAGATAAAAACGAGTTCTTGGAAAAAAATGAACTTTCAGATAAGCCTATCATTGCGCTATTGCCGGGAAGTCGTAAAAGGGAGATTAGAACTAAGCTGCCAAAGATGCTCCGTGTTGTGAAACACTTTCCTGATTATCAATTTGTTGTAGCTGGATCGGAAACGATGGAGCAATCACTTTATGATGCTTATACAAGTCAACAGGTTAAAGTAATTTTTGGTCAGACTTATGATATTTTGAATAATGCAAAAGCTGCACTAGTAACTTCTGGTACAGCCACCTTAGAAACTGCTTTGTTCAAAGTGCCTCAAGTAGTCTGTTACAAGCCAGGTTTAGTCACTTTCTATGTTTTAAAAGGGGTCATCAGCATAAACCATATTTGTATGGTTAACCTAATTCTAGATAGGAGGGCGGTAACCGAGTTGATTGAATCAGACTTGAATGAACAACGAATGACCAAGGAGTTAAAGGCCATTCTAGCACCTGAGGCTCGAAATAGAATTCTTACCGATTACGAAGAACTTGAAACTAAGTTAGGTGGCGTTGGTGCTTCAAAACGAGTAGCGGAATTGATGATAGAAGACTTGAAAGCTATTTCAGCGTCTTAAAGTTAAGCCAGCTTCCCATTCACATATTTCCGGAGAAATAAATCACAAGTTCAGCAGGAAACTAATCCAAAGAATTGATAGTTTCATAGTCATGGATAAGCAGACCATTATTGACGAGATTTCTAAGTTTCCTTCGCTTGATGGAGTATCACGCAATCAGATCGAATGGGTGGTAGATCGAGGCGAACTTTTTGAGGTAAAAGTGGGTGAAAATTTCTTTAACCGGGGCGATTCTATCGATAGCCTAATTATTATGCTCGAGGGCAGTATAAGTTTCATGATGGAACGAAATGGCCAGTACATGGAAATAGGACGGATCAACGGAGGAGATATATCTGGTGCACTACCATACAGCCGAGCTCAATCCTCATCGGCTAATGGCCGAGTAATGCAAGATTCGAGAATGTTCACACTCAATAAATCTTACTTCCATGCTATGATTTGCGAATGCCAAGACTTTACCGAAGTACTTGTGCATATGATGACTGATCGGGTAAGAAGTAGTATGAAGTCTCAACAGCAAAGCGAGAAATTGATGGCGCTTGGAAAACTCTCTGCGGGCCTTGCGCATGAGTTAAATAATCCTGCTGCGGCCATAGTTCGCAGTTCCGAATCACTACAGAGTCATTTGGCTCATGTGCCAGAAAAGTTCAAGAAGGTTATTTCCATGAAAGTAACCAATGAACAGGTAGATGAGGTGAATGCACTCCTTTTTGGTAAGATCAAAGATGGGATAAACAAGAGCGAGTCTCTGATGCAACGAACTAACCGGGAAGACGAATTGACCGACTGGCTCGATGATAACGGTTTTGGAGATTGTTATATGTTAAGCGAAACGCTCGCCGAATACGGCTTCTGTGACAACGACTTGGAAGGAATGAAACAAATGCTTGGCACAGAGACATTTCCTTCGGTACTTACCTGGGTTGAAAATGTACTGACAACAGAAAAAATGGTTGGTGAAATCAAAGAAGCATCTAACCGAATATCCAAACTAGTCAGCTCTGTGAAAGACTATTCACATATGGATCGTTCGACAGATTTCGAACCAACTAACGTGCACGAAGGACTACACAGCACAATTACAATTTTGAATCATAAGTTCAAAAAGAATAATGTCAATTTGGTAGAAGACCTTGAAGATGATCTGCCAAATATAAAAGCAGTTTCAGGCGAGTTAAACCAGGTTTGGACAAACGTGATTGACAATGCGCTGGATGCCATGGAAGAAGGTGGTACGCTTGAGTTGACAACTGCCACGAATGCAGAAAACCTAATGGTTTACATCACTGATTCTGGTCCGGGAATACCAGAAGACATACAAAGCCGAATTTTTGAGCCATTTTTCACCACAAAAGATGTGGGCAAAGGCACTGGACTTGGACTTGAGGTGGTTAAAAACATTGTTGATAGACATAAAGGCCATATCAGGCTGAACTCGAAGCCCGGAAGAACCCAATTTGAATTTTGTTTCCCTATTAATGCTTAGTAACACACATGGCAAAACTACCGATTATATTTACTGTCGATGATGATGAACAAGTCTTGGCGGCCATCAGAAGAGATGTAAGAAAAGAATACAGAAAAGATTACCGTGTCATGAGCACCACTTCAGCACATGAGGCACTAGATGCTTTAAAGGAGCTGAAGCAAAAGGGGGAGGATGTAGCACTTTTTCTATCGGACCAAAGAATGCCTGAAATGACGGGTGTAGAATTCTTGGAGAAAGCCAAGGAACTCTATCCAGAGGCTAAACGGGTACTGCTCACTGCATACTCGGATATTGAAGCAGCGGTTAAGGCAATTAATGACGTTCAACTTGACTATTACCTCAATAAGCCTTGGGATCCGCCTGAAGAAAAGCTCTACCCAACATTGAATGATCTGCTGGATGAATGGCAAATCAATCACATTCCAGTTTTCAAAGGCATTAGGGTTGTTGGATACCAATACTCTCCAAAATCTCACGATATCAAAGATTTCCTCTCTAGGAATTTGATGCCATATCAGTGGCTTGATATAGAAACCGAAGAAGCAGGCCAAGAACTGCTAGATTTGGCAGAGATAGATCGAAGTGACTTACCAGTCGTCTACTTTGAGGATGGATCACATTTAAAGGATCCTTCCATGACCGACCTTGGCAATAAGATTGGTTTGCAGACCACCGTAGCTGAAGAAATGTATGACGTGGTTATAGTGGGTGCAGGTCCTGCCGGAATGGCTGCCGCCGTTTACGGAGGATCGGAAGGCTTAAAGACCCTTATGATCGAAAAACATGCTCCAGGCGGGCAAGCAGGAACAAGCTCTAGAATCGAAAACTATCTTGGCTTCCCAAAGGGCCTATCTGGTGCAGATTTAACACATCGCGCGATAACGCAAGCCAAGCGCTTTGGTATTGAGTTTCTTTCGCCACGAACTGTTACTGGCATAGAAACGCAAGACGATTATAAGATTGTAAGTCTAGAAGGTGGTGAAAAGATTAACACCAAGGCCGTCATTATTACAACAGGTGTTCAATACAGAAAACTAGAATCTCGTGGTATTGATGACTTTACTGGCCGAGGGATTTATTATGGCGCTGCTACCACAGAGGCTAACTCTTGTAGAGGCAAAAATGTCTACATCGTGGGAGGTGGGAATTCAGCTGGTCAAGCCGCCATGTACATGGCCAAATTTGCATGCGATGTACATATAGTGATCAGAAAACCAGACCTTTCATCAAGTATGAGTCAGTACCTAATAGACCAAATTGATGGTACAGAAAACATCCAATTGGTGCCCAGGACGGTTATTGACGGAGCCGTTGGTGATGGAAATCTGGAGTGCGTTGAGTTGAAAAACCTAGATTCTGGTGAAATTGTGAAGAAACCAGCAGGAGCGCTGTTGATTTTCATTGGTGCTAAACCTTATACCGATTGGACAGGCAATGGTATACTTAAAAATGACCGTGGTTTTGTCATCACTGGACGTGATCTACAAAAAGAGTCTGATCACAAAAAACTCTGGAAAAAGGAAAGAGAACCGTTCCTTTTGGAAACCAGCACTCCTGGAATATTGGCCGCTGGAGATGTCAGAGCAGGCGCCATGAACAGGGTAGCATCGGCAGTCGGAGAGGGTGCCATGGCGATCAAGTTTGTCCATGAATATTTGGCTGAAGTTTAACAAGTAACTATACCAAAAGGGATTTCAACATTTCCTTTTTAGAAACTGAAACTTTATATCTTTTTAACGTTCCCTTACGGGTTTTGCATACTCCTGTTCGAGTGCATGGTGCTTAGTCCCGATGATTTTTTGGAGGTTAATTGCTCTTAGGAACGTAAGTATGAAGTTTGAACTAATCGATATTATTTTATCACTTGGTATTGTTCAAGGCCTGTTTTTAGCCTGGGCGCTCTCCAAAATTAAGGAGCAAAATAGAAGTGCTAATAAAGTTCTTGTTCAGTTACTTCTTGTAACCGCCTTCATCCTGACGGGACGAATGTTGATAGCGCATCAGGTTGCTATGAACTTCTTCAAATGGGTGTCATTCGTTGACTGTATTATCTTCCTTTTTGGACCACTTAGCTACTTGTATGTCAGGCGGTTAGTGGTTAAAAGTGAGAGTGAATATAGCTTGTCTTTTTGGCACTATATCCCTTTGATTGTTTGCTCAGGCATATTCATCTATTTCAATGCAGTAAGCGTGGAAACTAGAGCACGTCTTTTTCAACAAGGGTTCGTCTATTGGTTTTTTAATGGTTTCGAAGTCATTGGACTTAGTGGTAATATTTTCTACCTGGTTAAAAACTTTAGGTTACTCGAAAGGTATCGGAAAGAAGAGAAAAAGAAGCTTTCGAATACTCAAGGCTTTCATCGCTTTCTTCTTATCTTTTTATTAACGATCGCCATCTGCTTGTCCTTTTGGATATTCAGTTATATCAATACCTATTATTTCCGCAGGGTATATGAGTATATGTCATATGACAATATTTGGATAACCATCCCTTTCTTAATCTATACGGTAGGCTACTTTAGCTTAAAGCAGCCAGAACTCTTTAGGATTCTGCAGTCTAATGATTCTAAGGTCTCAAAAGAGGCTACAAAAAGATTGAATGATAGTGAAACGAATGTCCTAAAGAGTGCTTTAGAGAATTTGCTTGTCAAGGATTCTATTTACTTAGAAAGCGACCTTACGCTGGCAAAGCTTTCAGCATTATTGAGTGCATCGCCAAATGATGTCTCATGGTTATTGAATAATGTCTATCAGATGAGTTTCTACGACTTTATCAACGGATATCGGGTACGTGCATTTCTAAAAAGAATACACAACAATGACCACGCAAAGCAAACAATACTTTCTATTGCCATGGAGGTTGGTTTTAACTCTAAGTCTACCTTCAATAAAGTCTTTAAAGAGCAAATGGGATTAACACCAAGTCAGTACATCAAATCACTAAATAATAAGCCGCAAATCGCCTGAATTTGTGCTTTTGTACCCAGTCGGTCGATTATAGGCTGATAATCGGTCAGGTTTGTTTGAATTTTTTAACAAACCTAAATGACTATGAATTACCTACGCTCAAAAACAACGAGTCTATTTTTTATTCTTTTTCTGATGACATTCAGTTTGGCATGTGATGGTGATGCCCCTGAATCCGAACCTGCCGTTTTGAATGAAAATGATTACAAAGTGCAGATTACTGCTGTTACAGATGTAACGAATAAAGGTGATGCTAGTGATATCCAAGTGAAATTTAATACTGGGCAGGCTAGGGAGAATATTCAGGAGTATAGAATAATGATTGTAAAGAGTTCTGCAGTTTCTAACCTTACCGTCGAAAGCATGAAATCCTTGCCAAATAGTAGTTATGCAAGCCATGCCGGAAACCAAATCAATCAAGAACTTCAACTCGACGCTCTTCAAAATGATATCGATGGAGAAAGCGTTACTTCAGACATTGACTATCGTATAGCTATTCTGTCAATAGGCACTTTCAATGAGGAAACAGTCTATGTGCTTTCAGAACCATCAACTGATTTTAAACTGATCAATAACCCTGAAACGAGCACACTAGTCTCCAATATGCCGGCCAATGACGCCATTTCAATCGATGCAGCTGGTAATATCTACGTTTCTAATTATGGGGTATGGGATAATTCAATTGGCAAAGGGAATGGTACGACTGCTCTGAAAATATCGCCTGCAGGAGATGTCTCTGTCTTTGTCACTGGTTTGGCAAATCCTGTTGGTAATGCCATAGATTCCGAAGGAAACTTTTATGTAAATGATGATAATGTGTCTAATGCTGGTAACCTAGTCAAAGTGGCTCCTGATGGCACCAAAACTACAATTGCCAATATTCAGGGCTATCCTTCTGGTTTACTTCTAGGTACGGATGGCAATTTTTATGTGAGCAATTATAACATAGGCGTTGTCAATAAAGTGACCCCCGATGGGACTATTACAGATTTTGTTCGTGATGAAAGGTTAAAAGGAGGTGTTGGAATCGTTTATGATGATAATGGAAATATTATCGTAGGGAATTTTTTAACTGGTGCGGTGCTCTCGATTAATCCTTCTGGTGATATTTCATTAATTGGAACTGTACCGACTTTAGGTAGGGGTTCCGTGATTGGTTATTTGACCTATTTTGAAGGTAACGTTTACGCTACATCAGGTGGTGGAAAAAGAATTTACAAAGTATCGTTGGGTGGAGAAGTAACCGTCTTTGCGGGAAGTGGTGTCGTAGGATCTTCCGATGGCGAGTTTCAAGATGCAACGTTCACTATTCCAAATGGAATCGCGGTTGACAAGGCTAAGCGAGTGCTGTACGTTTCAGATGGTGCAACTACTGGGGGAGCTAACTTAAGGGTCTTACCATTAGACCGATGATTGAGTTTTGAAGGGCCTTGACCAGCCCTTTTTCTAAGTTATGCTCTATTAGGGGTTGCGCTAGTCGTGACCTCTAAACCCTTTTTCTGGACTTAGGTGCAACTCGCATAGCTTATCCAAGTCTCATTTCGCTCTTTATCATACTTAATCACGATATCTTGTGATGCACCAAAACTAATTTCGAATTTATACTCAAAGTTGGAATATTCAATGAGTCTCGGCGTATCGATGTAAAACTCTTTCCCGTACAACATACCATCGCTATAGATTTCATTTCGAAGCAAGTGAAAAGCATTATTCAATTGCCAGCCATCCAAGATGAATTCTGTATTTAGGCAGCCATCAAACCAAGTTTCAACAGATCTTCCATATTCATATTGGAAATGATCGTCGGTGTAGTCCACCATGTTTCCAGGGCTGTATTCTACTTGTTTTTTAACTACGCTGGAATCGACTTTTAGCCCTAAAATATTCACCTCATAAATATCCATATTGTAGGATTTAGAGGCACTTATAACAGGTTCATTGTAAGATAGATCGGCGCTAAATACATAACCTTTCTGACCTTTTGAATCGACAAGCAACCAGAAACCGGCTAGCGTTATATTGTTATCATCGTATCTCACAGAATCGGGTGCGGTAAATGAAGGCTGTACTGAGAGAGCTTCTCCTGGCTTTAGAAGCGTTATAGTATCTGAAGTCACATTCGCCGAAGTTCTTAGCGGTGTTCCGAATCTATTAATAACATATTGAGTTGATTGGGCACATGCAATGGTAACTCCTGGCCCTAAGAGAAATGCGGTAAAAAAGAGTAGTAAAAGGAGTCTCTGAGTAAACTTCGGTATAGCCAATGATTTGAATTTAGTTGTTGTACTTGGAGAGCTTATGAAAGGTAGGCATTTAATTAGATCAAACATTCTACTAAATTTATAGTTGAAGAATTTATAATCATCAAACGCAATGAAGAAACGTATTCAGATTGCATTGTTTTTAACCCTTTTTATCGGCCTTTTGGGATGTGGAAGTTCTGATACGTCAAATAGTCTATCCTTAAAACCAGTAAATGGTTTAGTAACGTTTCAATTGGACCAAAGTACCTCAAATGTAAGTGATGGACTACAATACTTCTTTGATGAGAAAACTGGTCAAGAATTGCTGTTTTCACTGAATACAATCAAAAATGAGATTCAAGTTTTTGATTTCGAGCGTAATGAATTAATAAAACGACTCGCCTTTGACGTTGAAGGACCTCGAGGGGTAGGCAGTATTGGTGCTTTCTACGTGCATGGATTAGATAGCCTGTTACTATTTCCCAATAGTGGAGGTAAACTATTTCTTGTAAGTTCTATAGACGAATCACTTAATAGTATTGAGTATCAGGTGCCTGAAGGGTACGGTAGCGCTGAGGTATCGACGACATTCTTTTCTGCTAAGCCTTTGGTTAAAAATGGTAAGCTTATCGCCAAAACATTATACCAAGGAAATTATAGTACTGTCACCAATCAAGAGCTTAGCCGACGGCATACCAGTTATGCGATCGATTTGAAAAGTGGCGTCACTAATCTGTTAAGCCCCACTTTTCCTGATGATTATATGCGCTCAATGAAAAAGCACTTTCAATTCAGTTTTTCGGCAACAGAAAATGGTATTGCTTATAGTTTTTGGGGTGATCATAACCTTTATTTCTTGAAAGATGAGAACGCTCAACTTGAAGAGAAACTCGCAAGGAGTGAAGCTCTAGTTACGGAATGGGAGGCTTTGCCGTTAGGTGGTAGTAGAATGGATCGGGCGAAATATTTTGCTGGAAGTGCGCATTACGGCAATATAATCTATGATCCTTACCGTGAAGTTTACTATCGGTTTGCTTTTCCAAAGGTAGAAGTTGAAGACGGTGCTGATATTGGGGTCTTGGCTAGATTTCCAAGTAAGTTTTCTGTGATGGTTTTATCCAAAGATTTAAATCTAATAGGAGAAACAGAATTATCTCAAACGGGACAGTATGTTGTGAGCAATGCATTTGTTGGCAGAGATGGACTTTATTTATCCGTCAACCATCCAGAAAATGAAGAGAATGAAGAAGATTATTTGAGCTTCAAATTATTTAAACTAAAGTAGCCCCTTAGTAGCTTAAAGTTTGATTAGTTCTTCAACATAATCGTAAAAGGCCTTCCCATCTCCGCGTACCAGCTTTCCATCGATCTTTTCGTAAGGAACTCCGCCTTCGATTCGTTTTATGATACCATCAGCTCCAATGAATATATTCTTTGGATAACCCTGAACGCCAATTTCTTGCAAGAATTCTTGGGCACCGACTAAATGATAAAAATCAAATGCATGCTTTTTAAGTAGTTTTTCCACCTTTTCGGCAGTATCGAATGTTAATGATAGAAAATTGACTTGATCGCCATATTGGCTTTTTAAATCATTTAGGATTGGCATTTCATCTATACACGGCGCACAGGAAACAAACCAGCAATTGATTACAGTAGGTTTTCCTTCAAAGTCAGACAGAAGTAACTCTCTATTATCTAGGCTTTTTAATGAGTGATTAGGGAGCTTTTTACCAAGGTAATCATGGACTTTATCCTTTTCTGTTACCACTCTTAGCCCATCCAAAGGAGATTTTTCTTTTTTGCATCCCCCAAGTAAAAGAGTGAGGAATAGGAGATAGACGTAGTGTTGCTTTTTGAGCATGACCGTTTCAAAAGTGTTGTTTAATATAATTTAAACAACACTTTTGATGATCAGGCTATTTATGAGAAAATTTCCTCAGTTATTATTCCGTTCTGAGTGAATCAACTGGATTGGCATTGGCAGTATTCAGTGTTTTTAAACCAACGGTAAAAATGGATAGAACTAATGTAGCTAATACAACCATACCAAATAATGCAATCCCTGGTTCATAATGTATCGCAAAGCCATTTAGCCAATTGTTTGCGGCAAGATAACTTATCGGTAAAGCGATAATTAAAGCAACGCTTACCAGGATAATAAAGTCGGCAGATAATAGTCTCACTAAGCCAAAGGTGCTCGACCCGAGTACCTTTCTAATACCTACTTCTTTGATTCTTCTTTCTGTATTGTAAGTAGCCAATCCGAAAAGCCCTAAGCACGCTATCAGTATGGCTACTATTGTGAAATAACCCGATAACATGGAAATTTTACTTTCGGCGTTATAAACCTTGTCATACTCATCATTGACAAAACGTGGATTGAAAGGATATTCGGGGCCAAACTTATTATAAAGGGCCTCTATAGATTTGATGGTTTCAGGTTGATTTTCATTTGAAATTCTGACCATTAAATGATTTCCTTTGCCTTCTCCGATAAACCTGATAATGGCCGGCTGCATTGGTTCGTAAAGCGACTGGATTTTGAAGTTTTCGACTATACCGATTACTTGTTTTTCTATATCGCCATCCATAATGGTTTTACCAACAATGTTCTCAATTCCAATCAGATCAGCTGCCGCTTGGTTGATAATGAGTTTGTTTTCCTCATTTTGAAATGTTTTAGAGAACGTCCTGCCCTCAACCATATTTATATCGAGTGTTTCAAAGAAATCATGAGCCACCTGCGGTCGCCTGAAATCAACTTCTTCGTTTTCAACAGGGTTTCCCCAGCTAAAACCTCCTCCGGCACCTCTAAGGCTAGCAATGCTGCCGCCATATAAACTTGTAATGTTAGTTACGTTTGGAAGCTTGTTCAGCTCATCTAAGAATGGTTTTCTTTTGCTATCTCCAATAAAGGTGAAGTGAATTAGATTATCCCGATTGTAACCAAGGTCGACCTCTCTGATGAAATCTATTTGATTGTTCAGCACCAAAAAACTCGTGACAAATAAGGTGGATACTGAGAATTGTAAAATGACTAATCCTTTTCTAATCCAAATGTCATTAACGCCTCTTTTGAGCTTACCTCTGATCATATCATTCGACTTGAATTTGGATAAGTAAATAGAAGGGTAGAGGCCTGAAAGAAATGAAATACTAAGAAGCGCAAAAAGGCCAAACTGTAAGATAGATTGATCACTCACCAAGGAAAGCTCCTTTTCTATGACCAAGTTTATCTGTGGTAATAAAAGGCTCACTAAACCCAATGCTACAAGTATTGACATACCTGTGATCAAAAATGATTCTGTAAGAAACTGAGTGATTAGCGTTTTTCGTTTAACGCCAAAAACCTTTTTCATACCTACTTCTTTCAGTCTTTTTGCAGCTTGTGCTGTGGCTAGATTCATAAAGTTTATGCTAGCTAAGAAAAGGATGAATATTCCAGCTAAAGTCATGATGTGCACATAGGATTCTCTTCCGCCAGATGGTAGTCCATTTGTAAATTCCCCTTTTAGGTATAGGTCTTTGAATGGGTAAGCTTCCAAGAGATCATCGGCACGGCCAGGTTGGTTGGTAATGAACTTTCTGAGTTTTTGATTGAAAGCAGTAATGTCAGTTCCCTCATTTAGGGTCAAATAAGTAATGCCTCCGCCAGCATACCAATCTCCAAGCCAATCTTCGTATTTCAACGCCATTCTGTGATTGGCTGCATACTCAAACTGTATGGTAGAATTAGTCGGTATGTTTTCAAAAACCCCGGTTACTACATAAGATGCATTATATAAAGCCCTATTTCCTTTGATGGATTGGCCTATTGCATTGTCAATAGAACCGAAAAGTGAAATCGCTACTGTTTCGGAAAGGACAATGGAATTTTCAATTGTCAATACCTCTTTGGCCGTTCCTGAAGCCAATTGAAAAGAGAAAGTTTCGAAGAACTCTTTGCTGGCAAAAATGCCTTTGGCCAGTGTTTTCTTATCATCAATTGATAAAACGGCGTTTCGACTCATTTCATCGTTTCCGACCGTTACAACCTTATTTATCTCTGGGAAGCCCTCTCGTAATGCATCAGAAAGAATAAATGCCGTACCAAAACTGGTCTCTAGACCTTCTGGATTTACTTCGTGTTCTAAGACTTGATAAACAACCCCATCTTTCGTGTGGAAAGCATCGACACCTTTTTCATCATTCACCCACAAAAAGATAACTAAAGCGGCTGCAATAGCAGTTGAAAGGCCAATGATGTTAATGAAAAAGGATGTTTTGTGGCGCATAAAACCACGGTAAGAAAACTTGACGTTGTATAGGAGTTGAGTAACCAGCGTTGTTTTTGAGTTTGACATAATTGGTTTGATTAAATTGAGTTTGAGTATTCTGAAGGTTTCAAGGAAAAAGAGATAATCCGACCGCCTTTTTCCTTTTGTGTTTCTGAAATCATAATATACCTCTTCCAAATCACCCTCGATTTCTTCTACATAGTCAGGTTTGACCATAAACCTGACTATCATAATGAGCCACTTCGGCGGGCTAGGGTAATCTGACATGTCTTTATTATTCATTCCTCAAACATTCTACAGGGTTGACCAAGGCAGCCTTGAACGTTTGAAAACTTACTGTAATCCAAGCAATTAGTAATGCTGTTAGTCCAGCAAGGGCAAAAATCCACCACTCCAATTGTATAGTATAGGCGAAATTATTAAGCCAGTTATTAGCGAGAATGTAGCCTAGAGGCAGAGCAAAAAGAACAGAAATTAAGACCGTTTTAGTAAAGGAACCTGTAAGTATCTTCATGATAACTAAATGACTGGCTCCCAAGATCTTCCGTATGCCAATCTCTTTGCTTCTTCGTTCAGCAGTAAAAGCGGCAAGTCCAAATAGCCCCAGACAGGAGACTAAAATCGCGATAATGGCCATGTAGTTGGCCAGAATAGCAACTTTGCTTTCCGTACTATAAAGGGCTTTATAATCATCTTGTAAATAAGTAGGGTTAAAGTCGTATTTAGGATGAAACTGTGTATAAATGTCTTCTATTTGTTGAAGTGTGGCTGCTTCTGTACCAGTTTGTATTTTGACTACAAAATTTCGCCCCTCTTCTCTAAAACGAAAAAGAAGTGGTTCGATTTGTTGGTGCATTGAACCATACTGAAAGTCTTTGACTACACCGATTATTTCCCTTGTACCTCCGCTTCCATAATCGAGTATTGTACCAATCGGTTCTTTGATACCCATAAGTTTAACGGCAGATTCATTGATAATTACTTTTGTTTTATCATCCATAAACTCCTTTGAAAAGGACCTTCCTTCGATGACTTCTATTCCTAAAGTTTCGATAATGTTATACCCAATTTTAGGTGACTTAAAAAGATGATTATCATCGTCTTTACTAGACGGGTCCCAAGAGTAACCACTGCCACTGTCTTCACCCCATAAAAAATCTCCTGCCATATTTGCAATACTCTCAATACCAGGGATTTTCTGTAATTCCGCAAGCATAACTTGGGCATTCTCATTGATTTGACCTTTTCTTGCAAAAGTCACTATGTTCTCACGATTGTACCCTAGATCTTTACTTTGGGTAAACTCTATTTGCCGGTTTATAGTAATCACTCCAATGATGAAAACTATCGAAAGTACGAATTGAGTTATAACGAGCCCTTTTCTAATCCATTCTTCTCCTCTCAGGTTAGAGATCTTACCTTTTAGAACCGCTACAGGCTTGAAACCTGATAAGTAAAATGCTGGATAGCTACCTGCTAGGAATCCTGTTATCAGTGTGATTCCAATCAACGGTAGAATAAAGTCAATGATATTAATTTCAAGTTCCTTAGATGTAATCTCATTGAATTGAGGAAGTAATACATTTACGAGTATAATAGCTACGATAACTGCAAGCGAAGCAAGTAAAATTGACTCCACGAGAAACTGGAATATGAGTGATCCTTTATTAGCTCCAATAGCTTTTTTTACGCCAACTTCCTTCATCTTTTTTGAAGCTTGAGCGGTAGAAAGATTCATGAAATTAATACAGGCAATTAAAAGGATAAAGATTGCGATAATAGTGAATAGGCGAACATTTTCGATTCTTCCTCCAACCTGAACACCATTATCATATTCACCATAGAGGTAGTTTTTAGCATAAGGCTGGACAAAAAGAGTAAACCTGTCATTGTTTATTTTATCATCCATGTAATTTTCAATTTTAGCATTGAACTCCTCAATGTCAGTGCCCTTTCGAAGTACTAAAAAGTTCTGTGCATAACCGCCATTCCATTCTGCCGCCCATTGGTCGGTTTGAACTAGTAAATCATAGTTAATGACGGCATCAAATTGATTCGTAGCATTCTTTGGAGGTGATTGGAAAATTCCACTTATAATGAAGGTTTTATTAAAGAACTGATTCTCCCATTCCACGGTAGCTCCTAGGGCACTTTCCAAATTGCCGAACATGGCCATAGCCATTGATTCAGACAAAACAATGGATTCATTGTCCTCCAGTATGTTTTCTTGATTACCAATAAGCAGGGGATAGGTTAATATATCAAAGAAGTTTTTGCTTGCGAAAAGACCGTCTAGTTCAAAATTGCTTTCGCCATTTGAAACAATTCCTTTTGGTTTAAAGAAACCTGTATTCCCAATAGTTACAGCTTCTTCTACTTCTGGGAAGTCTTGTTTCATACTTTTACCCATTAGGCCGGATGTATAATTCCAAGTAGTAATACTATTGGGTAGTTGGAAATTGGCGAAGACCCAATAAAGTTGATCGTTCTTTTCGTGGAATGTATCAACAGAGCGTTCATCATTTACCCATAGAAAAATGAGCAATGAAGCGGCTAAACCTGTAGATAGACCAATTAAATTGATAAAGAATGAGGTTTTGTGACGCTTAAAACCTCTTAAAGTGATTAATAAGTTATGTTGTATCATACCGAGATAATTGAGTTTTTGACTTCCACTAAGCAGTCGTGTTAAGGAAGGTCTCATGAGTTTGAAAACCCCTAAAACATATTTCCACTTAGCTTTTTTAATTGAGTATTGATCCAGATCATCCATGAATACCTCTTCCATATCGCCTTCTATTTCTTCCAGAAAATGTTCTCTGACGAATAGTCTGAGCAATAGCAATGACCATTGAGGTGGACGGATATCGTTTTGACGGTTTTGCATTAACCTGTAACTATGTTGGGCATAGCAGCCCAAAGTTGAGAGCGTACATCTTTCATGTCCTGTAATACCTTGTGAGCGTGAGGAGTGGCTTGATAGATTCTTTTTCTTTTACCACCTCTTTTTTGGCTAGCTTCTCCAAACTCAGAAGTAAGGAATCCCTTTTCTTCCATACGTTTTAGAGCTGATTGAATGGAACCAACACTGAGTGTTTCATTCAAACGATCTTCTAATTCTCGCTTGATTTCTACACCATAAGCATCGGCTTGGAGTACCACTACCGTCATCAGTACTAGCTCTTCAAACTCACCTAATTTCGTTTTCTTCATTTTTATATTATTCGTAATTGCAGTAAATATATAAAAATATATTATTCGTAATTGCAGTTTTAATAAAAATTCTGAATTATAGACCTAGCACATTTAAAAAGGATGCACGGGAAAAGAAAAAAGTGATTTTGTAGAAAGTGAGTAGGAGGGTTACTTACGTTTCTTCTTACGTCGGTTGCTTTTGGAAGACTCGGCAGCTTGCATTAATTGTTTCCAATCATCGGTAGTATCCTGTGTGGTATCGAGTATCATTTGATAATCGCCTTTAGACATTGAAAGTCGGCCGATGGGCTGTCCTAAGTTTTCTTCTATCTCTTGGAGCAATTCTTTTTCTTCAGTTGCGCAGAATGAAAACGCCTGTCCTTTTTCTCTTCCTCGACCAGTACGGCCTACACGGTGGACATAATTCTCTGAGGAATCAGGTAAGTCATAATTAATGACATAGTCCACATTAGGTATATCTATTCCCCTGGCACTGATATCGGTGGCGATCAATATCTTGTTTTCTCCGTTTCTAAACCTTGCCATCGTTTTTTCACGTTCGGCTTGTAGTTTATCACTGTGGATCGTTTCGGCGTTAAGGTTTACGCGTTCTAATGCTTTTTTCACTCGTTCCGCCCGAACTTTTGTTCTCACAAAAACTAGCATCTTCTTGTCGGGTTCATTATTGATCACGTTTTCAAGAAAGAAGCGCTTATGATCCATTTCTACATGGGCAACCGCATGCTCAATATTTTTAGCAACAGGGTTTTTAGGAGAAATTTGAATTCTGATTGCGTTGGTCACCAGTGAGTAGGCTAGTTTTTTTATGGCTTCATCAATCGTGGCAGAAAAGAAAAGGGTTTGCCTTCGTTTTGGTAGATGATGTATCAGCTGTCTGATGTCTTTTATGAAACCAAGATCAAGCATATGATCAGCTTCGTCAAGAACCAAAACTTCAACACGCCCAAGTTTGAGCGCACCTTGACTCTCTAAATCAAACATTCGGCCTGGAGTGGCAATCAGAATATCTACTCCCTTATTCAGTTTTTTAATTTGTGGCGCTTGATCCACACCTCCATGAATACAGAGTATATTCAATCGGGTGTTCTTCCCTAGTTTTTTAAAAACGCCTTCTATTTGTTGAGCCAGTTCGTGTGTGGGAGCCATTACCAAACACTTCACACCATCAGGCCTTAACTTCATAGATTTTCGCTCATTGAGCAAATGAAGAATGGGAATAGCAAAGGCTGCAGTTTTCCCAGTACCAGTTTGCGCAATAGCCAGAACATCCTCACCTTTTAAAATAGCTGGAATAGACTTGTATTGAATGTCTGTTGGCTTTTTGTATCCCAGTTGTGCGATACTGGCTTTTATGCCATCTGCAATGCGGTACTCCTCAAACTTCATGGCCAGCAAAGTTATCGATTAATGGTGGATGAACAGTGATTTTGAAACGCACTTTATTTTCGATCTTAAGTCAATTGGTGCCGATGGCTTCTAGCTTCTTTGATTATACCTAGATAATCAAGCTAAATAATGCTCAATTATTTGAAATCTTGAAATGCATGGGTTTGATTTGCATATGCACATTGGCTCAAAGCTAATCTTCCTTTTCTTCTTCACATTATCAGTTCATCAAGGCATTGCCCAAAAAACCGGTTTCCTGAAAGTAGATACCACGAGGTACATCGTTTGGAGTGATGAAAGGCCGTTGACATGGTCTGATTATAGGCTTTTAAAGTCTGATACTATCGATTTGGGTATAACAGCACTTACGGCGGTTACACATTCGGTACGAGGAGGGATAGAAAAGGGGAAGCCTAATTTTGAGGTCTATGTGCTCTTTAAAAAGAGAAGATCTTGGACAACGAGTAGGAGCGATAGCCTCTTGTTTGAGCATGAAAGGTTGCACTTCGATTTAGCTGAATTATACGGCAGAAAATTGCGTAAACAGATTGCCGCCATGGGGAGCCAAAATGAGAAACGATTATCGGCTTACCGAAAGAAAATAAAAATATTGTTAGAGGAATTTAAGAGAAAATCTGCTTTGTATGATTACGAAACTGTTCATGGAGAGCAACAAATTAAACAAGCAGAATGGAGAAACTACGTCTCCTATGAAATGCAACGTTTGCATAAATATAAGTAAATATAAATATATGTTATAATTAACATGTATATAAAATATGTACGAACAATTAACTTCAATTTGTTGTTTCACAAACTGATCTTTTTGAGTTAATTTCAAGTTTAGACTTAAACAATATTGTGGAAGAACCAGTGATTAAAGAATATTCTTCGGAAGAAGTGACAGTTGTTTGGGAGCCTGCTAAGTGCATCCATTCTGGTATTTGTTTGCGTGGTTTGCCTAAAGTATTCGATTTAAAGTCTAGACCATGGGTGAACATCAATGGGAGTGATGCTAAGTCTATTGTAGAAACAGTTCGTGAATGTCCCTCAAAAGCCTTAACTATTAAAGGCGTTCGTTTTAAGGATACTCAAACGAACGAAACAGATGTCACATTAATCACAGGTGGTCCCCTTATTATAAAAGGAGGAGCAACTATTCATCACAGAAAGAAGACAGAACAAGTAGATGGAACCGTCTCATTTTGTCGATGTGGTCGATCACAGAAATTTCCTTATTGCGACGGCTCACATGCTAAACCAAAAGACAAATAACTATGGCAATTACTATTAAGGATATTGCGACTGCGCTAAAGATTTCCCCATCTACTGTTTCAAGGGCGCTGAATGATCACCCCAACATCAGCGAAGAGACGAAAAAGGTAGTTGCGGAGAAGGCGAAAGAGATGAAGTATCAAACAAACTTCATTGCAGCAGGCCTAAGAACCAAGAAATCGAATTCAATTGGGATTCTGGTTCCTCATATCACCAGTTCGTTCTTTGCGTCGGCCATTGATGGGATTCAAAAAATTGTGACCGATCAAGGGTACTTCACCATCATCTGCCAGTCTAATGAAATTTATCATAATGAAGTAGATCAGATCAAGTCTTTGCTTTCATGTAAAGTAGAAGGTGTGATTCTATCTATTTCTAGTGAAACAAACGATTACGAACATTTAGAGACTTTAGAAGCTTATGACACGCCATTTGTCCTGTTCGATCGTGTAGCACCAGGGTTTGACATGCCTACCGTGGAGGCCAACGACTTTACAGGTGGTTTTCAAGCAGTTGAGCATCTTATAAAAAGAGGTAGAAAAAGAATTGCACACTTGGGTGGACCAGGGCTTTTAGGAATTAGCAAGAGACGATACGAAGGATACTTAGAGGCTTTAAAAACATATGCTTATGAGGTGAATGAGGATTTTGTTGTCTTTACTAATCCAGATGAAACTCATGAGGATATCATAGAGGATATGTTCAAAGACCCTAAGAATTCTCCCGATGCATTATTCACATTCAGCGACGAATTGGCTGTGGAGGCGATTCTTAAACTGAAGAAAATGGGACTTAATGTACCGAGGGATGTGTCTGTGGTTGGGTTTGGAAATAGTAACCTTTGTGAAATTGTTGAGCCACACTTAACAAGTGTAACTCACGAGCCAATTGAAATGGGAGAGGCAGCTGCTGAATTGCTATTCAAAGTAATCCAGAAAAGACATATACCTCCTCATTTAAGAAATAGAAAGTTTGATTCTCGAGTCATCATCAGAGATTCATCAAGGTGATCTAAAACCTTAGAATAAAATCACTGAGGTTATTCTCTCTTTTCAGTTCTAATTTCTTTCTCACCCGATAGCGACCAATTTCTACACCTCGCACAGAGATATTGAGCAGGTTGGCAATTTCCTTTGTGCTCAAGTTCATCCTGATGTATGCACTAAACCTTAATTCTTGAGGAGTTAACCCAGGATATGCTTCCTTCAGTCGAGTAATAAAGTTTCCGTGTACTTGATCGAAATTGGCTTGAAATTGATCCCATTGCGTACCTGTCGAAAGGTCTTTGTCAATAGATCTGACAATTCTGCCTAATTCTTTGACCAGCTGTTTGTCTTCCTGCTCTTTGTTAATGTTTTTGAGTGTGTTCTTAATCTGGTTTAGCAGTTGATTCTTTTGGATTAAGTGCATCGCCGAAGAGGTCAGAGCTTGGCTTTTTAGGCCTACTTCGGTCTGAAGTTTCTCGTTTCTCAACCTGAATATCTCGTCTTCCGATTTCTTTGTAATATCCTGTATTTTGGAATCTCGTTGCTGAATTTCTTCGTTCTTTGAGTCCTCTATGGCTTGCGTTTTCCGTTTATGCTTGACCTCTACCGTTTTAAATCCGCTGAAAATTAGAATAAATGCAGTTACACCATAAAGAGCATAAGCAAAAGTAGTTCGATGGATTGGAGGGTTGATTTTAAACTCATAACTCGTTTCAGAAGTCACCTGATCGAAGATGTTTTTTGCCCTAACCGAAAACTTATATCGGCCTTCTCGTAAGTTGGTATATTCTTTAAAGTTTGTTGCGCTCCATTCTGACCACTCTTCTTGAAAGTTCTCTAATTTATACTGATAAGCGACTTGTCCATCGCTTTCGAAGTGTGGTGCGGCGAAAGAGAATTGAAATGAGTTTTGCCTGTAGCTAAACAACGAAGGGGTGCCAATCTCTTGATTAAAGGGATGCCCATAATTAAGAATGGAGTCATTTACGCCCTCATTCTTTACTTCTCTCAACAATACATTAAAGTTATTCTGCTTAAGCTGATCCTTTTTGGGCGAGTAATGGATAAACCCTTCTTTCGCTCCGATTAGAATGTTTTCCTCATCAAGAACTGTAATATTGCCCAAATCATCATTCCATAAGTTCTTTACTTTATTAAAAGTCTTGGTAGTGAGTTCGTAGCTGAAATTACCTTTAGGCTTTAATACACCGAGTTTATTCCGTTCAATAAAGTAAATATTGCCCTTATCATCGGCTTCCATATCCACGATCGAAGCATCTGCACCCACAAGTTCATCAAGTGGTTTTAGGCTAGTAAATCGATCCGTAGCAGCGTCAAATTGATAAAATCCACTGTCTGAAGTAAATATGAGTTGATTGTCGATTTTATAAACATTAATCAACAGGTCAGAAGGAAACCCGTTTTCACTATTGTAAAGCTTCACGTTTTGGATTTCATTTCCGTCAGGCGAAAAGCTTAACCTAAAGGCTCCCTTATAACCCTGGGTTACCCAGAGGTCATTTCCATCAAATTCCATCACTCTTGAAGATTCTTCGAACCCAGGAATTTTATCAAATCGATTCGTTTCAGTATTGAATTTATTGATGCCCAAATATGTGCCTTGTAGTAGAATGTCTGGGTCGGAGGGAAGAGGTTTGAAAACCCAAGAACCTTTTTCCGGAAAGAGAAGTTTTGCTCTTCCGTTTACAATTTCCATTGGTCCGTTATGGTGTCCTACAAACAATCTGTCTTTCACTTCTTGAATTGAATATACTTGACCAGATGTGCCGGGTACTAGATTGTATTTTCCTGTTTTCGAGTTAAACTGATACAGACCATTATTTGTACCTAAAAATAAGCCGCTAGCGCTTTTTAATGCAGTATAGCCAGAACCACTTAAGGAAAATCGGTCGTCAATTCTGCTGAAAGCCGAGTTTAAATCGACTCTAGAAATTCCATTATTTAAAGTGAGCCAAAGGTTACCTTGTAAATCTTCATAAATGAAATTGACTGTTCTATCTTTTAAGCCGCTCGACTGGTCAAACTGATAAATCAATTCACCCGATTGATTAATTACTATAAGGCCACCATTTTGTGTACCTAGCCCAATTAGACCGCTACTCAGCCTAGTTGCATAATTTACGATCAGCTGCGATAAGTCTAAGGATTTCGAAACCTTCATCGGTGTTATAACACCATTGCTGTAGGTAAAAAGTCCTTCAGAAAAGGTACTGATAAGCCATTGATCGTCATTGTAACGAAAGACATTCGAAATACGCTTATCCTTGAAAAATGCACCACCCTCCAATAGCTCAAGAGTACTGTTAGATAACTTGGACAATCCTTTGCCCCATTCCTGTGTGAGTAATACACCTTCAAACAGAAAGGAGATTTCTAAAGGGAAATCAGAGGTGATAGCCTTAATCGTAGAGCCATTATAAATGAAGATCTCGCTGAACGTACAGAAGTAAACATTGTCACCCATGCCGTAAATCTTCCAAGTTTCATCGAAGTCTCTTAAGGAGCTGCTTAGCGAATCAGCTAGAGATGTATAAGATAATTGCCCACGTTGGTCAGGGGAGAAATAACCAAAGTCTCTTTGAGAACCAACATAAATTCTCCCATCATCAGCGATATGGATACTCCTGACTTTGGTTCTGTTTTTAACCGCGTAATTTCTCCAACTATGGCCGTCATATTCTAATAAGCCTAGATTATTGGCAACATAAAGTAAGCCGTTCTGATGTTGAACGATAGACCAATTTTGAATTCCACCAAGGTAAGTGTCTGGTCCGTAATTTTGAATGAAAGGGATGCCTTCAACTGTATTAACCTGGCCGTAACTTTGAGTAAGTAAGCCTAAAAGAAGGAATGTAACACCGATAATTCTTTGAATCAAAAATCGCTGAAGTCGAGAGGTATGAAGGTGCTTTGTTGTAGTATACAATATTTCAGTTGTATGTTTTGTGAAATCTAAAAATGCTCATAAATAAGCTTAATCCCTATTTATATCTCTACTTGATGTATTATTGTAGTATTCAAATCTTTATGAATGATGAGTTCTTGTAGTGGTTGTTTTTTTGCACTCATGGAAAATGTAATTGACATTGAAGCAAAAATTAAAACGCTATGAAAAACAAAATTTTATTAGGCTTCCTTTCACTCGCCCTTGTAGTAGGTATAGCGGCATGTGATAATGGAAATGCTGATTTCTCTGTCGTGGACATCGACCCAACTGTTGAACTAGGCGCAATGAGCGGCTTAGTAGAAGGAGAATCATTCTCAATTACTATTACATTAGGAGACGGTGCAGAAGGTAGTTCTGTAAGTTCTCTTGCTAGCGCAACATGGAATATTACTGACGCTGGTGGAGCACAAGTAGCTAATGGTACTTTAGCACCCACTGGTGACAACTGGACAGGTACAATTACTGCCAATGGTTTATTAGAAGGTGATCATACCTTAACAGTAACAGCAGTTGACTCTAACGGAAACTCTGGTACTTCTTCAACTACTTTCTCTATTGTAGGCGCAGTTCCTGACATTACAGGATCTTGGACTCTTGCTCCACTTGACGGTGCACTAAGAGTAGGACCAACAGCTGGTTCATTCCAATGGTTCTCTACACCAGCCTCTGATGCTACAGGTGCAAGAGCATGTCAATTCGACGATGTTTGGACATTTAACAATGATGGTACTTTCTCAATCGCAATGGGTGGAAACACTTGGTTAGAAACTTGGCAGCCAGGCGGCGGAAACGCTTGTGGTGCTCCAGTAGCTCCATATGTTGATGGATCATTCAATTACTCATTCGATGGTGCAACGTTGACTGTAAATGGTCAAGGTGCGTTCATTGGTTTACCTAAAGTAACTAACACTGGTGAACTAGGTAATCAATTAGGCGCAACTGACTATCCAGCAAGTGTAACATACGAAGTATTCGCAGTGTCAGACACTGACATGGAACTTAGAGTTGCATTTGATAACGGCGGTATAAACTGGACTTTCTTACTAAGAAAGCAATAAGACGCTCTTTTTAATTAGTGCTCGCTCTCACCGTGAAGTTCTTCATAGTGTAGGGCGGGTGCTTTTTTATATAAAGGCTATGAGATATTCCAAAGAAATCTTCTTCCTGCTACTGTTATCTTTTGTAGTGGCGTGTGGAGACTCAGACGATGGCGGGCCTGTTGATAATGGCCCTGATGATAATGGAATTGAAATTCCGAGCACTGGCTTTACCTCTCCAAACTCCTATGCCAATAGAACACTAGTTTGGTCTGATGAATTTGAGGCGTCCAGTTTGAACTTGACCGATTGGACTTATGAAATCGGAACAGGATCTAATGGTTGGGGTAATAATGAACTCCAGTATTACACAAATTCGAATACCTTCATACAGGATGGTCATTTGGTAATCGAAGCGAAAGAACAGTCGTTGAACGGGAGTAATTACACTTCTTCTAGAATTGTTACTCAAAACAAACAAAGCTTCAGGTACGGTCGAATAGATATTCGAGCTGCTTTACCAGAAGGTCAAGGTATTTGGCCCGCACTGTGGATGTTAGGCTCTAACTTTACTTCAGTCGGTTGGCCTGCTTCAGGTGAAATCGACATCATGGAAATGGTCGGTGGTAGCGGACGCGAGAACACTGTTCATGGTACTGTTCATTGGCAGCATGATGGCCAACATGCCAATTATGGTGGAGAAACTACTTTATCATCTGGCACCTTTCATGATCAATTCCATGTATTTTCAATAGAGTGGGATGCAGGTCAAATCAGATGGCTAGTGGATGACGTGCAGTATCACGTGATCGATACAACACCTGCTCAGCTAGATGAATTTAGGAACAGTTTTTTCTTTATATTCAATGTAGCAGTCGGAGGGAATTGGCCAGGTAGCCCTAATAGCACTACTACATTTCCCCAATATTTAATTGTAGATTACGTTCGGGTCTTTCAATAAGACTCGAATTTTCTATTTAACCTCTTCTTATGAAAAGTCAATCAGGATTTACCTATAAAGTCGCTGCCATTGTCGCTTTAGGCGGTTTACTAATGGGATTCGACGCCTCTGTAATTTCAGGGGTAAATAAATTTGTTCAAATCGAATTTGATATGACTGATGGCGAATTAGGACTGTCAGTAGGGTCTTTAACTTTTGTCGCTGCAGTCGCGATGCTCTTTTCAGGAGCAATTAGTGATCGCTTTGGACGAAGGGTAGTTCTGAAAGCATGTGCCATTATATTTACTATCTCAGCAGTCGGTTCGGCTCTCGCGCCAAACTTCATTCTTTTCTTGATCTTTAGAATGCTAGGAGGGATAGGTGTCGGTGCCTCCTTGATACTGGCACCAATGTATATTGCTGAGATAGCACCACCAAAGATTAGAGGAACGATGGTTTCCTTCAATCAGCTTAATATCGTTATCGGTATTTCATTGGCATTTTTTACTAATTATTTAATCCTATCATTGGGAGATTCTGAGGCTACTTGGGTGGAAAGCTTAGGTATTTCAGAACACAACTGGCGTTGGATGCTCGGACTTGAAGCCTTGCCTGCCATTCTATATTTCTTCGGCCTTTATGCTGTGCCGCGAAGCCCTAGATGGTTATTAATGAAAGAAAAGCATGATGAAGCCCTTCAAGTTATGAAGCTTTTCAGAAGTGAAGAGGAGGCCATCGCGGATGCAAAAGCAGTGAAAGAGGCACTTTCCTCAGATGAAGGAAAGCAAAAAGCTCCACTGAGCGCATTATTCAAGCCCGCAATGGGTTTAGTGCTAACGATTGGGTTGGTAATTGGTATTCTACAGCAAATCACTGGAATTAATTCAGTCTTCTTCTATGCCCCAATGATTTTTGAGCAAACAGGAGGCGGCACAGATGCGGCCTTTAGGCAGGCAATAATTGTCGGTTTGGTAAACCTTGTTTTCACGATCATCGCTATGATTTATATCGACAAACTTGGACGAAAGAAACTACTAACTTTTGGTGTCATGGGGATTGCGGTGTTCATGTTCTTGATCGCTTATGCATTCAACAATGCTACTTATGAGCTAAAAAGAGAAAATCTAGAAAACCTGTCCGCTGAAATAGAATTAGCTCAGCTAGATGGTTTAGTGGGGAATACCTTTGAAAACGATGTTGTTTACAAAAGAGCATTAAGAGGTGCTTTGGGCGATGAGCAAGCTAAAATCTACGAATCTGAGCTTATTACTGCAGCTATTGATATGAATGCCACATTGATCTTGGTAGGGATTTTAGGCTTTATAGCCTCGTTCGCCATATCATTAGGGCCAGTTATGTGGGTACTTTTCTCAGAGCTATTCCCATTATCTATCAAGGCCATAGCCATCTCCTTCGTAGGCTTTGTAAACTCGATGGTGAGTGCAGGAGTGCAGTCCGTTTTTCCCTGGGAATTATCGACCCTAGGTAGTTCAATGACTTTCTTGATTTATGGAGTATTTGCCGTGTTAGGGTTGATATTTATCATTTTGAAGGTTCCAGAAACAAAAGGGAAAAGCCTTGAAGAATTGGAGAGTATATTGATTAAAAATTAGACGACTATTAGCGTCAAATCCGATTAAATCTTAATCAAAAAAATATTAGTATGAAATCTACAAAATCAATAATGCTATTGATGGTGTTTGCTTTGATTTCGGCTTGTCAAGCAAGCTACGAAGCAAGTTACGATGAAGATACCCCCACTTTTGTTGTAGAAGCGGAGAACTTTCTCGAAGCCAACGGAAACATTGAAAAGTTAGAAGATGGCCTTTTAAATGAATCGGGTGATGGTTGGGTCACTTTTAAGGTAAATGTCGAGAGCGTAGGTCGATATAAAGTAGAGGTTGTTGCCAAAGGTGAAGGTTCGGTTTGGGTAGAAGATTACTATGACAACCCTGACGGTAGAACTTATAATATCACTGGTGCAATTCAGGTGATTAGCGATGGTTTTGTCGGAGTACACAAAGATGGGAGCCCTATGAATGTAGGTGAGCATAACATTAAACTTCATGTGGCTGGAAATGGTGTTGAAGTAGATAGAATCAACTTTACTAAAATGAGAGACCATGAATATACAACAGAGTCTATGACTCAAAATACAAGTGGCTCAAAATGGGAATTAGTTTGGTCTGATGAATTTGATGTTGATGGTGCGCCTGACGAGACTAAGTGGACTTATGACGTTGGTAATTGGGGTTGGGGAAATAATGAACCACAATATTACACCGATAATCGCCGTGAAAATGCACGTGTCGAAGATGGAAATCTAATTATCGAGGCGCGAAAAAACGACATGGGTCAAGAATGGACTTCAGCTCGTCTGACAACGCGTGGAAAAGTCAGTTTTCTTTATGGAAAAATAGAATTTAGGGCTAAAGCACCTGCTAAAGATGGTACTTGGGCAGCGGGTTGGCTATTAGGTGATGAGTATCGTGATGAATTATCATGGCCTTATTGCGGTGAAATTGATGTGTTAGAATGTGTCGGAAGCGAGATAAACGATGAAACAGGTGCAGGAATCAATCACGCTTCCTGTCATACTAGAACCTATTACTTCAAAGAAGGAACGCATATCACAGCAGTTACTGAAATTGAGGATATGACGAATACATATCATAATTATACCATTGAATGGACGCCTGAGGGTATTAAAGCCTTTTTGGACGGCGAGCACTATTACACTTATGATAAAACTGGCGATGAATTGGAGTGGCCATTTTCAAAGCCACAGAATCTAATTTTGAACCTTGCCATGGGTGGCGGTATGGGTGGAGCTATTGATCCGAGAATCGAATCACAGCAATTCATAGTTGATTATGTACGAGTTTACGCATTGAACTAAGTTAATGAGACCAAAATCCCTAATCAGAAATACCTCGATACTTTTCCTGCTGATTGTTAGCCTGTCTTGTACGAATAAGGGTTGGGAAATTGTTTGGCAAGACGAATTCGATAGTGAAACATTGGATGTCTCAAAATGGACCGCTTACGTTGGTGACGGTTGCCCAGAACTTTGTGGTTTTGGCAATAACGAGCTTCAATACTATTCCGATCGGCCTGGGAATGTTAGAATAGAAGACGGAAAGCTAATTATTGAAGCCCATAACGATTCTTTAGGTAATCGTGCTTATTCTTCAGCCAAACTCGTCACAAAAGGTAAAGCCGATTGGCAATATGGTCGATTTGAAGTAAGGGCAAAAATTCCGGGGGGTAAAGGAAATTGGCCTGCCATCTGGATGTTGCCAAGAGAAAATAAGTATGGAGGATGGCCCAGAAGTGGTGAAATCGATATTATGGAAACTGTCGGTTATGCCCCAGGAATGGTACACGGCACGGTGCATACTCAGTCTTTTAATCACATGTATGGAACGCAAAAAGGAGACTCAACATTGGTTTCTGATTTCGATGAGAACTTCCATGTATACAGCGTAGAATGGTTCCGAAACCGTATTGACTTTTTTATTGATGGGGAACGATATCACTCCTTTGATAATACAGGAAAAGGTGCTGATGACTGGCCATTTGATCACCCATTTTACCTCATTCTTAACGTAGCCATTGGTGGAAGTTGGGGAGGTAAGAATGGGATTGCAAACGATATCTTTCCAAACCGAATGGAAATTGATTATGTTCGTGTATACGAGCTGGTCGACTCTGAATAAGCATTTTTTTCAACCTTAAATTTCTTTCATGGTAGATTTAATTAGCCTCGATTATGTGATCATAGCTGGCTATTTTCTCCTTGTGTTTGGTATAGCTGCTTGGGCTACCATCAAAGAGAAAGTCAACTCTTCGTCTTCAGATTATTTTCTTGGTGGTAAAAACGTTGGCTGGTTTGTTATAGGTGCCTCGCTCTTTGCTTCAAATATTGGCTCAGAACACTTAGTGGGACTAGCCGGATCTGGAGCTGATTCAGGTGTTGCTGTTGGCCAATTCGAGATATTGGCTGGTTTTATGCTATTATTACTCGGGTGGGTATTTGTCCCTTTCTATGTTAGAAGTGGCGTTTTCACGATGCCGGAATTTCTTGAAAAAAGATATTCAAAAGGTGCCAGAACCTACCTTACTTGGGTTTCAATCATTGCCTACATCCTCACCAAAATATCAGTGACTATTGCAGCCGGAGCGATCGTATTTACGGCGATAGGCGTAGAGTTTTGGACGGGAGCCTTAATTATAGTCATCGCTACTGGAGTATACACAATCTTCGGTGGGCTAAAGGCAGTACTTTATACAGACATGATTCAAATGTTTGTACTCATTGGAGGCTCTATTGCGGTTACAGTTTATGGCTTACAAGCATTAGGCGGTTGGGGCGAATTGCAAGCCACAGTAGGCGATAGTTATTTCGACATGTGGCAACCAATGGATCATCCAGATTTTCCATGGACAGGAATTCTGTTTGGTGCGCCAATTTTGGGTATTTGGTACTGGTGTACGGATCAGTATATAGTCCAAAGGGTACTTTCGGCAAGAAATATTGAGCAGGCGCGTAAAGGGACCATATTTGGTGGTTTCCTTAAAATGTTACCATTATTCCTTTTCGTGGTGCCTGGTATCATAGCATATGCACTCTCTCAGAAAGGGATGTTGACCTTAGAAAGCAATGATCAATCACTTATTGTGATGGTAAAAGCTATGGTTCCCGCTGGCCTAAGAGGGCTGGTAATAGCAGGTTTATTAGCTGCTCTAATGAGCTCACTTTCTTCAGTATTCAACTCATGTTCTACAATTTTCACCATAGATGTTTATAAGCGTTGGAAGCCTGAAACACCAGAGAAAAAATTAGTGGTAATCGGCCAAATAGCCACTATAATAATGGTCGGTATCGGCTTGTTATGGATTCCATTTATGGAGAATGTAAGCGACTCCCTTTTCGTTTACCTACAAAGCGTCCAAGGATATATATCACCGCCAATTGCGGCAGTATTCTTACTTGGTATATTCTTTAAGAGACTAAATGGTCAAGGAGCCATGGCAGCCTTATTAACAGGGTTGGGCATAGGAACGCTTAGATTCGTTTTGGAGCAAATGCAAAGCTCACTATCTGGTGTCGTTCTTGAATTTGCGACTTTTAACTTCCTTCATTTCGCCATTTTCTTATTTGTTGTTTGTAGTGCAGTGTTGGTTGTAGTAAGTCTGATGACACCTGCCCCAGCAGCAGAGCAAACTGATGGTATAACCTTTGAAAGGGGAGTGCAAACGGAATCAGGGAAAAAGAGAGGAGATACTTTGCTAACTATCATACTAATTGCGATAATCGCAGCGCTGTGGATATATTTCAGTTAATATGAGTAAACATTACAAGGTAGCTGTCATTGGACCCATTCCTAGGGATCATATCACAACACATAAAGGTGAAGTGATTGAAAAATATGGTTGTATTACCCATCCAGTAATCGGTTTAGCCCAACTTTTAAAAGATTCAGGAACGGTTTACCCGATATCACATATTAGAAAAGTTGATACACCACCTGTTGCTGAGATTTTTGCTCCATATCCGGCCATTAATACAGCTGGTGTGAGCGATGAGGCGGATAGTGGTGATGTAATTAAACTGAATTTTATCGATCAGAATTTTAGAGAAGAAAAGCAAACAGCATTCATGAATCCGATAATGCCGAAGGACTTAGCACCTTTCATTGATTGTGATGCTTTTGTATTCGTGCCGATCACTGACCATGAGATTGTATTGGATACACTCAAATATTTAAAAGAACATAGTAGTGGAACCATCATTTTTGATGGTCATGGACCAACACATACGATGACCATTAGTGGCGATCGGCATAAGAAGTTTTGGGTTGAAAGAGACCTTTGGCTCCCTTATATCGATGTGTTAAAAATGAACCTTGAAGAATCTTGGTGTACGTGGTACAAGCATGAATACGCTGAGAGCGAATTAACAGATCTTTTAGATGATATTGGCCAGGATCACCTACGACCGATGGCAGATTATATCCTCGATAGAGGACCAAAAGCGTTGATCATAACCACCGATGCTTCTGGTTGTAAAGTTTTCACAAAACCGAACGGCGAGTTAAAGGAAGAGTTTGTTCCATCCATTTACATGGAAAATGTAATTGATACCACAGGTTGCGGAGATTCTTTTGCCGGAGGACTGGCTTATGGACTCAAGGATGGCGGTGATAACTTTATTCTATCAGCCATGTATGCCAATGCGCTAGGCGCTCAAAGAACACAAGGCACAACGTTTGACGTTTTTAAATCTCTCGAAGAAACAGAAGATATGATTCGAGGGCATTACCCCAATTTTGAATGAATTCACCCAAAGCATGCATCTTTGATCTGGATGGTGTCATAGTAGATACTGTTCCAGCACACTACACCGCCTGGAAGGCCATGGCCGACGAGGTAGGCGTAGCATTTGACGAAAAAGAAAACGAGAATCTGAAAGGCGTCAGCCGCTTCGATTCAATGAAACACATCCTCTCTCTTGGAAATATTGAGAAAACGGATGAAGAGATTCAGGCATTCACAGAGAAAAAGAATGCGATTTATGTAGATATCATCTCTTCCATGACTCCAGCCGATATACTCCCTGGCGTAGTGGAATTTATAGATAAACTAAAGGCCAACGGAATAGCCATTGCCATTGGTTCGGCCAGTAAAAACACACCAACAATTCTAAAATGTGTTGGGTTGGAAAAGGTTTTCAAAGTGATCGTCGATGGTAATCAAATCACAAATTCGAAACCAGACCCAGAGGTTTTTCTTAAAGGAGCGGCACAATTGGGCGTTGAACCAAAAGAATGTGTGGTTCTCGAAGATGCGATCTCAGGCGTAAAGGCAGCCAAATCTGGTGGTATGAAATGTATTGGCGTAGGACATCCAGATGTGCTAAGTGAAGCAGATATCGTAGTCAATGATTTAACGAACGTAGATATAGATTTTTTAAAAGCATTATACAGTAATGAAGAATTACATCAAGCATGACCCTTGGTCGATAATCGAAGAAGGGTTCGTTCCTGAATACAATAGAATTTCAGAGAGTATTTTCAGTATTGGAAATGGCATGTTCGGTGGACGTGCAAATTTCGAAGAGCAGTACTCAGGAGATACCCTGCAAGGAAACTATGTGGCAGGTGTTTACTATCCAGACAAAACGAGAGTCGGGTGGTGGAAAAATGGATACCCGGAGTATTTTGCGAAAGTATTGAATGCGGCGAATTGGATAGGTATTAACATCGAGTTTGACGGCGAAGCCTTAGACTTGCATACCGCAGAAGTTTCTCAGTTTCGTAGAGAGCTAAACATGAAGGAAGGCTATCTTCAGCGAGCATTCACCGCTACCTTACCTAGTGGTAAATCAGTTGAAGTGATCACGACCAGATTTAACAGCATGGTACGTAATCGTATTGGTGCTATTGCATATCAAGTGACACCACTCAACTTTTCAGGAGAGACTAAAATCACACCATACGTCGATTTTGATGTAGTTAATGCGGATTCCAACTATGATGAGAAGTTTTGGGTTGAGCAGGAAAAAGAGGCAAATCCCGATTTTTCATATATCGTAGCAAGTACCAAGAAAACAGACTTTTGGGTGGCTACAGGTATGCGTTTCAATATCGGTGGTGAATGGTCTAGTAACGGCCGATCGACAAATGATAGAGAAAAGTATGTTGAGGTAACCGAAGCTGGACAAGTAACTGCTGGTAAGAGTTTCACCATCTATAAGTATGCTGCGAATATCTCTTCAATGAATTTTGAAAAGGATACTTTGGCTACAACTTGTGGCAATCAAGTTGCTGAGGCGATGGAAACAGGGTTTGACGCCCTAATGGATGAGCAGAAAGCTGCTTGGGCTGAAAACTGGAAAATGAGTGATATTACCATTGACGGAGATGTTTCTTCTCAGCAAGGTATCCGCTTCAACATATTTCAACTAAACCAGACTTACACTGGAAAGGATGAGCGTTTGAACATAGGGCCTAAAGGCTTTACGGGTGAGAAGTATGGAGGAAGTACTTATTGGGATACTGAAGCCTATTGTTTACCATTCTACTTGGCCACTTCAGATCAGGAGGTAGCGAGAAACCTTGTGATGTACCGCTACAAACATTTGGGTAGAGCAATCGAAAATGCCGAAAAACTTGGCTTTACCGATGGTGCTGCTTTGTACCCGATGGTAACCATGAATGGTGAGGAGTGTCACAACGAATGGGAGATAACCTTCGAAGAAATCCATAGAAATGGAGCCATTGCTTATGCCATATTTGATTACATTAACTATCATGGAGATAATGAGTACTTAGTAGATTATGGTCTTGAAGTATTGATCGCTATCTCACGATTTTGGGCGCAGAGAGTGCAATGGTCTAAAGCCAAGAACCAATACGTAATGCTTGGTGTGACAGGACCAAATGAGTATGAAAACAACGTGAATAATAACTGGTACACCAGTAAAATCGCTTTGTGGACGCTCAAATATACTTTAGAGGGTCTTGAAGAGTTTAAGGACAGCCCAAAACTCGCTTCATTACTCAATAAGATAAACTTCAAAGCCGAGGAGGAAACGGCTAAGTGGAATCATATTTTAGAGAATATGTATTTGGGATATGATGAGGAGCGGGGTGTGTTCTTACAGCAAGATGGGTTCTTAGACAAAGAATTGATCAAGACTGATGATATGGCACCTGGAGATAGACCAATCAACCAAAAATGGTCTTGGGACAGAATCCTCCGATCTTGTTATATCAAACAGGCCGATACGCTGCAAGGAGTTTACTTATTTGAAGATGAATTCGACTTGGAGACTATCGAAAGAAATTTTGATTTCTATGAGCCTCTTACGGTCCATGAATCTTCGCTGTCTCCTTGTGTGCACGGTATTTTGGCATCTAAACTAGGTAGAAAAGCAAAGGCATACGAGATGTATATTCGTACAGCTCGTCTCGACCTAGATGATTACAATAACGATACTGAAGACGGTTGCCATACAACATCAATGGCAGGTACTTGGATGGCCTTTGCTAAAGGTTTTGCAGGTATGAGAGTTAGAAATGGAGAATTATATTTTAGCCCATCGTTACCAGATGAGTGGGATGGTTACTCGTTTAAAATCAAGTTTAGAGAGCGTAATCTTAAAATCTCGGCTACTAAGACCAATGTGACGATTAAGAATGACTCACAAGAGGATTTGGCACTGTTTATATATGATAATCAGCAAACAATTGCGGCTAATGCAGAAGTGACTGTAGCGATTGCCTAAGTATAGAATTAGACCTTGTAAAACCCGCTTTCCGATAGGTCAGCGGGTTTTTTATTGCTTTTGGATTTTAAGAGTGTCCTGCCGACTCTTAAATTATTATTGGAGATCGGTTTTGAATTCCACCCAAATTAAAACCGGGTTTTCAGATGACTCGATCGCCTCTAGGTTTTTGCCGCCCAAGAATTTTACTTTTTCAGGATCGAGCTCATTTAAGAATTCTCCAATATCAGCAGAGCTAATCCAGTAAACCATTTTTCCATCAACCCAATTGATGTAGCTAAGGCCGAAGCGACCTTCACCTTTCTTATCAAATGAGATTTTTTGATAGTCACCCGTTGATCGATTGATTAAAAAGGTACCACTTCTTATTGCGTTCACATAGATGAATTGCTCAGAAGCACGCATGAAAAACATACTTACGGCACCGTTTTCCCTTCTTAATAAACTCTGCCGTTTAAGGTCGTCATAAACTGCTAAATCTTTCCAAACCCATTTATCTCCAAGGTCAATTGACAAAAGTGGGCTTACTCCATTTGCCTGAACCTTATAAAGCGTATCGCCATTAGTATGCTGATAGACCAAATGATCGTTATATTTTGAAAATGGGGTTAACAACCAAAACATATTTGTTTGCTTAAGTTTCGCATAGGGAATGGCCAAAGTTTCGCGTTCAAGATTGTTGTTGAGAAGTTCTAGGTAATAATTTAAATCGCCATCGACAGGAGACCTGCTGACATCACCGACATACCCATTTTCTATACTATGTGCGTGAGCAACCCTGTTTTTGAATGTGGCAGCACTTGCAAAAGTGCCGTCGAGATTAAAACTTATAATCCGACGCCCATCATATATCTGAATTAAATCCTTATTGACCCAAAGGTTCCTGATGGTTGTATACTCTTCAGGGCCACCTCCTGATTGCTCAATCTTTGATATGAACTTGCCATTTTCATCATAAATGAATACTTGTTCCTTTCTGCCGTTTTTGAAAATGATCTGACCATTCGTAAAACTAGCATCAATAAGGCCTTCCAATAAAGATTCATCGGTTTCCTCAAGGCCTAACACTTCTATACCTTCAATTAAATCGAAGCCGCTCCGGCTTGGTACATCAATATCTAACGGGTAGCTTCTAAACTCATCAATGTTTGTTGGCTCAGTGACGGATTCTTTTTCGGTCCTTTCGCAGGAAAGCAGGAATGCAAAGCCTGTGAATAAAATGAGTATTTTATTTCTTGATATCATAGATCTTATTTATTGAAGTTTATAAGAAGTAAAGCGGGATTTTCTGAAGCCTCAATTTCCGAAAGGGTAGCCCCTGATTTATAGATTATTTGATCGTCTGACAATTCAGCCAAAAACTCTCTCACATCCGTTGAGCCTAGCGAAACAACCAATTTATCGTTCTTCCACCGTAAAGGAGTCATTTCAAGTTCAACATCTCTGTTTTTTCGAATATCTAACCGGGTTATTATGGAATCAGATCGATTGATCAAAAAGTGCTCCCAATGCGACATGCCCACTATTGCTTTTATATACATACGATCCTCTGAAATCTGTGCAAATATTTGCCATACTTTAGGGACTGGGTCAGTTTCAAATTTGGTGAACAGGTCATGAGTAAGTCGATCATGACCTTTCCAGTGCCAATCGTCCCCAAAGTCTAGATGAACGAAAGGTTCGATTTTATTTTCAGTGAGCCGATAAATCGTATCGGAATGGGAACGGAATAGTAGCAAGCTATTTTGATATTTTGTCAAGGGATGGGTTTTGCTATAGTGAGGGTGGAACTCCTCTTTGATAACAGGTTTAAATGGTAAAAACTTACCAGTTACCTTAAAATCCTTATCCAGTTTTAACCACTTAAAGCGTGATGAATCGATAGAAGTACTAAAATTCGTTTCAAGGACATAATCATCTTTATAAGGCAACAAATGCCCCATTTCAGCGAAAATGGTCGGTATACGGGTGGAGGAAATAAATTCACCCTTCATGTTATACTGTTTTATTGTACCTACAAACCGAGTGTAGATTGATAGCCTACCATCGTTAACCCATAATTCATCTATCCTTGCGTATTCTTCTGGTCCATTACCAGATCTATTGATTTTGTTAATGAAGTTTCCCGATTCATCGAATATAAAGATGTCCTTACTTCCGCCTTTGTGAATAATGAGTTTTTCTTGATCCCAATAAACTTGTTCTATTCTAGAAAGGAGAGAAGTTGAAGTCTCTTCCAGTCTAATCAGTTCTACCTTTTCGATCGTTTCGTGAAACCTAACTTTCTTCGACTCAACGTCTAATTGATAGCTTTCTAGCCTATGGCCTTGGTCTTTTTGCGAAATGGCCGAGGGTTTGGAATCCTTACATGCACTGAGAACACCTAAAAGGAATAGCAAGGAACAGATGTTTCGCATAAGGCTTAATTTGCTCTATACTAACTAAAAGATTAGTCAATTCAAAAAGTGATTTGAATAACTGCTGGCAGGGGAGAATGTAGGCAGTAGCCCAAGTACTAATTCGCTTTCTTATAATCTGCCAATAGACCTTCCGTGATCCAATTAGCAAGCGCCTCCCGATTCTCTGAATTAAGGATTCTTCTCTGGTCTTTGGTGTTCTTTAAGTTACCTAGTTCTATGTAAACCATCGGTGGCAGCGTATTCCTGATTACATACAAATTGCTACGGTTACTTACTGTACCCGTATATTTTCGGTTAGGCTGGTACTGTTCATATTTCTTTTTAAAGGTAGATTGTAGCTCGTCAGCCAGTTTCTTACCCTTCTTACTATTTTTATGATGGTAGAAAAACACATCTACGTTTTCCTTCTGTCCACGACTGTCTACATGTGTTACGATCAACCTTTGATATGCCTTTCCATTTTGGCCAAAAAGCTTGTTGACGGATAAAGTCCGTTGACGTAATCTCAATTTTTGGTTTCTAGGGATTTTCTGATCTGGATAATTGACTTCATCATAATCAACCTTTAAAATCGATTCGTCCCTAATGCCGTCATTTGCATCTTTTATGATTAGGTAGACTTGAGCACCACGTGCCAAGAGCCCTCTGGCTAATCTTAATGTCACATCATAGGCGTATTCATCCTCTGCCAGGGTTTTTCCACTCCTTTTGGCCACAGCACCCGGATCTGGGCCTCCATGACCTGAAATCAAATAATAAATGGCACCCTTCAGGTCGGTGCTCACAATGGGCACGTTCTCATATTTCTTTCCAAATAGGGGATAGTTAATACTATTTGGTTTCGCTGGGCTATCATTTTTAGCTTTTGTAGGGAGCGTATACTTTTTCCCAATAAAGAGACCATTGGATCGACTAATATTTTTCTTGTTCAGTCGAATGAACTCGTTGTAATACTTGATGGGGTCGAAACCGTGTTTAATTAAGATTTTGTGGATTCCATCTCCAGATACGGCGATGACAGTTTTTGGGGTCGATTGGGCATTGGAATTTAGAATCCAGAGAGATTGAAAGATTATAAATAGGAATACAATTCTTTTCACTTCGCTGCCGATGCAATCAGGGCTTAATTTCTTAAAAAGAAAGGTCATTTTCAACAATTCTAAGGTAAAGCGACCACGATTTGTACTAATGGTACTTTGCTGCCAACCAGAATCATAGATTACCGATAGTTTAGTAGCTTTAATCTATGCAAAAGCTCCTGTTACTTCTCACGCTTTCACTTTCAATGAATGCTGTTCCTCATGCTCAAATCACAAGCACGGATCAGTTACTAGATGCTATGCAAGTGAAAAATCGGAGTTCTTGGTTTAAAGAATTCACTTTTCGGCAAGAAACCATACGCTACAACCAAAATGGTAGTATCAGGGATACGGCTATTTGGTACGAGGCTGTCAGTTACCCCGATCATTTTAGAATTGATTACAATGACCAAGGACGGTTTGTAATCTTCCGAAATGACTCATCCTATCGCTTCCAGAATTATGCTTTGCAATCGCAGAGAATCGAGCCCCAAGAGTTCTTACTTTTTAAAGGGGGAATGTACTTTATGAGTCCTGTAGAAGTCAAAGCAAAGCTTAAAACTTATGGCTATGACACATCCGTTTTTAGGGAAGATCGGCTAAACGGAAAAAAAGCTTATGTGGTAGGTGCGAAAAAAGGCGATCTCAAAACGAAACAGTTCTGGATTGATGCTGATCACTATTTCACGGTCAGAAGGATTAGCGATGTAGGGCAGGGTAGGATTCTCGATGTTCAGTATAGCGATCACAAGCGGGTAAATGGAGGCTGGGTAGAGCAAAAGGTGACCTTTTACTTAAATGAGCGTTTATTACAAGTAGAGAATTATCTAGATATAAATGCCAACCTAAAAATTCCTCCAAATGTCTTCAATCCATTTGATCCATCTAAAAGCTGGTTTAAATAATAAACTCGTGAGCTGAATTGAAGACAACCTGTGAGAACAAGACTGTGTCTAAAACGTAACATAAGCTTATAGAAAGTTTGTCTTTGGAAGGGTTGGATTAGTCTAAATTTATGGTCAAAAGTCTGTGTTATATGAAATATCAGTGGGGTTTACTGCTCTTGTTAATTGGTCTCAACTGTCTCAAGGCGCAAGATGAAGTGTCAAAGACTTTATCGGGTAAATACAATGTTTACCCAGCAGATTCCATGGGCGTAGTGCTATTAAATAGAAACCTGAAGCAAATGAGCAATGGTGACTATGCGCTATCATTTTTAGGGTTGAATGATCAATTAGAAAAAAAATGGGAAAACGTTTATCCTTTCTCACGTGGGTATTCGCCTGTTTTTCAAGAAATCACAGCACAAGGTATAGTTATCCTATTCGCGGATCCAAAAGGGAAAAGTTATGAATTGATCAAAGCCAATTCAGATTTCGGAGACTATGAGCGGTTCAAATACGAGTTCTCCAAACCTGTAGTTATAGAAGAAATTACTTACTACTACGATAATGTTTGGGCGGCTGGTTCAATTGATGGATTTCCGGCGATTTTTAAGCTAAAGCCCGACAATACATTTGAAACTATCCCTGTAGGAGCTCCTGGACTGGTGAAGTATGCAGGGCAAATTAATTATAACAAGAACACAAAGGGGTTTGACTTTTTACTACTCATAGAATCCAATCGGGAAGACGCGATCATCTGGCGATCTATGGCTTTAGATGGAAGTGTACTACAAAACCAGATGCTCCGAGGCTTCGAAAAAGATAGAATTAAGAGTGTTAAAGCGGTTTATACCAGTAATTCTGCCTATGTAGCAGGTACTTATAGCATCGGGACTCGGGATAAATTAGCCGGTGTGTTTTTTGCGGAGATTAACGAGGTTAATCACCAGTTGAAGAAAGTGAATACAAAAAGCTTATCTGGTTTGGGTAACTATAAAAAGCTAGAAAATATTGAAGAAAAGGGGTTTAATTCAGCCGCTATGGCCAAGTTAAAGTCTACGAATAAATCCTTCTTTATTGATGATTTACAGATCGATCGGCAGGGAGTTTTGTCTGTAGCGGTTGAAGTATTTAAACCAGAATATAGGAATCGTTCGGCATTTGAAAAGCAAATTATTGCTCGAGATAGAGTAGATCAGATCGATCAGAATGTGTTTGGAAGACAAACAGGTCTGGGCGCTGGCGTAGCGAGAGATCTCGAAGGCAGAATGGAACGTGCATCTGCTACCGATCAATTGCAGTATCGTTTTATGGATCAAAGTCTGGGTAAAGCGGTAAATGAAGGTATTTCATATAGCCATACCGCCATTGTAATGCTGGACGAACGCATGAATATAGTCAAAGACTATGGAGTTAATTTTGACCTTAGGGATCGAGGAACCGTGGCAAGTTCGACGCATTTTAAGCAAGGGGTTCTTTGTTATGCCTCAGAAGGTGGTTTGAAGCAGTTTAATACCCAATCTCAAATCGCAACGATTGTGAAGAGCACGAATGATGTACAAATGGTTTATTGGACCAATAATCAGTATTTAGAGGCTGAAGTTGATATACCAAACAAGTTCTTGAAACTATCTGGAAGGCGTTTCGACTGATTGATGCTTTAAGAGGTACTGATAATACGCTTTCACGTCTATTTCAGATGGCAAAGGAGGAGAGTGATCAACTATTTCTCTCGAATTATTAAGCATTAAGAAGTCGGGAACTATCGATTTGTAAAACTCCATTACAATCTCATCGCCAAAGCCCAATGGAACACGTTTATGCGCTATGTAAGGCTTGTCAAACCCATAAATCTCTCTATTAGTTAACCAATCCTGCTCATTTTCATCTAAGGAAACCATGAGTAATTTGACTTTACCTTTCTTGATCATTTTCCTTAAATACGGAGACGGTATAAGATCATAGAAGTTAGGAATACTCCATTTAGCCCACAAAACGGTATAAACCGGTATTTCCTCCATGTCGGTCAATGCTTGTTGAAATTTGGTGTTTTCAACGATGGTTTTAACGCCCTCTTTTAGTCGATTTATAGCCTCGAACTGTTTGTTGAGTTTTACCTTTTTCGAAAGATCATCAATGATTTTTTGTTCTAGCGGAGTAGCTTCTAGTACGGTATAACTTTTCCAGAAAAGCGAGTCGTAATTGATATTCCTCAATTCCTCTTCCGAAGGCTCACCAGCTGAAAATTGGACTTTTGATTTGGTCTTAATGTCATTCACCAGAAGTTCTACATGGGATTGATGAATGACAGGATTAGTCATTTTTCCTTCCGTATTGACAGAAAAGTGGGTGGCGGCCACATCCGAAATCATCCGTTGCGGATAGTATCGATATCCAATTTTTTGATAGAAGACCTGCTTGTCTACCACAGAAGAAATGCTGTCTAAGCGATTTGAGTAACTTCGTGTTTCTTTAATGTCAGCCCTGATAATGGCCTTATTAGTTAAGTTGATGTAGAGTTTACCAGAATAGTTGAGGCTAAATTGTTTCTCATCTTTGGGCTCAAATTCAATGACAATTATGGCTTCGCTATCATAAGAAGTTGTGTCGTCGATGATGAACTGATAGCTATCGAGTTTTCTCCTGATAGGATTGTGGAACTCATAATTCATAAGATCATTCGAAATCAAAAAATTTAAGGAGATAGGAGGGTGCGATAGTTTGGCGAACTTGGTGTAATCAAAACTCCTTCTCATTTGCTGTAGGCCAAACTGTAACCGTTGCTCTGGAATTTGTACAAAGGTTCCTTTTCCTTTGAACTGCCGTAGGTCAATAGCAGCTTCAGTGAGTCTTACATAATCATCACCTTCCTTACAATAATGTCGGTAGAATGTCTTGGCCAAGTAACTACTTTTAGCACGGTTAGAGGGGATGCTCGAAATAGCATCCATTACTATGGTTTTGGCTTGATTATTCTCCCTTCTTGCCGCCCGACTACTCCTGACAATCACATCGTCTAGTGCATTTTCATCTGGTACTAATTTAATTGTCTGATAACTTAAAGGATCTACACCTAATAACTTCAGCAATAAGGTTTTATAACCTATACAGGAAATGCTCAACAAGTTGTCTCCACTGAAACGATCACGTGTAAGTTTTAGCTCAAACCTTCCTTCAAGATTTGTAGATGTACCGTAATTAAAATTGTTTAAACGTAGGTTGGCGAAAGGTATTGGATCACTAGTTTTTGAATCGAGAATCTGTCCTCTAAAAGTGATTACTTTATCCTGACTTTTTAATAAAAGTGGAGTAATAATTAGGGCGAAAATTAGAAAAAATCGGATGACCATATTGTTGAGACACAAGATATCCAATAATGGTGGTACGCGTATTTTATGTTTTTGTTAAGCCTACTACGAATACTAATAACTCGTAAAAAAAAGAGGGCAGAAGTTTGAGAAATACTAGGTGCTTTACTTTACTTATTTTAAACTAATTCGCATCTTCGCAACAAATAAATAAGGCTATGTTTATTCTACTCGTAATCGCGTTATTCATCTTTGCAATCGCAGCACCTTTCATTCTTCCAAATAAGAAAGTGAGTGACCACAAAAAAGATTGGGAAGTTTGATTCTTTAACTTCCTACCTTCTGGCTTCTTCCAATAAAAAAGTAGAGAATTGATCCCAAAACAGGGATTAGAATGACTACTATGACCCAGATCAATTTATTTTGACTTGGTTCAAATTCATTTTTCACAATGTCGATCAATGCTGCTAATACAATTAGAAAGGGGATGATGTACAAGAGCATTAGCATAAAGAACATAGGCGTATATTTAAATTTTTAGAAAGTCATTTTTCACGGCACTCAAGTTATTCAAGTTGAATTCTTTGGGAGCGACCAATAGCAAAATAGAGTAAGGCTCCTAATACTGGAAGTACAATGACTACTATCACCCATATTAGCTTATTTTGCTCTACTTTGAATTCACTTTTTAGCACACTTATCAGAGCCGAGATAATGATAATTGCGGGGATTCCATACAATACAAAAAATACAGTAGCGCTTGCTGGTCCCATAGTATAAAGTTCTTGTTAGTATCTATATTTTATACTCTTTTGGACTGATTTTGATACGCTGTCCACCTTTGTTGATCGCTTCATGTATTTTATAAATACATACTTCTGATTTATAAGACTCTTCAGCGTCATAATTTAAAGTTTCTTCTTCTCTTACTGACTCTACAAAGTTGTAAAGGTGGGCCGTATGCGCAGCTAAATTGTAAACTTTGTCCATATCATTCATGTCCTTAATGTCATAACTGATCTGAGGCGCAGTTTCCTTGATTCCAGAGTCGCCTGACTCTTTTTCTTTGTATTGCTGCATATCCGCTAGGTTAGCGATGTAGCCTTTGTCAATGTACTTTTTCCAGCTTTCAGCCGCTACTTTAGATTCGCGATAAATCTTGTTGTCTTTGCCTTCAGAGATTATAAATGCACCATCGTCTCCAATGAAACGTTCGTAAACACCTACAGCTCTCGAGTTAGAGATGTTTTCGTAAATACCGATCGCTGGACCATTCGGTGTATCATATTCCAATATGGTGGCCATGGTATCAGCTTGTTCTAAACCGAAATATGAGTTGTTGCCAGCTGCATAAACGGTATGTGGGAAAGCTCCAAAAAACCAGTTAAAAATATCTATCTGGTGTGAGCCCAAATCAGAAACTACACCGCCACCAAGCGCCTTATAGTTTCTCCAGTTATAAACTTCGTCTACAGTGTTAAAACCGAACCTTTTAAGCTTTTTCAAGTCCAGCTTATCCATTTTGTTAGGGCGCTGAGTCCATATTTCAGATCGGTTCCATTGACCAATCGCATGAGTCAATCGACCAAACATCTTTTCTTGCTCCAATAGAATTTGATGGGTAAATCTATAGCGGTCATTTGATCGCCTTTGACGACCGATTTGGAGCAATTTACCAGTGCTTTTCATGGCTTCTGCCATTTTTCTAGCATCCTTAATGTTATTAGACATTGCCTTTTCACAATAGACATGTAATCCTGCATTCAAGGCGTCTACGGCATGTTTCATGTGCCAGAAATCAGGTGTGGTTAGCACAACTGCATCTAAATTTTCTTTCTCGAGCATTTCATAGAAATCCTCGTGAGCCTTCACTTTTGTATTGTATTGCTTATTAAATCGATCTTTAGAACGCTCTCTTCGGCTTTCAACGATATCACAAACCGCAACTAGGTTTGCACTCGGAATTTTAGGGATGTTACTGAAAATAACGCCTCGACCACGACCACCACAACCTACTACAGCAATATTTACCTTGTCAGCGACTTTGAATGGGTTAGCCGTAATGTTAAAAGGGTTTCCTAATAATAATCCACCTCCGACTAGCGCTGAGGTTTTTATGAACGTTCTTCTTCCTGTATTCTCCATGCCTTTTAAAAAGTGAGTTGTTTTTGAATTCTTGTCTTCTAAGATAAATTATTTTTTGTAAGCAATTTTAGGTTTCCATCCTTTGTATAAGCCACCCAGATAATTTTATCACTTGACTTTATGATTTCTTCCATTTCAGCCTCATTTAGGATGAAAAAAGCGGTTGCATAAGCATCTGAGTGTACAGCAGTTTCGGCAGCTACCCACAGCCGTTTATGATTAGATGTCAATTCATTTAAACCTGTTCTTGGGTCGAATATATGGTTGCCTTGAAAAGAAGTTCCTGATGCGCTAACTGCCACATTACTCAGTTCAAGGTCCATTTTGTCTTTAGAATTGGCGATCGTATAGTCCCAGTGCGATACTACCTCAGGTTGATTATTGAGAAGTACTGTACTGTCACTTGCACTAATAGAAAAGTTATGGATACCTAGTTCGTCCAAAAGCCCTTTCGCTTTGTCTAGGGCATAACCTTTTCCAATACCACCTAAATCGAATTGGACGCCAGGTTGCAGGCAATAAGCCATCGGTTTATCAGGATCGATATAAACGCTTGACGCTGCTTTTTCTTTCTGAACCTGTTCTAAAGCGGTCGTCATTTCAAACTCATTTAAAATACCTGACTTAGTAGCTCTAAAGATTTCCATGTGTTTGGCGATGCCAATATCAAAAGCACCACCGGTATTAAGCGTCACGTCAATGGCCATTTTTAATAGCTCCCAGGTCTCAAAGTCGAGCGGCATTTGCTCGTTTTCTTTCATGCGGTTAATTCGCGCGATATCACCGTCAGGAATAAAACGGCTCAATTGATGCTCTAAGCGGTCAATCAAGTCAAAAACTTGCCTTGATGCGTTTATGGCGTATTCTTCCGTTTCATTGGCAACAACGAGCGTGAATTGTGTCGCCATGGCATTATGCTCATAGGAGTATTTCATGTCCAAGTCGGCTTACTCTGCTTCTTTAAGTTTACTTCTGCCCATGAGTTTCACCAACAGGTCTGCATCTGGAATTTGTGCAAGAATCACGCGAGCCATTACAATGAGTGGTACAGATAGGAGCATCCCTGAAATCCCCCAGATATAGCCCCATATAACTAGCCCTAGAATAACTGTGACCGTATTTAGCGCTACAGAAGAGCCCATTAATAAAGGCTCAATAATGTTTCCCCAAACGAACTGGGTGGCGATCAGTAAGGCAATAAATAAAACAAAAGAGCCACTACTATCAATTTGAATTAGGCCTAATAGCACCGGAGGAATTGTAGCGGCAATTGAACCTACCGTTGGAATAAAGTTGAGTAAGAAGGCTAGAAATCCCCAGAAAAGGGCGAAGTCAATGCCGAATATCCAGCTTAGTACACCAAAGAACAGTCCGGTACAGAAACTTGTGAAGAACTTAACCTTCATGTAGCTCACAATAGAAGATTTCACTTCCACAAATGAATTAATGAGTCGCTCTTTACCATGTTGATCGTCACCTTCTAGATAGTTAATGTACATTTCATACTTCACAATACTACCCAGCACGGCCACTAGATAAACTGCGCTCAGTATAAAGTTAAAAGTGAATGTACCTAGCTGACCCGCGACTACTCCAGATGTATTCATAATGAAATCTTTTGAAATTATGCGGTTAAGCGCATTGGTAAAACCATCGGCTTCGAGCTCTTTAACACCCGGAATAAATTCAATTTGACTTAAAATGACTTCAAAACGAGTTTCCATTTGGGAAAGAAGTTTTCCCTTTTCAGCGACGATTTGGGTAGCAGTATCGAAAACAACAAGACCGATTAAGAAGATAAAACCTAGCGTAAGAATGGTAATTACGGTAATGCTAACTGAATAAGGCCATCCTTTCCGCTCAAGGAATTCAATGATCGGTGAGAGTAAAATACCCACAAAAAGGGCGAAAGCGAGAGGGATTAGTAGACCTGATAGCGTTTTTATAATCACAATCACCAAAATCGCCGCAAAGAGGATTAGTATGTTTTTTATCGTACGAAGGTTGGAATTGTCTATTTCCGTCATAAAACTGCTCGCAATAAGTCTAATCTACCAAATCCTGAAAATAGGTAAAAAAGATGTACTGGCATTTATCGTAAAAAATTAAGTTGGAAAGCAGTTTAATATTTAGTTTTGTAGCTTCACCAATTAAGAACGGACGACATTGGAATTTGAACAACCCATAATAGAGCTAGAAGGTAAACTGACTGAGATGAAGCAACTCGCCGAAAGCAGTCAAGTTGATGTTTCAAAAGCTGTAAAGGCACTTGAGGCAAAGATTCAAAAGCTCAAAGTTGATACTTATAAGAACCTTACCCGTTGGCAGCGAGTGCAGTTGTCAAGACACGAGGAAAGACCCTACACACTCGATTACATCTACAACATGACAGACGACTTTGTCGAAATTCACGGTGATAGAACAGTGAAAGATGACAAAGCAATGGTTGGAGGATTTGGTACACTAAATGGCCAATCGGTGATGTTCGTGGGCCAGCAGAAAGGTAGAAATACCAAGCAGCGCCAAATGAGAAACTTTGGAATGGCCAACCCTGAGGGCTACAGAAAAGCTTTGAGACTCTTCAAAATGGCTGAGAAATTTGGCAGGCCGATCGTTACTTTAATTGACACTCCAGGTGCTTATCCGGGCCTAGAAGCCGAGGAAAGAGGGCAGGGCGAGGCGATTGCTAGAAACATCAAAGAGATGTTTATGCTTAAAGTTCCTGTTATCTGCATCATTATCGGTGAAGGTGCTTCGGGTGGTGCGTTAGGCATTGCCATTGGAGACAGAGTGCTTATGATGGAGAATACTTGGTATTCCGTAATATCGCCAGAGTCATGCTCATCCATTCTATGGAGAAGTTGGGATTATAAAGAACAAGCTGCAGAGGCATTGAAGCTAACTGCAACTGATATGGAAAGTTTCGGGCTAATTGATGGTATCATCGAAGAACCACTAGGCGGCGCTCATCGCGACCCGAATTGGATGTATCAAACTCTAAAAGATAGAATTTTGGCAGAAATAAATACACTTTCAGCCATGTCTCCTGCAGAACGTATCAATGCTAGAATTGATAAATTCTCTGATATGGGAGAAGTAGTAGAATAAATAATTAACCCCAGTTATAAGAGACCACGAAGCCTTGCTTTGTGGTCTTTTTGTTTTTGGCTAATTTCCGTCAGATACTATAAATATGGCCAAGCAAAAAATTTCCTGGAAACAGCACTTTATAGAACTGATTGTCGTCATCATCGGCATAAGTATAGCCTTTACATTAGAGGGGTGGTCTGACTCGAAAAAGGAAAGAAAACTAGAGCAAAACTATCTGAACTCGATCAAATCAGACCTAGAAAAGGATAGAACAGATTTGCAGCTGATCTACGATTCTACCAATACCGTATTGCGTTACGTTGGTGAAGTATTCTACTTTATAGGAACCAACGCTCCTTTAGAATCTTACAAGTTCCACCATGCGACGAGTGGATATTTAGCGACTCATTTTTATCCAAAAAATGGGACATATACCTCAATGGTTAACTCGGGAGATTTAAACCTAATTCAAGATTTTGAGCTTCGCGCCGATTTGTCCGACTTATATAATGTAGAATATAAGGAATTGGAAAGAGCCGATAGGGTGGTGCAAAACTTATCAGATAATCATATACAGCCTTATATCATATCAAATATTGAATTTACGAGGGATAAAAGTGAAAATGGTATCTTGGATGATGCGCCTTTAAAGACCAAAAAAGCATTTAACCTGCTGGGTAGTTATTATAACCTTTTGAGCGGTCGGCAAATGGCCTATCAAAAGATGATAGCCAAGTGTGATTCATTAATTGTGAGAATTGAAAATTTAAAATAGTATGAAGTTAAAGCGAGATTCATTTTTGGCCATTGTACTCGAAATTTTCATTGTCATTATCGGTATTACGATTGCGTTTTGGTTAAGCAATTGGGGAGAGCGAAGTAAAGAAATAAGCATGGGGGATGAATTCGTCAGAACCATGATCAACGACCTTGAATCCGATAGCGCGGCCTTTGTTTATCAAATTGCCAATATTGAGGAGAACCTAGAAAGGGTGGAGGCATTTATGGAAATTTGCCGTAATAAGGATTATGGTAATGATTCAATACAGTGGTATGTCGGTAATTTCATGAACCGAAATAATTGGCTTATCAATAGCAATACCTATGAGATTCTTAAAAGCGGCGGGAAACTGGATATAATCACGGACTTCGATGTCAGGAGCGATATTAGCTTTTTCTACAGAATCAGAACATTTCAAACCGATAGAATTTTGGAAATCAGCCAGAATTATATTGACGAGCATATGGATCCGTATTTGACTAAAAACACTGATTATTTTATTGCTCGGGCACCGAATACTAAGTTTGTTCAAGATTTAGAGTTTCAAAACCTGCTAGGTCGCTGGCGTGATTTGAAAGAAGAAAAACTAGATATCTACAGTCGTACACTAGAGGATATTAATACTTTGGTACCTAGACTAAAGGCATACTTAGAATAATTAGGCAAATGAATCTGCACATTATAAATACAGGAAATTTCAAATTGGATGGCGGCGCCATGTTTGGTGTGGTGCCAAAATCGCTATGGGAGAGAACAAATCCTGCCGATGAACGAAATATGTGCACATGGACCATGCGTTGTCTTTTAATTGAAGATGGTAATCGGCTTATTTTGATCGATAATGGTATTGGTAATAAACAGGATGCCAAGTTTTTTAGTCATTATTATCTTCATGGTAACGACTCCCTTGATGCTTCTTTAAACGCGGCTGGTTTCGATAAGTCCGATGTGACGGATATGTTTTTGACACACCTTCATTTCGATCATTGTGGCGGTGGAGTTGATTATTCTGGAGATAATCGAGATAGCTTAGCACTACATTTTCCAAATGCAAAGTATTGGTCGAATGAAGACCATTGGAAATGGGCTACGGAGCCAAATGCTCGTGAAAAGGCCTCTTTCCTAAAAGAAAACATACTGCCGATTCAAGAAAGTGGTCATTTAGAATTTATTGACTTTAAAAAGCCCTCTCCATTCGCACAATTCGATATACATACCGTAGATGGTCATACTGATAAGCAAATGCTACCCAAAATTAAGTATAAGGGGAAAACGATAGTTTTTATGGCTGACTTGCTTCCTTCTGTTGGACATATTCCTTTGCCATATGTAATGGGGTATGATACTAGGCCACTGATTACACTAAAAGAGAAGGGCGAGTTTTTAGAGGAAGCCGCCGATAATGAATACATTCTTTTTCTCGAACATGATGCGGTCAACGAATGTTGTACTGTAAAAAGGACGGAGAAAGGAGTAAGGTTAGACAGAACCTTTCCTTTGAGCGAAATACTTTGATCTTAAAGTTGCATTTGAACGTTAAATAAAACGCATGAAAGTTGGTATAGCGTTATCCGGAGGTGGGGCACGAGGAATTGCCCATTTAGGCGTATTGAAAGCCTTAGAAGAGCTCGGTATTACTGTAGACTATATAGCTGGCACAAGTGCTGGTTCAATAGTAGGCGCATTCTACGCCAATGGATTCGCACCAGCTGAGATTATGAAAATAGTTTCTAAGACTAACCTCTTTCAGATCGTTTGGCCTGCCTTTAGTTGGAAAGGAATCTTCAGCATGAGTCGGAGTGAGGATGTCTTCAGAAGGCACTTTAAAAAAGATGACTTTTCGGCCACTAAAATCCCTTTGAAAATTGTAGCGACTAACTTAAATACAGGACGACCTCAGGTATTTGAGAGCGGAGAACTCGTAAAACCAATGATGGCCTCGTGCTGTATTCCTTTCGTTTTTGACCCAATTAAAATTGATGGCGATTTGTACGTAGATGGCGGAATAGTGAATAACCTTCCCGTAGAATCTATTAGATCGGCGTGCGATGTAGTCATTGGGGTGAATGCGTCTCCTGTTTTAAAAGAAGAGAAACTAGGCGGTACCAAAAAAATGATTGAGAGAATTTCCATGGTGAGTCTTAGTGCTAATGTGGCAAAAAGTGCCTCTATGTGTGATTTATTAATCGAACCCAAAGGCTTACGCGCCTTCGGTACCTTTGATATAAAAATGGGCCAAGAGATATTCGATTTAGGCTACGAGGCCACACATTACATATTCGAGAACCAAAAAGATGAGGCCGTCATTCAACAGCTTTTGAGCACTGAGGTGAAATAATTTCACGAATTCTACAACCTTTTTTCATTTCGATCGACTTAAATAGAGAAATATTATAGTCTGTTATACGTGTATCTAATTTTTCACCCGTCTAACAGAAAAGGTCATCGGAAAGTCCGATAATTCAATCACACAACAACACTATGCGAGTATTAATATGCTTAATGTGTGTCCTATTTATTTTTAACGAATCTAGGGCGCAAGACAAATTCACACTTAACGGTTACGTTCGAGATGCCAGCTCAGGAGAGGAGCTCATTGGCGTAACGGTTTTAATCAAAGAAACCGGAGGAGGGGTAAACACCAACGCCTATGGGTTCTATTCGATTACGTTGCCAGAGGGCAATTACACTATTGAATACCGATATATCGGTTTTCAAAGAAAGTCAGAGAAAGTTCAGCTTAATAAGGACGTATCGCTCAACATTAATCTAGAAGAAGAAACTGTTGAACTAAGCGAAGTGGTCGTTACAGCTGAACGTGAGGATGCCAATGTTACCAATATTCAAATGAGTAGGAATGAGGTAAATATTGAGCAATTGAAGAAGTTGCCTGCGCTTTTTGGCGAACCTGACGTGATCAAAACAATCCAGATGCTACCAGGAGTAGTCTCAGCAGGAGAGGGAACCTCCAGTTTCTTTGTAAGAGGCGGTAGTGCCGATCAAAACCTGATTTTAATAGATGAGGCACCCGTTTATGACCCATCGCATTTATTCGGCTTGTTTTCAGTTTTTAACGCTGATGTTATCAAAGACTCGGAGCTTTACAAAGGTGGAATTCCTTCACGTTTTGGTGGTAGACTTTCTTCAATTCTTGAAGTACGCACCAAAGATGGTAACAATAAAGAGTTCGGCGGGGAAGCGGGTATAGGATTGCTAGCCAGTAGCGTCATGCTCGAAGGACCAATTAAGAAAGAGGAAAGCTCCTTCATCGTTTCCGCTCGTAGATCTTATGTTGATTTAGCTTTAAGAGCAGCGAATCAGAAGAATCTAGTCTATTTTTATGATGTAAATGCCAAAGTGAACTGGCGGGCGAATAATAAGAACCGCTTTTTCTTGGCGCTGTATTCTGGTCGAGATGATTTCAATTTTGACGGTAACTTTGGATTTGACTGGGGTAATAGAACCGCCACATTTAGATGGAATCATCTCTTTAACGATCGCTTGTTTTCCAATACCTCTTTCATAGCCAGTAGCTTTGATTATGGTTTAGGCTCTACAGAACAGTCCGACGGCTTCCAGTGGGATTCAAACCTTCAAGAATACAGTTTAAAGCAAGATTTGAACTACTTTTTTAACCCCAAACTGACGCTAGATTTTGGATATCATTTGACGTACAGGAAATTTGCTCCAGGCAAAATTGTACCATCTGAAGAGTCAATTTTTAAAGAAACAGAGCTTCAAGAAGAATTTGCTTTAGATCATGCGGCTTATTTTGGCCTTCAGCATCAAATCAGCGAAAAGCTAACATTTGAATACGGTGCACGGCTTTCAATTTTTCAAAATATAGGTGAAAACACTGTTTACACTTATTTCGATAAGCTGGATAATGTGAATCCGATACGGATAGATTCGGTGAAGTATGGAAGCTTTGAAAACATCAAAACATATGTAAACCTTGAACCGAGATTTTCAGCCAGACTGCTATTAAATAATAACAGTAGCTTGAAGGCGAGTTACAATCGAATGGTTCAAAATACCCATTTGATTTCTAGTGGAACAGTACCACTGCCATTCAATACTTGGGCGCCGAGTTCTACCTATTTGAAGCCACAAACTGCCGATCAAGTAGCAATCGGTTATTTCAAGAACTTCGGCGGTAATGCATATGAGTTCTCGGTAGAATCGTTTTACAAGGATATTCAAAACGTAACCGATTTTGCTGATAACGCACAAATTTTCTTTAATCAGGACCTTTCAACTGAATTTCGTCAGGGAACATCCGAAGCATATGGGCTAGAATTAATGCTCCAAAAGAACAAAGGGAAGCTTACAGGTTTTGTAGCATACACACTGTCTAGAGTCACAAGAAATGTGGAAGGCGTTAACTTAAACAGAACTTTTGTGGCGAACCATGATAGACGTCACAACCTGAATGTTATAGGAACATATGATTTCAGTGATAAATGGACTTTTGGTGGTTCATTCACATATGGAACAGGAAGACCGATCACGTTACCGTCTGGATCATATGAATTTAGCGATGGCCAGATTGCAGATGTGATCACGGAAAGAAATGGATTTAGGCTACCTAACTTCCACAGAGTCGACTTGAGTGCCACTTTGGTGCCTCAAAAGAATAAGGATCGGAAATATGAGACTTCATGGGTCTTCTCCTTATACAACGTTTACAGTCGCAAAAATCCTTTTTCAATTTACACGAGGGTTAGGTTAGATGACGATGACAATGTCATAGGCGACGGAACGGAAAAAGAGGCCAGGTTGATCTATCTATTCCCAATACTTCCATCAGTTACATTCAATATCAAATTTTAAGACTTAAAGATGCAATTCAAAAGAACATATATATCGCTTTTAGCTTTTGTCGCACTACTGGTATTTGGTTGCGAGGAAACAGTTCAGTTAGACTTAGGCCAATTGGAAGAACGCGTGGTAATTGAAGGCTTGGTGACCAATGAGCAAGACGGACATTACGTGAAACTGACCAGAACACGAGATTTTTATACTAATGGTCCTGCTGAACGAATTGAAGATGCGACAGTATCGGTTTCGGACGAAAATGGAAATACATATTCGTTCGTGCATAACCCAAATGGTTTACCAGAAGAGGAGGGCTTTTATTACCCAATTACTCCATTTCAAGGTCAAATTGGAACTACTTACAGCTTGTCTGTCGCAGTAGATGGTGAACAGTATACGGCTGCTGAAGAGTTATTACCAGTCACGGCAATTGACTCCTTAACGGTTACCATCGACTTTGAAGAATTAGAAGAACCAGAGGAGGAAGGTCGCTACTATGAGGTTTTGTTTTATGCCAGTGAGCCTCAAGATAGAAAAGATCAATACCTTTTTAAGTTTTACAACGACGGAGAGATTGTTAAAGACTTTCCGACCGATATCTATTTTTCAGATGACGATTTGCTAGGAGAGAGGATTGATGATTTAGAGATAGCAGGGTTTTATAAGCTTGGAGAAATGGTGGAAGTGGAAATGTACAGTCTTACGCAAGAGGCCTTCATTTTCTATTCCGATCTTTTCAATTTGCTAAATAATGATGGTGGTATGTTTAGCCCGCCACCAGCAGACCCTAGAAATAATCTAAGTAATGGTGCATTGGGCTATTTTCAAGTAAGTGCGGTGTCGAGAGAACAAATCTTGATCGAAGATCCGCGTGACGACTAAATGTATTTTAACTCAATAAAAAAGGGCAATGTATGATGCATACATTGCCCTTTTGCTTATTATCTCTACTGTAATTACTCGACAGTGACTAGGTAATAGTTCTTTTTCCCTTTCTGCGCTAGAAAGTATTTCCCTTGCAGCAAATCTAAAACGGGCTTAGCATTCATATCTCCAATTTTGGCTTTGTTGATAGAAACACCTCCGCCTTGAAGCATTCTTCTAGCTTCACCTTTTGATTTAAAGATGACTTCCTTTGTAGTCATCGAAAGCAAATCGATATAGTTCTCAGCGGCACTAAGTTCAGAAGCTTGTATCGTCACTTGTGGTACACCTTCGAAAACGGAAAGTAAAGTAGCCTCATCTAGCGATACCAAATCTTCGGTAGTCGATTTACCAAAGAGAATTCCAGAAGCTTTAATCGCCATTTGCAAGTCTTCTTCTGAATGTATCCTTCGAGTAACATCTTCAGCCAAAGCCTTTTGGATCACCCGCATATGCGGTGCCTCTGCATGCTCTGCTTCTAGTGCCTCAATTGCTTCTTTTTCAAGCAGCGTGAAAATTCTAATGAAATTGCTGGCGTCTTCATCCGAAGTATTAAGCCAATATTGATAGAATTTGTAAGGCGAAGTCCTGTTTTTATCAAGCCAAACGTTTCCACCTTCGGATTTACCAAATTTAGAGCCGTCTGCTTTCTTAATCAGTGGCGCAGTAAGTGCAAAAGCTTCTCCTTGAGCTTTTCTTCTTATCAGTTCGGTACCGGTAACAATGTTTCCCCATTGATCAGAACCACCCATCTGTATCTTACAGTTCTTGTTTTGGTAGAGGTGGTAAAAGTCGTATCCCTGAACAAGTTGATAGGTGAATTCAGTAAATGACATGCCGCCCTCTAACCGGTTCTTTACAGAATCTTTAGACATCATATAGTTCACCGTAATATGTTTCCCCACATCACGGATAAAGTCTAAAAATGTAAAGTCTTTGAACCAATCGTAGTTATTCACGATTTCTGCAGAGTTTTCGCCACAATCAAAATCCAAGAACTTCTCTAATTGCGCCTTTTGACCGGCTAGGTTTTTATTTAAAACGTCTTCATCTAACAACTGACGTTCAGCAGATTTTCCAGATGGATCGCCTACCATACCGGTGGCACCACCAACAAGTGCGAATGGCTTATGGCCTGCGCGCTGAAGATGCACCAAAAGCATCACTGGAACTAAGTTCCCTATGTGTAGCGAATCGGCCGTAGGATCAAATCCAATGTAGCCAGATGTCATCTCTTTGGATAATTGCTCAGCTGTTCCTGGCATAATATCGTGGATCATTCCACGCCAATTCAATTCTTCAACCAGTGGGTTATTCATTAATTTGTAAGATTTGGGCAGCAAAGATAGAATATGCCTTGCTAGGGTAAAAGGTAGGAAGGGAAAAAGCCTGTTTTACCAGGCTACACTTCCATAATTATCTGTTTTGCCTTCGTCATCTACGTTTTTAGATGGGATAAAGACATTTGTTTTTCGTTGTGTTGGAGTAGGAGATGGTGTTTGAGTTTGTCTGTTAGACCTCGACGGAGAGCTACTATTGAGTTCTGGCATTTCGATCTTTTGGCCAACATTGATCTTCCCATTCATTTCGGCGCCATTTTCTACAGAAATATGCTTGGCATATATTTTTCCATATACGCGCGCCGATTGCGATAAATGCAAAAGCCCCTTTGCAATAACGTCACCATTCACATAACCTTCAATGGTGATCTCGTTGCCACTTAAGTTGCCGCCAATTTCACCATGGTTTCCTATGATTATGCGCTCATCGGACACCAAGTCACCGGTAACATAGCCATCAACGCGGATACTATGTTCGGATTTCATATTGCCCGAAATTACAGAGCCGTGTCTAACCTGCGTAATGTAGGTAGAAGGGTTATTAGCCGATGATTGATCTCTTTTGCTCATTAGTATGCCGATGGAATAGATGATTCAGTGCTTCCATTATGATCATCGAAAATCGATACAATTGTAGTCGCGTTTCCGATATCCAAACCAACTGCACTACTCTTAACACCGCCATTGAGCTGAGCTGAGTTGATGCAATAACCACGGCTCGCTAACGATTGAGGTTCGTGTGCAACTTCTAATTCCAAAATATCCTGAAATTCAGTTTTGAAACAGTCTACCAGCTGTGGGTACATAGCACCACCCCCGGCAAGGAACATATCGTGAGATATCGTAAAGTCATTGTCATTAAATGCTTTTCTCATCGCTGGTGAAATCACATCTTCGTAATACTGTCTCAAGACTTTATTTCGCATTTCTGTGATATCAATTCGCTTTCTATTCAAGAAAATCACGCCTTTTTGGAAAGCTGCATCAATTTGATGCTCAGTTTTAAGCTCCAAGTAGTAAGTCTTTGCTAGTTCTTTCTCTAACAAATTAACAGCGTATCGCAAACCGTACGTTGAAAGGGATGTTCTTTGGACAATACCACCTTCTGTGCTCAATAGCCCCTCTAGTGTACCATAACCCAGTGAAATCACGAAAAAGTTACCATTCGCTTGATGCTGCCCTTTCCTTAAAGCGATAGCACAACTGATAACTTCTGGTATAATCTGTACGTGATCAATTTCGATTTGTACATTTTTTCTCGTGCCACCTCCATAAGTTGCTGCATCATACTCTACTACATGCTGAGCATTGATCAAGTTAGCGGCAGTCTCTTTGTATAATTGAAAAGTGGAAAAAGGAAAACCAGTAGAAATTGTCAATGGGTTACCCAATTTTTGGTTGGCCACCAACATTCCTGATTTTAGTAATAAGTTATAATCTAGCTCGTCAGGAGCACTGTTGATATTTCTGTGAGGAGAAACTCCTTCTGTCAAGGCAAGGTTTCCAACAACGTAACCATCGCCGTTATGATACAATTTTAGACCGTTGATTAGATCAGGAGAGACATTCCTTAGATCTGTGTTGTTTCCTTCAAATACACTTGGAAATGTGTAGGTTTTGAACATAGTGTTGTTTGATTCTTGAAAAATTGAATTCGTTTTGAGTCAACAATAATACGTATAAATCACAATTTGGTCTTTATGGAAGCAAAAAAACCAACTAATTTTTTGAAATACTGTAGCTCTAGAAATTAAGTGGTATGCTAATTATTTATGACTACTGCCAGCCGCTTATTTTTAGCATTTACAGCCATTCTGGTGATGCCTTTTTCGGCTTGTTTTCCCAAATCGATCACTTCTTGCCATGTTTCTGAACTTTTCGGGTTGTACATCCAAAGCTTAGTTCCAGCACTAGTAATGTAGGTTCCTTCTTGTGTTATCGCCCAATCGCTCGCACCAGAAGGCTTTTTAATCACTTCTGTAAACGCCTTGGTTTCATCATTTAACCTGTAAATGACAACATCGCCATTTTCTTCTCTACGTTCAAAGGCAAAGTCTTTAGAACCAGGAATAAGTTTAATGGTACGTCCAATATTTTTAGTTATGATTTTATCGTCTACTTCATTCGCATTGGCCAATACAAGGGTAGCTGGACGCCCTAAAACAAACATTAAAACGTCGTTGTCCTTATTCCATGCAAAGTATCCTACAGGAGCTAGGTCTTCGAAAACCACTTTAGGTGATTTCTTGCCGTCCATTTGAAACATCCATAAGCGTTGAGTTTGATCTGCTTCTACCCGAATGGTTCCAAAACTACCATATCCAGGTATTGGAAATGGAGAGTATTCGCTTTCCTTCGTCTGTGTAAGGTTGGTCAGTTTGTTTTCATAAAGATCTAAGATCATAATGTCATTCTGACCATCAATGTGGGAGGAATACATTAAATAATCGTTCTCAAAGAAAACAGGTTGATTGTCATAACCACTTCTGTTCGTCACATTCTTTCCGTTCGAAAGTGTGATTTTACCCTTCTTTTCTTTCATGTCGAAAACGAAAATATCAGTATCTGGCGGTGCCTGACCAAAGCTTGGAATAGCAAAAAGCAACAAACAAAAGGCTAGGAGTATAGTTTTCATGATGATCAATATTTAGGTGCATAAGATAGTAAATTGGTTTTGTACCACATCAGACCTTTCTACAAATGGTTTTTATTCATGTATAAATAATCACTTCATATTATTTTACTTAAAATATTGATTAATAGATTATTGTATTCATATAAAAAGAGTGTGCTCATATTTTGAGCTATACAAATCCAGCCTAATTTTAGCTTCCTACGTGTAAGTAAGTAGGTTGGCGATTGACATCAAGACATGAAATACTCAGAAGATATATTGGACTCATTACGTTTTAAGCAAGATGAGTTAGCCGACAAAGTCATCCAACAATACTTTCCTCAAAAGAAAGCACTATTGCAAGAGCAGCTGCAAGGGCTAGTGAACAATACAGATGAACTCTCATCCAATGCAGATCAATCCCTTGTTGATCTTTTAACGTCTATGCGAAAGCAAATCGATCAATTGGATGAAGGCGTATTGGCAGAAGGGCAGGCTTTCTTTGATGAATTCGCCTCTGATATTATGCTACTGCTTGGATTCATGTCTTTGCCGTACTGTTATGCCGCTAAAAATGGGGCAGAAGTACTCGTCAGGTCAAATAGAATCCTTGAAAACCCGGCACAACGACTGAACGATACCGCAGAATTTGTTTTTGATGTTACACACAAGAATGCTTTTAAGCCTGAAGGAAAGGCCTTAATGAGTATTCTTAAGGTAAGGTTAATGCACGCCGCCACTAGATGGTATGTAAGCAAAGACAAAACTTGGGATAATAAGAAGTTTGGTGCACCAGTGAATCAAGAAGATATGGCAGGCACAAATTTGTCCTTTTCCCTGCTAACAATCAGAGGATTACGTAAGCTCGGTAAACTGATGACAGCTGAGAGCGCTTTCGGTTATATTAATTATTGGAATAAAATAGGCGAATTACTCGGTTTAGACCCGCTTTTACTACCCGAAAATAACAGAGAGGCGGCGGTTTTAGAACGCAAAATTAGACAGCGACAATTCGGATATTCAGAAGCGGGTAAAACCCTGACTATGTCTCTTTTGAAGTATTATGAATTCGCTACGATAAACTCGCCGTTAGAGGGTAAGGTCAAAACCTTTATGAACTTTTTGATCGGAAACTATATATCTAATATGATAGGTCTGGAAATAAATGACTTCGATAGGGCCGTCTTTAAGCCTTATCAGTTATTCCTTGGTTTCAGAAATTATTTCTTCAATACCCAAGACTCTTATGCGGCGGCTTATACGCGGTTCAAAGAAACAAAGCTTTAAATACCCAGGTGTCTTTTAAACCTTTTTCTCTTTAAGAGCTTATGGTCAACTAATTGAAAAATTACGATTAGTGAAACTAGGCCAGTAGCAGGCAAGATTATTTTCGGTAAAAAGGTATTAGAATTTCCGCCAAAGGAAGAGATCACTTGTAGTACTGTAAACCCAAAAGCAAAAACGCCAGCAATCGCTAACCCAAAGTAGATATTCTCCCTAAGGGCCTCCTTTTTACGCTTTCGTTTGAGTTGTTCAAGGATGGTAGCAGAGAATTTGGGGTTGATGGAAATATCCTCTTCTTGTTCAATTTGTTGGAAAAGAACCTCGTACAAGTGATTATCTTCAGATGGATCGAAGTCTAATTGGTCGTTTATTCCTCTTTTACTTTTCATAGTAACTCCTCCTTATTTACAAATTTAGATAATTGGTCCTTGAGTAACTTTCGGGCCCTGAAAAGATAGTTTTTGACCGTTCCTTCGGGCATTCCAGTGATTTCAACAATCTCTGGGTAAGTCATTTCTTCGATATGGAACAGGTAAAGTATGTTTCTGTAATGCGCTGGTAATTTTTCTATCTGTTTCTGAACAAATGCCGAAGTATTGGCAGCAGTCAATAAGTCTTCTGGTGTAGTAGATTCTTTAAAGAAATTACCCTCATCTATCTCTTCCATGTCTTGATAAGTCATTTTATTCTCTTTCTTCAAGGTATTGATGGTGTGGCGGTAGGCGATCGTGGCAATCCAAGTAGACAACTTACTGTTGAAACGAAACCCTGGCAGCTTCTCATAAACCTTCATAAATACATCCTGAGCGAGTTCCTCAACCAAGACGTGATTTGTGGTCAGTTTTTGGATCATGTGAAACACCAACTTCTCATGCTTTCGAATTAAAAATTCGAAAGCCTGGTCATTGCCCCTTAAAACGCTTTTAACCAGCGACTGATCATCCATTTGAGCCGTTAGACAAAATCCATCAGGTTTATGTTGCAGCAAAACCTGATTACTCTAAAAAATATTAAGATCGAAAACTTTTTTCACTTAAACTGCAACATTCCTAAAACCACTGATGTCTGATGAGGCAAATGAATTTTAAATAACAGAATTATGGAAGGTTTTGATATTGTACTCACTGTTTTGATCACTTTTGCCTTCACAGGGTTTACAACAATAGGCATTATAAAGGGAATCACGAGTTATCGTTTAAGAAGAAGAATGATTGAGGCGGGCCTGATTAATGAAGAGGCTATGGAGTTGTTAAAGGATGGTGCTAAGGAAAACTATTATACATCCTTAAAATGGGGGTTAATCTTATTTTTTAGTGGAATTGGATTGATTATCATTAACTCTATGGATTATTATTATGATTCAACGGCCGCCTACGGAATCGTAATTACAGCTGCATCGCTAGGCTTTTTAATCTACTTTATATTTATGAAGCAAGAGATTAAAAAGGAACAGTAAGACCTTTTGAAGTAAATAATTTGAAGCCATCTTTCGTATACCGATTGATGGCTTTTTAATTTTCATTACAACCTTACATAGCTGATTGGGGTCAAAGAAATAGAACAACGACATGCTATGAAACGAATTTATCTTTCCCTTTTAGTGGTTACATTTTTTTACCTCCAATCTTGCGAGAATGAGGCTAGCCCTGATTGTATTGAAGTACAAGTAATCACTCACATTTGCGGTAATGCTGTATTGGAAGTGATTAGTGGTGGAGAAAACCTAAAGCTAAGTACTTGGACGAGTACTGATGGTCAAGTTTACACAAATGTAATCGGTGCCATTTTCGATTCTTGTGATGATAATCTTTCAGAGATGCTTGATGGCAGCTTCTTCATAACGATTGCCGAACCAGAGGAGCATGCCAATTGCATAGTCTGTTTAGCGATTCCTTCAAATATGCCTGAACCGATTTACCCTGTTAAAATTTTGGACTCCTGCGATGGGGATCAATAAAACTAAATTAGTCTAGTCGCTTTAAAATAGGGTTAAAGGCCTTAGAAGCGACTAGAACTTTGTCTCCAATCGTTAAGTCCTTCAGCTCTTCCTTTTCTGATATCACGCGCACCAAATCTTTCCCAATAAGCACCGATACAATGCTAACTACGCCTTCAGGTCGGATATCCACTATTTCGCCTGTAAACTGAAATTTACCACTTAGCCCTTGGTTTGCTAGAATTTCTGTGGGTTTACCGCTTTTGATAATCGCACCGTTTTCCATGACTAATACATGATCTGCCAATTTTAGTGTTTCGGCAGTATCATGTGTCACCATAAGCGTAGTGAGGTTATAGGTCTGATGTAACGCTAGGATATGCGATTGCAGGTTCCTTCTAGTTTCGGGGTCTAAAGCGGAGAGGGGCTCATCTAGCAGGAGTAGAGCGGGTCTTTGTGCAAGCGCTCTGGCCAAAGCAACACGTTGCTGCTGTCCGCCTGATAGGAACTTGGGTTTCACGTTCTGCAAGTCTCCCAGGGCCATTATTTCAATCAATTCATTCAAATATGCCTTGCTTTCTCCTTTTGGTAAAGCAAACTCAAGGTTCCCTAAAACCGTCATATTCGGGAAAAGTGAATAATCTTGAGAAACATAACCGATATTTCTCTTTTGCACTGAAAGGTTAATCTGTTTTTCCGAATTGAACCAATCTACGCCATTACAAGATATACGGCCTTGATCAGGCGTAATTAAGCCCGACATTAGCCTTAATAAAGATGTCTTTCCAGCCCCAGATCGTCCCTGAACTGCGGTGAGTGTGCCTTTGGCCAATGTAATTGCCGCTGTAATGCTGAACTTACCAACGTTGCTTTCTAATGATTTACGGATGGATAAGTCTATCATTTCCAAAAACGTTTAAGTGCCCCATTGTTGATCATATAGACTGATAAAAGCACCAGGAAGGAGAAAATCAGTAAGATAAGCGCATAGTTGTTGGCAGCGCTGTAATTGAGTGACTCTACTTCATCATAAATAGCAATGGAAGCTACTTTCGTTTGGCCTGGAATGTTGCCTCCAATCATTAGCACAACACCAAACTCACCCATCGTATGCGCAAATGAAAGGGTTATACCTGTAATAATCGAAGGTTTGATATTGGGCAAAAGCACGCGGATCAAGGTTTGTAACTTAGATTTTCCGATCATAAATGAGGCTTCCGAAATAGATTGAGGTAGGCTCGATAAACCGGATTGTATTGGGTGGACCATAAATGGTAAGCTGTAAATCAGAGAAGCTATGACGAGTCCTTCAAAAGAGAAAATCAAGCTAAGTCCGAGCGTTTGATCAAGCCAGGCACCAAAACCATTGTTTGGACTAAACGCGATCAATAAATAGAATCCTAATACTGTAGGAGGAAGCACAAGAGGCATACTGATAACGGCTTCAATAAACGGTTTTGCCTTACTCTTAGTGTTAGCCAACCAATTGGCGATCGGTATAGAAATGAACAGCAAGAGTATTGTAGTGACGGCGGCTAGTCTTAAAGTCAATATGATGGGTTCCCAATTCATATCGCCGATAACATGATTTCATTAGACTTGATCATGGCAAATACTGCCGTTCCTTTGGCCAAATTAAGCTTTTTTAAGGCTGAAGTGGTGGTAATGGAAGATATAAGCGCTGTATCAATTTGAATCACTACACGAGCGAGCAATTCATCGGTTTCTAAAGATAGAACCGTCCCGTTTAGCTTGTTTTCAACGCTTAGAGCTTGTTCTTGACTTAAGCCAATGATTACTTCGGTCTCTTTGAACAAGGCGTTAATCACATTACCTACTTTCAAAATGTCCGAAGTTTCAGGAGTATCGATCACCATGGAAGTCAGGACTTGACCAGCAGCTTTAAGCGTGACAATACTTAAACTTCCTTTGGTATTAATAGATGATATTTCGGCTTTTAGGGTATTCAATTGTTGACAGTCGAATAACCGAAGTTATCCAAAATTTTCTGTCCATTAGAAGAAAGGACAAAATCATAAAACTCCTGTGCCTGTTGACCGAGCGCTTCTCGTTGCGCTAAAATAATCATGGATTGGGCCAACGGCTCATACATCTCGGTAGGGATTTCGGTCCATTGACCTTTTCCTTGAAAAGCTTCGGCATAAATGCTAGACTTGGATGTAAAGCCCAGTCTGACGGCTCCTGTGAGCAAAAATTGATTGACTTGAGCAATGCTTTCTCCAAAAACGAGGCGATCGTTTATTTTATCGATATCACCGGTGGCTGTCAAATATTCTATGGCAGCTTGGCCGTAAGGTGCCGTTTTTGGATTGGCTAGTGCCATTTTCATCGTCCTTAATTCAGCTTCCTGATCTTTTGAGAGTACGGAGTCCAGCGCTGACCATACAACCAATTTTCCGTAGGCATAGATCTTCGGTGCTTGATCGCTAATACCATCATCGAAAAGTTTCTGGGGGAACCTTGTATCGGCTGAAAAGAATAAATCATACGGCGCTCCAGCAACAATTTGTGATGTGAGTTTCCCAGAAGAACCTAGTATTACCTCAATTTCGTGACCGGATTGTTTTTCAAAGACTTTTTCGAGTGCCTCCATGGCAAACTGCATGTTGGCTGAAGTAGCCACACGAAGCGTTGGATCAGTATCTTTCGAACAAGATAATGCCGTGATAGCCAAGAAAAGCACTAAGCCGATTTGTCTCATCGCAATGAATTCCAAAGTATTTCTACTGGGTGAAGGGCTGTTCTGGCGGTTCCATCTTTGATCTGATGACGACAACTTGTACCAGCCGCTGCAATTAGCACTTCCTCAGGTTGTTTTCTAACGGTAGGGAAGAGAACGAGTTCTCCGATTTTCATAGAGACCTCATAATGCTCTTTTTCATAACCAAAAGAACCTGCCATGCCGCAACAGCCTGAAGGTATCATATGGACCTTAAAGTTTTTCGGTAGGGATAACAGCTTTTTAGTCGGAACCATCGACGAAAGTGACTTTTGATGGCAGTGTCCATGCACTTTAATCAATTGTGATTTTTCAGTAAAGCTTTCTGCTGAAATTCGACCCGCATCAAATTCATTGGCCAAAAATTCCTCAATTGTGAAGACATGCTGAGCGATTCTAGTCGCTTTTTCTTGTAATTCACCCCGCGTTAAAGAAATGTATTCATCTCTAAAAGTCAGTATTGCTGATGGTTCAACCCCAACTAAAGGTGTGGCCGCTGTCAATAGCTCATCGAATATGGCGATGTTTTGCTCTGCCAGTTTTTTCGCGTCGTCCAATAGGCCTTTAGATAATTGAGGTCTACCAGAATCGGCATGAGGCACATAAATCACTTGATAACCTAGCTTATCCAATAGTCTTACGGCCGTTTCTCCGATTTCAGCATCATTGTAATTGGTGAATTCATCGCAGAAGAAGTAGACCTTTTTATCGGAAATATTCGGTTTAAAATCTTTGGTTAACCAGTGATTGAGCGTCTTTTCTGACAATTTTGGCATACTTCGCTCTTTGGCAAAACCAGCGACTGATTTTGCCAAGTTTCCTGTGAAGTCATTGCCGAAAATGAAGTTGTAGGCCCATGGGACTTTGCTGGCGAGCTTCATCTGTTTAGAAAAGTTTCCGATGCGCTTAGCCCTAACTGGGACACCATTTTTCTGGTAATATTGGTATTGCCATTCGGCCTTTAATTTGGCCATATCCACGTTGGATGGACATTCTGAACTACAGCCTTTACAGGAAAGGCACAGATCCATAACTTCCTTTATCTCATCATTCGCAAATGGATTTTCCTCGTTGGATTGGGTTAGGATTTCTCTAAGAATATTGGCTCGCGCTCGAGTAGTGTCTTTCTCATTTCTAGTGGCCATGTAACTAGGGCACATTGTACCACCGCTTAGTTCTGACTTGCGACAGTCTCCAGAACCATTGCATAGCTCGGCAGTACGCAGAATACCGTCAGTAGGTGTAAAATCGAATTTTGTATCAAATTCTTTAGTCTCTTGATCCTTCTCATACCTTAAAAAGGTGTCCATTGGAGGCGTATCGACGATTTTACCCGGATTAAAGATATTTTCGGGGTCCCAAATTTCCTTTACTTTTTTGACCAATTGGTAGTTATGCTCACCGATCATTTGGGGTATAAATTCTCCTCTCAGTCTGCCATCACCATGTTCACCAGAGAGTGATCCTTTATACTTTTTTACCAGCGTCGCGATTTCTTCAGCAATAACCCGGAATTGCTTTTGACCTTCAGCGGTCTTTAGGTTGATGATCGGGCGGAGGTGTAATTCTCCTGAGCCAGCATGAGCATAATGAACCGAGTAGAGACCGTGTTTGTCTAGAATTTCATTGAATTCTTTGATATAAGCTGGTAAATCTTCGACGTCAACGGCTGTATCTTCTATGACAGGTGCAGGTTTGGCATCACCAGGAATGTTTGACAAAAGCCCTAAGCCTGCTTTTCGAAGGTTCCAGACCGATTTGATTTTAGCGCCCTTAATGACAGGGTAGGCATATCCACGCCCTTGTGCTTTTAGGTCATCTATGAGTGTTGCTACTTTTTTATCGGCTTCCTCACTGTTTTCGCCATTCAACTCAACGACAAGTATCGCTTGCGGATCACCTTGTACAAAAAAGCGCAACGCATTGTACATCGCGTTTCGTTTTGTCGCCTCCAAAATGTAGTGGTCCATGAGCTCACAGGCCGATGGTTCATATTTTAGGGCAACAAGGTTCGCTTTTAAACTATCGTCTATAGTCTCGGAATGTATGCAGACTAGTCTTTTGTTATCGGGAGGTAGTGGTGTCAGTTTAATCTTCGCAGCCGTTACAAAACATAACGTACCCTCGGAACCTGCGATTAAACTAGAAAAATTGAAAGGCGACCCTGAAGGGGAGAATGGTACTTGGCGCAAGAGCATATCCAACGCATAACCAGTATTTCTTCTAGGTATATCGGCCTTTGGGAAGCCCTCGATTATCTCTTTTTGATTGACCTCATTCCGGAGAATTTCTCGCGTTTCAAAGTAGATGTTATTCTGTAATTCCCCACTGACGGAAAGGCCATTACAACGATCAAGAAAAGCATTGGAATCTACGTTGCCAAACCAAGATTCGCTACCATCTGCCAGTATAGTATTTACTTCAAGTAAATGTTCTCTCGTACTGCCATAAGTCACAGAATTAGAGCCACATGAGTTATTACCAATCATGCCACCAATCATTGCTCTATTCGCGGTAGATGTTTCAGGAGCAAAGAAGAAACCGTAAGGTGCTAAATGCTTATTTAAATCATCACGAATGATACCAGGCTCTACCCAAGCATAACCTTCATCAGCGTTTACCTCGAGTATCTGATTAAAGTGTTTCGAGATATCTACAACGATACCATTCCCCACAACTTGACCGGCAAGGCTAGTTCCCGCGGTTCTTGGAATAAGTGATGTCTTGTTTTTGCGTGCATAGTGCACTAGGGTAATTAAGTCCTCTTTATTGGAAGGAATGGCTACGGCAAGCGGTAACTCGCGATAGGCTGAGGCGTCCGTGGCGTAAAGTTTACGGGTGGTCTGGTCAGTGAATAATTCCCCTGAAAGGGATGTTTTTAAGTCGCTTAAACTCATCAGTCAGCAAATTATAAGGAATGCCGCTATTCTGGAAGAATACCACCCTAGTTTTTACTTCTATCGTTTGTTCTAATAAAAATTAATGAAAGACCAGGATGAACTTAGAGCCTTTGCCAATTTCACTCTCAAGTAATATATCACCGTCGTGAAGCTGCATGAGCTGTTTGGATAAGCTTAGACCAATGCCAGAACCTCTGTTTTTGGTAGAGTAGAATGGCATAAAAATCTTTTGCTGAGCTTCCTTTACTATTCCAGGTCCATTGTCTTTAATGATGATCGAAGTCTTGCGATTGGTGATTTTAACCTCAATTTCAACCAAACCATCGGCAACACTTTCTACCGCCTCTCGAGCATTTTTTATCAAATTAATCAAAACTTGTTCTATTAATTGCTCGTCGAGCATCAAGAATTCTGGCACTTTTGGCAGCTTCACTTTGAGTTGACCCTCTTTAAAATCAGATTTCATCAAGTTTACCGTGTTCTGCACAACATCATTGACCGAAATCTCAACCCTGTTTGGCGTAGGAAGATTAGTATAATCTCTATAGGCATTAATAAAGTTGATCAGGCCATCCGATCTGCCAGAAATAGTCTTCAAACCTTCTTCTACATCTTCGAGACTTTCGTGAGAAATAATATTTCTAGTTTCTTCCTTTTTAACATCTTCTGAAATAATCTCTGTCAAAGTAGCCGTGAGAGAAGAAATAGGGGCGATAGAATTCATAATCTCATGTCTGAGTACTTTGGTCAGATTTTGCCATGCCTCGAGCTCTCGTGCCTGTAATTCTGCTTTAATGTCTTGTATCGATAAGAGTTTGTAGGAATCTTGCCCAAGTTTATAATAGGTTTCAAAAATCGCTAGTTCTCTGCCATCTGGAGACTTGTAAATCGCTCTAGAACCGTCTTTTAGCACATCTATGATCTCTGCGATTTCCCTTACTTTCACGGTCATTTGCCTAGAATGTCGCAATCGGCTTAAACCAAGTAGTTCAATAGCCGATCGGTTGATTAGTTTTATTTGGCCTTCATGGTCAATGGAAATAATCCCCGAGGCTATATTGTCAATGACGACTTGGAGTTCTTGGAAAAACTCTTCTCTCTTCTGTCGCTCCAATAAAATAGCATCTATAACTTCTTTAAAGGCAATGTTTAGTGCTTTGAATGTCTTTCCGAGCTTATTGTCATGAGTGAAACTCATGTTAAAGTCATTATACTTAATGGCGTCAAAAAACCGTGTAAGCTTCTGATTGGTACTCTCGATGTAGTTGAATAGCTCGAATAGCTCGAAAATGATTAAGAAGCCAGTCACCACTGTAGTGACGTATTTTTTATCGAAGAAAATGAGGTAAACGAAGGCTGCTACCGTCAAAAAAAGCACGATAACGCGTAAAAGAACAAAAAGCCTAAACCGATTAAAGCCCATATTTTTCTAATCTTCTGTATAACGATGATCTGGTTAATCCCAATTCCTGAGCAGCATGCGTAACATTTCCATTATGTTTAGCTAAAACCTTTCTGATCAAGATTCTTTCTACATCCTCCAAATTATATTGCTCTAGACTAATATCGCTATTATCCTTCGGTTGTTGAGGGGTATTGAAAAAGAAGTCCTCAGGTTGAAGCACATTGTCTCGACTCATAATTACAGCGCGCTCAACCGCATGTTGCAACTCACGGACATTACCTGGCCATTGGTACTTTTCTAGGCGTTTTATAGCCGCTTCGCTGAACTTATAGATGTCCTTATTGTACTTCTTCGCGTACTGTTTAAGATAATGCTCGGCAAGTATAGGAATGTCTTCAACACGTTCACGAAGTGCCGGCAGTCTCAGCTCAATAGTATTAATCCTGTACAATAAATCCTGCCTGAATTCACTATTCTGGACCATGTCGTACAGCGGCATATTAGTGGCGCAAATCAGTCTAATATCTACTTCGATGATTCGATTTGAGCCGACACGGCTAATTCTTTTGTTTTGAATGGCTGTTAGTAGCTTGGCTTGAAGTGGGAGGGTAAGGTTTCCGATTTCGTCCAAGAAAAGTGTTCCTCCATTCGCAATTTCAAATCTACCAGGCCGATCGGTTTTAGCATCGGTGAAAGATCCTTTTACATGCCCAAACAACTCCGATTCAAATAAACTTTCTGAAATGGCACCCAAGTCTACACTAATGAAAGGATTATCGGCACGCTTAGAATTTCTATGTAAGGCACGGGCGATCAACTCTTTTCCTGTACCATTTTCCCCCAATACGAGAACATTGGCATCCGTTTCGGCCACGCGGTCAATCGTATCAAAAACTTGAATCATATTGGGAGATTGACCAATAATGTCCTTGAATTTCTCGTCGAGGTCTGCTTTTAGAATCTCCTGTTGATCTTTGAGTTGCTGAATTTGGGTTTTAGATGATTTTAATTGAAGGGCTGAATTGAGCGTGGCCAATAGTTTTTCATTTTCCCAGGGTTTCATTACGAAATCAGAAGCACCAGCTTTGATGGCTCTTACAGCCATATCTACAGATCCAAATGCCGTAATTAGAACGACAACCGCAGAAGGATCTATTTCGAGTATTTTATCCAACCAGTGAAATCCCTCTTGACCTGAGTTTACGTCCTGTGTAAAGTTCATGTCTAATAAGATGACATCGTAACTCTCATTTTTCAGTAAATCGGGAAGTAGTGTGGGATCTTTCTCCAAGTCAATTTGTCCAAAGTGTCGTTTTAAGAAGAGCCTTGCGGCTTTGAGCAAATCCTCGTTATCATCTACTACTAAAATGCGCCCTGTGTTCATATTATTGAATGCTTAAATTGTACTTTGATACAAATTAGAATAAGGGTGAATATACAAACAAATGTAGCCGTCCGCCAGCGGACGGTAAAGTTCGTCTGCGGATGGCGCAAGTATATTGAATGATTTTAAAACACTGTATATCAGGTGGTTAAAATTGGTACGGTGCTTGAAAAGGATTTGTCAAATCTTAAAAATATGTTTACGAACTTTCTCAGAATCGCAATAAGACAATTCAGCAGTAATAAGATATATTCTTTGATCAACGTCTTCGGATTATCGCTAGGGTTGGGGTGTTTTATACTCTTGGCACTCTTTGTTAATCGCGAAACGAATTTCGATGAATTTCATGCAAACAAGGATGATATTTATCAATTATACCTTGCCGATAGTAGTTTGGTAAACGGTCCATTTAGCTACGCTTCCGAAGCACCTATGGGGCCAGCCATTATGGAAGAAGTTCCTGAAGTATCTAAGTTTGTACGATTTGGCGGTGGACCTAACCTCACTATAGTTACGGACGACAAGTCATTCAAACTTGATGGTTTGTATTTCACTGATGCGTCAGCATTTGAGATGTTTGATATAGAAATCATTGCGGGCGAGGCACCTAGAAACACTTTCAATAAAAGTGACCTACTTTTGGCCGAAACAGAAGCATTACGCTTATATGGCGATGTAAATGATGCCATAGGAAAGACTATAAAAGCAGATGATTTAGATGAACTTCAAGTTATCGGGGTGTATAAGGATATGCCGGGAAATTCACATTTGGAATTCAATTCCCTGGTATCCTTTGACTTGGTTAAAGATCTAATCTTTTATGGAGCTCCATTTGCCATAGATATAGACCCAATGAATTGGGGTGAATTAAGTTCCTTTACAACTTTTGTGATGTTAGATGGAGAAAGAGATATTGATCTATTATCACAAAAGACTCAAAAGGTTTTTGAACCTCATGTAGGTCAAAAAGAAGTCGAATATGTGCGATTAGATGATATTTACCTTTACGAAGGGTATAAGGGCTTCTTTAAATCAGCTGGCGATCGTAAAGAGTTGAATTTGTTCATCAGCGTTGGCATGGTTTTACTTCTTATTGCCATTGTTAACTACATGAACCTTTCTACTGCCAGATTCTCGAAAAGAGCCAAAGAAGTTGGGGTACGAAAAACGATCGGCGGACACAGAAATCAGTTAATATTTCAATTTTTAGTGGAGTCGATTACTATCACCTTTTTTGCAATGATCATAGGGGTAGTATTTGCCGAAATAGCCATGCCTTATTTTAATGAGTACACAGGCAAATTGATCGACGTTAACTTTGGTTCAATCCAAACATATTTCTTTTTAGTGGGTACTGTACTGCTTATAGGAACTATTTCAGGAATTTATCCAGCTTTTTACCTTTCTAGATTTAGCGCTAAACAGAGTCTCACCCAATCGAACGGTGGGAAGGATAAAAGTGTATTCAGAAAGGTGCTCGTAGGGGTTCAATTTGCCATTTGCTTATCACTAATGTCGGCAACTTATATCCTCTACTCACAATATCAGTATATGAATAACTTAGATTTAGGCATTACTACTGATCAAGTGATGGTAGTGGAGTTGAAAGGCGATCAGTTGTCGAAATCTGTAAAAAGTATCAAGACCGAAATCGCTAAATCGCCAAATATTGAATTTATTAAAGCCGCAAATGTTAGCCCAATAAGTGGAGGAACAGTCAACTTAAACATTACTGTTGATAAAGAGAAGGTTAATTCTTCTCTGATGATTGTCGAATCTGGCTTAATGGATTTGCTCGAAGTAAAGATTGCAGATGGAAAGCTATTTTCTGATTTGCCAGAAAGTGAAAGAAAGAAAACGGTTTTGGTCAATGAAGCCTTTGTGAGACAAATGAAAATTGACGACCCACTTGGTAAAACTGTTTTGGGTAACAATAAAGTAGTTGGCGTTGTAAAAGACTTTATCTATCAGTCGGCCAAGGAAGAAATTAGGCCTGTGGTGATTACGCAAACCAGCGATGCTAATAGCTACTTGTACATTAAAGTGAGTAACAATATAAAGAAAGGACTTGCCGATATAGAAAAGGTACTTGTCAGTTTCGATTCAGAATATCTTTTTGACTATCAATTCCTTGACGATGTCTTTGCGGATAAATACGAAGATGAGAAACGGCTGGGAGAGGTTTTCGGTTTGTTTAGTGTCCTGACGATCTTTATTGCCGGCTTAGGCATCTTAGGTTTATCAATTTACATTGCTGAGTCTAGAGTGAAAGAGATCGGCATTAGAAAAGTGCTAGGTGCTAAAATTGGACAGGTTGTCTGGTTGCTAAATAGTGGAATAACCGTGTTAGTACTCCTAGTGGCACTATTGGTCATACCTGTGGTATTTCATTTCACAAGTGGCTGGCTCGAAGACTTTGCCTTTAGAATAGACTTAAGTCCGGTGCATTTTATACTACCATTACTGACTTTACTAGCAGTACTATGGAGTATACTACTCTACCAGGCCTACAAATCAGCTAAAGCTAACCCAGTCAATGCTTTAAGAGCAGAATAGTCCTAATAGTCACACACAAACTCCATTCACAGGTGTGGCATCTTCGCGACACTGTGAATGGTTTATTTTTAATTTAAAAACAAAACAAACTAAGGTCATGCTCAAGAATTACGCTAAAACTACCCTAAGATTCTTTTGGAAGAATAAGTCTTATAGTCTTATCAATATTTTAGGCCTTTCGGTAGGGATGGCCTGTTTTATTATGCTCACACTCTTTGTTCAAAACGAATTTAGTTTTGATGAGCACTACAGCGATAAGGATCGCATATTTCAGGTCTATTTAAAGGATAGTTCTAGCACGCGAAGTGAGTATTATATGCAGACCATGGCACCGACTGGTCCACTTTTCGAAGAAATGGTGCCTGAAATCAAGGAAACCATTCGCTTTGGCAGAATGAGTGATAAAGTGCTCAAAACTGTGCAGGGCGAAAAGTACCCTGTGGACGGAATATACTACACTGATGCTGAGGTTTTCGACTTCTTTTCAATTCCATTACTGGTGGGTTCTAAGGAAGATGCGCTGAGCACCAAGGAAAACCTTGTGATATCGAAACAAGAAGCTATCAGGCTCTTTGGGGATGTACAAGCTGCTGTCAACAAAGAAGTGGAAATAGTGGATTTTGGAAGATTGATCGTCAGTGGTGTTTTCGAAGACTTAAAACACAATTCACATCTGGATTTCGATTACTTGATTTCGTTTGAAAACGCAGACAAGGCCATGGGTATGAATCCCGATCTAATCGGTTCGTCAGGTCGTAAAACACCCTCAGTTCAAGATTGGGGTGTTGTTTCAGCGTTTCCACTATACGTTAAACTGAAAGAAGGGAGCTTCAAAAAAGAGACAATCGCCTTAAAGCTTCAAGAAGCAATACGACCGCATAGACCTTCAGATTTAGTTAAGCTTGTTCCAATTAATGAGGTTTACTTTTCAGAATTAAACAAGGCCTATTTCGATAGGAAAGGAGAGGCCTCCAATGCACAGCTTTATTTGATCATTGCATTTATTATTCTTGGTGTGGCAGTCATTAACTACATGAATATGGCCACAGCACGGCATGCTAAACGTGCTAAAGAAGTCGGTATTCGGAAAACAGTGGGCGGTTACCGTTTTCAAATTGCGGCACAGTTTTTTATTGAGTCCATGTTTATGACAGGGATATCATTGTTGGTAGCCATATGTATTACTGAAGTATCCTTACCTGCGCTTAATTCCTTTATTGGCAAGGAGTTAGGAATAGCCTATGAAGCTATCGAGACATATTTTTTATTGGTTTCCTTTGTTCTAATTGTAGGAGCACTGTCTGGTATATATCCTTCGCTTTACCTCTCAAAGTTTAACCCGATTCAAGTCTTGTCTGGAAGTGTTTCTGGAGGAACCCGTGGCGCGTCTTTTAGAAAGGTTCTAGTCGGCTTTCAATTCTTTGTTTGCCTAGGGCTTATTGGTGTTACCACGATCGTTTACAGTCAGTTTAATTACATGCAAAGTTTAGACTTAGGTTTTGATAAAGATCAAGTTTTAGGTGTGCCATTACACGACAAAAACTTGAAAGACAACTATGCAATCTTTAAGGATCAGCTACTTAAAAACCCTGAAATCATGGCTGCTTCAGGCGTTTCTTATTCTGTTTTTAATGGTAATATGAGCCTATTTGCTGATATAGAGGGCTTTGAGGAAAGTCAAACAATCAGCTACATGACCGTCGAGTCGGACTTCCTTAAAACAATGGATATCGGTGTTAAGGTTGGCGTGCCATTCGATCAAATGGAAGATAGCCAACGGAAGTCTGCCATGTTTGTGAATGAGATCGCCGTTGAAAAGTTTGGGTGGGACTCGCCATTGGATCAAAAGCTATTCGGTGCTTCGATTACAGGAGTTGTCAATGACTTTTTATATGGTTCGGCCAAGAATGTGATTGCGCCAGCAGCGATGTTGGTAAGTGAAAAAGACTTTAACCATGTTTACATCAAAATAAACGGTGGTGATGTGAAAGCTGCACTTAGTCATATTCAAGGCGCCTTTGAATCATTTTCAAAGGATTACCCATTTGAATTCAAGTTTTTGGATGATCACTTTGCAGAAAAGTACGCTCAGGAAAAGAAGCTTTCGGATGTATTCTCGATTTTTAGTCTATTAGCCATTTTTGTTGCCGGATTAGGGATTTTTGGTCTATCTATTTTCATGGCTGAGCAGAGGATAAAAGAAATCGGTATTAGAAAAATTTTGGGCGCTAGCGTAAGTCATATCATTTGGATTTTGAATAGTAGTGTAACTAGACTAATGATCTTAGTAGCTGTGGTTACTTTACCTGTCGTTTATTATGTAATGAGCGATTGGCTTGCCACTTTCGCTTTCCATATCTCCTTGAACACTTTAACGCTGATTGCCCCACTGATCTTCTTGTTGGTGATCGTTTGGGCAATACTGGCTTTTCAGTCTTATAAATCGGCTACCACAAACCCGATAAATTCCTTGAGAACTGAATAGAAGAAGGGTTACCGTCCGCTGGCGGTCACAACAGTTCGCCTGCGGATAAATGGTCTAATCATTATATTATTAACCACCTGATTAATAGGGTTTTAACTTTGGTATGGTGCTTGAAATGAAAATCAGCATTAGCCCAAAGAAAAACTCAACAACATGAACAGGTTAGGTCGATTTTATAAATCAGGAATTAAAAGCATCAAAAGGGAAAGGTTCTTTGCTGCAGTCAATATCATCGGGTTGACCCTTGGTATGTACTGCTTCTTGATCACGACGCTTTATGTCAAGGATGAATTAACACACGATAACTGGCATCAGAACCGAGATAACATCTACATGCCTAAGATTGAGATGAGTTTCGGTGGAACAGGTGAATCCTTTAACCTGTTTCCTCCCGTTCAATTGGGCGATGCTATGAAGCAGGATTTGCCGGGAATTATTGACGCGGTTAATATCAGTTTAGCACAGACTATTAATTATACGATCAAAGAGGAGGATTTTAAATCGAAAGCCTTCTTTTACACCCAGCCTTCTTTGTTTTCAGTATTCGATTTCGACCTGAAATATGGAAATACCGAAACTGTTTTAACGTCGACGGACGAGATCATTTTATCCGCCGAAATGGCACAAAAGCATTTTCCGAATCAAAACCCAATCGGAGAGTTTGTGGAGGTGTCGGACAAAGGTACTTTTCGGGTTAGTGGAGTCCTTGAAGCAATTCCTTCAAACTCTCATTTACAATTTGAATTCTTAGCCCTTATCAACCCAAATGCTGCTCCTTACGATTTTAATTATAACGATTGGCGTACTGGATCTGGACTCAATTACATTCTAGCACGTGCCGATTATTCCCCAGATAACTTATTAGAAGATACAAAACGTGTGTTGGCAGCTAGAGATAGTTCAGAACTTTTAGGGAAATACATTTACAACAATTTCTCTGATTTATATATGAACGGCGCCACGATGAGAAGTTCAAGCAGTACCATGTTTGGCGGCCAAATGAAATACATCTACATTTTCTCCTTAATTGGTGGCTTACTACTACTGGTCGCTTGTTTTAACTATATCAACTTAACGACAGCTCGATCATTTGCCCGATCAAAAGATGTGGCCATAAGAAAGATTATTGGAGCTAGTAGAACACGTTTAGTGTTATTTCAAATGGGGGAAACGTTGTTTTTAGCCCTTTTCTCCTTAGTTATTGCGCTAGTTTCTGTAGAAGTCACTCTGCCTTCAATTAACTCGCTTCTAGAGAAACAATTGGACTTAGACTTTATTGGATCACCTTCGGTGCTCTGGATACCGCTAAGCGTTTTGGCGTTTGTCGTGCTGATCTCTGGACTTTACCCGGCATTTACAGCCTCAGCATTTAGTTTGTCTTCTGTGTTAAGGGGGAGAAACCCCAAGTCGACCAAAGCAATTTTTAGAAAGGCCTTAATCGTTTTTCAGTTTCTAATTTGTATTGGACTCTTATCGAGTGCTTTAGTCATTAGGGGACAAGCCAAGCACTTGATGAATATGGATTTAGGTTATAACGAGGAAAATATTCTTAGCCTTAACCTAACAAGTGCCGGACTTTTCGAGAAGTATGAGGAGGCCAGAAATGAGTTAGAAAGAATACCGCAAATAGAAAAGGTTACGGGTTCTCCGCTTCCAAACCTCAATTCCGTAATCATGATGGAGGTTGAAAATGGAGATGAAAAGGTAAACCTGAATTGCTTTTATGGAGCCGCCGATGTCGATTTTAATGAGATTTTCGGTCTAGAATTTATCCATGGTAGTGGTTTTGATGGATTAACCGAGTCTGAATTAAAAGCCGCTTCAATTATCAACGAAACCGCTCTAAAGCAATTGGGCTGGGAGGGCGACCCTATCGGTAGAGAGCTTATGAAGGGGAAAGTGGTCACGGGAGTTGTTAAAGATTTTCATTACCGTTCTGGAAAAAGCAAGATTGGTCCAATCCTGATCGATAATCAGATGGGGCAAATCAGAAATCTTCAGTTCAAATTTAAAGAAGGCAATCGTGCCGCAGTGACAGCCCAAGTCCAAAGCGCATTGAAAGGCCTTGTTCCTGATCAGACCATTGAATTGGAGGAGGTAGAGGACTACTTTGCAGATTCTTACGGCAAAGAAGAGAGCCTTGTAAACATATTTGATCTATTGACTGGACTTCTCATGATGGTGGCTTTTCTAGGCTTATTTGCCTTGGCAACCTTCGAAAACCAACTCAGGGAAAAGGAAATGAGCATTCGTAAGGTGTTAGGCGCTAGTTATTTCAGCCTAATCAGGGTGTTGAATAAAAAGTTTAGCTGGTTGATTTTGATAGCCGTGTTGGTTTCTATTCCAGTATCATATGCACTTATCACTAACTGGTTGGCTTCATTCCCATATCGGGTAGAAAATTTGGTGCCGTATTTTCTGGTTTCCATTGGTGCAGTCATCATACTTGCTGCGATTATTCTAGGAACCTACAGTTATTTCAATACTCAAAAGAACCCAGCAAACATTTTAAGAAACGATTAAAAGTAAAACTATATGAAGTTCTTTACCAACGGAGTTAAATCCCTCAAACGCAATAGGTTATTCACCTTTGTGAATGTTCTTGGCCTATCGCTTGGGATGTTCTGTTTCCTAGTTTCCTCGCTTTATGTTAGGGACGAACTGACACACGATAAATGGCATGAAAATTCAGATAGAATTTACCTGCCATCGCTTGGTAGAGAAGTAGCCAATGGGTTTAGTTATACAAGCCCGCCATTCGCAGTACATAACGCCCTGTTGAATGATATTCCAGGAGTAGAGACTGTTGTCAACTTGGCAGAAGTAGTGACTGAGAGTTTCTCTTTTTTGAAGACTTATGAAGTAAAGGGGGAGACTTTCGACTCTCGAAAAATATATGCAGCTGAGCCTACATTTTTCGATGTTTTCGATTTTGACCTAAAGATTGGTGACGAGAAAAATGCGCTGAACGATCCGAAAGATATAATCATATCGGCTGAGTTGGCTGAAAAGCATTTTGGTAAAGAAAACCCAATCGGTGAGTTTATTACCCTCAAAGATAAAGGTACTTATAGTGTATCTGGTGTATTGAAGCCAATTCCAAGCAATTCACACCTGCGTTTTGATTTGATCATTTATGCAGATTTAAATGCGCATCCCTATTCAAGTTATAAAGGTAACTGGCAGCTAGGATGGGGTAAAAATTACGTTCTCATGCGTGATAATTATTCAATTGAAGACCTGACGAAAGATCTAGACGAAATTTACCAACGAAATCAACCTTTCGATGAACCTATGATTGTAGGGTTCGACTTATTTAGTGACCTCTACCTAGATGGTCGAGCTAACGGACGGGAGAGACCCGTTTTCGGAGGTGATCGAAAGTACATCTACATTTTTTCAATTGTTGGTGCATTACTCTTTCTGGTTGCTTGTTTTAATTACGTGAACCTAAAAATTGCTGGTTCTTTTGCCCAAACCAAAGATATGGCTATCAGAAAGGTACTTGGTGCTAGCAAGGCCAAGCTGATCTTACTATCCATTGGCGAAACAGCGCTAGTTGCTATTATATCCTTGGTTATTGCCATCATTGCCGTGGAATTGAGTCTAGGAGATGTAAATCAAATTCTAGGTAAAAGATTAGATCTTTCCTTTATAAAACAGCCTGAGCTACTCTTGTTACCATTCGGAGCTTTAGCACTAGTCGTTTTAATATCGGGCATTTATCCTGCACTAGTTTCCTCCTCATTTAATATATCTAGCTTACTCAAAGGCAGCCTGCCTAATGTGAACCGATCGGTGGTTAGAAAACTTATTGTGGGTTTTCAATTTGTGATTTGTGCTGGTCTACTTTCAAGTGCATTTATCATAAGAGGACAGGCTAAATATATGATTAACAAAGATATAGGCTATAATACTGAGAATGTCTTTAGCATTGGTCTCTATGAAAATGGATTTGGACGGCGCTATGAACAGTTGAAGTCTGAATTGGAGCGAATACCTCAAATTTCGGCAGTCACAGGGTCTTCATTGCCAAGTAGTATGATGGGAATGTTTCTCCCAGTGATCAAAGATGGGGAAGAAACGCAGGCATTGTTCCGTACGAGTCCAGTTGATCTGAATTTTAATGAAGTAATGGAAGTGGAATTGATTAAGGGTCAAACCTTTGCCGATATTCCAGAATCTAGACTCGAAAATGCAGCAATTATCAATGAAACCGCCTATAAGTCGGTAGGGATAGAAGACATTATCGGTAAGAAGATTGATCGATTTGAGATTATCGGAGTGGTTAAGGATTTTCATGTAGCTAGTGTGAAATCTGAAATTTCCCCGGTGATTTTAACGATCAATAAAGAGGAAATAAGAAACTTACAATTCAAGTTTAGGGCAGGTGAGAAGGATGTTGTTATGGCACAACTGGAACAGCTGTGGAAAGATCAGAACGTTCAAAAGCCACTTAAAACGACAGAATTGGCCACTTTTTATGCAAACGCATTTAAAAGGGAGGCAACATTACTGACTATTTTCAATGGTTTAACGGCCATGCTAGTAATCATCGCCTTTCTTGGATTGTTTACCATTGCCACTTTTGAAAGTCAATTTAGAGAGCGCGAATTGAGCATAAGAAAAGTGTTGGGTGCCGATTATTTAAGCCTGTTGAAATTATCTAATGGTCGGTTTCTAGGCTTAGTGCTCATATCTCTGCTGCTATCTATTCCTGTAACCTATGAGCTGATATCTGGCTGGTTGGAAGGTTTCCCTTACCGAGTTGAAAGTCTAACTACCTATTTCATTACCTCTAGCGCTGTTGTGCTATTCCTAGCTGTTTTTGTGCTCTCATTGAATGGTCACAAAAACGCTCAAAAGAACCCTGTGGATGTATTAAGAAACGAATAGTTGAAGATATGATAAAGAACTACGTCAAAATCGCATTTAGAAATCTTGCCAGACACAAAGGCTATTCTTTCATTAACATTACAGGATTAGCATTGGGCATCGCCTGTTGTTTGCTCATTCTCATGTATGTCAAAGATGAGGTCACATTTGATCAGTATCATTCAAAATCAGATGTATTATACAGACTCACTTCTGAATTAGAGTTTGGTGGAAGTACCATGAAAATGGGAGCCACTAGTGAAATTGAAGCTAAGGAGTTCGCCGAACGGATTCCTGAGATTGAGAATTTCACAAGGTTCTCTGGCACAGCTGCGATTGTCCGTAAAGGCGAAGACTTTATTCGCCAGTTTGGAGTAGTTTTTAGTGACCAAGGCGTCTTTGAAATGTTTGATTTCGAGGTGTTGTCTGGTTCGCTAGATGGCGTTTTAGAAGAACTAAATCGTGTAGTTATCACCAAGGAAAACGCGGAGAAGTATTTTGGTCGAGTAGATGTCGCGGGAGAGGAATTGACGATTAGACTTCAAGGACAGTTAGAAAAATACATTATTGATGCAGTTATTAATGATATACCTACAAATTCATCGCTACGCTTAGAGTTTGTATTCCCTTGGAAGAAGCATGAGGCACTTCAAGGACCTGTTACCCGACCATGGGGAAGCATCGGCTCAACTTCAATTCTACAATTAAGAGCAGGGGCAGACCCTGTAGCCGTAGCCGAAAAAATCAAAGAAGTCCGCGAACGCCTTAACCCAGGAGAAGATGAGGCCTTTGCGAGAAGTGTGGTCAATGGGCTCCAACCTTTCACTGATATTCATTTAAGTAAAGAGTTTAACAGTGGGTCCGCTGGTATAAAAGCGGCCAACGATCCAAATTCTTCCTATATACTGTCACTCATTGCCATTGTTATACTGGTTTTGGCGTGTATCAATTTTGCAAACCTCACAGTGGCTAGGTCATTACCAAGGGCCAAAGAAATCGGGGTGAGAAAAGTGCTCGGTGCACTAAAGAAACAACTCGCTTTTCAGTTTTTAAGCGAAGCAGTATATGTGTCTATTATCTCCTTTGTATTGGGCCTCATTATGGCTGAATTCTTCCTGAACGGATTTGGCAATTTGGTCAACAAAGAATTTGCTGGAAACGTAATGAGTGATGCAACACTCATCGGTTCATGCTTTTTGCTTGTCATTTTTACGGCCTTGCTGGCAGGAGCTTATCCGTCATTTGCCATTTCAAGGTTCCCTATCATTTCAAGTCTCAATGGTAAGGCCAAGTTGGCAGGCAAACGATACGTTTCCAAAGGACTTGTTCTGCTGCAATTTACTATGGCTGGTATACTGGTAGTTGGAACAATTGCCATGAATCTCCAGATCAAACATATGCTCACAGTCGATTTAGGCTACAACGATAAAAATCAAGTGAGAGTCTCGTTAAATGGTAATGGCGAGAATGGCAAATTGTTAAAGAACGAATTGATGTCAAACCCTCAAATTGAGCAAATGGCATTGACAAAGGGTTATGGAAGCGGCTCTGAATTTGACCTGGCTGGTAATAAATTCTTTTCCTTAACATCTAGTGCCGAAGACGCATATTTTGACATGATTGAAGTTCCACTTTTAGCAGGCCGAAGGTTGAAAGATACGGGCGATGACTACGGTAGAACGCAAGATACATTGCAGAATGTCTTGGTAAACGAAAGGTTTTTGGAAGAAATCGATGTCGACCTGAATGAAGCAATAGGCCAGATTGTTGGAGATGGCGGAGGAACCGATCGCGCCCGAATCGTCGGGGTTATACCAGATTACAAATATGCATCCGCGAAGAATAATGTCATGCCGATGGTATTCTTTTCGCCGGGATTAAATAATGACTATCAAAACCTTACGATTAAGTATAATCCTGATTACTTGTCAAACATCAAATCAGCAGTTGAGGAGGCATGGAGAAAAGTAGATCCTTATCAGCCTTTGAGTTTTGCTTTTATCGAAGAGGAAAACAAAAACACTTTTGCGGAGGAGAAACGATGGAAACAAGTAATTACTTATTCTACCTTATTAGCTATTGCCATCTCTTGTCTAGGTCTATTTGGTTTAGCCCATTTAGCAGCTCAGCAGCGTGAAAAAGAGATCGGTGTACGTAAAGTTTTAGGCGCTTCAGTGTCACAATTGGTGTTTTTGCTTAATTCAGGCTTCTCCAAGCTTGTGCTCTTGTCATTTGTATTCACTATCCCGATCGCTTACTATTTAGTGGAAAGTTGGCTGGAAAATTTTGCCGATCAAATCAATATTGGTGTCATGTTATTCCTTATTCCTATGATCATCACATTGGGTATAGCAGTCATTACCATTTCCATTCAGTCATTTAAAACAGCCAATTCAAACCCAGTTAATTCACTGAGAAACGAATAGTAAAATGCTCAAAACTAACTTTAAAATAGCCTTCAGAAACCTTTTGAAAAAGCGTGAATTTACGCTGATAAATGTATTTGGGTTAATGGTCGGTCTCACCACTAGCTTACTGATTTTTCTATGGATTAACGATGAAGTGAACTACGACGGGTTCCATCAGGATAGTGAGCTCATTCACATCGTTATGACCAACAACCAGCACAACAATGGAGAAATATCCACTGGTTGGAATCAAAATGGGCAAATCAAAAACGTGTTGGACAGTGACTACCCTGAAGTGGAAAAAGCGCTTCGGGTAGATGAAAGAGTTCATCAATTGACAGTAGGAAACATCAGCATCAAAGAAACTGGTATTATGGCTGATGAGGAGTTTTTCCAGGTTTTTAACTATCCGATCATTAAGGGAAAACTTGAGGAGGAATCTTTAGCCACTGGTGGGGATATATTTCTTACAGAAAGTATGGCCATGCGGCTCTTCAAAAGGGTAGATGTTATCGGTGAAATCGTAAAAATTGATAATAGCCGAGACGCTATCGTCAGGGCAATTGTAACTGATCCGCCAAAGAATAGTCGATTCGAGTTTGGGTTTGCCATTTCTATGGAACACTGGGTCAAGGAGAATGATTGGATCATGAAATGGGGCAATGCAGGCATCGGCACTTATGTAAAACTAGCTCCAAATGCCGACCAAAATGTGGTGAACAATAAAATCAGCGATCTCATTAAAAAGAATAATGGTGGTGACGGTGTTTCCCTATTTCTAAAGCCATTCGATGATATCTACCTCAAAGGAGATTATGAAAATGGTGTTCAGAGCGGAGGAAGAATTGAATACGTTCGGTTGCTAGGAATTATTGGCGTTTTCATCGTTTTCATCGCTTGTATCAACTTTATCAACCTATCGGTTGCAGATGCATTTAAACGTGTAAAAGAAGTAGGGGTAAGGAAGGTGACAGGCGCTTCAAGGCTCGTTTTGGTCAAGCAATTCTTGACGGAATCAGGCTTAATCGTACTTATCGCATTTCTACTATCCATCGTGTCGGTAGAAGTACTTATAGGCCCATTTAATGATCTTACGGGTAAAGCGATAACGCTCAATTGGTTAGATGGAAATTTACTACTCATATTAGCCAGTCTGGCCGTCTTCACTATGTTAGTATCGGGCATATATCCAGCATTGGTACTGTCAGGTTTTAAAGTAGTGAAGGCCTTAAAAGGTAAAATTGATGTAAAAGGGACTTCGGGTACTGGAAGAACCTTTAGAAAAGGTCTTGTTGTATTTCAATTCGCAATCGCTGGGTTCTTAATTTTTGCTACTTGGGTGGTCAACGATCAAGTGGACTTTATTCTCAATGGTAAAGCCAATATTGATAAAGAAGGCGTGGTGAAGCTTTACAACCACGGAGATCTCTTAAAACGATATGACAGCTTCAAGGCGGAATTGCTCAAAAGCCCGAGTATTACTTCAGCAACTCTTGTTGGAGGCAATCCTTTGAATATAGGCTCGGCTACAGGAAATTTTGAATGGGAGGGAAAGGACCCGTTAGTAGACAAAACAAGTTTTAGGCTGCTTTTCTCAGAAGTGGATTTTGTTAAAACCATGAACCTAGAAGTAGTTGCTGGTAGAGACTTCTCGTCAGAAATAGAAACAGATAATTTAGGCGTTTTGGTGAACGAGGCGACTGTTAGAGGGATGAATGTTGAAAACCCTATTGGTATGCCGGTTCAATTTTGGGGCGTCGATACCAAGATCATAGGCGTAATTAAAGATTTTCATATCGCTTCTGTTTATGAAGAAATTCAACCACTGATTATTGTCAATTATGCCGATAACAGTGATTATGTGACAATTAAAATAGCTCCAGGTCAAGAAAAAGCTGCGCTTAAGAAATTAGAGGATACATATGCCGATTTTATGCCTGGTTTTGTATTCGAGTATGAGTTTTTAGATGCAGAACACGAGCAGATGTATCAGAGTGAACTGCTAATCCAACAGCTAGCCACAATTTTCGGTCTGATCGCCATTGCTATATCCTGCCTTGGCTTGTTTGGTCTTACCTCTATCAATGCGCAGAGAAGTGTCAAAGAGATCGGTATACGCAAAGTTTTAGGTGCTAGTATTCAAAGCATACTGGTGAATTTTACCATGAAATCACTGCTTCTACCATTACTGGCAATGATTATTATGGCACCATTTGCTTACTACTTAATGGGGCAGTGGCTTAATGGGTTTGTCTATCACGTCAACTTTTCTGCCCTACAAATTTTAGTAGTAATGGCCATGTCGCTAGTCATAGCATGGCTCACCGTGGTCTTTATATCCTACAGAGCGGCTAGAACAAACCCGATCAATTCATTGAGAAACGAATAGTAAAACAACAAGGTCAAATGCTATACAACTTCATCAAAATCTCATTACGTCACATTCGAAAAGATCGACTTCATGCAATAGTGAATATTACTGGGCTAGCTATTGGTATGGCGTGCTTTATTGTCCTGATTGTTTATGTAAACAATGAATATAATTACGATGCTTCCAATCCGAATAAAGACCTGATTTATCAGGTTTATATGACTGACTCGGTTGGAGTGAGTGATGGGCCAGACAGACTTATGGCACCTTTAGGACCATTGGCCAAAGAGGCCATACCGGAGATCGAGTCTTTTGCTAGAATAGGGGTAAGAGGAGATTTGGAGGTATCGGCAGTTGGAAATGATTTCATTTTACCCAAGATACATTCGGTAGATAATACCGTCATCGACTTCTTTGATTTCGAATTTTTGGATGCCGAAACTGAAGGATTTGAGTTAAGAGAAAATGATATTATTCTTTCAGAATCAGCAGCCAATAAGGTTTTTGGAAATGCTACCAATGCGATCGGTAAGACATTTGAAATTGTAGGTTATAAAGACTTTATCGTTAGCGCAGTTTTCAAAGACTTGCCTAAAAATTCACATTTAGCGCTCGACTACCTTATCTCATTTAATAACGTGAGAGACCTTACGTTTTTTAAGATTTTCAACTATAAGATCGATTTAACGAAATGGGATATCAGTAGTTTCCCAACTTATATTAAGGTTGACCAACCTATTAATGATGTTCAACTGATTGCGGATAAGATTGAGAAAGCTATCGCGCCTAATACTGGGGAAGTGATAATTAAGCTTGTCCCATTGGACGAGATTTACCTATCTGACTGGAATACATCTTATTTCAAACCTAAAGGGGAGCGGGCCTACGTAAACCTATATGCGGCTATTGCTTTGATCATATTAATAGTTGCAGTAGTCAATTACACAAACCTCTCTACGGCTAGATTTTCAAAAAGAGCTAAAGAAGTTGGGGTAAGAAAAGTACTAGGAGGTTACAGAAGCCAGTTAGTCCAACAATTCTTAGTGGAGTCCATCACCATGTCCTTATTCTCAACTGTGCTAGCCGTTTGTTTGGCAGAAATATCCATGCCTTATTTTAACAGTTACACTGGTAAGTCAGTCCAAATTCCTTACGGAAGCTTTTCAACATATCTATACTTTTTGGCTTTTACGATCATAGTAGGCTTGGTTGCAGGAATCTATCCATCTTTATTTCTTTCGCGTTTTAAACCGCTAAAAAGCATTCGAAATAAGTCCCATAAGAGCAGTTTTAGGCGCACGCTAGTTGGTTTACAGTTCGCTATTTGCTTGGTGCTAATGGCACTGACTGGAATAGTGTATAATCAATATCAGTACATGCGCGATTTGGATGTAGGGTTTAACACGGATAATCTGATTACGGTACCACTAAGGGATGAAGGCCTTCAGAAATCTTATCAGAATTTTAAGAACGACCTGCTGAGTTCACCTCAAATATCAGGCGTTGTAGGAAGTTCCTTCAATATTTTTAGTGGAGGAAGAAAAATTGAAACGGATATTGAGGGCAGTGAAGAAGACTTGCCGATTGTTTATGAAAGAGTAGAGCGAGGGTTCTTTGAGCTTATGGGGATGCAAATTTCTGAGGGCACTACTTTTAAAGATATACCGATAAGTGAAACCAGAGGAGCACTAATTGTTAATGAAGCTACCTTATCCACCATGAATTGGGATTCTGGCCTCAATAAAAGGCTAATGGACCTGGAAGTAAATAAGGTGACAGGTGTCGTTAAGAATTTTATTTACGGAACGGCAAAAGAAAGGGTAGAACCATTAATGTTTACGACTACTCAGGGAAATCGAGGCGAATTCTCTAATGTTTACATCCGATATAATGGCGATGCATCTGAAGTACTTCGAACAATTGCAAAAATCTTCAATAGCTACGCTACATATTCCGCCTTCGAATACACTTTCCTAGAAGATCATTTTGCTGCTAAATATGAAGCCGAAGAAAAGTTAAGCCAAGCCTTTAGTCTATTCAGTTTATTGGCGCTTTTTATAGCCAGCTTGGGCATTTTCGGACTTTCTGTATTTATGGCTGAAACTAGACTGAAGGAAATAGGAATTCGAAAAGTATTTGGTGCTGAAGTTCGACAAATCGTGTGGATGCTGAATAGTAGTACTACGCTTTTGATTTGTGCAGTTGCAGTATTCGTGATGCCAATAGTTTACATCTATAGCAATAGATGGCTCCAAGCCTTTGCCAATAGAATTGAGTTAAACCTGCTTTATTTCGCCATGCCGATAGTTTTTCTAATCATTTCGGTATGGATAATTCAATTATACCAATCACTCAAATCAGCCAAACTAAACCCAGTTGTTTCACTTAGAAATGAATAAGCCATGTTAAAAAGTTATCTAAAATCTGCTATTCGAAACCTTTTGAGAAATAAGGCCTATGCTGCTATAAATATTAGCGGTTTAGCCTTAGGAATAGCGGGATGTTTGCTTATAAGCATGTTCGTCAAAGATGAATTGACTTATGATAGTTGGCATGCAAATAAGGCCGATATCTATAGAATTACCACCATTTCTAACTTTCAGGGTCAGGAAAGAGTCATGCATGCGAGCTCATATCCTGAAGCCAAAGCATTTGGCGAAGAAATACCAGAAGTAAAAGCTTTTGCCAGATTAAGAAACGAAGGGGCAACCGTAAATCTGGATGAGGAATATATAGATGAAAAACGATTGACCTTTGCAGAGAAATCGCTATTTGAAATATTCGATTTTGAATTGGTAGATGGTGCTTTTGATAAAGCACTGTCCAATTTGGAGTCTATTGTACTCACGGAGAGTTCTTCGAATAAATACTTTGGAACGTCGAAGTCAGTAGGTAAAACCTTAAGGATTGACGTAGGGAAGGGGTTTGAAGATTTTGTAGTGAGTGCGGTCATCACCGACCACCCATCTAACTCAAGTTTTACATTCGACATGCTCATGTCATGGACCAAGCTAGAAACCATTAAAGACCAATGGTCCATGAATGCTTGGTTTATCACTCCTATATCTTCATTTCTTTTACTCGACGAAAACGCTGATCTCAATAGTGTGCTTGCCAAAATGCGAGAAGTCAGAAACCTGCGCAACCCTGAGAGTGCAGATACTGGAGAAATGGGTAGGGCAAATGACAGTGGATTGCTTCCATTAAAAGATGTACACTTTGAAGGAAGTAATGGCAAAAATGATATCAGCCAATCGTATATCCTCTCAGGTATCGCGGTTCTAATTCTAATAGTGGCGTGCTTCAATTTTGCTAACCTTACATTCGTAAATTCTATTAGAAGAGCCAAAGAGGTCGGGGTAAGAAAAACGATCGGAGCAGGTAAAAAGCAGCTTATTTCACAGTTTCTTTTCGAGGCCACAGTAATTTGCCTCATATCATTTTTGTTGGGTGTTATTCTAGCAGAAATTGCCCTTCCATCTTTCGAAACTATCATAGATAAGGAGTTTAATCGAGGTCTCACCCATGATAAGTCAATATTGCTATTATGCTTCGCGAGTGTCCTTTTTGCATCCTTGTTATCGGTAATTTATCCTTCGTTCTTTTTATCAAAACTAAAAGTTACAAGAGTATTCAAAGGAGGAATAAGCATAGGTGGTAAGCAATTACTCACCAAATCGATGGTCACTTTTCAATTTCTGATTGCCATTGTTTTTGTGATCGTCACAGTTTCGATCAATAAGCAACATTTGTTTCTGGTCAATAAGGATAAAGGTTATAATGATGAGAACCTGATCAAATTGGTAATACCCCAAGATGACTCAAAAGCTATTGCTGAGCGGTTTAAAAACGAGCTATCGAAAAACCCAAATATTACCGCTATTGGCGCTGTAGGTGATTTTTCTGAAGCCATGTTCCTCGAAGATGAGGATGGTCAAAGAATACTCATCCCGATTAGCAATGCCGATCCCGATTATCTGAATACTTTGGAGATAGATTTAGTGGCAGGGAGGGCGTTTACACGTGCTGACCTTATGAAACCAGACGAGAATAATCCATCAATTCCTGTGCTCCTAAATGAGTCATTAGTGAACTCATTAGGATTCGATAACCCTATTGGCAAGACCATCGACGATGATAAATACCGAATAGTGGGGGTAATCAGTGATATCCAGGTCTATTCGGCGAAGTCAAAGATTAATTCTGTAATTCTAAAGGCCGAAAGCCATGTAGGTAACCGATACCTCGTCGATAACATCTATGTTAGGTATCAGGAAGGTAAACTTTCGGATGTCATCCAATCTATCAATGATAGGTGGAGAGAAATACTCCCTTTTTCGCCTACTGCTATCACTTTTATGGATGTTTACAATGAAAGCCTGTATAAAAAAGAGGCGTTGTGGTCCAAGACTTTGAACTATTCATCGATCCTTGCCATAGTAGTAGCCGTGATGGGTCTTTTGGGGCTAGTTAGCTTTTCTGCTACCCAAAGGCGAAAAGAAATTTGTATCAGAAAGGTGCTGGGAGCACCAGTTAGAACACTCCTTTTCATGTTAAACCAAGGGTTTATGCGACTATTAATCTTATCGATAATAATCGCCATACCTATCGCTTATTTTATCATTGAGCGTTTTCTTGAAGACTATGTAAATCGTATTGAAATCACTTTCACACTTTTTGCGATACCAGTCCTAGTAACTTTTTTAATTGCCTGGCTCACAGTGTCTTCAATAACAATTAGGTCCGCCAAAAGAAACCCTATTAATGACCTTCACTATGAATAAGAATCTTAAAAGTGCTGTACGAAATTTAGTCAAGAAGAGATTGTTCTCTCTTGTCAATATTGCCAGTTTAACATTCGGTCTGGTCTGTGCTTTGTTTATTGGGACTTATGTAATTCACGAATTCAGTTTCGATAGACAGATAAATGAACATGAATCCGTTTATCGGGTGACCAATCTTAGGGATAACAACGAAAGAGGAGTTATTATCCAAACTGCCATTAAACCTTATTTAGATACACAAGTAGATCAGGTAGACCAAGCCGCTAGAGTGCAACGTAGCGCACCTAAAGTTTTCAAAGTAGCCGATAAACTCATTAGAGAGCGAAATGGATACTATGCCGACTTTGAGGTACTAGATATTCTTGGCTTCGAGATTGTAGAGGGCAATCAGAATGAAGCGCTAAAAGCAAAAGAATCTATCATTATATCGGAAGCCTTAAGTGAAAAATATTTCTCTAATACCTCTGCCATTGGTCAAGTGATTGAGCTAAATAAACGTAATAGCGATGTGCCATTGAAGCTTACGGTTAGTGGAGTTTTCAAAAATGTACAGCCTAACAACCACTTTAGACCTGAGTATCTCATCAGTATGGATGTTGTGGCAAGTCTTGGCCATAAACCAATTGATCAGGAATGGGGCAATGCAAATTGTTTTACTTACCTGAAGTTAAAAGAAGGCGTCGATCCTGAACAAATTGATACGCGCATAAAGGACCTGGTTGTTGAAAATAGCCCATATGATATGGGAGGGATATATGAATTAAAACTACAGCCACTTGCCGATATTCATATGCAAGACTTTGTGGCTTTTGGAGACATTCCTGGCCAGGTAAGCAAGTCAAATATGTTTATACTTTCTGGTATCGGATTTCTCATCATCCTGCTGGTTTGTATTAACTTTTTCAATATGTCCACAGCCCGATCTTTAGAAAGAGCAAAGGAGATTGGTATTAGAAAGTCGATCGGTGCTTCCAGACGAAATCTGGTTGTTCAGTTTATGACAGAATCGGCTTTACAAGTGTCGATAGGGCTTGTTCTAAGTGTCATACTCGTGGAAGTATTGGACGAATCTATAACTTCATTGACCGGCCTAAACTTTAATGTAAATGCCATGGTCTTGGCTTTTGGTTATTTCAATTTCGCCTGTTTTACACTTGGTTTATGGCTATTCTTAGTCGTTGGATCTGGGTTTTACCCTGCCTTAATTATCTCCAAGTTCAAGCCAGTTGAGTCTTTGAAAGGTAAGATTAACATGGGTAGGTCAAAAGTTGGCCTGAGCAAGATCTTGCTTGTGCTTCAATTTACTATAACCCTATCCATTGGCATCATTGCGCTGATTGTTTACAGTCAAGTGTCATTTATGCAAGTAAAGGATCCTGGTTTTCAGAGAGATACCATGATTTCTGTTGATATTTTCGATCGAGATACTGGTAAGTCATTCTTAAATGAATTAAAGAAAGAACCATTGATCGAATCGATCTCATTCACCGATAGTAATGTCATCAATATCTTTAATTCAAGTACAGGGTATAGCTGGCCAGGCAAGTCTCCTGACGCCACGGTACGCATGTATCACATGAGTATCGATGATCAGTTTATTCCTTCTATGGGTATCGAATTACTAGCCGGTCGAAATCTAGACGATGATTTGTCGACAGATGATAACTCCATCCTCGTCAATCAGGCTGCGGCAAAACTAATGGGAATTGAGTCTTTTGATGAATTGCCAATCATTACAAATGGAAAAGGAGAGTACGAAACAAAACTCAATGTTATAGGCGTGATCAAGAATTTCCAATCGGGAACACTGAGAGATGCGGATAAACCAATTATTCTCCGTAGAAACCAGCAAAGGTTATTCAGAGCATGCATTAAACTTGCTCCAACTAACCAAGATAAAGCTATTGCCAGCATTAATCGAGTTTGGGATTCTTTAATCCCAGATGAACCATTCGAATATGCCGCTATGAATGAAAGTTACGAGCGCATGTTGGCAAAGGATAAAGCCTCGGGAAATACACTACTCTTCTTTACTGTGATCAGTGTGGCTATTTCATTCTTTGGATTATTTGGAATGACGAGCTTAAATATTCAATCCAGAATAAAGGAGCTCGGTATTCGAAAAATACTGGGTGCCCACTACAAAGACATTTTCGGTGCTATTTCAAGAGAGTTTAAATACTCCATGTTATTGGCATTACTGATTGGAGTGCCATTGGCATGGACTTTAGGCAGTCAATGGCTCAACGAATTCACTCATAGAATTGAACTGACCAGTGCTATTCCTATAAAGGTAGCAGTCGGAATGTCCGTGTTAGGGCTTTTAACAGTTTGTTTCTGCATGCTGAAATTTACCCGAAAAAACCCAGTAGACACTTTACGAGAAAATTGATATGTGGACTAACTATTTGAAAATAGCATTAAGACGATTAATCGGTAATAAGCTCTATACCCTAACAAACCTAGTTGGTTTATCTATAGGGTTTGCGGCCGTTCTAATCATCTTCCTATTTGTTCAAAAAGAAAAGTCCTTCGATAAATTTCACGATGGTAATGACCGACTCTACAGATTAATCAGAGTTACAAATTCCGAGAATGCTGATACGCGTTCAGTACGTACTTCAGCAGCAATTTCAACTTTCATAAAAAGCGATTTACCGCAAATTGAGGCAGTCACCAGATATTCCAATGGTGGGGTAGTAACTTACCCAGATTCATTGACTTACAACAAGCAAAATGTCAAACTGAATATAAAACGAGTTGATACCGACTTTTTTAATGTGTTCTCTTTTGGTTTACTACTTGGTGAATACCCAGATTATGAGTTACAGCCGAATAGCACCGTTTTAACAGAGTCGTTAGCCAAAGACATATTTGGATCAACTAAGAAGGCATTAGGAGAAAAAATAAGCATAGGTAAAAGTCAATGGACAATTGTGGGAGTACTCGAAGATGTTCCTACGAATTCATCGATTCAGTTCAACATAGCTTCTTCTTATGTAGAGGCCAATAAACAATTCCCTTTCAAATTCACTGATTGGCGGGTGCCCTCGATTGAAACCGTCTATAAGTTTTCAAAAGGCATAACTGACGAACAAAAAGCTGAAGTACTTAAAAAAATCACTGAAGAACATAACCTTCAGGATAAACAGGGATCGAATATCCAATATGCTAGCCAGGCGGTTAAAGACATCCATTTCGATGTAAAACTTGTGGATGGCGTGGCCAACAAAATAGACCCAAGTTATCTCACCATATTTAGTCTAATTGCTCTGATTGTTTTGATCAGTTCGGTTACTAATTATGCATCCCTAACACTTTCTCAATCGGTAGAAAGAGTTAAGGAAATTGGTATTAGGAAAACTATTGGTGCTGAAAAATGGCAGCTTCTGCTCATTTATTTTGTCGAATCGTTGGTTTTAACAAGCCTGTCTTTTGTTTTAGGGCTGATTATAGTCGAAGCATTGGTTCCTCAGCTAGAATTGTTGCTAGGCAGAAACTTGGGCATTGATTTATTCGGGTCGCCTAGCGTTTTGTTTGGGGCATATTGCGTGGCTATTTTAACGGCATTAATATCTACGGCTTACCCAGCGCTGATCGTCTCTAGTAAGAACCTGACGGATCTTAGGGGTTCGGCAAAACGATCCAGTTTATTCAATAAGTCGTTTTTTATTGACTTGGTCAATGGATTTCAAGTGGCAGTGTTCCTATTCTTAATTTCTGCCACTGTATTTATCAATAAACAGTTTCATTTTATACAAAATGAGAACCTTGGTTTTGACAAAGATCAAGTGGTAGTAGTAAATGTGAATACACGTGAAAGTATCTTTAAAAAAGAGGCCTTAAAGGCTGAATTTGCTAAAAGTCCGTATGTTTCATCACAGAGCTTGGCTACAACATTTCCCTCACAATCACGTGCGGTCTTCTATAATAAGGAATTGGATATTAACTATGCTGAATATCAAGTAGAAGCGGACTACGTAAATGTACTAGACTTAGAACTCATTGAAGGCCGGATGCTTGAAGATATTCCATCTAACAAGGATTATGTTTTGATTAACGAATCTGCGGCCAAGGTCTTTAGTAATGCCAGTGCTATTGGTAAAAAGTTTAATGGAAAAGAAGTGATCGGGATCGTAAAAGACTTTCACTTCGAATCAAAGCAATCGCCTATTCGACCTTTGGCTATTCGACTTTTCGACAATGATGGATTTGGAAATTTATTAGTCAAGTTGAAGGGAGAGAGTCCAAAAGAAGCGCTTGCCGATCTGTTGGATCGATTCGATAAAGTCACGGGCTCAACAAACTTTAAATATTCGTTTTTAGACGAACGCTATGACAGAATGTATAGCAGTGAAATGGTCATTTTGCGTGTTATAGGCATATTTACAAGTGTCGCGTTGCTCATCGCTGTGATGGGAATACTCGGTTCCAGTGCTTACACAGTGAAGCGAAAAATTAAAGAAGTAAGCATTAAAAAAGTACTAGGTGCCAGTTTGCTTGATATTACGAGCTCGATAAATGCTCGAGGGCTTCTGAGAATGATACTCGGTGCGCTGGTTGCTGTGCCTTTGGCTTACTTATGTATCAACAATTGGCTAAATGATTTCGCTTACCATATCGACTTGGAGTTGATAGCTTTTGTACCAATAATAGGCCTTGCAGCACTTGTTATTTTGCCTGCCATGGGTATACATACAACTCGAGCCTTTTTTGCCAACACAATTGATCACTTAAAAGAAGACTAAATTTATGTGGAGAAACTACCTTAAAGTCGCTTTACGCAACATTCGTAAGAATAGAATTTACACGATAACCAATATCATTGGATTGTCTTCGGCTATGATGGGCTTTATCATCGTAGCCTTATATATCAATTATGAGATTTCTTATGACAAATTTCATGATGATGTTGAGGATATAAAGGTTGTCAAATTAAAGTATTCCGATCGATATGGAGGTGGCTTCAATGTTTTTACTCCAGCTGTTTTCGCGGATGCCATTGAAAAGGAAGTACCAAATATTGAGGCCATTACAACCACCTCTACTGGCGTCGCTAATTTAAAAGTCATCAATGATAAAAATGAGTCGATAAGCGAGCCATATTATCAATTTCAAGAGTCGTTTTTCGATGTATTTTCATTCACGGCTGCATACGGTGACTTAGAAGGGGCCTTAAGCGATCCAAAAAGCATAGTCATTTCTAAAGAAACGGCTTTAAAGTATTTCAATGAAACTAATGTTGTTGGCAAGTCTCTAAAAATCGAAAAACAGGGTGAGTTTGTGGTCAAAGCGGTTTTGAATGACTTTCCAGCCAATTCTCAGTTTCAACCACATATAGTCATCCCATTAGTGGCGCGAAACTCAAGACAAGCTTTGCAGTCATGGGATATGAACACCTATTTCATTTACCTAAAAACTTCGAAAGGCGCTAACGAAGATGAAATTAAGGCCCAACTAGAGGCGCTATATGCTAAAAATGTACCTGAAGGCGGGATGTATAAGAGCGAGGTTCAATTAACTCCTTTTGCTGACTCATATTGGGATTGGTCGAGAAGTGGTGCATCCATGAACAACAGAAACAAAGGCCTCGGAGCCAATAAAGATGTCATGTTGATTTGCGGAATTCTAGCCGCTATCCTGATGATCATAGCCCTTACAAATTATGTGAATATGGCTGTGTCTAGAGCCATTCAAAGGGCGAAGGAGGTGGGCATAAGAAAGGTTAATGGTGCTCTGCCAAAACAGTTGATCGCTCAATTTCTGTCCGAGTCAGTTGTATTCTCTTTGATCAGTTTGGTGGTAGCCGTCATAGCATTAGAACTGATAATACCATCAGTTTCAAACCTTATGGGCATAGAAATGAGTATCGACTATTTGAAACCACTTCAAATTGTGATGCTTATTGGTTATGCAGTGCTTTGTGGCCTTTTAGCAGGAATTTATCCAGCATTTTTTCTTTCTCGTTTTGAACCGAGTAGGATATTAAAAACACGCATGATGGGTAACACGAGGAGTAAAACGCTCTTTAGAGTACTGCTTTGGTTTCAGTTTACGCTGTGTGCTTTCTTGATTACTGTCATGTCAATGATGAATGGCCAAATAGACCATTATTTCAATTACGATTTAGGCTTTACAAAGGAGCAAGTTGTCGCTGTACCATTTCCTAACCAGAATGAAGCGGAAGCCGAAAGGTTTCTAAATGCTGTCAATAGTAATTCACTGGTACTCGGAACAACGATCGGGCCTTTACCAGCTGGGGCGGCAGGCGCGAACCATGTCTTTTATGGTGAAAAGTCGGTTCGCTATGCTGAAAGTTTTCAAACGGATGAAACCTTTATCTCTACGCTCGGAATCCATATCACCGCAGGCCGAAATCTAGCCCCAGCGATCTCTACTGATTTTTCTGAAGGCGTAATCATTAATGAATTGCTTGCCAAGAAGCTCGAATTAGAGCAACCTGTCGGGGCTACGGTTCAGTTAGATATTTATGGTCAGGGTAAAGTGAATAAACGTGTCATCGCGGTTATAGAAGATGTCTTCCTCAAAGGACCTTCATCGCCAGTACGGCCACTGACTATTCTGCCTACTAAAAAATTGATATCACCACGGCAAAACTTACTAGTAAAACTAGATAAGGACAATATGAAAGAGGGACTCTCTTCTGTTGAAGCGGCTTTTGCAGGTATTTATAAAGATGAAGTGATGGCCTTTGAGTTTTTGGATGCTGCTTATGCTAAAAACTATCACCGAATACAGCGGTTGACGACAATCATCAGTGGCGTGACTACCTTAATCATAGCCGTATCTCTTTTCGGACTGTTTGCCATGATTGCCTTTAATATTTCATTCCGTATGAGAGAAATTGGTGTTAGAAAAGTACTTGGGGTTTCCTTTTTCGAATTACAATGGACGCTATCCAAACTATATCTAGCGGTCATCACCATAGCTTTGATTTCAGCTATACCAGCTGCCTATTTATTGATGGATAACCTATTAAATGCCTATTTCAACAGACTTCCACTGACATCTAGTCATGGCCTGTACGCTGGTCTGGCCATCTACTTGTTAGCAACCATTACGGTACTAGCCAAAGGCTTGTCGACCCTAAAGCTCAATCCAGTTAACATTCTTAGAAACGATTAAAAATTGCTATGCTCAAGAATTATTTAAAAGTTGCCTACAGGAATATTAAGAACAATAAGCTCTATGCAAGTCTGAATATTTTAGGCTTGGCTATCGGATTAGCGTCGTTTTTTACTATTGCGCTGTTTATTAGTAATGAATTGGCCTATGATCAGTTTCATCCTAAAAAAGATCAGGTCTTTAGAATTATTGAAAACATAAATCGAGATACAGGAATAGAGAAGAGTGGAGGGCTCAATTCTGCTTTAGCACCTGCTGCCGCCGAAGAAATTCCAGAAATTCTAGCGTTTACAAGACTAGAGAATTTCCCGAAAGGAGTGACCATCCCTGGGATTGCCGACTCCACCGATCGTATTGAATCTGCTGGAGTTGATGAGGGCTTCTTTGAATGGTTCGATTTGAAAATTATAGAGGGAAATCCAGAGAAAAAGTTTCAAACACCCAATCATATCTTACTAGCCGCGACAAAAGCACAAGCATATTTTGGGGAGGCAAGGGATGCCTTAGGTCAAATAATAAAGATTAGGAACAATGAATTCATTGTTCAAGCGGTTTTCGAAGATTTACCAAATACCAGTTCTATCAAGGCTGATATGATCGGGAACATAAAATCGATTAATTCATACAGGGGCGAAAGAGGTTTCAATCAATGGAATGCCAGCTATAGCGATCAAAGTTACTTTTTACTCAGTGAAACTGCGGATGTAGCATCAGTCGAAAAGAAGATAGACGATATAATGAATGAAAATAGCTACAAAAACCCTCAAAGGAGTATGTCGCTACAACCTTTGGCAGACATTCATTTTTCGCTGGACGTAAAAGGCCCAGTGAAAGAAAAAACAGATCGGCAATATATCTTCACTTTCACCTTAGTAGCGATTTTTATACTTGTTTGCTCCGTCTTCAATTATGTTAGTTTAGCCCTTTCTCATTCTTTAGAAAGAACAAAAGAGGTTGGCGTAAGGCGGGTCATAGGTGCTCGAAGAAACTCATTATACCAACAGTTTATTTCAGAGTCGATTATCCACGTATTTATCAGTTTCATTTTGGCAACAGTATTAGTCGAATTACTGATGCCTCAATTAGAGTTACTCATCGGACGTCAGTTGGGGAATGGCGTGCTTAGCCAACCATTATTATTGCTCAAAGGACTAGGATTCAGCTTGGTTGTGGCTGTATTATGTGCTCTTTATCCTGCTTATTTAAGTACTAGACTCTCAGTCGTTAAGATTTTTAAAAATGCGAAAGGAGGTTTTTCTCAAAAGAGGTTCATCGGAGTCATCAGTATATTTCAAATCGCCGTTTTTGTGACCTTAATCTGTGTGGCCTTTACAGCCAACAAACAGATGCATTTTATGCGAGAAGAAAACCTTGGCTTCGATAAGGAGTCTCAATTAATCATTAATCGGTTTTCAAGGGCAATGAACCTGAAAAAAGAGTCGCTAAAAAATGACCTATTAAACCTTCCGGGTGTAGTTTCTGCGTCTTACGCTACATCTATACCCTCAAGAACCTTGGGTATGAGCTCCTTCGGAGAGTACGACTTCCAATGGATAAATTTCGATATCGATGAAGACTATTTTGAGACGCTAGGAATGAAACTTCTTGAGGGAAGGAATTTCCTGCCAACAGATACGGAGGATAGCAAAGCGATTATAATTAATGCTACAGCAGCCATGAAACTAGGTTTTGAAGATGGCGCAGTGGGTAAAACTATTGAACGTAACCCAGGCGAAACACTCAGGATCATTGGTGTAGTAGATGATTTTCATATCGCTTCCAAAAAGCAACCGATTGATGCTGCCCTTTTTGAGAAGATAACCGGGTACTCGGCAGTATTAGTACTAAAACTAAGCGAAGCCAGCATAGTGAATTCAGTAGATCAAATTAAGTCCGTTTATCGTGACTTGAGCGGAGGTGAGGAGGCTAATTATATCTTTTTGGAAGATCAAATCAATTCCCAATACAAACAAGAAAGCGTAATGATCACCATGATTAATACATTCATGCTGATAGCCGCAATAGTTGCTTTTATTGGGTTGTTTGGCATTGCAGGTTATTCTACAAAGCGTCGCGCAAAGGAGATGGGAATAAGAAAAGTGCTGGGCGCAGGCTTTGTATCAATACAGAAGACGCTCAATAGAGCAAGTTTTGGCAGACTATTCTTGGCCATTGGTATTAGTGTGCCATTAGTCATCTATTGGATGGATAATTGGCTCAGCTCATTCGCATATAGAATCGAAATGCCCTTTGCTATTATCGTCGCGGCGATTCTGATCGCCTCCGTAATCATGCTATTAACAGTTTCATTCCATAGCATCAAAGCCTATTTCATCAATCCAGTTGAAATCCTAAAAGACGAATAAGGAGAAATTATGCTCAGAAACTATATAAAAATTGCTTTCAGGAATACGCTCAAGAATAAACTCTATACTGGGTTAAATATTTTGGGTATATCAATTGGATTAGCCTCCTTTTTTATCATTTACTTATTCATAGAAAATGAGTTGGCCTATGATCAATTCCATGATAAAAAGGACCGAATCTATCGGTTAGTGAAACATGAAGCGAATGGTGATGTATTGAGCAAAAGTAGTACATCCACGGCTGCATTGGCTCCTTTGGCCGCAGAACGAACACCTGAAATTGAAGCATATTCTCGTATCACGAAGAAATTCCGCTTTTTCAATTTTGAAGGCTTACAAGATTCCGTCCAACGCGTCGATTATTACGATGTTGATGAGTCATTTCTAGACATTTTCGATCTTGAGTATCATGCTGATAGAAAACCTGTTTTTCCAGATGCTCCTTCATCCATTTTAATCAGCGAATCAAAAGCGATCGCATATTACGGTTCATTGGATATTGTCGGTAAAACGATGAAGACATCGCGAGAGCAATATATCATTTCAGGTATTTTCAAAGACATACCGGAAACATCGTCTATTAAGTCAGATGTTTTCCTTTTAATTCACGATCCCGATAGCTACCGAGGTGGCAAATGGTGGAATGTTGATCTGCAAACTCAGTCTTATTTTCTACTTTCTGAAGGAGCCGACATTGAGACGGTTGAGAACAAATTGACTACAGCTTACCTAGAGAATCGGGCTGTAGAGAATATCGATTTCAGGCTTCAGGCCCTTTCAGAGGTTCATTTCTCCTTAGATGTAGATGGCCCCATTTTAGAGAAAACAGATCAGCGTTATGTACTGATATTTAGCCTTGTAGCAATTTTCATCTTGGCTTGCGCAGTTTTTAATTATGTCAGTCTGGCACTGTCGCAATCGCTAGAGCGGGTCAGAGAAATTGGTGTAAGAAAGGTTGTTGGTGCTAGGCGTTATGCACTCTACATTCAATTTACAGTAGAATCAATTTTACACATATTGATCAGTTTTGTATTGTCCATCGTTTTAATCGAAGTGCTTATGCCAAGGCTTGAAGTTTTGGTGGATAGAGAGCTGGATATCAGAGTATTTACTTCTGAAATACTAGTATTGAAAGGGTTGGGTTTTAGTCTGTTAATTGGCGTTATAGCGTCAGCTTATCCTGCCTTTGCTAGTGCAAAGAGTAGAGTAGTTTCGCTTCTGAAAGGTGGGTTTTCCTCGCCAGTGGCAAAGCGTTTTATAGATGTTGTCACGGTGTTCCAAATTATCGTTTTTATCGGTTTAGTCTGTTTGGCAGTAACTGCAAATCGTCAAATGCACTTTATGCGAAACGAGAACCTGGGTTTTGACCAAGATCAACTACTAGTGCTTCCGCAAATTAACTATCGAATGGAAAGTGTTCTCAAAAATGAGGTTCAGAATATTAGTGGTGTCAAGTCCGTAAGCCACACGGCAACACTTCCTACAAAACCGGGAAATATTACGCGTTTGACGAATTCAGGCCCCAGATATTTCATGTTCGATGTAGACGAGGATTATCTAGAAACAATGGGTATGACTTTAGTCGAAGGACGAAATTTTAATCTGCAAGACATAGAAACATCTTCTGTTGTAATGGTCAATGAGACCGCGGCTAAGGAACTCGGTGTAGACGAGAGCGTCTTGGGTAAAAATATACCCTTTGGAAGGGATAGCATGCTTTATTTTAAAGGTGGTGATAAGCGGATCATTGGTGTAGTCAAAGATTTTCACTTTGCCTCAAAAAGAGACAAGGTAGAACCAGTAATCTTTCATCCGATTGAGGTTGATGCACATCTAGTGGTCAAACTTTCTTCAAAAGAATTGACCAAGACAGTAACTGCATTAGTCGATGCCTATAAAAAGGTGAATGACGGGAGAGAACCGAAATACTACTTCCTAGACGAAGAGGTAGAGGCCCAATACAAGCAAGAACAAGTTATGATATCCATGGTCAACACATTTATGGTGGTGGCATCACTAGTGGCATTTATAGGATTGTTTGGCCTAGCGGGCTATTCGACAAAGAGAAGGACTAAGGAAGTGGGGATTAGAAAAGTATTAGGAGCGGGTTTTATGGCCATTCAAAGCACACTAAATAGTGTGAATTTGATGCGAATGCTTTTGGCCATCTCCATTAGTGTTCCTTTAGTAGTTTATTGGATGAATAGCTGGTTGAATGAATTTGCGTATCGTATACAAATACCCTATGCCTTCATATTCTTGGCTGTCATCATTGCGGCGATTATCCTATTATTAGTCGCGTCATTTCATAGTGTCAAAGTTTATTTATTGAATCCAGTGGAAGTTTTAAAAGACGAGTGATATGTTCAAGAATTACCTAAAAGTATCTTTTCGAAACCTATTAAGAAATAAGCTTTTTACCCTGCTTAATTTGTTGGGCCTTTCTGTTGGGTTGGCTTCTTTTTTTGTGATTTACTTGTTTGTTCAAAATGAATTGAGTTTTGACACGTACCATAAAAATTCAGATCGAATCTTTCGGATTACTGAATGGAAAGAAGACGGACACGGACATCATGATGGTGGACTCACAGCAGCTTTGGCAGTGCCGTTAGCTGAAAATTTTCCAGAAATTGAAGCGTATACGAGAATCGAGTTATGGAATAAAACTGTGGTTTTTCAATCACTCAACGATTCGTCAGCCACATTTAAGAACTTATCCGTTGATCCAGGGTTTTTTGATGTTTTTGATATAACAGTCGTAGATGGCAAAAAACCAGATTTTATAAATGAGCCAAACACCGCGTTGATCTCCCAACGAATGGCAACCAGGTTCTTCAATAATCAAGCGGTAGGTGAAATCATTTCTGTTCGGAAAGTGCCGTTTACCATTGTAGGCATTTATCAGGATTTACCCGCAAATAGTAGTCTTCAAGGAGATTTCATTTTTGACATCGAAGGCGTAAACCAATGGAGGAAATCGTCATTTACTAACTATTTTGAGGGATATGGCGATCAAACCTACCTATTACTGAAAGACACGGAGAACACCGAAAGTCTTACGGCTCGCATAGAGACTTTTTTTAATAATCAGTACGACATTTCGGTAAAAAGCTTGATTGGTCTCCAGCCGATCGCGGATATTCACTTTAATAGTGAAATCGAGGATGATCTTGGCCAAAAAACGGATCGTCAATACATTTATATCTTCTCAAGTGTCGCATTATTCATCTTAGTTTGCTCTTTTTTTAATTATGTGAGCATGTCAGTGGCCCAATCCTTTGAGCGCACGAAAGAGATCGGTATTCGTAAGGTGTTAGGGGCAAATAGGCAATCGGTATACAAGCAATTTCTCCTAGAATCATTAATTCTCATTATTGTTGCTACAATAGTTAGCTTGGTGCTTGTAGAGGTATTGGTACCCGAGTTAGAGACATTGATTAACCGTGAGCTGGATACTTCAATTACTAACTCCGTAATGCTTTGGGCTAAAGCCTTTGGGTTTATTCTCCTTGCCATGATAGCTTCAGCAGCTTACCCCGCATTAATTAGTGGAAAGTCACAAATTTCTACTTCACTCAGAAACTCCAATAGTCAAAGTAAGCATCTCTGGCTTAGAGGGTTCAGTATTTTCCAGATTGTAATATTCATGACGCTCACCTCTATAGTTTTTGTGTCTCAAAAGCAGTTGAAGTTCATGCAAAATGAGAATCTAGGGTTTGATAAGGATAACCAAATGATTATTCCCGCTTTCAAGACTAAAATAACCAAGTACGCAGATGTATTGAAAAATGACTTCCTGAAAATACCAGGTGTAGCGTCTGTGACTCGTGCTAGGAGTATACCAGGAAATGTTTTCGGTACGATGAGTATCAACGGTTTTGATGACGTCGAGCTTTATAACTTCCCGATCGGCATAGACTATTTCAAAACTATGGGCATGGATATAGTCGAGGGAAGAGGTTTTAAGGAAGGCGATGTGGGACTTAATAGAATCTTATTGAATGAATCTGCAGTGAGGTCACTTGGACTTGGGGAAGATGTAATCGGCAAAGTGATAAAAACTTTCAATCGAGAGTTCACCGTGATTGGAGTTGCTTCAGATTTTCATGCCATGTCAAAGAAAGAGCCTATTAAACCAATCATGTTTAATCAGATTGGCATAAATCAGGGATCTATGATTGTAAAAATCTCTAACAATAATTTTTTAGAGACTACTGAGGCTATCAAGTCTCAATATGAAGCCGTTACTGGTGAAACATTGACTTTTTCCTTTTTGGAGGAGAAGGTTGGAGCGCTATACCAGCAAGAAATGGTTATTATGAAAATGATTCAGGCAGGCACGCTCATGGCGGCTATAGTTGCTTGTTTAGGCCTGTTTGGAATGGCAGGTTATGCAACTAAAAGGCGACTCAAGGAAATGGGAATTCGAAAAGTACTAGGAGCAAGTTTCATTGATATTCAAAGCGTGCTCAACTATAGTAATCTTTTAAATCTCGCGTTGGCAGCGTTAGTGGCAATTCCTCTAATTTATTTAAGTGCCAATGATTGGTTAGACTCATTTGCTTACCGTATAGATTTTCCAATTGTCCTAGTTCTAGTAACCTTAATTATAGTGGGCGTAGTCACATTGTCAACGGCTATTTTTCATAGTATGAAGGCCTATTTGGTCAATCCAGTTGAGATTTTGAAAGACGAATAAGATGATATTATCAAAGCACTATTTCAGTTCTGCATTTACAAATTTTAAGAGTAATAAGTGGTATACCAGTCTTATGGTGTTGTCCTTAGCGGCGGGCATGTTTTGCTTTATTCTAGCCTCATCTTACATAAGTTTTGAATACACTAGGAATAGTAGCCATACGAATGCGGATCGCGTTTTTCTAATCAGTCTGGGAAAAGGAAACCCCAAGATTGGTGAGTCATTGACGGCTGATTTCGCGGAAAGACTCCAGACTATCAATCCAAATATTGAGGCGGTCAATGTGATGGACAGTGATGGTAGTTTCTATTTAAGCGCCAATGGAAAAGATTACATAGAGGAGGAACAAGCATTTTTTTCCAATAGTGAACTGTTCGATGTTTTTACCTTCCCACTCAAATATGGTGATCCGAAAACTGCCCTCTACGGTAGTAGAAAGGTGGTCATTTCAAATCAAATTGCAGAAACACTGTTTGAAGGGGTTAACCCAATTGGCAAAGAGTTGATCGTCCATGAAAAGGGAACTTACCTTATTTCGGGTGTTTTGGAAAAGGGGAGCGATAAATCGCTGATCAACCCAAAACTAATATTCCCAAGACCTCAAATTCCTGAAGAATATAAAGAGGAAGCGGGCAGTTTTGAAGTGGGCATGACGCACATTAAGATAGCAGAAGGTGCAGATATAGCCGATGTTAAAGCATCAATATTCAGTGATTATCAGAGTGTTTATAAGAATGAAAGCATCAAGGAGGTTTTGGCTGAATCTTTGACAGATACTTATTGGGGATACTCGCATAATAACTATGGTCGCGATCATTATTCGTTAACTGGAGCGAATAAAAGTATGATTAAGACAATTGGTTACATTTCAATTGGCATTCTAGTATGCTCATTTGTCGGCTACTTATCTCTTTCTTTAGGGTTATCTGTAAAACGTGCCAAAGAAATAGGGATTAGGAAAGTAAATGGCGCGAGAAAATCGGATATCAAACTACAATTACTTAGCGAATCGATTTTCTACTCCTTGTTATCGTTGGCAATTGTTTTAGTGTCTCTAGAATTATTTGGGAGCTATTTTTCAGCGCTATTTGGAATTCCTATTGGGCTGTCATATAACAGCCCTTTGGTAGTCGGTGGTATGGTCATTTTTGCTGTTTCAACCGGTTTACTGGCAGGTATTTATCCTGCTTTTGTGGTTTCAAGATTAAATCCGGTAAAAGTTCTGTCTGGTTATAATAGTCGCTCTGGGGCTGGTTTCAGACTAAAGCAAGGCTTGTTGCTTTTACAGTTTGTTATGACGATTACGCTGGTCTTTTTCGTGTATAGTCAGAACATGCAGGTGAAAAAGATGCAGCAGTTCGATTTTGGTTATGAAAAAAATGGGATTGTGGCGTTTCAGTTACTTCGCAATAAAAACCTCATTAATAACTTCGAATCTGTACTCGATGAAATAAAAAATATTCCAGGTGTTAATGAAATTTCTGGCGGACCATTTCCTTTTTCATACAATGGATTTTCAAGCTATCAGTACGATAGAGGTGATTCTCTAATTCGAAATTCGGTTTCTAAGGTGTTGGTGGAGGATAACTTCTTCGAAGTCATGCAAGTGAAATTGTCATCTGGTAGCTCTTTTTCTAATAGTAATGTCCCTTCAAGCCAAGCATGCTTAATAAACGGGCCTTTTGCGAAGGCACTAGGTGGTGATGTCGTGGGAACGGTCCTCAATGTGAGAGGACAACCATTCACGATCATTGGTGTAGTCGATAATTATGTCGATTTGGGTATTAATCATCTCGGTGTCGACCCAAGGCTTTTTTTAGTGACAAATAAACCAAGTTATCATAGTCTATTAATTGATCATGATACCGAAACCACAGCTAATTTGATCGCTCGATTAGAAGGTATTTGGCGAACTTATGAGCCAGTAATTCCTCCGAGCGTTAGCTCTCTTTTGGACAACAAGGACCCAGCAACAAGTAGTTTTCAGGATAAAACAGCTCTTTTTACATTTTTAGCCACTGTTTTACTAACCCTGTCGTTGTTTAATCTGCTTGGTGTGTCTGTAAGTCATGCAACTGATCAAATAAAGAATATCAGTATCCGAAGAGTGTTGGGAGCAGAGACATTTTCACTCTTTCTCAAGCTGCTAAGTCCATTTTTCAAAGTACTAGGAATCGGGATTGGCTTGGCTATGCCATTGGCGTATTGGTTTACAAATCAATATTTAGCTGATTACAAGGTAAGAATAGAACTAACACCAGCTTATGGTATTGCAGTAGCCGTTTTGATGGCTGTAATTCTGTTTTTTATGATCGGTTATCAACTGTTTAGAATTAGTCGCATTAACCCCGTAGAAACTTTAAAAGAGCAGTAATGAAATTATCGCTTCATTATCTTCAGTGCACATTTAAAAACTTCAAGCGAAACAAGCTATATAGTGTTTTAATGATCTTTTCGCTTGCAGCAGGGATGTTCTGTTTTCTGTTGGCAGCGATCTATATGAAGTATGAGTTTTCACGAAATTCAAATCATAAAGATGCAGATAAAATTTACCAGCTTTCTCTCAATTTTGGTGAGGAGGGAAGACATATTTATATGCCGATCGACTTTGCCGAAAAGTTAACCGAGTGGAACCCTAATATTGAAGCTGTCAGTACTTTAGATAGAGGTAAGGAAGAGTATCTAAGTGTTGATAATGAGTCTTACATCAAAGTAGACTTGGCATTATACGGAGAGCCAGGATTTTTTGAGGTTTTTACGTTTCCTCTTCTGTATGGATATGAGAAAACCGCACTGTCGAATACAAAAGATGTTATTATTTCTTCTAGGCTAGCGGAATTGCTTTACCCTAAAGTGAACCCTGTTGGAAAAAGTCTCCTTGTTCATAAAAAAGGCACTTTTCAGATAGCAGGTGTATTGGCACCGGTCTCGAATCAATCATTACTCAAGCCAGAGCTTATATTCTCCAAAGAACAGCGATACTTAGAAAGGCCAAGAACTCTGAAGTCAAATGTGTTCTTTACGCATATTCGATTAAAAGAGCCAGAGAATGTGGTCGATTTAGAGAATGCTCTTTATACCGAGTATAAAAGGCTTTATGATAGAGAGGATGTTACTGGTGTTTATGCCGAAAACTTATTAGATGCTTATTGGGGTTATTCACATTATGATTATGGTGCGCAGTATAGTGCTTTGATTGAGAACGATAAGGCCATGATTAAGAATGTAGGTTATGTGGCTTTTGCTGTGCTTAGTTGTGCCTTAATTGGGTATTTGTCGATGGCACTGAGTCTTTCTTTAAAGCGAACTAAAGAAATTGGCGTTAGGAAAGTTAATGGAGCAAATAAAAGTGACATCAAAAAACAATTACTATTAGAATCAATCGCCTATGCCTACTTGGCATTGTTAATCACACTTATCGGTCTGGAGTTATCATCAGACTATTTTTCAAACCTCTTTCAAGTTCCAATTAACGTTGATTTAACGAATTTGGAGTTTATAATTCCAGTTCTAGGATTTACACTTTTAGCTGGGGTTCTTGCAGGCGTTTATCCAGCATTTATCGTATCAAGACTAAATCCAGTAGCAATACTTTCAGGGTTAAGAGCCCCTGTAGTAGGAGGTTTTACATTAAAAAGAATGTTGCTCATTGGACAATTCGCTATTACCTCAATATTGGTGTTTGGCGTGTTGATTCAACGTTTACAAGTTCAAGAGTTAACCAGTTTTGATATTGGTCTTAACAAACAAAGCCTGCTTAGTTTTGCCATTGACAATGAACCAATGCAGCAAAATTATCAATCCGTTTTGGCGGATATTGAGAGTATTGATGAGATTGAGCAAATATCTGGAGGCCCCTTTCCTTATAATTTCGACGGTTTTTCTTCTTTACGTTTTGTTAACGGCGATACTTTGATTGAAGAAAGTTTGGCAAGAGTGTACGTCGCCGATAATTTCTTTGAAACACTAGATGTTACATTGGTATCAGGAATTGACTTTAACCCTTCTAATAACATTCCTATTGATAAGTCGTGCGTCGTGAACGAGACGACAGTTAAAAGCATACCAGGTCTTGAGTTAGGGTCTCGGATAGAATTGGACGGGAACCCTTTGACGATCATTGGAATTGCCAAGGATTATTCCGATTGGGGGGTAAGTAGTCCTGAAGCAGAACCACGCGTATTCTTGACAAATAGCGGAATACCGAAATTCGGAAGTTTCCTACTGAAGACTGAGAAAGGAAGCGAAGCAAAAGTAATGGCTGACTTACAAAATGTTTGGAGAAAGTATGATAGTGTTACAAGCCCTTTAATTCAAGATTTAGGAGCAGAAGAAGATGAAACGATAATAGACCTCAAAAAGGTTTCGCAACTCTATGGGTTTCTGGCGGTGGCTGTACTTATATTGTCTCTTTTGAATCTTTTAGGTGTGACGATCGCTTTCGGTGATGCTCAGCGTAAATCTATCAGCATTCGGAAAGTATTAGGCGCAAAAACAATAGGGCTCTTTAACCAATTGGCATCACCCTTTATTTCAGCATTGCTTTTAGGGCTACTCGTAGGATTACCAATTGCATATTGGTTAATGAAGTCTTATCTAAATGAATTTGCCATTAGAATGGAAATGAACTTGTGGCATGGCCTGGCAATATCTTCAGCATTGATGGTGATCATATTTTTGGTTATTGCCCGACAAGTTCTTCAAGTTAGTCGCATTAACCCCGTAGAAACTTTAAAAGAGCAATAGTCGACTTGTTTTTAAGCGCTGCTTAGTAACTTACTTTCTTTAAAGTATTCAACCATGCGCTTAAGGATTATTCTCACACTTGCCTTACTCGGTCTGTTCAGCCTTGTTTCGGCACAGCAATTAGATGTTTCTAAAATCACCAACCTGAACATTCGTAATGTAGGTCCCGCAAATATGAGTGGGCGGATCACAACAATTGCTGTGGAGGAGAAAAACCCCAAAGTAATGTATGTAGGTGCTGCCTCTGGTGGCGTTTGGAAATCAACAAACGGTGGATCGGCATGGGCACCAATCTTTGATGATCAGCCTACACAGAATATCGGTGCTTTGGCCATTGATCAAAAAAATCCGAGTATAATTTGGGCCGGCACAGGGGAAGGAAATCCACGAAACTCGATGAATTTAGGGATGGGCATTTTCAAGAGTCTCGATGGCGGTTCTACTTGGCAGCATATGGGGTTAAAAGATACCAAGACAATCCACAGAATCATCGTTGATCCGCGAGATGGAAACATAGTTTATGTGGGAGCTATGGGTGATCCCTTTACGCCAAATAGTCATCGAGGACTATATAAGACAACCGATGGTGGTAAAACTTGGGAGAAGATTCTTTATAGCAATGATAAGTCTGGAATTGCTGATTTAGTCATGGACCCAAAAAACCCGAATAAGCTGATTGCCGCACTTTATGAACACAGACGGACCCCATATTATTTTACTTCTGGCGGAAGTGGTTCTGGACTTTTTGTGTCTTACAATGGCGGGGAAGATTGGAAACAATTAACAGAGGATACAGGATTACCAGCAGGTGATTTAGGTAGGATAGGAATTGCAATTGCCCAAAGTGATCCAGATAGAATTTATGCAAAAGTAGAAGCTAAAAGGAACGCGCTATATCGCAGTGATGATGGTGGTTCTTCTTGGCAAATGATTAATAATAATCCTCGATTCACGAATAATCGACCCTTTTATTTCCAAGAATTGGCTGTAGATACTAAAGATCCAAATCGATTGTATAACATCTATCAACCACTTTCGGTGAGTTATGACGGCGGAAAGTCCTTTGATCCTGTACCCATGATTCCCGCGGATGAGACGAAGGGTATTCATGCAGATTTTCATGCCTTTTGGGTAAACCCTAAAGATCCAGAGCATTTCATTATCGGTGGCGATGGTGGTATTGGTATTACATATGATCATGGTAAAAGTTGGTACTTCCCCGAAACGATCCCAGTCGCCCAGTTTTACCATATTAATGTTGACAACGATAGGCCATATAATGTCTACGGTGGCATGCAGGACAATGGCAACTGGTCTGGACCTGGATATACGTGGAAAAGGGGCGGAATCAGAACTTTATACTGGCAGTATTTAGTCGGTGGCGATGGTTTTTATATTGCTCCTGACTTAGATGACTCAAGGTTTGGTTATGGAACCTCTCAGAATGGAAATTTATATCGTTATGATAAACTTACGGGTTATTATGTGAGCATAAAGCCTCCCCAAGAAGACTTGAGTACTAGATTAAGGTTTAATTGGAATGCAGGGTTTGCCAAAGATCCGCACAATCCAAGTGCGCTATACTATGGCTCCCAATTCTTACATGTAACGAAAGATAAAGGTGCTACTTGGGATGTTATCTCGCCCGATCTCACTACCAATAATCCAGCCCACCAAAAACCTGATTATGGAGGGCTAACCCTAGATGTGTCGGGTGCGGAGATGTATAACAGCATTTTGGCGATATCACCTAGCCCGATTAATGAAAGTGTCATTTGGGTTGGAACGGATGACGGTCAAGTACAGCTCACGACCAATAAAGGTAGAGCATGGAAAAACCTAACAAAGAACGTCAAGGGATTACCAAAAGAGGCGTGGATCGCACAAATAAAGGCTTCAGCGTATAAAGAAGGTACGGCTTGGCTGGTAGCAAATAATTATCGCAAAGGCGATTATGATACCTACCTTTTTAAAACAGATGATTTTGGGAAGTCTTGGATGCGCAAAGCTAATAATGAAATAGTTCAAGGCTATGCATTGTCCATAGTACAAGACCCAGTAGAGCCTAATTTGATCTTTTTAGGAACTGAAAACGGGCTATGGGTCAGTATTGACGAAGGTGATTCTTGGGTTCAATTTAAAAATGGCTTTCCATCAGTTTCTACCATGGATATGACCATCCAGAAGCCAGAATCAGCACTAATTGTCGGTACTTTTGGTCGAGCCATTTGGGTTTTAGATGATCTTTTAAGTCTGAGGGAAATTGCAGGGAAACGTCTGAAGAATGGAATAACTGCACTGCCGATGAACGATGCGGTACAGGTGAAAGGATTGTTTATTAACCCTCCTGGAAATATCTGGACTGGTTTCCATACGACTTTTGAGGGTGAGAATAAGGTTTTTCAACGCACAGAAATTCCATTCTATTTAAGTGAAAGTGCTCCATTGTCAGAATCGGTAGAGGCCAACATATATGATGCTTCTGGTAAGCGGATAAAAACCTTGCGAAGCACCGAAAAGCTTGTTGAAGGACTTAATTATATGATTTGGCAGCTTGATGAAGAGTCAGCTTTGGGGCAAAGTAGAAGAAAGGGGATACCAGTACTTCCAGGCGAGTATCGTGTCGTTTTGACGCACAATGGTAGCTCAGATGAAGCTTCAATTCGGCTCATCGAAGACCCTCGCTTTGCGCTTAATCCCGCTGTGGATATAGAATTATATGGTTTTAGAAAGGAAGTCGATGTAGAATTAGCACGAATTTCAAAGTTGTTTGAACTGATAGATGAAAGACTCACGACGGTGCAGAAAGTCAAAGAATACTTGTCTGAAGAAAAAGGGGAAGACGTTGAGAATATACTCAAACAGGCAGATGAAATTGATCAGGAACTTTTAGCGCTAAGATCGAAAGGGCAGACGACTCGTCCCGATCGGCAAGTGGGGGCATGGCAATCTTTTGAGGTTACTCCATATTCTAAGTTAATGGAGGTTAGGCGTTTGGTTGCGGCTAGAACTACTGCCATTTCTGCTCAAAATAGAGAACAATTAAAAATAGCAAAAGGGCTGATCGATGAGTTTGAAAAGGCCATTGATCAACAGACAAATTCTACTTGGAGTGAATTTCAGGCTCTTATTAAGAAGCTGAAGGTTAATTGGTTCTAAATTAGTGTGTTATGTTTTAAGAATTAATAACAGCCTCTGCTTCAATTTCCACTAAATAGCCTTCGCCAACGAGTCTTGCTTCGACTAGTGTATTCGCTGGATTGATATCCTTAAAACGATCTCCATGGGCACGTGCTACAGGTTCCCAATCATCCAGGTTATTGACGAAGATTCGAGTTCTTACTACATCTTCTAAAGATCCACCGAATGATTCTATGGCTGCTTCAATTTTGTCAATAACAAAGTGTGTTTGAGCAATTGGATCGTTACCGCCAATCATTTCGCTACCATGGGTCGCGGTAGTACCAGAAACGTGAACTCTGTTACCATCTTTTACTGCTCGGCAGTACCCAGCGTAATCTTCCCATTCCGTTCCACTAAAAATCTGCGATCTAGAATCGCTCTTTTTGATAGATTGAAATGCTTTGGGAATAGTTTCTAAATGATGGCTCAAGTCGCCTGAAGCAGTCAGAAATGGCGGTTTTCGGTATTCATCGCCACAATCGCCGGGTATCAGGTCTAACTCGGACTGTGCCGCTTTAATCAAAGCAACATCCTCTCCATCCAATTCAATGTCGAGCATTTTTTGGTTGTCCTCAATATGCTCACTTCTCCCCAGTCTGGCGCCCACGATAACCGCCCCGACGGCTGGATTTTCAAGAATAAATCGACTGGCAATGTTGGCCAAGGAAACGCCATGTTTATTTGCGACCGAATGGGTGACATTTAGCAAGCGTTGATAGGGTTCCCAACCGCCCGCGGCATCAATAAATCTCTTGTATTTCATTTCAGACCACGTTTCTAGGTCTTCCATTTTGGGTTCAGGTTTGTTCAGCCATTTATCTGTCAGAAACCCTCCAGCCAAGGTTCCGAAGGCTAAAATTTTGGTGTTGTATTGCTTACAAACGGCAACCATTTTACCCATTGCTCTTTGGTCTATCAGAGAATGACAAACTTGATTGCTAACGATCGGGATACCACTCGCCAGCGCTATTCTCAAGTGTGCAGCATCGAAATTTGTAACACCAATATGTTTGATTAGGCCTTCTTCTTTCAGCTCTTTTAAATAAAATAGACCGTCTAGCCAAGCTGGATCAGGGTAGTACCAAGCATGGAATTGCATCAAATCAATAGCGTTTTGCTGCATTCTATCCAGTGCCAATTGTATCGCTGACCTAACGGTGGCCTTATCTAATTTACCAGGCTTTGGCACCCATTTCGTAAAGAGTTGCACTCTATGGCCCAGTGCATGTGTGTTTTTGAACGTGCCAGTAATTATTTCGCTCGATCCATAATGATCGGCCATGTCGAAAGTGGTTAAGCCAGCTTCCACGTAAGGTGCCATGTATTCGGCAGTAGCAACAGGATCAAGCGTTTGACCATCACGTTCCATATCGGCAATTTGCCAAAGGCCCGTAATGACCCTCGAAATTTCTAAATCTGGTGCTAAAAATGTCCTTTTCATATTACTCAATCGGTAGTTCTTTAAATCTTTTCTTTAGGTCTACACCACTTTTCTTGAGTTGATTCCACTTAAAAGAGAAGAGAATACTGGCTAAGGCCATCACAATTAGCCAAATGGGAGTAGAGTGGTAGTACCAAACATCGGTTTCGGCAGTCAAGTCTTTGTAAGTATGTATGACCAAGAACCCAGTCAGGAAGAAAGTGCCTAACCAACCGATCAGCTTTTGGTAACTTCTGTTTTTAACAACTGAAATATCGCTGCTAATTTGTGGGTTCGCCTTTTTGATCGTTAACAATGTGATACACATGAGTAGAAAGTTCACCATCATGGAAGTGACCATGATATCGATACCCAAGAAGAAATCGCCAGCAAAATGAGACCCTAAAACACCAACGCTTGCCATTAGACCTGCTGCGATAATAGCGATGTAAGGAGTTCTGCGTTTGGGGTGAACATTGGCTATTTTTTTCGGGAAGATACCGTCTTCAGCCCAGGCGAACATTAAACGAGATACGGATAAAAGCATGGCAGGCAGATCATTTATTAGGGCTATTGCAGCGCCGATCAGTATAGCTACTCCTAAACCAGATGGTAGTACATAACTGAGCAATCCGGGTGCTGAAATATCTTTTGTCATGGCTTCTTCTGCCACAAAACTCCATGGAACAGTATGGTAGACTGCCTTAGCAAAAAGGAAATAGAAGCATCCGACCGATAAAATGGCCAAAAGGATGGCTTTGGGAAGTGATTTAGTGGGGTTTTTAGCTTCACCACCGGCTTGGGCTATTGAATCAAACCCAATAAAACTTGAAAAGAGTAGCGCGGCCGCCGAAAGAAAAATTCGCCCGTCAAAATCTGCGTTGTCGACGGGAGAGAAGCTCCTTTGCTCTTTACTGTTTAAGGCGTCCAAGAAATCATTTGTATTAAAACTGAAGCCGGCAATTATCACAATGGCTCCTAGTCCGAACATAAGAAACATCATGGGTAGAAGGGCCCTTTCGTAAGATTTTGCACCTTTTACATTGACCACAACAAAGGACCAGATGAGTAACAAAGCTATGGATACTCGTACCCAACCGATCTCAAGAGTATTCGAAAACTCATCCCAACCGAGGCTTATTGTAACATCTCGAATGAAAGGCACCGTAACATAAGAGATCACGCCAATAACTATTGACAGACCAAACCACTGGGAAAAACTTGCCACAAACCCTAAATAAGGATTTAGGCCTCTACTGGCATAAATATAACTACCACCAGCCCGAGGCATGGCTGAGGCCAAAATACCATAAGCAAAGGCTGCTAAAAGTGCCGGGACCGCCGCAAAGGCAAAAGCTGGCAATACGTATGGTCCTATGCCGGGCACGTTACGTTGAATCATAAATGGTACAACATTAATAGAAGCACCAAGCATTGAACAAACACCTGTCGCCGTTAGGGCAAGTAAGCCAAGTTTTCTGGTGAGCTTAGTAGATGTGGGTTGAGCCATTTTGACACAATCTACAAATCAAAAGCTTAATAAAAACAGAAAAAAGTGATCCATTCTTTCAGCCTTAGTGTGATCGCTGCCATTCCTATTTTATAGAAGCTTATTGAAGTCAACCGCTTTTTCAACCCAAAAATCAAGGTCATCATCGGCGTCAAAGCCTTCAGGGTCAATAAATAGAAAACCACGCATCACCGTGCCAGTAAAGTCCATTTTCCGACTTCCCTTTGTGTTTAGCAGCTCTTCATATGGAAGTTTTCCAACCCTAACCATCAAACGATCGGAATTCGTTTTTTTGTCAATATCCACACCGATACACATTTTATGATTGACCATAAATATGAGCCCACCCATCATTTTCTTTTCCTCAGTAATTCCAGCATTGCTAAGGCGTTGTCTTACGCGTTCGACTAAGTATTCACTGTATGCCATCTTTTATTCGTTTATGGTTAAAAAGCGCGCTGACGTTCGTTTTGGGGACAATGTTGGGCCGAAAAAAGCTATGATTTGTAATCTATTTGCGCATTTTGACTTTCTAACTCAGGAAGGTATTCATTAATTTTAAAGTGTTCAGGTAAAAAGTCATCGCTTCGGATGCGTGCTTCTTTTAATTGGCGCATACTTCTGGCATATCGCCTGATACTTTCCTCTGTATCTAGAATAAGCCCAGGCACTGGGGTACTATTCCCATTTTCGTCTTTCGCGACCATAGTGAAATAAGAAGAGTTACAATGCTTGATTTCACCAGTTTTGATATTTTCTGTCTCCACGCGAAGCCCCACTACCATTGAAGTTCGGCCAGTGTAGTTAATAGAGGCTTTTAAGCTTAATAATTCACCTACTTCTATAGGGTTTAAAAAATCTACACGGTTTACAGACGCTGTGACACAGTATTCTCCAGAATGTTTTGACGCACAAGCAAATGCTATTTGATCCATCAGGTTAAGGACATGACCACCGTGAATTTTACCGCTAAAATTAGCGTGAGAGGGCAGCATTAACTCGATCATAGTCACTTGAGAATCACTTACTTTTTTAAATGCCATAGCTGTATTTCAATTAAGTCATCAATTAACGAAAGACTTTGTGAAGAATCGCGTTTTGATACCACAGTTTTCTTTATACCAACATGTTGCCTATTATCATAATATGAATAGGTGGGTAATGTGATATTTTATATTTTAATACTCATGCTAAGAAGCTACTTTAAAACCGCCTTCCGAAACCTGATTAAGCATAAAGGATATTCTTTCATTAATATATCTGGCTTAGCGCTAGGCATTGCTTCCTGCTTGCTGATAATGCTCTACGTAAAGGATGAACTGACCTTTGATAAATTTCACGAGAACGGTGAAAATATTTATCGGGTGCGCTCCTCCAATCAAGTGAGTGATGGTAATTTTATTGAGTTTGTAAGGCTTCCAACAGGACCTACCGCAAAAGAAGAATTGCCGTCAGTCATTAATCAAAGTAGGTATACAAAATCTGCTTTTGATATCCGTATTGGCGATCAAGTTCAAAATCAGGGAAAGGTTTTTTACGCCGAGCCTGAATTTGTGGAGATGTTTACTTTCCCTAGCATTTATGGGGATGCAAGGGCTGTGCTTAAGAGTGATTCGCAAATTGCTTTGATAGAGAGGGCGGCCGAAAGGATTTTTGGAGATGAGATGGCTATCGGTAAGTATGTAGACCTCAATATAAAAGGGGAGTGGAAGACGTTTTCAGTCGGTGCAGTTTTAGAAAACCCACCGAGTAATTCTTCTATTGATTTTGAGGTTCTAGTGCCATTTCAAACCTATTTAACAGCTAATGATCGACAATCTAATAGCATAGATGATTGGTTTAAATTAAGTCTGACCTTCCAGACTTTTATTCAGGTTTTACCTTCCACTGATATAACAAGTTTGACCGAGGAAATGAACGCTATGGCTAAACGCAAAATGGTTAGGATGCCGGATTATGCACCTGAATTTAACCTTCAACCAATAGCGGATATTCATTTTTCAAAAAACTATGCGGTAAATCATCAGGCTGGGATGAGAAAGTCAGGCAATGAGGTATATTCTAAAATTTTGACAGGCATTGCTTTGCTGATTTTGATTCTGGCCTGTATTAATTTCACCAACTTGTCTTTAGCGAGATCACTTCCTCGGGCCAAGGAAATTGGTTTAAGAAAGGTGATTGGTGCCAAGAAGAGACAGTTAATTACGCAGTTTTTAGGGGAAGCTTTTCTGATGAGTACCGCCGCATTTTTATTAGGTATCTTGATTGCAGAGTTAGCTTTACCAGCCTTTGAATTAGCAGCCGAAAAGGAATTTAGCATTAGTGTGCTGAGTAGTCCTATCTATGTTTTGGTGTCTTTTGTAGTCGTAACGATCACAGCTTTTGTTGCTGGTAGTTATCCTGCATTAGTAATATCTAGATTCAAAACAGTGGCAGCCTTAAAGGGGAATTATGATGGTATAAGTTCTAGAGGGGGGCTCCAAAAGGTACTTATCGTTTTTCAATTTGCAGTAGCTGGCGTACTGATCATCGGTGTATTGACCATGAATAAACAAATCAACTTCTTGGTCAATATGGACCGTGGTTATGACGATACAAATTTATTGTCTATTTCGATGGGAGACATTGCGAAATCAAGTGTTTCTGATACTACTCGTAATAAAGGACAAGCACTACTGGATTTGATGAGAAATGACCTGATCCAAGTACCATCTGTAAAGCAAGTTTCAGGTGCAAGATACGGTTACACAATGTTAGGATTAAAGGAGAAGGATAAAAAAAGCGGTGAATCTAAAACCATACAAGCTCATCATAAAATTATTGATGCGGATTACTTTAAAACGATGGAAGTAACCTTACTGGCAGGAAGGAACTTTGTGGCTTCTGATCGATTTTCGGATAAAAAAGGAATTATTATCAATGCAAGATATGCCGAATACCTGAATTTAAAAGACTCAGTTAATGGAAGGTTTAATTTGGCCAACGCTCGTGATGATATTATTGGGATAGTCAATAATTTCAATCTTATATCTGTTACAAATGAAATCGTACCAACTTATTTTTCGTTAGACAAGAGTGACAGAATTAGAGAGCTGTTAGTCAAATTTGAACCTGGCACACTATCCGCAACGCTTGCTGCGCTTGAAGAAACCTGGACTAAATTCAATCCTAACAACCCATTTGATTTTACACTAGTCGAAGAATCCAATGATTCTCAGTTTGCGGAACAAAAACGCTGGCAGAGCATCATTTTAACCGCTTCCTTAATCGCTATTTGTATTTCATGCCTAGGCTTGTTTGGCTTAGCCTTTATGTCTACCCAACGCAGGACAAAAGAGATAGGTGTACGGAAGGTTTTTGGCGCACCCGTCCCCAATATCGTCTATATTTTGTCGAGAGGCTTTTCTGCTTTAGTAATTATCTCCCTATTAATTGCGACTCCTGTGGCTTATTATGCAGGAGGAGATTGGTTGTCGACTTTTCCTTATCGCATTGAGATGACTTGGGATTTGTTTCTGGTTGCTGGGCTTATTCAGTTGGTGATTGCTTTCTTGACTGTGAGCTATCATGCCATAAAAACAGCTATTTCTGATCCAGTAAAGGCTTTAAGGTATGAATAGAGGTGATGCCAGCATTAGCCTAATTGGTCATTTATAAAGATTTGCTTCAAGAAAATTATTTCCTGCGCTTTGCAAATCTAGTGGCGGGTTCCTTAGTTGGGTCATCAGGCCAGACATGTTTAGCATAACGTCGTTTGAGCTCCTTTCTAACCTCGAAATATGTGTTTTCCCAAAAACTCTTGAGGTCAGAGGTTATTTGCACGGGTTTGTACCCGGGCGACAGTAAATGCATAAGCACTCCTTTAGTACCATTATTAATCTTAGGTGTTTCGGCTAAACCGAAGACTTCTTGAATTTTGACCGCCAATACAGGCACTTCACCATTATCTCTATATTGAAGTTTTATGCGTGAACCACTTGGTACTTTCAAGTGTGTTGGTGCTTGCTTTTCTAATAGTTCCTGTTGGTCAAAGGATAAACTATGCTGTAGCACTTCCTGAAGATCTATTTTTTTGAGGTCTTCTGGTCTTTTTACGTCACTCAAGTAGGGACTTAGCCATTCGGAGCTCGTCAATAATAGGCTAGGTGTGCTTACCTCGGGCCATTCTTGCTGCGGATTCCATCTTCTTAAACTAATGACCCTATTTTGCCATTGCTGTACTTCTTCGTTAAAGTCTAGTAACCGTTCGCCTTCTTTCTTAATCGCATCGATTATCGCATTGGCTAGGTGTGAAGGATCGGGATCAGGTAGTGGGCTGCTTTTCAAAATAATACTCCCAATACACAGGTTTAGATTGGCTTCTAAGCCGCCATCCTCTGTATCCCAAGTAATTACCTCTTTCTCTTTAACAAGAGGAGCTAAGTCTCGTGGATTTAAAGGAGACGCCATAAAGATTTTACCCATACCGTCGCGGGCATCTATATGGCTGATGGCTAGCCAAGGTTCAGCTGCTAAATCTTCGCGATGTCCTGCCATGGCATATCGGCCATTTGAAAGCTGAAATTGAGCGTTATTACCAGGCCGCGCAAAGGCAATTCTTTCTGGATATGCATGGGTGAGGAGTACCCCAGTTTCATATGGATCAACGACATTGTCGTCTGGTTCTATATTGAAAAGACCACGGTATTGACTCGCGATTTTTTCAATCCGGCCTAACTTTCGACCTTCGCGATTCTCTCTTCTATGCACTCTCAGGGCATCTATCCTGGTATTTAAATCAATACCTGCCTCTCGGCCCAGCGGGTCTCTTTCTTCTAAAAGAGCAGCAATATCGGTGGCAAGTGGCAGTTGGTCTTCCTCTTCTGCTAAGAGCAACATGTGCGCAATCCTAGGGTGACAAGGCAGCTTGAGCATTCTTTTGCCATGCTCTGTAATCCTGCCGTCTTCCAAGGCCTCCAGTTGGTGCAATAAGTCCGTAGCTTGCATCAACGGCCCTTTTGGAGGTGGTGTGAGCCAAGTCATCTGCTGAATATCAACAATACCCCATTGCGCCATATCTAGCACTAATGAAGCTAAATCGGCTTCCATTATTTCTGGTACGATTTGATCCGTCAATCGCTGATGTGTCACTTTGGACCACATACGGTAACATACGCCTGCACTCAGTCTACCGGCTCTTCCTGCTCTTTGATCCGCTGAATCGCGAGAAATACGCACTGTCTCTAAACGAGAAAGACCAGAATTAGGATCGAACTTGGAAGTCCTGCCGAAGCCACTATCCACGACAATTTTAATGCCTTCTATGGTTAAACTGGTCTCCGCTATTGACGTGGCGAGGACAACTTTCCTTTTTCCATTTTTGTCTGGAAGAATAGCGGCTAATTGTTGCCTTTGGGGTAGAGAACCATACAAATTATGTATGGCAAAGCCTCGCAATTCTTTCTTGAGAATATCCCCTGTATGATGTATTTCTCTTTGTCCTGGAAGAAATACTAACACATCACCTTCATGCTTTTTGGTCGCGCTGATCACTGTTCTGGCCGTTAGGTCGGACATCACAGCTTCGTCAGTATCTCCAGCATAATGAATTTCCACAGGGTATTGTCTTCCTTTACTCACTGCTGCTGGTGCATTTAGAAGAGATGTGAGCTGCGGCATATTGAGCGTAGCAGACATGATCATGATTCTAAGATCAGGTCTGAGCACCTGTTGTGCCTCGCGGCAAAGGGCTAGGGCAACATCGGCATGGATACTCCGCTCGTGAAATTCATCAAAGATCACTAATCCTACATTTTCCAAGGCGTTATCGTTTTGGATCATTCTGGTAAGGATTCCCTCAGTCACCACTTCAATGATCGTCTGATCGGAAGTTCTGTTTTCAAAACGAATTCTAAAACCCACTGTTTGTCCCACCTTTTCACCCAAAAAGAAAGACATCCTTTCGGCAATAGTCCTGGCGGCAAGTCTTCTTGGCTCTAGCATCAATATCTTTTTTCCTTCTAGCCATGGTTCCTTAAGAAGTGCTAGGGGCAAAAGGGTGCTTTTTCCTGCTCCTGGAGGTGCATTGACTACTAGGCTATTTTTAGCCGTTAAGTGTTCTTGAACTTCCGCAATGATATCTACGACAGGAAGATCTATGGAATGGGGGTTAAAGCTATTGGTGGTCATAAAGCGCCACGAAGATAAGGCCTTAATTGATCATATTGTAAAAAGTAGAGCCGAACATAAGGCTTTATAGAACTGATTTACATGAATGTTGTCGGCAATATCTTATTGAGATTACCAATAAGCATTCTGAACAATTTTGGGCTTCAATTTGTATGTTTGTAGAAGATAAAGTCAACTATGATACACGTAATTTCTCCTGCGAAAACTTTAGATTTTGAAACGCCTTGTGATAAGGCTAAAAGCTATCCAAGATTTCAAAAAGAAACCTTAGAACTGATCGGTGTTTTGAAGGAAAAGACACCAGAAGAAATTCAACGTTTAATGGATCTGAGTGAGAATTTGGCTGAGCTAAATGCCGATAGGTATCGCAAATTCAGAAAGGCAAAGAACTCTAAAGCGGCCAAGCAGGCTGTTTATGCATTTAAAGGAGATGTATATGTGGGGCTTGAAGCTGAAGGCTTGTCAGATGATGACATTCAATATGCGCAAAATCATTTGAGGATTCTTTCAGGATTGTATGGTGTGCTGAGGCCTCTAGATCTAATTCAGCCTTATAGATTAGAAATGGGTACAAGGTTGGCTTTTGATGACTACAGAACTTTATATAATTACTGGGCTGATAAGATTGTCGCTGAGGTGAATAAAGACTTGAAAAAGCAGGGAGATAAAATACTGGTAAACTTGGCGTCAAATGAATATTTCAAAGCAATTAATCGCCCCTCTTTAAAGGCACAAATCATCAATGTGGACTTTTTAGACTACAAGAACGGCCAATACAAAGTGATCTCATTTTTTGCCAAAAAGGCTAGGGGATTAATGTCCCAATTCATTATTAAGAACCAAATCAACGAACCAGAAGGTTTAAAGGCTTTCGATTATGAAGGTTACTGGTTTGATGCTGATGCCTCAAATGATCAGCACCTTGTATTCAAAAGAGATGCCGTTTGATCCTCAAGAAATTTCTCAACGAGATTTTACATCTGAATTTGAATTTCAATCTTCTCGAAGTTCTGGTCCGGGAGGTCAGAACGTAAATAAGGTAGAAACTCGAGTTAGTCTCAAGTTTTCTATTCCAGAATCTATTCTTTTAAATGAACCTGAAAAGGATCGTTTGATGGCCAAGTGCAAAAACAGGTTGAATGCCGAAAACGTACTTTCTATTCATTCGGAAAAACACCGAAGCCAGTTAAGAAACAAAGAGGAAACAATTGCGGCATTTCGAAAACTGATTGTCGCCGCGTTTACCGATCCTAAACCTCGCAAAAAGTCCAAACCTTCAAAGGCTGCTATTCGCAAAAGGTTAGATGATAAAAAGAGGCATTCGGATAAGAAATCTAGCCGAAGGCCTCCTGAGTATTAGTCTTCTATAATTCTTTTGGCTTGTAGCCCTTGCACCTTGAATCCGGTGACCTTGCCTTCGGCTAGTTCAAATATAATCTGTGTACCATCGGCTTTATCGAAAAAGTTTGTCTCACTTTGAGGCACAATTTCTACACGTTGTTGAATGAACGGTGCTTTAAAGAGGAGTGATTTTCCCGTATTTTCTACCTCAACAACACCAAGTTCGCCCACCTGGAATTTTCCAGTGTACTTTTCGAATTCCTCTGAAGATAGTTTAGCAATCTCTCTTACATCTGCTTCTACTCCAGACAATCCGTACTCTTTGGCAATAGCTAGTTGCATTTCCTGAATAATCTGACCGTTATCTGAATTAACCATGACGACCATAGCATATGGTTCATTTTTCCAGGCAATAAGATTCGCTCTAAAGCCTTCATCTGCACCACCATGTCCAAATCTTTCTTTACCAGCTTGTGGTCCAAGGCCGTGATCATTCATACCAGGAGTCAGCATGGCTTCTATTGAGTTATAAGTTAAAACACCATCTTTTTTATCCTTGTTAATCTTCTGAACTTCGATGGCATATTGGATCAGTTGGGTAGGGGTGGTCCAAAGTCCCGCAGCTGCCATTTCGGGGTAAATCGGCCATTTACCTTCCACTTCCTGTCCGTTTCCTCTGTATCCAGTAGCCGCCATACCGTGGTACTTTTCAGGCAAAGGGTTTACAAAAGTACTTTTGGTCATCCCAAGAGGGTCTAACACATTTTTTTGCATGGTCTCTGGAAAGTTTATGCCTTCCACATCAGTAATCATTAACTGCATGATAGTGTAACCTCCACCAGAATACATCCAACTCTTACCGGGCTCTTTGTACACGCGAACTGCATCTGTATTACCCTTTCCATCTAATACTTCTGATACAGATGGAATCTTATCGCCTTTATCGTAACCTGGAAATCCCCATACTGTCAGACCGGCTGTATGGTTGAGAATTCTTCTCAAAGTGACTTTTTCTTTTGTGGTAAATTCATTTTCTGGGACCTTCCAAGACTTTAAATACTCATTTACGTCGGTATCTAGGCTTAACGAACCATTTTCTACAAGCTGATGTGCTCTGAGGGCAGCAACTGGTTTACTAATCGATCCAGCTAATAGCATAGTCTCTGTAGTCATCGGTTTGTTGCTAGCTACATCGGACATACCGTAGGCACGCGCCCATTCGACTTTTCCGTCTTTGACGAAGGCCACACTCATTCCTGGAATCCTTAATTGCTTTAGGCGTTCGTTTACATTGTAAGTAGGAATCTTTTCTCCTTTAATCTGAAGAACTGGCAGTAAGCCATTTTCAATTCTTTTAATTCTTTCCTCAATATTGGCATTTTGAGCTACGCTAATGGTAGAAATGAATAAAAGGGCGGTTGCTAGTAGATTTTTCATTTGGTTTCAAAGTAAGTCAGTAGATAGACTGCCAAGTTTGATCAAAAGTTACCAACTCAAAATAAAAAGGCCAGCACATGATTAAAAATGCGCTGGCCTCAGGTTGGGGTTAATAGTTCTTACTGACCTCCTTTACGGTTTGGATTTCTTGGCGTCGGCCAAGCACGTGGTTGTCCATTTCTTGGATTCGTACCTAACTCAGCCTTATCCCTTGGAAAGGTTTTAGGATCTTCTGACGCCATATAGACCAGAATAGCGGTTAAAATGGCGTTATTTCTCACGTCATCAAATACAATTTTATCGTAAGTATCACGGTTGGTATGCCAAGTATAGCTACCATAATCCCAACTAAGAGAACTTAAGCTAAATCCTGGGGCTCCTGCGGATACAAATGATGCATAGTCTGAGCCGCCGCCGCCTGGAGTACCAGGGAAATTCGTTCTGATTTCAGATTTATACTCTCTTGGAACTGCTCCCAACCACCTGTTAATGAATTCATAAGAGTGAAGGAATCCCTGTCCGCTAATATTTACAACTCTTCCTGTTCCATTATCTTGGTTGAAAAGTGCTTGAAGGCCTTCCACCACTTTTGGGTTATCTTGAACAAAAGCACTTGATCCGTTTAAGCCTTGCTCTTCACTTCCCCAAAGCCCAGCAAGAATCGTTCTTTTTGGGTTTGGATAGTGTTTCTTCAAGATTCTCATGGCTTCCATCATCACTAATGACCCTGTACCGTTGTCGGTAGCACCAGTACCACCATCCCAAGAATCGAAATGAGCAGAAAGCATGACGTATTCATTAGGCTTTTCGCTACCCTTAATTTCCGCCATGGTATTATAGGTTGGCATCATTCCGAGCTCTTTAGAAGTGACTTCCACTCTGATTTGAGGTGCATCACCATGCTCAACCATTCTGAAAAGTGTTCCGTAATCTTCCAGTCCGATATCAACGGTTGGCACTTTTTTGGTTCTGGCACCAAAAATCTTATTTACGCCGAATCCTCTTGACCAGTTAGAAATCAAAATTCCGACGGCCCCAGCATCTTCAAGTGCTGTAGGTAGCGTTCTACTATTATAACCTGTCTTTCTAATTCGCTGAGACCAAGCTCTTAAGATCGTATTTCGATCTTTTCTCATTTTTTCAATCGAAGCTTCGGTACCAAACTTTTCCCAGTTGTAATCTGGTCTACCTGTCGGTTGAGCGGCGTTAATCATCACGAATTTTCCTTTCACCGTAGGCAACCACGCTTCAAAAGCTGCTTGATCCGCTACATCTGGAATCATAACAACTTCTGCAGTTACCGGGCCGTTTGAAGCTGGGCTCCATGCTAAGGACATAGCTTCTAGTGTTTTTACTCTTGGTTCGATAAGGTCGACATGCGTAATTCCACGTTCCCAACCGCGCCATTCTCCCCATTGCTCATTTCTGGCGGAAATACCCCAACTTTCAAATTTATTGACAGCCCATTCATTCGCAGCTTGCATTTGAGGGCTTCCTACTAGTCGAGGTCCATTTTTGTCAAGCATCTCATAAGCAAGTTCCTCTAGCTGTGAGTTGCCATTGGCCTCTTTAATAATGTTCTCAATTACTGTTTTTTGGTCTTGCCCTTGTGCTAGGGGAGCCAAACAAAAAGTCAGCAACATTAAAAGTGTTAATAATCGTTTCATTCTGGTTAGTTTAAATTTACTGCATAAGATAAGCAGTAAAATGAACTACCCGTTGACCGACTATAAAATCATAGGGTAGATTCGAATTTATCGAGCATTCTTCCTGTCTGGTTTTGGAGCTTCTTTCTGAAGAACCCTGTCCAGCCTAATAACTTACCACTGGTGCCAAGTGCTTGAGAAGACCATCGGTGTAGGTTGAAATGATCGGTATGTTTGATGATGAGGCCATCTTTAAACTCAAACTCTGCATGAATGATATTATGAACTTTTCTGCCTGTTTTGCTAAATGTATACCACGCTTCCCAATCGGCTTGTCCAGTGTTTTCATTGGCGTTTACATTGGCATGAACCACTTTTAAGCCTTTACCTTTTTGATTGGAACATAGCATTCGCCACATATTACCAGCTTTTTCACCTTTCAGTTCGCCAAAACCCGGATCATAAAACATTATGTCTTTGTGGTAGCACGCCGCCATTGTTTCGGCATCAAGATTGGCGAATGCGGTATAAAATTTATCGATGAGTTGATTCATGGGAAGCTGTTCTGAAGGCGATACGTTTTATTTATCTTGGACTATGTAAATGGCGTTTCCGTTGAGGTCAAAGAATCCAAATTCATGGGTGCCCCATGGCGTATTTCGTTGAAATTTTTCTGGTTTGATTGTACCTCGGTCGATAAACTCTTCTACAAAAGGCATAATATCGAAGACGAATATTTTTACGACTGAGCCACCCAATAGTGGATCTTCTTCATTATCAGCATGCCATTGTAAATGAATGTATTGATTATCTCTTTTGAGCACTGCATACATCTTATCTCCGCTGCTATATTCAAAGCCTGTGTACTTTTTATGCCATGCTATATCACGGACAATATCTTGCGAAGGAAGTACGGGTTCTATACCGCGGATGCTCAAGTTTGACTCCATTTTCTTAATTTACTGAAAATGAAGCGATGGTGAAAGAAAAGAAACAAGAGTGCCCTTCGTGCGCTATGGAGATTGATGCCAAGGCGAAGGTTTGCCCGATCTGCCAGTACGAGTTTCCCACTCAGCCTGCGGGATCCAAGTGGGTGGCAATAGTTTTGATTATCGCTTTTTTACTTTGGATGATACTCTAGTCAATAGTTCTAGTATAATTAAAGGTCATTTCTTCTTTTTTACCGGCCTCGCTAATCACGACATACATGTTTAGTTTGTCATCGGCAGCCTTTTCAATTGTAAATCCATCGAAGTACACCTTGTTTTCTTCTAATTTCACTAGTGGAAAATCAACAGTTTCGTCCTTAGTTTCCCAAGACTTTAAATCACCGTTAAAGTGTTTTAATCTTAGTACCAAAGTGCCATTTTCTTCTCTGATTTGGCAGAGTTCATAAAATTGCACCTTGTTATTTACCACTAGTTTAAAGGCGCACATCATTGAGTCGCCGAGCGGCGGTGTCCAAACTTCCTGTATTTGTCCACCAAAGGCCTCTCCATGCCAGCTGCCTTGTATCCAGCTTACTTCATTAAGTGTCGCTTTGGGAGAGTCTTTTCCTTGTAGTGAAATAGTGTTCTGAGCAAAGCCTGTTAGTCAAAGTGTCAATAGTAAGGTTGAGTATAGCGTTTTCATGATTTTTACTTTATGACGCTATCCTCAAGAATCGGGGACATTTTACCGAAATTGATTTGCCCGAATATTGTCTTTTGCCAGTTCAGCGGTTTCCATTATCCTTTTTTTCCTTGTTTCAGGGCGTTTTGCATTGAAAATCCATTCTAGAATACCTCTTCTTACAGATGGAGGAAAAGCTTGAAAGTTTACTTCGGAATTAGGCCGATCACGAAACGCGATTTTTAAATCCTCAGGAATTATCAAGTTGTCAACTTCATTCAGAGCGTCCCAAGTGCCTGTTTCTTTGGCTAATTCGACCATTTTAAGTCCCGGGGGATACATTTTATTTTGGTTAATCAGCCTACTGACTTTATCCTTGTTGACTTTGCTCCAATTGCTTTTTGGGTTTCGTTTTGAGAAATATTGATAGAAACTATCTGCCGATCTTTTGTTCGGTTTGCTGTCTATCCAGCCAAATCAAAGCGCAGTATCTACCGCAGTGTCATAATTAATACTGTCGACCTTACTATCCTTTTTAAAAATGATTAACCAAACGCCTGATGTCTGTTGGTGGTTTTCTATCAGCCATTTACGCCAGGCAGACTCTGATGGAGCCTTTATTGCGATAACACCCTTATGGATTGGGATGGCCAAAATCTATTGGTCTTCTACACCTGCGGTCTCAGCTTTCTTCTTGGGTAAGAACTGTTCTACTAAAATTAGCCCTGTACCGACCATAACGGAGACATCGGCCAGGTTAAAGATGCCAGTATGGGCAAACTCTAGGTCTATATATAGCATGTCCGTTACTGATCCGTAGACAATTCTATCGTAAATATTTCCAATTCCACCGCCTACAATGAAGGACAGCGCGACCACGCTAATTTGGGTAATGTCCTTATATCTCAAGAGGTAAAAAAGGAGACCTAACATCACTACGGTCGGTAAGACAAGCAGTAAAATGGTACGCATAATAGGGGAAAGGGAAGAACCCATACCTAGAAAAGCACCAGTATTTTCCACCTTGGTTAAAATCAAGTTTTTTCCGATTACTTCTATCGTTTCATTGTATTCTATTCTATCTCTTGTGATCTTTTTTGTGATTTGATCGCAACCAATATTTGAAAGCACAATGATCAGCACTAAAGCAACTCTTGGAATTTTCTTCATCAGGTACTCAATTTTCACCAAAAGTAGTCAAAAGGTAGAAATAAGCTAGAATTGTGACTTAAAGCTTCATAGAAAAGGTGGTACCAGCAGAAGTAGAGATGAAGTCTAGTTCTCCTTTATGGAGTTGTACGATTTGCCTCGCTAAACTGAGCCCTATGCCTGAACCATCTGACTTTGTAGTATAAAAAGGCACAAAGACTTTCTCTTGAATATCTTCTGGAATTCCCCCACCATTGTCTTGAATGGTAATGAGGGTTTGATCCGTGTCTTTTTGAAACACCAAGTTTAGGTTTATTTCTCCATTGTCTGGACTTACGACCTCCTTGGCATTTTTGAGAAGGTTAATAAGTACCTGTTCCATTAAATCAGGGTCGATGAGCAGGGCGAGATCATCATGGCTGAGTTGAAAAGACCATTTTATGCCAGTACCTGCTAGCGTAGGTCTGAAAAGGGAATCAACTCTTCGCAAAAAGGTTTTAGCATCAACTTCTCTAATATTCGGCAGCGGTACTCTAGTGAGTTTTTTATAAGACTCTGTGAAGTTCATTAAGCCTTGACTTCTCGCCTCAATCGCGTCTAATCCTTCTTGAAGGCTTCGGATTTTGTCTTCATTCAAATCGTCATTAGAAACCAAATATTTCATAGTTGCCGATAAGGATGTGATTGGCGCAACTGAATTCATGATTTCATGGGTGAGTACTCTGATCAGCTTTTGCCAAGCCTCCATTTCATGTTGATCTAATTCAGAGTGAATATCTTGAATGGAGATTAGTTTGTAGCTTTTTTGGCGAAGCTTAAAACTTGATGCTGCCATAGATAGCTTTCGTGCTTGGCCCAAAAGGGTAGTGGTAAAAATGGTGTTTTCACCACTGCCAATTTCCTTCAGTTTTTCGTAGAAGGCTTCGTTTTCTACTTTGATGCTTTCCAGGTTAATGAGTTCTTTTCCGCCCAACATCTCATCGAAAGAGGCGTTCGATAAATGGATTCTTTCTCGATCGTCATAGGCGAGTACCCCAATTTGGAGTTGGTTAATTAAGGTTATAATGTATTGGTATTCAGAGGCTTCTGATTGGGAGCTTTCAATAAATTTTTGATTGACCAGGTTAAAAGTGTCGTAAAGTTGATCGAATGACTTTCCTTGCTTTTCACTTTTATATTTGACGGTAAAATCATTATTAATTATCGCTAATAGGAAGCCCATGGTCGTCTTGTTGGCCCGATTGATATAGCTAAACAAGCTTAAAAGTAAAACGATGATAAAGAGGCCAAGAAAGAATACCCTGATGTAGTTGATTTCAATATAGAGATAGTAGACTAGGCCATAAAGACCCGCAAACGTCAGTAATAATTGGATGATTATATGGAGCCTGAAGTTTTTAAATTTCATATTTCTCCATTCTTCTATATAACGCCCCTCTGCTCAGTCCTAATTCTTCTGCCGCGTTGCTAATGTTGCCTTGGTGTTTTTTGATCGAACTTTCGATTGCCCATTTTTCCAAATCTTCCAAGTTGAAAGACTCAATACCGCTTCCCTCAGTTTGATTAACGTTCTGTAAGTTAAAGTCCCCAACATGTAATTGTTTGCCATCGCTCATAATTACAGCTCTTTCGATCGCGTGCTGCAATTCTCGAATATTTCCTGGCCAATCGTATTTTGTCAATTTCTTGATGACGTAATCTGGTACAAAAAGCCCGTTTTTATGGTACTTCTTTTTAAAGCTATTCAAGAAATGATCGGCCAGTAACGGAATGTCTTCTTTGCGATCTCTGAGTGCCGGAAGGCGAATTTCGATAGTATTTATCCTGAATAATAAGTCTTGTCTGAAAGTACCTTGCTGGACCATTTTAGAAAGATGTGCATTCGTAGCACAAATAAGTCTAGCATCAAATTCTCTCGCATCGTTTGCACCAACAGGTATTACTTGTCTGTCTTGGATCACCCGGAGTAACTTTGCCTGAAGTGGTGAGCTTAAATTTCCAATTTCGTCTAAGAAAAGCGAACCACCGTTGGCTGCTTCAAATTTGCCTACCCGATCCGATTTGGCGTCTGTAAAAGCGCCTTTCTTGTGGCCAAAGAGCTCACTTTCGAAAAGGGTTTCCGTAATGGCACCCATGTCTACATTTAAAAATACTTCTTGGTTTCGGAGTGAACTTCTGTGAATTGCTCGAGCAACAAGTTCTTTTCCCGTACCATTTTCACCTGTAATTAAGACATTGGCATCAGTTTGAGCGACCTTTTCAATCTGTTCAAGTACTGACTTGATTGCATCTGATTCGCCGATAATATCTGAGAATGGTGCGTCTAAAAGTGACGTAAGGTGAGACTGTTTTGAGGTAAGTTCTTCTATTTTTTGTGCCGATCGATTGAGTTGGAAGGCAGCTGAAACAGTGGTGAGTAGCTTCTCATTTTGCCAAGGTTTTACCAAAAAATCAAAAGCACCTTCTTTTATAGCCTCTACCGCTAAGTTTATTTCTCCATAAGCCGTTATAAAAACGACACTCGTAGTTGGGGATAGCTCTTTAATTTGGCGTAGGTATTTCAGTCCATCTTTACCCTCAGTAGCTCCAGCACTGAAATTCATATCCAGTACAACCACGTCATAATGGTTTTCTTCAAAAGCCGTTTCAATCTGTAATGGATTATTGATTCCACGAACATCTTGATAATGCTGCTCCAATAAAATTCTGATAGATAGCATGACATAGTTGTCATCATCTACGATCAGGATTCTGCCTTTTTCTTTCATGGACTTTTATGTGGCTATAACTATACCAATTCCGAAATTAGTGCATCGCGACAATTTATAGCGGTATAAGTTATTGAAAAGTGCCCATTTTTGGGCGTTGCATCGGTGTGCATGGACATTAATTCCATGTTTTATCAATACTTGAATTTTGTATGTGTCAGTAAATCAGATAGATAGGGTTTTGGGCTTAAATATAGTGCAGTAAAGAGTGTAGCTTTAAATAATCCTTATGCTTAAAAACTATCTATTTACCACGCTCAGGCATATACAAAGAAATAAAGCCTTTTCGCTGATCAACTTATTGGGCCTTTCCTTCGGTGTTGCTATTACACTTTTGGTTTCCTTTTATGTCATTCAAGAAACTTCTTTTAACAAAGGTCATTCGGATAAAAACCGTGTTTTTAGATTAAATGCAAAGGGTAAGACTTTTAAAGGCGAAGAACGCGTTTCGAGTATTTTACCGATCCCTGCTGGTCCAGCTTTGGTTGAAAACTTCCCACAAATAGAATCATCACTGAGGTACAGGGGGCTTATGGATGAATCGTTAGCCTATGGGTTCAATGATTTTAAAGGGCTTAAAGTCATGAGTTTTGAAAAGAACTTGTTTGATTTTTTGGATTTAGAACTCTCTCTGGGTGATGAAAATTCATTTTTATCTGAGATTAACTCAGTAGTTCTTTCTCATGACTTGGCGAAGAGGCTTTTTAATGAGGATAACCCGTTAAATAAACTAGTAAAAGATAAGCGGGGTAAGGTTCTAAAGGTGACAGGCGTTATGTCTGAATCCAATAAGACACATTTCGAATTTGACTTTATCATCCCTTTCAAAGACTTTCTAAGTACACAGCCATCTTTCGCTTTACAATGGAGTTCCTCGAGTATTGGCACCTATGTCAAATTAAGTCCAGACTGGGATATTGACGAAGCACAAGAAAGTATATCCACTTTTCTAAATAGCAAGCAAAACCCTAAACTACTCGAACGACTTGGTCCAAAGGAGTATCAGTTACAGCCGATTGCAGATGTTTATCTAAAATCCGAGGATATTTCTTTGAGTTATGGTGAAAGGAAAGGTGACTTGGGTAAAGTTCGGTTATTCTCAATTGTGGCATTAGCCGTACTCTTGATGGCATGCATAAACTTTATTAACCTGTCCACGGCAGGCCATATCAAACGATCCAAGGAAGTAGGGCTGAGGAAAGTGATCGGGGCGAGCAGGCACCATTTGGTGATTCAATTCTTAGTTGAATCTACGTTCATGGCCTCCGTAGCTGGTGTTTTTGCGATCTTATTCGCGGACCTCATGCTTGGTGCTTTTGGTGAGATTATCCGGCAGGATTTATTGATTAAGCAGTATTCAAAAGAGATAATCGTTTCTCTAGTAGGTATTATAGGGTTGACTGGCATTGTTGCAGGACTTTATCCGGCTTGGTATCTATCATCTTTTCCGTCTACTCGTGTATTAAATAAATCAGGGAAAAACAGCCTGTTGTTAAGGAATAGCCTCGTCGTCATACAGTTTACGATCGCTATTGTATTCATAGTTGGGGCATTGGTCGTCAGCAAACAGATAAATTTTCTTAAACAGAAAGATGTCGGGTTTGATATTGAAAACCTCATGTATGTTGAGTTAGGCCGTAATATGGCTAAGGAACAAGTGACTATTCTTAATAAGCTTAATCAATCCCCTTGGGTTCAATCCGCAAGTTGGTCAGAACAAGGACCAATGCTCGGAAGGTTGCCTTCCATTTCCACGGAATGGATTCAGGGCGACGAGAAAGAAGTGGCGTCATATATGAGCGTATCTCACGAATTTATCGGAGCGGCTGGGTTAAGAATGATTGCTGGAAGGCCTTTCGAATCAGATGAGGCAAAAAACCATGTGATTATCAATGAAAGTGCTGCAATAAAGTTAGGAAAGGAAAATGTGTTAGGAGAGGTGATCGGCTTTTATGGAGACGCTGAAATTATAGGGGTGGTCGAAGATTTCCATTATCAATCGCTACACAGTGTTATTGAACCCTTGATTTTAAAGGTTGTTCCTGTGGCTGATAGAATGAATAGTCGTTCCGCTACTTTTTTACTTGTAAGGCTCAATGAGTCAAATTTAGTGAAGGGAAGAGAAGCATTAGAAGCAGCTATTTCAGCCTATTCAGATCAGTCAGAAATAAACTATGGCTTCCTTTCGGGAACTGCGCAGCGTTTTTATACAAATGAATCTAAAACGGCTAAGTCGCTTAATTATGCCGCTAGTTTTGCGATATTAATTTCGGCTATGGGCCTTTTGGGGTTAATAATTTCGGCTATCGCGAGTCGGACTAAAGAGTTTGGAATTCGTAAGGTACTCGGTGCGTCAGCGCTATCTATTGGCTATAAATTGTCTGCTCACTTTCTCTTTTTAGTGTTTCTGTCTTTATTGTTGAGTGTACCTATTGTGGTATACACTATGCGAGAGTGGCTTTCAGCATTTAGTTATAGAATCAATCTTTCTATACAAGAGTTTGTCGTTGGTGCCCTGCTTGTTTTATTGATTAGTTTTTGTGCTATAGTAGCCAGAGTCTATAAAGCTGCTCAGGCCAATCCTATTGATTCATTAAGGCACGACTAAAGCCATTGTGTTATTGAAAAGTGCCCATTTTTGGGCGATTGGTATTTACCACTGGACATGAATTATGGTATTCTTAGATTCTAAATTTTGTAAGTATCTAATTATCAGGTAAATGTGTTGTTGGTATTGAATTGGCAACAAGGTGTTCACAAAGTAAATTGAAGAATCATGTTAAAGAATTATCTGAAGACTACCTATCGTAATTTGTTGAGAAACAAAGTCTATTCCTTAATCAATGTTTTAGGGTTGACGATCGGTATTGCCTGCTTCTCTCTCATCTTTCTGTACGTTGAAAATGAAGTAAGCTTCGATAAGTTTCACCAAGAAAAGTCTTACCGCTTTTTGATCAATGAGCAAACTGGTGATGGTGAGTTTAGAAAGTATGGAATAGTTTCGGCTAAATCTATTGAGCGAATTGCGGAAAATGTTTCTGGGGTAGAAGATGCGATTTTACTTCGTAATTGGGGTGCAGGACCTCAGCAAGTGAAATACAAAGATTTTAGCTTTAAAACCCGCTCGTTATTAGGTGCTGAGTCTGACTTTTTTGATTACTTCGATTTCAACTTGATAAGAGGAGACAAGGCGACAGCCTTAAAGGGCCCAAACAATGTAATTCTAACTGAGTCTACGGCCAAAAAGATATTTGGTAACGAGGACCCAATGGGCAAAACACTTACCTCAACGGGAAGTATGAGCTTTTCTTGGGTTGTAACTGGAATTCTTGAAGATCCTAAGAATTCGCATATGGAATTTGAGTTCCTCTTCAATTTTGATCTTAGGGATGATGTCAATGATTACATCATTCTTAGAGAAGGATTTGCTAATTCTGTTTATGGATTTTTCAAGTTTTCAGAAGGTACCGATCCAGCGGCAATTGCAGAAAGGACCAAAGATTATTTCAAAGAATTCTACAAAGACAGACCAGAAGTTGTCGCTAGCTTGGATCGAGAATCATATGAATTTCAGGCCTTAGAAGATATTTATTTTGAATCTGGAGATGTTCAGTTCAATGGCTTTCGCACAGGAGACAAACAGAATCTGTTTCTGTTAGCTGCAATAGGCTTGTTTATGCTCCTGATCGCCTGTGTGAATTATATTAATGCTGCCACAGCAAAGTCAATCAATAGACGTAAGGAAATAGGCGTAAGAAAGGTCTTTGGTGCTTTCAGAGGGCATCTTGTGACGCAATTCATGGGAGAGGCCTTCTTAATATCCCTCATCTCAGTATTACTCTCAGTTTTGGTAACTGATATTGCGCTACCCTCATTTGAAAACCTGATGCAATCAGAGTTGCGACAGAGTTTGCTCAGTAACACCTTTTACTTAGGGAGTTTAGTGGGTGTCCTGCTCTTCGTAAATATTATTTCTGGTAGCTATCCGGCACTCATGCTCAGTAGGTTTAGTCCATCGGACGTACTTAAAAAATCATCTCGTAATGGTGCCTTAAAGGGGAATAATCTGAGGGCGCTCCTTGTCGGTATCCAGCTTTTCATCACTATGGTTTTGATTAGCTCGGTATTGCTTATCGTCAAGCAAAGCCAATTCATTAATGACATGGAACTGGGTTTTGATAAAGACGATATACTGATCATTCCCAATAATTCACCAAAGCTCAATGCTAGTATTCAGACCTTTGAGTCAGAGCTTATGAAGAGCCCATATATCAAAGGTGTAACAGCCGGAATGGATGTACTAGGATTCGAGTATACTAACAATTCAGGCTTAGTAATTGCCGAAGGCACTGACCCTAGTGAAGCACCAGTGGCTACCTATTTCACTGTTGGTATGGACTTTATCGATGTTCAAGGAATTGAGATTATTCAGGGAAGAGGTTTTGATAAGAATTTGAGCACTGATAGTGCAGCCATCATTGTCAACGAGGCTTTTGTAAGAGCGAGCGGAGGAATGGATTTAGTCGGAAAAAATGTAAAGCTGTTTTCGCCTGAAAATAATTCAAGCCCTGTCATCGGAGTAGTAAAAGATTTCAACTTTAGATCTTTACGTTCAGAGGTTTCTCCTGCCATTTTTCAGGTAAGTAGAGGTACAAACTGGTTTTTTACCCTAAAAGTTGATCCCGCAAACAAACAACTGGCATTAGCACACGCCAAAGATGTTTATCAGTCTATTGAATCCGACTTCCCAATGGGTTTTTGGTTCCTAGAAGATAATTTGAAGGCCTATTATGGAGATGAGGAAAGGCTCCAGGCTGCTATTAAGACATTTGCCTTCATTTGTATTTTCATAGCCTGCCTTGGCCTTTATGGAATGACCGCTTTCACAGTAGAAAGAAAATTGAAAGAAATAGGTATACGCAAGGTATTAGGGGCTAAGATTAATCACCTGGTCTGGATTGTGAATCAGCGCTTTATACTTCTGGCACTTATGGCCAGCCTCGTAGCCGTTCCGGTCGTCTATTACTTCATTAATGACTGGTTGAGCGGTTTTGCCTACAGAACCTCCATTGGTATTGGAAGTTTCGTCCTATCCATTATCATCGTGCTCATCATAGTCTTAGTAACGGTAAGTTTCCAGGCGGTAAGGGCAGGACTTGTGAACCCAGTAAAGACCCTCAGGTCTGAATAAACTCAAATTCAAAACAACAAAGTCATGTTAAAGAATTATATAAAAATCACGTTCCGATCGCTCCGCAGAAATGCTGGTTATGCCATGATTAATATCATAGGGCTAGCGATTGGCATCACAGGAGCAGCACTTTTGCTGAATTATGTAAAGAGTGAGAATTCTTATGAATCTAGGCACAGTAAAGCCGATCGTATTGTAAGACCATATGTGCAGGATTTAGGGGCAGAAAGCCCAAGTTTTTATGCTTCGAACCCAGCGATTTTAGGAAAGATTTTGGACGAAGGCCTTGCGGGTATCGAAACATACACCTCTGTGAACCGCTTTTTTAGCGGACAATTCAACTTCTCAATAGGGGGCAAGCGATATACCGAACGTGACTACTTTGTTGCTGATAATAGCTTCTTCGATGTTTTTGACTTCCCGTTTATAACAGGAAACATAAAAACAGCCTTAGCCTCCCCAAATCAAGTGGTATTAACTGAAAATAAGGCGCTGGCAATTTTCGGAACCACTAATGTGATTGGTAAAATATTGGAGTTTACAGGTCTACCAGACTTTGAAGTCGTCGGTGTAGTCGAAGGGAGTAAAGGGGATACCCATATGGAATTTGAGATGCTTATCTCACCTTCTGTACCAGGCGAAAGCTGGGATGCGCTTCAAACTAGCTGGGGAGATTTCAGTTCTTCCACCTATTTGGTATTGAAAGAAGGATACGACTTCGACAACTTTACCGAAGATGCAGATACACTCATAGCCGATCGTTTACCTGGTCCAATGAAGTCAAGAGTGAAATACTTTTTTCAGCCAATGACTGATATACACTTCAACTCTGCACAGCTACAAAGGGATATTGCTCAGAACAAAGGAGATAAGTCTTACAGCAATATATTCATCGCAATCAGTATTTTTCTTTTGCTCATCGCATGTGTCAATTACATGAATTTGGCCACCTCAAAAGCTGTATTTAGAGCAAAGGAAATTGGTATCAGAAAAGTTGTTGGTGCAGTCAAAAAGCAATTAGTGACTCAGTTTTTATTAGAATCATTTATTATATCGGCTTTCGCCATGTTGTTATCGGTTGGGTTAATCGATATTACGATGCCTTTCTTCAACACATTGACGAATAAGTCATTCGACTTCAGTTATGTCACACTTTTAGAGTACTTACCAATGCTCTTGGGAATCACTTTGTTGGTAGCGCTTATCTCAGGTATATATCCAGCCTTTTTTATGACGAGACTCAAAACAGTCAATGTTCTAAAAGGAGAGAAGTCTACAGGAGGGTCTTTTAGAGTTAGACAAGGATTAGTTATTCTTCAATTTGTCCTCGGCATTTTCATGATCATTTCCACCTTGGTGGTGAGTAATCAAATGAGCTTCATTCAGTCTAAAGACTTAGGCTTTAATGAAGAAAATTTAGTAACGATCGATATCAATAACGGAGCGGTTCGACCTGTCTTCAAGACCATGCAAAATGAATTGAACCAAATACCAGGAGTTGAAAGCGTTGGAGTGGCATCTCGCGTACCAGGAGAGTGGAAGAATATAAACGAGACTGAGGTAGCCTTATTAAACAGCAATGGAATCGTAGATACTGTCGGCATGTACTATATGGGCTTTGATCCACAAATGCTCAAGACTTTTGATTTGAGAATTGAACAAGGTGATTGGTTCAGTGGAAACGATGCGAGTGACAGTACGAAGATATTGTTGAATCAAGCTGCTGTCGAACGACTTGAGCTGGGAAGCAACCCAATTGGTTCCGTGGTCACCATGGGCTGGGCAGGCAGACCAAAAGGAGACTATACAGTAATTGGCGTTCTAGAAGATTTTAATTTTAAATCACTACACACCGAAATTGAGCCCATAATTATCGGCCCGTGGAATAATGTGAATGCCACGATTGATTATTTCATTTTAAAGATATCTGGTGATCCATCGAGTATCATTGACGCAGCGACTTTGGTTCATGAGAAGTTTGATAACCGTACCGTGATGGAGTATCATTTCTTAGACGATCAATTGGCCTTATTCTACGAACAGGAAAGACAAGCAAGCACTATCTTTAAATTAGGGGCAGGGCTCACCGTCTTGGTAGCCTGTTTAGGACTATTTGGTCTAGCGTCATTCACAGTACAGAAAAGAGTGAAAGAACTGGGCATTAGAAAAGTGCTAGGTGCTAGCGAATGGAAACTATTCTCTTTACTCTCAGGGTCCTTCCTTAAACAAGTATTCATTGCCTTTTTGTTGGCGAGTCCGCTGGCGTATTTCTTTATGCGTAACTGGCTAGACAATTTCCAATTCCGTGTAAGTATAGGAGTCGAGGTCTTTTTAATCGCCGCGATATTGACCATGTTAGTAGCCCTAATTACGGTGAGCTATAGAGCTTTAAGAGCAGCTCACTCTAACCCTGTAGATTCACTTAGGAGCGAATAAATGATGTTTTTGGGCATAAAGAGCTGAGTTTCACTAGCACTTTATGCCCTTTTACATGATGATAATTGTTATTGAAAGCTAACGCTTGTTAGTTTCTTTGCGATTCACTTACTTTCTATCGGTTTCAATGTCCAATTGAGCCAATGCGACACATGTTAATGGTTATTACTGACACCAAAATTTATCATGATGAAGCATTTATGTATTCTAATAATGGCATGCGCCATTAACGTTTCCTTAGCGGCACAAAAGCCATTCATTACAACTTGGAAAACAGACAACCCAGGTATTTCCAGAGACAATCAAATTGTTATTCCAACTATCGGTTTTGGCTATTATTATGAAGTAGACTGGGGAGATGGAACCATAGAGAAAGGCCTAACTGGAGATGCCATGCATAGCTATAAAAAGGCAGGAACTTATCAAGTATCCATAAAAGGGGAATTTCCGAGCATCTATTTTAACAGCGCAGGAGACAAGGAGAAATTACTTTCTGTTGATCAATGGGGGGATATCCAATGGAAATCAATGACTAGAGCCTTTAAAGGCTGTAGCAATTTACATGTTTGGGCTAAGGATGCTCCAAACCTTAAACATGCTGAGGATGTTTCTGGCATGTTTGAAATGGCCATATCCTTCAACGAACCGATAGCACATTGGGAAATGGCTTCGGTAAAAAACATGAGTGACATGTTTAAAGATGCCAGCGCATTCAATCAAAATATCAATGCTTGGGATGTGAGTAATGTACAAGACATGTCCGGTCTTTTTTGGCAAGCGACAGCATATAATAAGCCACTATTTAATTGGGAGGTGGACAACGTTCAAAATATGGCTTATATGTTTTGGGGAGCGTCATCCTTCAATCAAAACATTGGAAACTGGAATGTAATGCGCGTAAAGTCGATGGGTGCAATGTTTGAAGGTGCCCAAAGCTTTAATAAGGATATTTCTGGCTGGGATGTCTCTCAGGTAGATATTTTGACAGGGATGTTTATGGGCGCCATTTCCTTTGATCAAGATTTGGCCGATTGGAAGGTCAATAATGCACAAGATGTGTCGAATATGTTCTCTTTTTCTGGTCTATCGGAAGATAATTATGAGCTTATCGTCATGAACTGGAAAAAACGTTCAGTTTTTAGAGGAACCCTCAATATTGAGACACTCAGCGTCTCAGTAGAAAAACAATAGGTTAATTCAATTCAATACAGGGATTTGTAGGTTCAATACAAATCCCTTTTTCATTACTTGTACATTTGTGAAAGATATATTTCTTTTATATTTGTGTAACTAATAATTACGCTGATATGAAAGGAACGTACTTAGGTGAATTCGAGGAACTCGTACTATTAACCGTGGGGGCGCTGTATCCGGAGGCTTACGGAGTGGCGGTCATGGATGAAATAAAAAACGAGACTGGTCGCTCTGTAAATATCAGTGCGGTCCATTCAGCCATGCGCCGCTTAGACGAAAAGGGTTTCGTGAGAAGTGAAATGGGCGGAGCTACCAATGAAAGAGGAGGTAGGAGAAAACGCTACTTTGAGCTCACCGCTTTTGGCAAGAAAGCCCTAGACGACGCACAGTCGCTAAGAATGAAACTCTACAACAGAATTCCTGATATTTCTCTGGGTACATCTTGAGTAATCCTGAAAATATATCGCCACCTAAATGGGCCGATCGCTTCTTAAAGTTCTACTGTAAGCAAGAGTTTATAGAGGAGATTCAAGGAGATGCCTACGAAATATTTGAGCGATTAGTAGCCGAAAACGCAACCCGTAAAGCTAAAAGGGAATACATATGGAATGTTTTGAGGTTTTTCAGGTGGTCAAACATGAAACTAAACAACAGGTCTAATTTTAATCAACTTACAATGGTCAAAAACAACTTTAAAATCGCGTACCGCAACCTGATTAGAAACAGGTTTTATACAGGCATAAACCTAGCGGGAATATCCTTGGGGATCGCTTGTTTTATTCTTACTTCACTTTACGTTCAAGAGGAATTCTCTTTCGATAAATTCCACTCTAAATATGATAATCTGTACAGAGTTTGGGTACACGAAACATATGATGATGAAGAATATAAGGATGCTACGATTCCAGTAGTGTTGGGTCAAACCATCAAAGCGGATTTTCCTGAAATAGAGCAGACAATTCAAATGATCGGCGATGTAGGGTCTTATATATCTGATAATCAAGAGAAAACAGATTTATACTTTGAAATAGTTGGTGAATCCTTTTTGAAATCTTTCGATTTTAAAATGCTGGTCGGTGATAAAAATACCGCCTTGAGCAAGTTGGAAAACATCGTTTTGACCGAAAAACAAGCCATGAAGCAGTTTGGCAACCTAGATGTTTTGGGGAAAACAATAGAATTGACAGTAGATGATGAACAATTCAATTTTTTGGTGTCTGGTGTGGTTGAAAACCCACCATCAAATTCCTCAATAACCTATGGATCGCTAATTTCTGAGGCAAATAATGAGCGATTTTTGAATACCCAAACCAGAACGGCTTGGTACACTTCTTCATCACAATTTTATGTGGAGCTCAATTCAAACGTTACGGTTCAGGATTTAGAAAGTAAGTTTCCAGAAATGGTTAAAAAAGGTTTAGGCGATGAATATGAAGAAGACATGTTCATTGTTCATCTACAACCATTATCAGATGTCCATTTTAACAGAATTATTGAAGGCGAGACTGTTAGTGGCGACCTTAGAACCGTCAGAATTCTTGGTCTCGTGGGGTTGGTAATTCTGCTATTGGCTGGCATCAATTTCATAAACTTAGCAGTAGGTCAATCCATTAGAAGAGCCAAAGAGGTGGGGGTAAGAAAGGTAATGGGAGCTCATAAACATCAATTGATCAGTCAATTTTTAGGTGAGTCATTTTTGCTTACCACTGTGGCCATGTTCTTAAGCATTGGTGTATGTTCGTTGCTATTGCCAGCATTCAATCAATTCGCTGATAAGAACTTAACACTAGAGTTTTCATTGCCGTTAATCACTGCTTTAGGGGTATCAGTACTTGTGATAGGCCTTCTTTCTGGCATCTACCCAGCTTTTGTGTTATCGTCATTCAACCCTGTCGCTACGCTAAAAAGTGCAAAAATAAGCGGTAAAGGGAAAAATGGTTTAGCGTACAGTCTCATAGTGGTTCAGTTCTTTGCTGCAATTTTCTTCGTATCGAGTACGATTATCATGAAGAATCAATTGAGTTATCTCGCTAAAAAGAATCTAGGGTTTCAAGCCGAAGGTGTGGTTTATATGTCACTGCCTAGACCGCAAAAGTTTGAACATGGAATGGCAGGTATAATGAATGCCAGTGCACAATTGGCGGATCAATTTTTAGCTAAACTCTCACAAATTCCTGCGATAAGCGGTGCAACACACGCCAATAATTTTTTCGGTGAAGATGATTGGATGACAATCGACTATGCTGATTTGGACGACAACTGGAAATCCCTTGGCTACAACACGATTAGTGAAGATTTTGTAGATGTTTTTGATATTGAAATTGTTGAAGGAAAAGGCTTTGAAAACGCCACAGAGTATGAAAAAAGAACCGGGTTTTTGGTCAATGAATCGATGGCAAAAATGATCGGTTTGGAAACGACGGTTGGTGGTAAAATTAAGAGTAAGAGACCTTTTGGCGAACACCAGATCATTGGCGTCATGAAAGATTTTCACTTTGAATCATTACATAAGAAAATACGGCCCTTGTTACTTTCCATGAATGCTGAGCCAGTTTTTGAAGGAGTTGAAGGAATTTCTATGAGTAGAAGTGCCCGAGCCACTGTGTTGCTTAAAGTAAATCTGGAAAACTTCTCTGATGTGAGAAAGGAAATAGAATCGGCTTGGGAAGAGCGTTTTGCCGAACCCTTTGACCTCAGGTTTATCGATGCCAAACTTCAGGGACTTTACGAAAAAGAGCGCAATACTAACGCCATGGTAAACCTGATTGCCCTTTTAGCCATTACTATTGCTTGCCTAGGTTTACTCGGTTTGGCAGCGCTTACCATCAAGAATAAGTACAAGGAGATCGGCATTAGAAAAGTATTGGGCGCAAGTTCTATAGGTATTTTCAAGTTGCTTTACAGGCTATTTATGAGTCCAATTATAGTAGCTTTTGTGATCTCAGTGCCATTAACTATTTACGTGATGAATAGCTGGTTAGGTAATTTTGCCTATCAAATCAATGTGAATGCCTATCACTTCGTCATCGCGGCGATCGGCATACTCGTAATCACCCTTTTAGTGGTGAGTTATCAGGCCTTGAAGGCCGCAGCCACTAACCCTGTAGAAACTATCAGGTACGAATAGTTCTAGGGTATTTATGACAAAAGAAAAACCAATATCGCCACCAAAATGGGCAGATAAGTTTCTAGCGTTTTACTGTAAATCAGAATTTTTAGAAGAAATACAAGGTGATGCTCACGAGCTCTTTCAAGTGCGTGTGGCGAAAAAAAAGAAGACCAAAGCGAGACTGATGTTCATTTGGGATGTCTTGCGCTTTTTCAAGTGGTCAAATATTAAAAAGTCAAAAAAGGTCAACTCAAATATTATCGACATGACGAGAAACAACTTTAAAATCGCGGCACGGGTGCTGTGGAAGCAGAAAACAAACACAGCACTGAATGTAGGAAGCATAGCCATCGGAATGGCTTGTTTTATCCTCATATCTCTCTATGTACAACAAGAACTAAGTTTTGATAAATTCCACGAAAAGGGAGATCGAATTTATAGAACCTGGACTAAAGAGGATTATGGAGAAGGTCAGCAATTCTTTTACACTTCATCTCCGTTGCCACTTGCAGATGCTTTAGAGGCTAATATTCCGGAGGTAGAGGCCACTGTAAGAGTGGATTATAGCAGGTTTTTGGTGGGGGAAGGAGAAAGTCGTATAAATGAGCGAGTTGCTTTCGTGTCCCCGAATTTCTTCGATGTCTTTAGTTTCGACTTATTGAAAGGCAATACCGAAAAGCCTCTTGGCCGTCAAGATTTAGTGCTATCAGAAAGCTATGCCACCAAATATTTTGGGAATAGTGAAGCCGTGGGTAAGGATATTTTGTTGCAGATGGGTGAGGAGCAATTACCTTATCGAGTATCCGCAATAATGGCCGATTTACCTAAGAATACTGGCTTCAGAATGGATATGATCGTATCAAATGAAGACCTGACACGATTTTATAGTGAAGGGGCGCTAAATGCTTGGTTCAACATTGCGCCTGAGACTTTTGTCTTACTCAAAGAAAACACATCTCAAGCGGCAGTGGAAGATAAACTTCCGGGAATGATTAGAACTGTTTTGGCAGATGAAGTGCAAGAAGGTGAGTATGTATTGGGGCTTCAACCTTTGACCGATATACATCTCAACCCTGATTTTCCAATCGCGTCAATGCCAGTTGGAAACCCAAGTTATGTCTATGTTTTGGCCACTATCGGCATACTTGTCCTTGTAATGGCCTGCATGAATTATACTACATTATCCACAGGCCAATCGATTCGGCGGGCCAAAGAAGTGGGAATTCGCAAGGTGGTAGGAGCGCAGAAAAGGAGTTTAGTGTGGCAGTATCTTTCTGAGAGTATGTTAATTACCTTTTTTGCGGCCATGGCGGGAGTGGGGCTTGCTTATTTGCTATTACCTACCTTTAATCAGCTTGCTGGAACTGAAATTTCCATCCTATTAAACTATACAGGCGGGCTTTTCTACATAGGACTAGTTCTTGGAGTAGGGCTTCTCACAGGGCTATACCCAGCGTTTGTACTATCGAATTTAAGACTGATTAGCGTTTTAAAAGGAGCTCAAAGTAGTAGAGGGACAGGTTTGTTTCGAAAGTCACTTATGGTATTTCAGCTGCTGCTGACCATTTTCTTGATCTCTGGATCATTGGTTATGCGAAATCAACTAAACTTTCTTCAAGACTCAGACCTAGGATATGATAAAGAAGCAATGGTTTATGTAAACCTATACGCTAAGCCGGGAGTTTCAGGACTTTTTAATCGAATCAATAGTGGTTTTGAAAATGCTGAGATATTGAAATCTAAACTTGCGTCTTACCCTGAAATAACCAGCATAGGGGCCGCCAATCATATGTTTGGAAGTTCAGGCTGGACAAATCTAGGTTTTAGTGATAAACAAGGTCAGTTTAAGCAATTTTCCTTGCTAATAACAGATCCATACTACAACACAAGCTTTGATATAGAGCTTGCTGAGGGTAGGGACTTTGATGCAGCACTAGAAATTGACAAAACCGAATCAATCATCATTAATGAGGCAGCTGCAGCATACTTTTTTAATACAGAAAGCCCAATTGGGAAACAATTGCCAGGAGATAATTTTGGAACACATAGAATTGTAGGAGTAGTTAAAGACTTCAATTTCGAGTCTCTTCACACCGAAGTTCAACCTTTGGTTATTACACAAAATGCTAGTCCGATCACTGATGGTGTAAGTGACTTTAGTATTAATTCTAATCCTATTCCAAAAGTGTTTTTCAAGTATACAGGAAGTAATCTACTGGGGGTACAAAAACTATTGGAAGACGTTTGGGCTGATACATTTCCGAATGAAGAACTCAATTTTAGTTTTATCGATGAGCGTTTAAGGCTTCTTTATGAGAACGAATCACGAGTCAATCAAATTGCTGGCGTGGCCACTGTGATCAGTATTCTCATTGCGGCTTTCGGCCTTTTAGGCCTTACTATTATGGTGGTGAATACTAAGATTAAGGAGATAGGAATCAGAAAGGTACTCGGTGCTCGAACATTTACCATTCTGGGCCTACTTATGAAGCAATTTAGCCTGCAACTGCTATTAGCCTTCTTCATTTCTATACCAATCACTTGGTACCTTATGAATCAGTGGTTGAGTGACTTTGCCTATAGAGTTGACGTCGGAATTATCGTCTTTTTAGTTAGCGGAGCCCTTTCTTTTGCCATTATGCTTTCAGTGATAGGATTTCATGCGATAAGAGCAGCAAGAGCCAACCCTATTAAGGCATTAAGAGTCGAGTAATTAGGCCGATAGCTTGGGGATTTCAGAGAGTTCTTCTTCGGTTAAATCTTTTTGTATTTGCTGAAAGAGAACTCTTTCTTCTTTTCTGACATGTTTTTCGAATAGATCACCTAATTCATAAAGAATTTCAGCCGATCTGGATTGATCAAGCGCGAAAAATAGGTCATTCAACTTATTGCGCTCAATTTGTAAGTCCATTACGATATTTTTCAATAAATCAGACTTGCTAGACACGTAGTTCCACAGCTTAGATTCCATGGCAAAGTGCTCTTGAAGTGCTTGCTTGTAAAACGAATTGGCGTAATCAATTTTACCTGCCAAATCCGTTGGGTAACCTTTTACATCTGGAGCATTTTCTTTAGCAATCAGTGCTAGAAACAAGCAGGAGCGATGAAATTTAGAAAACGGAATAAGAGATTGATGCCTTTTCATTGCTTCACGGAAGGTAATAACCATGAATAACTAAACCAATGCCATTTGCCTTGACGATCGGTAACTGTAACGGTGAATAAAGTCCTTCGTTTTTTTAATTCATCTTCGGGCCAAATACTCAATTCAACATTTCCATCCTTTAATACCCTAATGGACTTTTTAGCTTTTGTTCCTTGAATAAAGCACTGCAGGTTTTTTAGATCGTATGCTCCTTCGTTAAAATTGAGTATTAATCTAGGCTTTAGACTGCTACCTTGAAACCCGTTATCAATTACGTTGATCTTCGTGACCTCAAGGGCATTCATATTTACTTTTTGCTTAAAATCTTGCAGATCCGCATAGTTGTCCGACATGGGGAATCTGGGTAGTTGGAAGGGGGGCGATTCTTTATAAATAACACCCGAGTTTTGCGCTGCAGCGTAAGTGTATCCCAAACTGTCCAGTAAATCACCCATTTTTGGGTGCCACTCCCCATACGGATATGCATAACCATCTGGTATTTCACCAAGCATATTCCTGAAAAATGCATCGCTGATGATTAAGTCACTGTAAAACGCATTAATATTAAAATTATCCATGAAATAGGGATGGGCATGCGAATGATTGGCAATTTCAATACCTTCGGCTTTTACCTCTTTCAGCTCCTCCCAAGTCATATAATCACTGGAGCCTACGGTTTTCGTATTGACAAAAAGGGTCGCCTTAAAACCGTACTTTTTCAATAATGGCCATCCGTTCTGATAGAAACTCTTGAAAGCATCGTCTATGGTGATCACCACGACATTCGAAATCGCTGTTTGCTTGGATTTTACTTGCTTGAAAGCTTCATTTAAAGTGATTACCTGATAATTGTTTTCAGCTAGAAACGCTAATTGCTCTTCGAACTTATCAAGGCTAAGGTTTGTGGATGGATATCGATCATCACCGAATCTGTGATAAACGAAGGTCGAAAAGTTCTTCTGCTGGAAACCAAACCCGCTCATAGCAACCAGAGAAATGGCGATGACGATCAAAAAGCTTCTCATTTCATGATTGCTTTGGCGACGATATATTTTGGGTCCAAGATATAACTATCGTATTGCTCAAATTCATTGAACCTGATCATTGAAAGGATTTGTCGCGTATAGGCTTCACCTCTTTCCGAATAAGACCTGAGCAAGGGGACAAGCTCTTGAACATTATTGGAGGTCTTTCTTTTCTCAACAAATGCTTTGTACCCTCTGTGTCGCGCAATGGTTTTAAAATAGTCTTTTATAGACTCCGAAATATCATCGTATTTCCGAAGGTAGACTTGAAAATCCGGTCGAGCGACAGAAGCTGGAATCCGAGGTTCTTTTGGGTCGAATGACCAAACGCCAAACAAGTTGTTTGCCCTTCGGAAAAATCTAGAAGTGCCCCAACCTGACTCTACCGCAGCCTGTGCTAAAACTATAGAATTAGGGTGAGTGAGCAGCCTTTCTTGGAGCAAGTCGATCTTATCTGTTTTGTATTGTTTAGAAAGTGCTTTTAGAAAAAGACTGTCTTCAGAAGACCATGTCTGTGCCGCTAAAAGGCTGTTTAGGCGCGTTAAATCTTGATCTAATTCGTATTTAGCAACTAAAATGGCAGGTAAAATAATGTTGATAAACCGATTCTTTTCTTCAAAAGGTGGTAGGGAAGGGAGTTTACTTATTTTAGTATAAAGGACTGGTTGAACTAAACCAGAACTGATTTTTACGATATCATCATCAGTGATGATCTCTCGTTGTTCAGTCATTAAAACCGTCTCGTATTCGGTAGGTTCTTCTGTCTTACGTTTCTTAGCCAAATTGACTATCAGTAAGCCTAGAAAAAGAGTAATAAGAATGACTTTTACCTTAGTTTCCCCTGACATTAGTCAAAGATATTCTTTTGCCGCTTAAGTGGCTAAAAGAATAATAGAATTCAAGTTTAAAGTCATCGCCGTTTTACAAACTCAAAAGCCATTTTTTTGTCCTTACCGTCCGAAATGATCGCGGACATTTTGTTAGCATTTAATTGGTATGAAATCACTTTTGGGAAGTCGTGATCAGGATTTTTACTGATGAATCCATTTTTTGTGATCTCATCAATTCTAAAATAAATCGGTGTGGCGTTTTCACGCACATCTGCCACGTAAACAATTTTTTGATCCTTGAACTCTAAACGTAAGTGCTCTACGAATGTCGTATCCGAACCGCGAGTATTCACGCCGATGCCTTCATAGCGATTATTAGATACTTTACGCCAAGATTCGGTTGCACTTGTACCTGATCTGGTATTAGTCCTTTCCCATTGACCTAGAATCCAATGTAAACTGTCAAAATCCTTTTGAGTCATCTGCTGTTGCTCTTGTGCAAAGCTTGTTTTTGCCAAAAGGGAAACTAATAATAGGCTAAGGGATAATTTGAGCATTTTTTTGCTTTCAAAACTAAGGTGACGCAGGGCAGGGGTATTGTAAAAAACCGACAGATTTACTTATTCATGTGAAAATTGGCCATCGTTTGATCATTGAAACCATATGCCGAAGGGTCTTCGCCAGTGAATTCTTGAAAGTTTTTAATGAAATGAGATTGATCGTAAAATCCAGCTTGAAATACAAGGTCACTCCATGTTTGATCTTCGGCCTGCATGAGTTTAAAAATTGACGTTAGTCTGATAATTCGGGCATAAAACTTAGGACTTAACCCTATTTGCTTTAAAAAAAGTCGTTCCAATTTTCTTTCGCTCATATTCGATAATTCTGCAAGGGTGCTGACCTTCACATTACCTTTCGATTCTATTATATTTTCAATCGCTGACTCAATTTCCGTGTAGTATGAAGTGCCTTGATGGCGTTTTAAGAGGATGTTTTCTAAAGTGCCGATAAAGGCATCTTTTTCATGAAAGCTATTGAGAGAAATTGATGATAAATCAGGTATATAATCCTCTAAGGGAACCACACGATCTGTAATACTGGCCATATTAATACCAAAGAGATTGGCAAGTGCTAATGGTTTAAATTTAATGCCAACCATTCCCGATACTCCCGTGTTTTCCAGGTAAAAGTGATTCTTGATCTGACCGGCAAGAAGCTTTTTCTCTTGGCTGTACCATTGCCCAGAAATATTAATGCGAAATGGATCACCATAGTGGTAGATAACTTCTGGATAACCGTCTGGGACTATTTTTTGGCGGTCAATCTGGCTGTCACCTTCACTATCGACAACCCAAAAAGATTGAACAATGCCTTCTAAACCATTTGATGGAGCTATATGCTCGTAAACCATACCATTTCTTTAGATGAATCTAAAATAGTTGAATTTATTTTCTATTGGTCGGTAACGTTTTTCAATTGGTGAAGTATAATGTTTACAAATGTTATGAAAAATGATTCCATAATGTTTACAATTGTTATGAATATAACTTTCTTTACCCTATGAAAGGTATACATCTCGGCGAATTCGAAGAGCTAGTTTTATTGGCTGTTGCTACTTTAGAAGACAATGCTTATGCAGTGAGCATTCAGTCTGAACTCCACGAAAGAGTAGATCGTAAGGCAAACATCTCGGCTATTCATACGGCCTTGTATAGAATGGAAGACAAGGGTTTTCTAGAATCTACAAGGGGTGGAGCAGAGGCTAAACGGGGCGGAAAAAACAAAAGGCTATTTAGAGTAACGACTTACGGTTACAATATGCTCAAAGAATCCAAAGCAACGAGGGAGTCATTTTGGAATGTGTTACCACAAATTTCAACTAATTGATGAAGGAAGTTACTCCTCCAAAATTGGGTCAAAAGCTTCTGAAATGGATTATTTCAGAGGAGCTTTATGATGATATCGATGGCGATTTAACAGAGGTGTTCTACAACGACGTCTCCGACTTGTCATTAGCAGCCGCCAAGCGTCATTACCTCTGGAGTGTACTTTCATCGACAAGAAACATCCACTTAAGAAGAAAACTCAAATTTTATAACCCACTGGTCATGTATAAAAACTATTTCAAAATCACCTTCAGAAATATTCTGAAGTATAAAGGTTATTCGTTCATCAACATCTTCGGCCTGGCATTAGGGATGGCTTCCTGTTTGCTCATTCTTCTTTTTGTCCATAATGAGAGAAGTTTTGATGGATTTCATGAAAAGAAGTCAAATATTTATCGATTAGACGAGGTTCAAACTTTTGGGGCAGTCTCGGCCCAGAAAGTAGCCTTATCTATGTATCCGATGGGCCCAAACTTAATGGCAGATTACCCTCAAATAATCGATTTTACTAGGTATTGGACGTTAAATAGAACTCTGCTGAACATTGATAATGTATCGCATTATTTAGAAAATCCGGTCCGTGTTGACACCTCTTTCCTTAGGATTTTTGATTTCAAACTCATTCAAGGTGATCGAGACAAAGCGCTAAACGAGTCGCTAAATATACTCTTGAGCGAATCTAACGCTGAACGAATTTATGGATCGGAAAACCCGATGGGTAAAATTATCGATATCCCTGATTTTGGTGCTCAGTTCACAGTAGCTGGTGTTTTTGAAGATGTTCCAGATAACTCTCATCTGCAGTTTGATGCGCTCGTAAGCACGCTTGCTTGGGATGATGAACAGAGAAAAAATGCATGGGGTTCAAATTACTTGAACACCTATTTAGAATTAGCGAATAATGTAGATATCGATGCATTAGAGTCGAAATTCAATGACTTCTTGGTCAAGTTTATGGGAGAAGAATCCCTAGACTATTATGAGCTTTTCCTACAACCATTGAATGAGGTTCACCTAGGCTCAATGGACATTACGCACGACTATAACAACCATAAGAAGTTCTCTAAAGCGTCGGTCGATATTTTTCTAATCTTAGCCTTTTTCGTTTTACTTATAGCGAGTATAAATTTTATGAATTTATCCACTGCCCGAGCTGCTACCCGTTCCCGTGAAGTGGGTGTTAGGAAGTCAGTAGGAGCATTTAAGGGCCAAATTACTGGTCAGTTTGTAATTGAATCTATCATGCTCGCTCTGTTAGCCCTTGTGGTGGCGATCGGCATGTGTTATGGTGCTATCAATACGCTCATTAATATCATCGATCGGGATTTAAGTATGAATCTCTTTTTCGAACCTTTCAATTTGATGCTTGTGCTCGTTACCGCAGTATTGATTGGTAGTTTATCTGGTATTTACCCCGCTTTCGTGATGTCTCGTTTTAATCCAGTGACAGCCTTGAAAGGTAATGGTTCTACAGGTGGTAGGTCTACGTTTAGAAGTGTTTTAGTGGTTTTTCAGTTTGCCATTGCCATTGCTATAATCATTGGTACTACGATCGCGACTCGCCAACTAAACTTTATGCAAAACCTAGATTTAGGTTTCGATAAAGAATTGGTCGTGTCGATAGACATGTATGGCGATACTAACGAGAAGTATGATGTGCTAAGAAGTGAATTGAACAATCAGCCTAGTATTATTGGTGTTACTGGAACGAGCCAAAAGCTTGGCAATAACTTGCATCAGACCAGTACAACTTATGAATTAGATACCGCTAGGGTAAATGGTTCGAGCTCTTTTGTGATTGTGGATAGTAATTTCTTCGATTTCTATAAAATGGAAATCGTTGAAGGTAGAGCATTGAGTAAAGACTTTGCGGCAGATGGCCAAGGGAGAAGTTTTATAGTAAATGAATCTTTGGCTAAAGAACTCGGGGCCGATGGTTCTGATGTGCTGGGTATGCCATTTCATTTCGGAGGCACTGATACACTAGGAGCCATTGTGGGAATTGTAAAGGACTTTAATTATAACAAGCTTAACTTGAAAGTTGAGCCACTTTTTATGAGTAATCAACCTTGGGCTTCTTGGAGTGAAATAAATGTGAAAATTAAGCCAGGTAATATTCAGGCTTCATTAGAAGAAATTGAGGCGGTATGGACCTCCTTATTTCCTCAACGGCCATTCGAATATGAGTTTCTTGATGATCATATCGATGCGATGTATCAATCGGAACAACAATTGACACAAGTGATCAGTATTCTGTCAGGGCTTTCTATCATAATTGCTTCACTAGGACTTTTTGGTTTGGCCTCATTTACGGTTCGACAAAGACTTAAGGAAATGGGTATTAGGAAGGTTTTGGGGGCTAGTGTTAGCCAAATTGTAATGCTACTGTCCAAACGTTTTACGGTTCTTGTTCTGATCGCCTTTATAGTAGCCGCACCATTAACATATTACCTCATGAACGATTGGTTGGAAGGCTACACTTATAAGATTACCGTTGGTGTCACCGTGTTTTTAATCGTAGGCGTTGGATCTTGGCTAATTGCTTTACTCACGGTAAGTATTCAGTCTTTAAGAGCAGCTAAATCCAATCCTGTAGATACGCTAAGAATAGAATAAGATTTTTGAGGTTAAGGTGGAACTAAATTTTTTTACTCTTTTTGCGTCTTTTTTTTCATTGGTCGTCTTCGGATAAAAACTATGAAAAGAATACATATCAATTTATCGGTTAAGGATGTTCAAAGGTCTATTGAATTCTATAGTGCACTTTTTGGAACCTCGCCGAGTTTTATCAAACAGGATTATGCTAAATGGTTGCTCAATGATCCAAGTGTTAATTTTTCAATTTCTCAGACACCTGGAGTAACGGGGATTAATCATCTGGGCATTCAGGCAGATAACGAGGAGGAATTGTCACAGCTTTACCATCAGGTAGGAGAGGCAAAAGGAAAGGTTAGAAACGAAGGGGATACTATTTGCTGTTATGCGCATTCAAATAAGCAATGGATTAAAGATCCACAGGACGTAGAGTGGGAGATGTTTTATACTTACGGCCAAACTGAAGTGAATAAAGTTGCAACTAAAGAATGTTGTGACGACAATTGTTGTCAAGTATGAATCCGCAATGTCAAGTAGTAGCGCCTGTTTTTCAGGAATATAGTTTAAAGCTCACTCGGTTTATTAATAGCCGAGTGAGTGACCCTGTGGATAGTGAAGAGCTTTTAAGCACGGTAATGATGAAGATATATGATCATTGCGAAAAGCTTGAAGACATCAAGAATACGGAAGCATGGCTAATCACGATAGCTAAAAATACAATTGCCGATTATTTTCGAGATAGACAAAGACAGTCTGGTAAACAGCACATGTCTGATGTTCTGATAGACGAGTCAAGTGATGCTTATCAAGACTTAGAAGCATGTGTTCCTTCTTTAATCAAAAAACTACCTGAGAAATACGCTAAGCCCTTAGCTGATTATGAATTAAGAGGTATACCTCAAAAGCAGCTAGCGAAAAAATACGGTTTAAGTGAATCCGGACTCAAATCGCGTATTCAAAGAGGAAGAAAAATGCTCAAGGAAATGTTTTTTCAATATTGTGGACACTTGGTGTTAGAACTTGGCTGTAATGATTGTGATAATTGCTGATATCCAATAAAAGCCCTGATTCTATCCTTAAATCAGCCAATAACAGAGTAATCGTGATTACACAAAAGGAATTTCGCTTCTACGATGTATTAATAATTTGAGTTCGTTTACAAAGATTCTCTAGCGACGTCTCACAGTCAAACAGATACACTTAAGGCTTTTCTTTCATAAATATTATAAAAACCTTGATTGAAATTACCGACTTGTAAATTGGTAATAGCGCCTAGTGGATTTACATTTGACAAAAAGGAATTATAGAATTCCTGCTTGAATAGCCATATGAGTTTTTTTTCGAGACATAGGGAAGAATTTACGGTAATACGCGATTATGTGATTGGGTGGCTACTCGCCCTTACGCTTTGGACAATTGTTCGCAGCGTAGGTGTAACAGTAAACGGCCCCGTAAATGAACCCACACTATTGCATAATATTCGTATTGTAACAGTTTTCGGAATTTTAATGGGCGTACTATTTGGGATAGCACAGCTGAAGCTTGAGCGATACCTTTACAGACGTGTTCCGCTTTGGCGATTGGTTCTTTATGGATTATTGACCGACGTTGCCATCATGGCCATCATGTTCTCGATGGCTTATCGGATATTTCGAGATATTGTAGGGTTTAATGAAGATGTTTCATTCTTACAATTCATTCAAGACCCATCTGCAATACTTGTCTTTCTCTATTCAATACTGGTAAGCTTCGTTCTAGCGTCGATTCGGCAACTCAATTTGCTACTAGGTAAGGGTAATCTATGGAGATTTATCAAAGGTGATTTTTATCAACCAAGGGTGGAAAATCGAATCTTTATGTTTGTAGACTTAAAGGATTCCACTGGAATTGCTGAGCGCCTCGGACATATCAATTATAGTAGTTTTATTCAGGACTGTTTTTATGATCTGCATGTGGTTCAAAACTATAAGGCAGAAGTCTATCAATATGTTGGAGACGAGGTGGTACTGAGTTGGAAAGTCACCAAAGAATTGGATTATAGTCTTTGCATTCAAGCCTTTTGGGCTTTTGAGGATCGTCTTTTAGCCCGTGCAGACTTTTATAAGCAGAAGTATGATTTAATTCCTACTTTTAAAGCAGGGCTACATTTCGGAGAAGTAACTACGGCTGAGGTAGGGGAGATTAAAAAGGAGATTGCTTACCATGGTGATACAATGAATATTGCCTCTCGCATTCAGAACAAATGCAACGATTTTGGTCGCACTTTACTGATTTCTCAATTTTTTAGGGAGGAAATAAAGAAACACAAGCATTACAACTTAGAACTTATGGGGAACGAGCTACTGAAAGGTAAAAATCAAGTGATTGATATCTATGCAGTCAACAGAGCATAACGACGTTATGCTTTTTGTACGATTTCTAGGAAAGTTTTACCCTCTATTTTAGCGTCTAACCAACTGATCAAGTCAAAATATAGTAAGGGTTTGGCATCCAGCGGATTTTTCTTTAATCGCTCTAAATGATGTCTAAGCTCAATAAATGACTTTTTCAAATCTTGAGGATAGATTTGTCCAATACCAGAAATTAAGCTTAGGAAAGACTTCTGGAATTCACCTAGGTTGTCTTCTTTCTTAATATAGTTTAAAGCTGATTTGATTTTACTTTCCATTAGGTCAATATCTCCAGTGTCATAGGCAATTAGTATATCTATGATCCTAGAAAACCCCTTAAGGTCAGTTCGCAGGTTATCACTATAGGCAACAACTTTATTCAAGTAGGATTTCGCTGTTTCATAATCAGAAATGGCGAAATAGAATACACCGGCCTTATAGTATATGACCATGAGGCTATGCATATCGATGGAGGAGCGAATCGTGGCTACATCGGCCAAGACTTTCGTAGTGCTTGAGGTCTGATCTCGGAAATCCTTTTTTAAGAAAACGTTATTGAAATGCTGGATGGCCTTATACTTTGTAAAGAGTGTTCTAGCATTGCTTGTAGATAATGCCTCTGAAGTCTCCAATTGTAGTAAAATGCTAAAGTATTCTGAGAATTTCTCTACGTCATTCACACGAAACGCCGATTGTAATAACCTATTTAGTCCTTTTAGGTAACCGGATTGACGCTTTTTATCCAATTGAGTATCCTGAAAAATTAGAATCCATTTTTCGGCGTATTTCACGCAAGATTCAAAATCGTAAGTCAAATAAGAAAACCAGTAGAATGTCCTGTATAAGTAGAATTTCTCGTTAAAAGCCAGCTCATCCTCGTTATAATCTGGCAGACTTGTATAAAAAAGAGCCCTTAGGTTATTCAAGTCTCTTTCATTTTTTACGGTACCTTGTTCTATAAACCTGGCTTTCATTTTAATGGCCAGCGTAAAGAATTTTTGAACGTTATTAAAACGATGGAAAGCACTTTCAGTTTGTGCATCCAAATCGTCTACATAATCCTCATTTAGTTCGAAGACTTGCTGTGATCTTATTTGCTTTTCGTAATCTAAAAGCGCCAATTGGAATAGATCTTTTCGGTAGTCACCTGTTGTGTTTTTGGCTTTTTTGAGCAAACGGAGACTTTGTTGATACAAACCCTTTTTGTACAGCACTCTTATATAATCAAGCTGTTCGCGCAGCTCAATGTCAATGTCGTGCTTTAGATTAGACAATCGCAGACTGGCTAAAATCTGACTGTATAAATGCGACTTGAGGTTAGCAAATTGTGTGTCGCTAACATCGGTAAGGCGTTTTTTCAAGTAAACTTCGTCGTACTCTTCTAGCTTATCCATGGCATCAAAAAGCCTTAAGAATTTGGCTTCATTGGTCGTGCCAGACCTTTTTGCAAAAATTTTAAAACTACGCTTTTCAGACTTGGTCAAAGACTTGATCAGTTCAAAGAGTAATTGCTCATTTGGCGTTTTGGACATGCGATGAAATTAGTATTTAACTATCAGATAATCAGTAGTCTATATAATATATTTTAGGTTTTGGAGATCATAGAATTGGCTTATTCTCGATTTCGCAAAACAATCAAAGAAGGTAAATTCCTAAATCATTCTGATCTCCATCGTGGAGAATCAGTGTAAACGTTTCCCAACAGCGTTTCAATCCAAATAGCGAGAATCATATGACGAGAGGATTATACCGTCCAGAGTTCGAGAAAGATGCATGTGGAATAGGGTTTATTGCCAAAATGAATAATGAGGCATCTCATGATGTTGTAGCAGATGCACTAACCATGTTGCATAGAATGGAACATCGCGGTGGGGTGGCTGCTGACGATATGACGGGTGATGGAGCTGGTATAACAACAAAAATTCCTGATCAACTTTTTAGAAATGAGGCGAAGTCTCAAAATATTGATTTACCAAACCCGGGAAACTATGGAGTGGCAATGGCCTTCATTCCTAAGAACCTAATCTCACTTTATGACGCCATAATTTCTGATGCCTTAGACGAACTTAATCTGGATAGTTTTTGGGTGAGGTCAGTCAAAACTAACAGTCACGAGTTAGGAGAGTTTGCTAAATCCAACGAGCCCGAGATTATACAATATTTCATTAAAGGAGATGATTTAACAGGCACGGCACTCAATAGAAAGTTATACATTTTTAGAAAACTAGCTGAGTACAAAGCAAAAGGCCAACAACAATCAGATGCCTTTTATTTTACTTCATGTTCTTCAGACACTATTATCTACAAAGGTGAGCTAAGAACTTGGCAATTAGATGATTACTACAGTGATCTTCAACAGGAAAGTTATGGTAGCTCAATGGCTATTGTACACTCGAGGTTTTCAACTAATACGCTGCCCGAGTGGCGATTGGCACAGCCCTTTAGGTTCATTGCACACAATGGGGAGATTAACACGATAAAAGGAAACATCATCAAGATGCTTTCCAGGGAGGCGCTGTTTAAAAGCACGCATTTCACCAAAGATGAAATTGATATTCTGCTACCTATCTGTCAGCTTGAGTTTTCTGATTCTGCCAACCTAGACATGGCTGTGGAACTATTAGTGATGGGAGGAAGAAGCCTTGAACGTGTTTTGGCTATGCTTGTACCACCTGCATGGAAAGAAAATGAAGCACTGACTAAGGAATTAAAGGCATTTTATGCTTACTACGCGACTTTCTTAGAGCCGTGGGATGGGCCAGCAGCACTGTGCTTTACCGATGGTCACGTAATTGGTGCTTGTATCGATAGAAATGGCCTACGGCCAACGCGTTATGCGATTACGCAAAGTGGAAAGATAGTTTTTGCATCTGAAACAGGTATTGTCGACCTAGAACCGGCAGATGTTATTAAAAGAGGTAAGTTAAAACCAGGGCAGATGCTCTTGATTGACTTGGATAAAGGCACTTTCGAGGAGGATGAGGAGATTAAATCTAGGCTTAGTCTAGAATACCCATACGAGGAATGGAATAAAAACTTGCTTTTACCAATCGATGAGATTTGTCCACCCGAAAAGGTATTTAAAGCAAAGACTGATCATTTGCTAAACGATCAGCTTCTTTTTGGTTACTCCAGAGAAGTTTTGAAGTTCATTCTTGAACCGATGGCAACCAAAGGTACAGAGCCTATTGGATCGATGGGAAATGACACGCCATTGGCTGTATTCGCAAAGCGGAATGCACATATTTCAAATTATTTTAAGCAACTTTTTGCACAAGTAAGTAATCCAGCTATCGATCCGATCAGGGAAAAGTCTGTAATGTCATTGGTCACTTATTTAGGACAGTCAAACAACCTTTTGGAGGATAATGACCCAACGTCTAGAAAAATAGTATTGGAGCATCCCGTTTTAACTGAAGCCCAGTGCTCATTTCTCAAAAAATACAATGCCGTAAATTTCAAGGGAACGGAGCTTTCTGCCGTATACCGCGTTGCAGATGAAAGTTTAGAAGAGGCTTTGGAAAGGCTTACTTTCTCGGCAGAAGAGCTTGTTAATGCTGGCGCTAACTTGTTGGTAATTTCGAACAAGCCTGTTGCTGGGAAGCTGTCTATTCCTGCACTATTGATCACTGGTGCCGTACATCATCATTTACTCGATAAAGGCCTTAGGGCAAGAACGAGCCTGATTGTAGAGGCTGGTGATGTACTAGAAACGCATCATTTTGCTACACTTATTGGTTACGGAGCATCTGCGGTTTGTCCATATCTGGCCTTTCAAAGTATTGTAGCAAATGATGCCTTGGATAAGGCAGAAGCGATTGAGCATTACATAAAAGGAGTTAATTATGGTCTGAGGAAGATACTGTCGAAGATGGGCATATCAACGCTTCAGTCATATGAGAGTGCTCAGATATTTGAAATATTAGGTCTAGCCGATGAAGTTGTTTCAAGATGTTTCAAAGGATCTGTAAACAGGATTTCTGGAAAGGGTTTTAAAGAATTGGAACAAGAAATCATTGAAAACCATCGATTGGCGAGGGATTCTTATGAAATAGATAGACGGTTGGCCGATGGAGGTATTTACCAGTGGAGAAAGGAAGGAGAGGCCCATCTTTTTAATCCAAAAACCATTCACTTACTTCAAAAATCTACCAAACTCAACGATCAAGCACTGTTCAGAGCATATTCAAAAGCCATTGACCAGCAAGAGGAGGCTAATGTAACATTGAGAAGCCTGTTTGACTTCAATAAGACTGAATCTATTCCACTAGAAGAAGTTGAAAGTTCAGAAAAGATAATGAAGCGATTCGCTACTGGCGCTATGTCTTTTGGTTCTATATCCGAAGAGGCGCATACTACCATAGCAAAAGCAATGAATTTAATTGGTGGTAAATCGAATAGTGGAGAAGGAGGAGAAGATGCTAATCGGCTTAAGCCAGATAAAGATAGATTACTCGCGCGTTCGGCCATTAAGCAGGTAGCTTCAGGACGATTTGGTGTTACAGCGCACTATTTAGTGAATGCAGATGAGATTCAAATTAAAGTCGCCCAAGGAGCCAAACCTGGAGAAGGAGGGCAGTTACCAGGGTTGAAAGTAGATGAGAATATCGCTAGAATTCGAAATTCAACACCAGGAGTGACGCTCATTTCACCACCACCACACCACGATATTTATTCGATTGAGGATCTAGCTCAGCTTATTTTTGACCTAAAGAATGTCAACCCCGAAGCCGAGATAAATGTAAAACTCGTATCTGAGGCAGGTGTTGGTACCATTGCAGCCGGTGTGGCGAAGGCCAACGCTGATAATATTCTAATATCAGGACATGATGGCGGAACAGGCGCTTCGCCATTGGGTTCTATACAACATGCCGGAATTCCATGGGAGATCGGTTTGGCTGAAACACATCAAACGTTAATGCGGAACGGCTTAAGAAACCGCATTAAACTCCAAACTGACGGACAAATTAAGACGGCTAGAGACATTGCAATAGCCACAATTTTAGGGGCTGAAGAATGGGGCGTAGCCACTGCAGTTTTGGTTGTGGAAGGCTGCATTATGATGAGAAAATGCCATTTAAACACCTGCCCAGTTGGTATTGCCACTCAAAATCAAAAACTGAGAAAACTCTTCATAGGAAAGGTGGAACATATCGTCAATTTCTTTACGCTAATGGCTGAAGAATTACGGCTAATCATGGCAAATCTTGGTGTTAAGACCATAAATGAACTTGTTGGGAGAACGGATTTATTAACCTATAACAAGGATAAAGCACAAGGAAATGTTGGTGGTTTGGACTTGTCACCGATTCTTGATAATCCATTTATTGATGAAACTAAGGTCCAGTATAAGAATGAATCACAACCTAGTCGTATTGATCAAGTTTTAGATCACCGACTGATTCAACTGGCGCAGCCAACCTTTAAACATGCTGAAAGAGTACGTTTTGAGCAATCAATCATCAGTGAGGATAGAACTACAGGTACTATGCTCTCAGGAAAATTTGCACAACAGTTTGGCGCAGAAGGATTGGCAGATGGCACGATTACAGTAGATTTTTCAGGAACGGCCGGGCAAAGTTTTGGTGCTTTTTTAAGTCATGGTATCACATTTAACCTTGAAGGGGAAGCAAATGACTATGTGGGTAAGGGGCTTTCTGGTGGTAAATTGGTGATCTATCCATCGCCTGAAAGCAGCTGCAAAGCCGCCGAAAATATCCTTATTGGCAATGTAGCCTTGTATGGAGCCACGCGAGGACGACTTTATATAAATGGACAAGCAGGAGAACGTTTTGCAGTGCGTAACTCAGGTGCTAAGACCGTTGTAGAAGGAGTAGGCGATCATGGATGTGAGTACATGACCGGTGGTCGGGTAGTGATTCTTGGAGAAACAGGAAAGAATTTTGCCGCAGGCATGAGTGGAGGAATAGCCTATGTTTTCGCACAAGATTTCGATTTTCATAGTCGATGTAATATGGAGCTCGTTGAACTAGAGTTTCCGAATGACGATGATTACAATTTCTTACTTCAGATGATCGAAAAGCACCATCGATACACGAATAGTGTCAAGGCTATCGAGATTTTAAGTCAATGGGAGCATGCGAAGCAACACTTTGTAAAGGTGATTCCAACAGAGTATAAAAAGGTATTAGACCTAAGAAACAACTTTAGACAAGTTATAGCCTAATGGGAGATATTAAAGGATTTTTAAAGCACGATAGAATTGCAAAAGGCAATGAGGCTCCTGAACAAAGGAAGAAGCACTTTGAGGAGTTTTCTATTCCATGGAATAAGGCAAAATATGAGGATCAAGCCAGTAGATGCATGGACTGCGGAATTCCATTTTGCCATGAAGGCTGTCCTTTGGGAAATAAAATCCCTGATTTCAATGATGCGGTTCATCGGGGTAACTGGCAAGAAGCATGGGAACTTCTGAAAACGACGAATAACTTTCCTGAGTTCACGGGGCGTATTTGTCCAGCACCGTGTGAGGCATCTTGTGTTTTAGGCTTAAATAATGAAGCTGTAAACATAGAACATATTGAAAAAGAGATCAGTGAAACTGCCTTTAAAGAAGGTTGGGAAAAGCCGATTGTTCCTACCACAGAGACAGGTTTTAAAGTGGCCGTAATAGGTTCTGGACCTGCAGGTTTAGCGGCTGCCGAAGAATCTAGAAAAAGAGGACACAGTGTAACCGTTTTTGAAAGAGATAATGCACCTGGGGGGCTTTTACGATATGGAATTCCAGATTTCAAGCTAGATAAATCGACAGTGGCGCGAAGAGTTTCTTTAATGGAAGCGGCGGGAATTGAGTTTAAAACTGGTGTTGAAATCGGGGAGGATATCACTGCTGAAGTACTAGAAACCACCTTTGATGCCATCATATTATGTACTGGATCAACTGTTCCAAGAAATCTGACTATAGAAGGAAGGGATTTAAAAGGAGTCCATTTTGCCATGGACTATTTGAAGCATCAGAATCAAGTCATCGCAGGTGAAATTGACAGCTTAAATTCGGAAATGGATATGGCTGGAAAACGTGTGGTGGTTATTGGTGGGGGTGATACAGGAGCAGATTGTGTTGGGACATCGAACAGACAAGGTGCCGTTAATGTCAGCCAAATAGAACTGCTTGAAAAACCACCATTGGCCAGAGCTACTAGCAATCCTTGGCCAGAATGGCCGATGGTTTTGACCACCTCAACCTCACATGAAGAAGGAGTGGATAGAAACTGGGCGCTGCTGACAAAACGTTTCATCGGTTTAGACGGTAGGCTCACTGGTGTAGAGACTGTAAAGATTCAATGGATAGATCAGGCAAGGTTCGAATATCAAGAGGTTTCGGGAACTGAGGAAGTTAAACCATGTGACGCGGTCTTCTTAGCTATCGGTTTTGCCAAACCTGAAACAAAAGGAATAGTCGAGCAATTTGATCTTGCGCTAGATCAGAAATCAAACATTAAAGCGTCAGGATATAAGACATCTAAGCCGAATGTTTTTGCAGCGGGTGATTGTAGAAGAGGTCAATCCCTAGTAGTTTGGGCCATTGCGGAAGGAAGAAAAGCAGCTGTTGCTGTAAATCAGTATTATCAAGCCTTAGTTCCAAAGACTTAGTTTTTATTGTCACTTAAAACAGTGTCAAGAATTGGTTTAATTATGCTTTCCATTACGGCATATCCAGCTTTATTTGGGTGTACCAAATCATCTGCAGTTGTATAATCCGGAACTTTCATCCCGCCATTTCCATCTTCCATAGCACTAAATAAATCGGCATAGATCATATTATTTGCTTTTGCATAGGCTTCGATTTGTGCATTTAACTCAGGGATTTTTTTCAAAGGGTTCATATTAGGCTTCCAAGGGTAATCTTTCGCTGGAAGCACAGAACAGAGGATTACTTTAATGCCATTTTGTTTTGCAATAGCAGCCATGCTTTTAATATTCATTGCGATTTCATTGACTGAAACTGGACCAGAATTTTGAGCAATATCATTGGTTCCTGCAAGAATCACTACGGCCTTGGGTTTTAACGCAATAACGTCTGCTTGAAAGCGTAATAACATTTGATGCGTGACCTGTCCGCTTATGCCTCTGCCGATATAGTTATTATCGTTGAAAAAATCGGGACTATAGGAAACCCAAGCTTCGGTAATTGAATTCCCCATAAATACGACACGCTTTTCCTCTGAAGTTGGAGCTTTTAAGGCCGAATTAGCTTTTTCATATCTCATAAAATCAGCATAATCGTGAATACTAAATTGGTCTTGCGCCATCGCAGTGCTAATGTTGATGATGAAAAGGAATATAAAAGTACTCAGCCTGTTCGTTTTCATGGTTCTTTCTTCAGAAGGTCACTTATTTTGGAATCCACTTCCTTAGCCGTATTTCCGCTGTAGCCTGATTTAAAGTATTGAATTACACCATTCTTATCTATAATACAATGAGTTGGGTAAAGCTTGATGTTATATAAAAACGCAATCTCGCGTCCTTCAGGGACGATATCGTAGTCAAAGGATTGATTTGACAGGAATTTGTCAATCATGGGTTTTTTATCCAAGGCCACAGCTACGAACTTAACGTCCTCACCTTCGTGTTTCTCTACAATTTCATTGAGTTCGGGCATTTCCAAAATACAGGGCTTGCAGCCAACGAACCAAAAGTTGATGGCTACAACAGAGCCTTTTAAATCGGCTAAACTAATTTCTTCACCATTCAAATCTGTGACAGTAAATGGTCTGGCCGGTTTACCTATGGAAGCGGCGAGTAATTTCTTGTTAGCCTCAGATTCCTCCAGCCGTTTTAATTGTTGCTCGGAGGCTCCCTTGACATGCATGGCGACTATTTTGCCTTCTTTATCGACATAAAAGTCTTGGGTAAACCTGCCGGTTTTCATGAATTCAAGGACCTTCTTTTCATCGATTATTTTTCCCTCTGGCCCATAGAAAACGATTCTGCCACCATACCTGTTAGGTTCTCTGGCTTGCTGGGTTGTGATTACCTTCCATTCCGCAGGGAATTCTATTTTTTTCTGTCCATGAATTTGGCTGAAGCTTAGTAAAAGCAATAAGAAATAGAAGTATTTAGCCTTTTTTACCACCTATCTGCGTAGTTTAACCTGTAGCTAATATATCAAAAGTTGTCATTTGACGCTTTCGCCCCTTAGGTTTTATTCCTATCGGACAATTTCTTAATTTGAAGCATGCAATATGATGTAAGTAGCACCGACGAGTACATTGCCGTGCTAGAGAATGATTGGAGAAAAGAAAAGCTACTTCAACTTAGAGAAATAATTAAGCAAAGTGCCACACATTTGGTAGAGGGTATCAACTATAAAATGCTTAGTTATGCCGATCAAAAGGGAGTGATTTTTCACCTTAATGCACAGATGAATTATGTGAGTTTTTATGTTGGCGATGCATCTAAAGTAGACCCTTCAGGAGAACTGCTTAAAGGAATAGATGTCGGGAAGGGCTGCTTAAGGTTTAAAAAAAGCGTAGACCCTAATAACACTCAAATCGACTCCTTTATCAAAAAGGCGGTACTTTTGTGGCAGAATAATGTTGATATTGGTTGTTGAATTAACAACCTCACATGGCTTAATGCTGTTATACACTTGAATATACTTCAGAACATTAAACACGATTCAAAATGAGCTTTAAATTAACGACCGCCTTCCTGACACTACTCGCATTTTTGGCTTGTGATACACCTGAACTATTTGATTCAGATGAACCCACTACCGAAGCCGTAAAGGCTGAACTTGTTACCTCCGAGTTGACCAACCCTTGGGGGATGGCATTTTTACCGAACGGAGAAATTCTGGTGACTGAAAAGAGCGGTACCATCGTACGAATCGCCAATGGAGAAATTGTTAATAAAGACGTCAAAGGTGGACCAAATGCTGTTTCTAGAGGGCAGGGTGGACTTTTGGATATTGAGTTACATCCGGATTTTGAAAACAGTAAATGGGTCTATTTCACCTTTGCTAGTGACGAAGGCGAGGGGTCAGGGGCAATGACTGCACTTTCTAGGGCTCAATGGACAGGTGAAGGTTTTGAAAACCATACGGTGCTCTATAAAGGTTCACCGAATACACGAGCAGGACAGCATTTTGGCAGTAGAATCGCGTTTGATAATGATGGCTATGTTTATTTTTCGATAGGCGACAGAGGTAACAGAGATAACAATCCTCAGGATATCACAAGAGATGGAGGCAAAGTTTACCGCTTACATGACGATGGTAGAATTCCATCAGATAATCCTTTTGTCAACGTGGATGGAGCAAAAAAGGCTGTTTATTCTTACGGTCATAGAAACCCACAAGGAATGGCCAAAAACCCTGAAACTGGAGATATTTGGGCCCACGAACACGGTCCTCGCGGTGGGGATGAATTAAACCTGATCAGTAAAGGAAAAAACTATGGTTGGCCAGTAATTACTTACGGTATTAACTATAGCGGGAGTAAGATTACCGATGAAACTTCCCGTGATGGTATGGAGCAGCCAGTTACTTATTGGGTTCCATCAATCGCACCATGTGGTATGGCCTTCGTGAGCGACTCAAAATATAATGGCTGGGATGGAAACATAATTGTTGGTTCCTTAAAGTTCTCTTATTTGGTGAGGCTAGTAGTTGAAAATAATAAAGTCGTAAAGGAAGAAAAGATCGCAGAAGGTATTGGTAGAGTTAGAAACGTAGAAATGGGTAATGACGGTTATCTGTACGTAGGAGTAGAAGGAAAAGGTCTTTATCGTTTGCTACCAGAATAACGATTAGCCACTTTTTTTGGCTAGCGCAAAGTAATTTCCTAACAGTAAAAGCGACATACCCAAAGCCGTGTAAACTGTGAAATTGAATCCTTCCAAAAAGGTAGAAATAGTCACAGCGATAAGAGGTAAGAGGACGATTGCATAAGCCGCGCGATCTGGCCCTATTTTGCTAATCAAGGTCAAGTAAGTAACAAAGGCGATGATTGAACCAAAAATCGTTAAGTAGCTCAAGGATAGGACATAGGCCAAACTAGTATCAAAAACGATTGTTTTGCCGACTACGAGTGCAATTCCGAGCATCAGTAGTCCGCCATACCCCATTCCAAATGCTGTAGACTGAATAACAGGGATATTAATTTTTGAATTACTCGCCGATACTATATTGCCTAAACTAGCGCTTGCTACACCTAAAAAGCACAGGACAATCCCCGTAACCGAGTCGCTCCCCATGGAGAATGATTGTAACTCATCTTTAAAAATTATCGCTGTTCCAAGAAGCCCTAAAAGCGCTCCAGAAATGACTTTAGATACAACTTTTAGTCGAAGAAAAATGGCTCCAAAGATCATATTAAAGAAGATAATGGTAGAAAATGCAACCGCGACTAAGCCACTATTGATCAAAGATTCAGATTGATAAACCAACCAGTAATTCATGCCAAACAAAAGTGATCCTTGTAAGGCAATTCTTGCATGGACTTTCAACGGATAATTGAGCGATTTCCTCTTGATTAAGCAATAGCTTAAAATAATGAAAGATCCAGCCAGAAAGCGATAAGAAACAGAAAGCAATGGATCAACTGTACCTAATTGAAACGTGATAACGTACCAAGTGGAACCCCAAATAACAGCCGGAATAATGAATAAATGAACATTGTTAACCTTGCTGTCTTGCATGCTGCAAATTAAACCAAATCAATTCGGAGCAGAAGTTACCTAATTGAAAATGTTTGATAGTCCAGTTGAAGTTTTCTACATATTCAGCCAGTAGGTCAACTTAAATACAATTTGACGATTCTTGATATTTAAGCCGTCATTACCATAATTATCGGTATAGACGAGGAAGAAATCAGACATAGGCTTGTAACGCCACTGAAAACGGCTGAAGATGTTATAGTTTTCGGATTGTGAATTATACTGAATAGAAGTAGTCCAGAACATTTTATTCGAAAAACTGATTTCCGTGTTCGCCCGGAACAAATGCAATTTGGTTTCGCCGAAACCTTCGGCCAGTTCCACACTATTGTACTCATAGTTTATCCCGAAGGTACCCCAAGGCTGTGCGCGTACATTTAGGCCAGTGGCTATTCCATACCTAGTGCCATTGTAAAAGTCTCCGTAACGTAGCGTCCATTCCGTGTTGAATACTTTACGTCTATCAGTATTAAAGTTGACGTTGTAATCTGTGAATTTGAAATTGGTGGCTGGGAGAGGAGTATCAGCACCTATTAAGTTGGTAGGTACTGGTAAATTTACTTCGGTGAAAAATCTATTGAACCTTAATTCAGACGTGTTTTTAAACATGAAGTCATAGCCAAGCCCATGGTTTCTTTCATTTAATGAACCATCAGGGTTGTTATAGAGCCAATGCCAAGTTCTCGGTCCGTGTTGATTTAAAATGCTCTTGTCATTTTTTGGAAAGAATCTATATACTGACCATACATTATATCTGCTAAAGCCCTTTCGGATGCTCTCTTCAGTGATCGCATCAAAATTGTTGATCCTTGGGTTGAAGCCCAATTCAGTGATATAATTTTCACCCACCCGATCGAATGTCCAGCCGCCTCGGAGGTGTCTACCGCGATATCCTCCAGACATTCCATAATAAGTGTTTTCTCCTAATTTATCGTCTGTGGTAGCCGCGTGAAACCTGACGGTATTATCCCAGGTGCCAGTAGGGTGAACGTAGTTGAATTCTAAGCCCCCATTCCGACCAAAATCATCACTAGCAGCCTGTCTATTGATAAAAAGCGCCTTAATTACTGACCTTTTAAGTACCCGTTGGTGCACAGCTGCCACTGTATAATTATTGGCAAGTGACTCTTCAGTTTCGCCAGTCTGAATGTTCATAACACCCAGTCGCATGTCTTTGGTGATATTTCCTGTGAGGCGCGCTCCGTAGTTAATCGGGACTTGCTGACCCTCCGAAAGGCCTATAGTCCTAGAAAAGAATGGTTGAATTTGCCAGCTTCCGAAGTTGGAAAAAATGTCGCCGTTTTCAAGAAAGAAGTTTCTCCTTTCTGGGAAGAAAATACTGAAACGCGTCAGGTTAGTCACTTGTTGATCTACGTCCACATTTGAAAAATCTGGGTTTAATGTGAGGTCCAGACTTAAAGAACCAGTCACAGCTACTTTAGCATCAATTCCCGCGTCAAAATCCTGTGTATAGTTGGTTTGGCCTTCATCTTCGAAATCCCGCTGTGTGCCACCAGCTACATAAGGAATCAACACTACTTTGCCTTTTGCCTTTTCGGGTTTTTCTTCCCACTTCATGGTCCCCATGAAATTCAAATCTATGCCGCCATAATTGAGTGGAAACTGTGTCCAGGTTGAGTACTCATTGCGTTGCATATCTCCACGGATAAAATTGATCCCCCAATCAGAAATTTGAGTTCCATACCGTAATGTTTTCATAGGTATAGCCATTTCCACTAGCCAGTGATCGGCATATTGTTTCACTTCAGAATACCACTTATTATCCCAGTTTTCGTCGAACTCAGTTCTACCACCATCAAGGCTTAAAAGAGCCTCCATTTGCGCACCACCAGCATTTACTCCAAAAAAGAAACCGCTCTGTTTATTGTTAAATGGATCTATTACTACGGTGAAATTGTCGCTGTTCCAGTGCGCATCACGGTTATCCCTTCTTAAGGATTGGACAACTCGGTTTCCTGTGTCATAAAGTTTTGCCTTTACATAGATATACTCTGCATCGTAGGTGGCCCAAACTTCAGATAAAGCATTGGCCACCCCCTGATCTTCGGGCCAGTGATTGATAAACTGAGATATTTTTTCGGCATTTTCCCAGCCTTCATCACTTTCATCACCATCTATGCTGATAAGGCCTTCGGTATGTTTCAGATTATAGATAAATAAGTCGCGCGTCTCGCGGGTATCTTGTGCCATAATATCCGACACCAAGAGAAAGAGTATGAGGTAAAAAAATGGTTTCATAGTAGCAGCAGTTGATCGTTGGTATGATCGCGTATACTATGACTATGACTTTAGGTTTAGCGAATTTTGGCCTTTTAGACCAATGTTTGTACCTGATAGACGGAAGGACTATCTGGCCAAAATATGTATTTGGTCGATGTTAATACGAACTTCAGGAGTACTATTAACCCTTACATCCAATAAACTGTAAGTTTGCAACTTATTGAATAAGTTTAGGGTTCGAATTAACCATTGCTGAGTGGCTAATCCGTTTCACTGAATTTAAAATCAGCAACTTTTAAAAGGCCCATTTAAGCTTACTATGCCGAAGATCAATTTTGAACGACTGATGTTTGATACACCACGACTCATGTGGCATGTGATCTTTTGGCTCATCTATACTTCATTTTTTGCGATCGTTTATGGTTCTTTTGAGGAAGACTATAGTCGTCAGTTTCAACATGTTTGGTTAGATGCCATTGTACAGATTCCAGCGGTATATTTGGTGCTTTATGTCCTGATGCCAAAACTCTTGTTTAAAGGTAAATATGGGCAGTTCTTCGGCTGGTTATTGCTGATAATATTGGTTTTTAGTGGCCTGAATTGGTTCGTTTATGTTTTAGTACAAAAGCCTTTGCTTTGGCCGGATGATCCATATCAACCCATTTTATGGAACGTAGGAAAGATATTCAAAACCACAGCTAAAATTTATCCTGTTGTGGTGTTAGCCATCGTATCTAAGTGGTTCAAATATTGGTACAGAGAGGAAAAGAATAATCGACTATTATCAGAAGAGAAGTTACAAGCCGAGCTTAAGTTTTTAAAGGCTCAAATCCATCCTCACTTTCTATTTAATACGCTTAATAACTTATATGCATTAACCCTGAAAAGCAGTAAAGAGGCACCAGAGGTTGTTTTAAAGCTTTCAGATTTACTCAATTACATGCTCTATGAATGCAGTGCGGATAGCGTTTCGCTCGAGAAAGAGGTGAGGCTTGTCAAGGATTACATCGCATTAGAGAAGATCCGCTATGGCGATCGGCTTGAAGTTAATTTCAATTGTGCTCAACATATTGGTGATGTCATGTTAGCGCCTTTGATGATTTTACCATTTGTAGAAAATGCGTTTAAACATGGTGTTAGTGAAGAATTAGACCAGTCATGGGTAGCTATCGACTTAAATAGAAAAGGTGAGCAGCTAACCTTAAAGGTAGAAAACAGTAAAAGTATACAACACAAAGAAGAAGACCACTTTGAATACAAGAAAGGGATAGGTCTTAAAAATGTTAAAAGAAGGTTAGAAATTTTGTACGGAGACGACTACCAGCTGGACATTCACGAGTCCGAGGAGTCATTTTTAGTAGTGCTCAAATTGAATTTTAAAGGTCATTAATATGAAATGTATCATCGTGGACGATGAGCCTTTAGCCCGAGAGGTTATCGAATCTTATGTGGCTAAAATAGACGGATTGGAGTTGGTCGCTTCATGTGATAATGCTGTAAAGGCGTTTGACATCCTGAAAAAGGAGTCTATTCAGCTTATCTTTTTAGATATCCAGATGCCCAAATTGAATGGGATTGATTTTCTGAAAGTACTTCACCCATTGCCTAAGATAATTTTTACCACCGCTTACCGCGAATATGCGATTGAGAGCTATGAGTTGGATGTGGTAGACTATTTGCTCAAACCAATCTCTTTTCAACGCTTTTTGATGTCTGTAAACAAGGCCATGAATGAAAATGGTACAACAGGAATAGAAGAGGGGCAAGGAGACGAGCTAAGGTCGGATCATCCTTACATATTTCTCAAAGCCGATCGAAAAATGGTAAAGGTATACCTGAAGGATATCTTGTATATAGAAAGCCTGAAAGACTATGTGAGGATTAAAATGCCTAATAGAGATGTAATCAGTCTTCAGAAAATCAGCTTTTTGGAGCAAAAATTACCTGAAGACTGTTTTATTAGAATACATCGATCTTTCATTGTTCCATTTAAGAAAATCGAGGCCTATTCAAACCACGTGATTGAAATAGCTGGAACAGAGCTGCCTATTGGCAGGAATTATAAGGAGAAAGTCCTCGGTATTCTCAATGATGATAAATCTATTTTAGGCTAAACTATCGCTTAGTTCCTGAAATTGTAGATTCACAACCATCTGATGATGGACCATCATTTGACAAAGTTAAAGTGGTACCGTTGATGGTGTAAATCGCGGTTTCACAGTCTCCATCGAAGCAAATCGTGATTTTATTCCCGTCAATCGAATAAGTAGAAGTCTCTGACTCCGTTTCCGTTTGGGATTGATTTGTTGCTAGATCTGTAATGACCGTTACAAAATTTGTTGTGAAGTTGCCATCGGCATCAATCACTAATGTAGCAGATCCACAAATCTCGAAGCCAAACTCATTTACACAAGTAATTAAGTTTGCGGTATTGTCGTCTGGGTCTGTACAGTTGACTGAGGAGAGGTTAGTAACATCCCAAGTTCCAATTATTTCATCCGCTGGGTTTACATCATCTGGATCGCAAGATAGAACAAGAGAAGTAGAGACAAGCGCCAATAATAACAGGCGCATAAAGCGTGTTGTGTTTTTCATATACTGAGTTTTAATCGTGTTGTTATCTTCAAATGTAGATAAACCTGATTAAAAATGGTAGAATCAAATTAAACCGCTGCTTTTAACCCTATTAAAAACATAAAGCATTTCTGAGGCAATTTGTAATGAACGCTCATCATACATTTCCTCTTCTTGTGGAGTGTCATCAAAGGCTTTTGGGTCTTCATACCGTAAAGGAATTCGAGCATCAGTTCCTGGAATAAAAGGACAATTCTCGTCAGCGTCGGAGCAAGTCATTACAGCGGCAAAACCAGACTTAGGGTTAATTGGATCGTCAAACAGCTTTGAAAAGCAAGTCAATGGCTCATTATCCGAGTATCGTACTTCATATTTTGGGTTATTCGAGTCATTACCGACTATTTGGAATCCTTGGCGCCGCAGTGAGGCAACAGCTCTTTCGTTAAAGGCAGTTACTTCTACGCCTCCAGAGAAAGACTGCAATTTAATATCGCTGTATTCGGCTGCGGCAGCTGCCCAAATTTGAGAGAATTGACTACGTCTTGAATTGTGCGTACAAATAAAGTGAAGACGTAAATCTTTACTAGTTTCAAGCTGTTTCCGACAATAGTCGGCCAGTTGATTTAAAATATCTAGTCTTTCTGTTGGAATAGATAAAGCGGCTGCGCTCTCAATAGTTTCTAGTACTTGTGTGTTCATGAATTCACTATTCTATGTTAACAACAGCCAGAATTAGGATCACAAGCGTTGGCTTTCATTCTGATATTTTTGAGTCGAATTTTTGGCTTTTCTGCTGGCAATCCACATTTATCAGGAGCTAGGCAATCCGTTTGTTTATTGATTAGGAAAAATTGATTGTCGCTGAAATCCAGACCGAATTTCGATATTGTCTGTGGCCCCTGATATTCTACTTCAACTTCAAAGTCACCCATGTCAAGGAGCTTTTCCGAAAGCGATACAATGTCTAGTAATTTCTGTGGTTGTAATCTGTGGTCGACATCTACTGAAGACCAGAGTTGAAAGTTTACGACTTTTTCGTCTCTCATAGTACCACCACAGTCAATGAAATTCTTTTGAATAACACCAACCTCAGTAATGTGAAAGTGAGAGGGGACTTTAGTGCCATCAGGCAGTACAAATTGAAGTCTTTCTAAAGTCTTAAGCTTGTTCTTTACTTGTGATAATCTCATTGTAGCTCGATTATATATCTATAAATACATATATGAAAATATACTAATATGTATATATTAATATTTATTGAATTGAAGCTGACTCATCCATAAACCAGATTAATTCACCGTGAGTAGGAGATACATGAGCCGCTGGATACGTTTTATAATTACCGGTCTTATTAAATATCTCTGTCAACTTTTCTGCCTTACTTGCTCCAGTCGCTAGAAAACAGATAGACTTTGCATTGTTAATCACTGGTCCGGTTAGCGTTACTCGCTTTTGACCTGAATCTGGATTTATGCCAACTGCACAAACACTAGGGCTATTCATCAGCTCAATTTCGTGCGGAAATATCGAAGCCGTATGGCCATCAGTTCCGATACCTAGTATGATAATGTCGAATGCCGGAATATCATTTATAGATTGTAAATTCTTGTTTAAAAGAGCTCCGTATCGGTCGGCTTCATCATCAGGTAAATTCTCTCCCAAAACACGATGAATATTAGCCTCTGGTATGTTAATCTTAGAAATTAAATGCTCAACAGTCATCTTATAGTTGCTGTCATCATCCGTAGGAGGAACACAGCGTTCATCTCCCCAATACAAATGGATTTTCGACCAATCGATCTCATTTAGGTATTTTGAGGCTAGCAGATCAAACAAAATTTTTGGCGTCGATCCACCAGAAAGGGCTACCGTTAAACTGTCTTGTGATTTGTGTTTAGATAGTAGGTACTGCGCGAAACCATCGGCAGCCGCATTAGCGTCTTTGTATATCTGTTTTTCCATTTCTATAATTCGCAGTAGTTGCCATCGTCCGTGAGATTTGAGCACGGATATCGCCAATTCATATTCTCTCCATCTATCAGGTTATCCGCATTTTCTGGCCCCCAAGTTCCTGCTGGGTAACCATAAACCGGAATAGATTCGTCGTTTTCCCAGGCTTTTAAAATGGGGTCAATGAATTCCCACGCCGCTTCGGTACTGTCACCTCTTGCGTATAGTGTGGCATCACCCTGCATACAGTCCAGAATTAATCTCTCATAGGCATCTGGCACATAGACATTGCTCAATTCGTCATACTTGAAATCCATGTTTACCTGCTCTGTATTAAAACCAGCACCAGGTATTTTCATATCAAACTTGAGCAGTATGCCTTCATTTGGCTGAATTCTGATCACCAATACGTTTTGCTGGTTCGATAATGAGCTATCATGAGCAAATAGATGGTGATGATTTGGTTTAAAATGAATGACGACCTCAGTTACGCGAGTAGGCATGCTTTTACCGGTCCTGATATAGAAAGGTACATCTGCCCAGCGCCAATTGTCTATGAAGAACTTCATGGCCACGTAAGTCTCGGTCTTCGATTGATCTTGAACACCTTCCTCCTCACGATAACCTTTAACAGCTTCACCACGCACAGTAGAGTTTAGGTACTGACCACGTATTACATTCTCCTTAATATCTTGATCGGTATAAGCTCTCAAGCTTTGAAATACCTTTAGCTTTTCGTTTCTAATGGACTCAGCGTCAGGCCTTACTGGCGGCTCCATAGCTACAAGTGCAACTAATTGAAAGAGATGATTTTGGATCATATCTCTTAAAGCACCAGATGAATCATAATAGCCGCCTCTTTTTTCAACACCGACGTGTTCGGCCGCAGTGATTTCTATGCGATGAATATAGTTCCTATTCCAAAGTGGCTCGAAAATACTGTTTGCAAAACGTGTCACAAACATATTCTGAACGGTCTCTTTGCCTAAATAATGATCAATTCTATATATCTGTTCTTCGGAGAAACTGCAGAGCAACCCTTTATTGAGTGCTTTAGCAGATTCAAGGTCGTAGCCAAAAGGTTTTTCTACAATCAATCTACTCCAGCCATCAGTATTCCCATTCAATCCATTTTCTGCCAAGCCATTGGCGATCGTTTGGTAAAGACTTGGTGGGGTAGCTAGATAAAAAATGTAGTTGTTTTTGGTTGTTATCTCCTGATCGAGCTGTTCAAGCCTGTTCTTTAATTGACCGTAAGTCTCAATATTTTTAGTGTCAACCGCTTGATAAAAGACAAGCTTAGCAAAGCGTTCTAGGTTTTCTTCCGTTGCTGTGGATTTGCCTTTCAGGTGCTCATTGTTGAATACAACCTTAATGCGATACTCTTCATCTGTAAATTCTGACCTGCTCACACCAATTACAGCATAAGATTCTGGTAGAAAGCCTCCGCAGAACAAATTGAATACTGCTGGAATTAGTTTTCTTTCGGTGAGATCACCAGAAGCACCAAAAATTACCAGTGCCTGATTGTCAGTTTTTTTCATTTATTTTTTTTGGTCGACCTAGCTTGCTTTCTTTGTACAGACTTAAATCGAAACGCCAGAAAATAGTTCCCAAAACTAGCGAATGACGTGCAATGATAGAAGTCGATTTAGCTTTATGTCGAATTAAATTTTAACATTCAACGAATTCGGCAAAACGAGGTACTTAGAGTATAGAAATTAGAATATGACAGATACAAAATTTGATTTTGGCTTAGTAGGTTTAGGTGTAATGGGACGAAATTTTATCCTCAATGTAGCGGATAATGACTTTTCGGCAATTGGTCTAGACTTGGATAAAGAAAAGGTGGATTCATTGCTTTCAGAAGGAGAAGGTCGGGTTGTACATGCCACACAAGACAAAATTGAGTTCATCAACAAGCTGGCTAGCCCTAGAAAAATCATGCTTTTGGTACCAGCCGGTAAACCTGTCGATGCTGTCATCAATGATTTGAAACCTCACTTATCGGAAGGAGATATTATTATAGACGGAGGTAACTCATTTTTTACAGATACAAATCGTCGTTTTGAGGAGTTAGCAGCTGATAGTATTCATTTTTTTGGTGCAGGGGTTTCCGGAGGTGCGAAGGGTGCAAGAAAAGGACCTAGCATAATGCCTGGTGGAGATAAGCAGGCTTATGCCTTTATCAAACCAATCTTTGAGGCCGCATCGGCCAAAGTGAATGGAGAACCATGTGTGGCTCATTTGGGAAATGGTTCTGCGGGTAACTATGTCAAAATGGTACACAACGGGATTGAGTATGGACTTATGCAATTGATTTCTGAAGCTTATTTGCTCATGAAAAATGGTATGGGGCGCTCTAACTCCGAAATTCAACGAGCCTTTGCAACGTGGAATAATGGTCGACTAAAATCATTTTTAATTGAGATTACTTCTGAGATATTTAACAAGAAGGATGATTTAGCCGATGGCGATCTCATTGATGCTATTCTTGATAAAGGAAAACAAAAAGGCACTGGTAAATGGACTTCACAAAATGCCATGGATTTAGGTATTCCCATTCCGACCATTGATGTGGCAGTGAGTATGCGGGAGATTTCTGCGCTTAAATCTCAACGGGTGGCCGCTGAAAATCTTTATGGCAAAAAGGCAATCAATTCTTCTGAGCTCACGATTGAGCAGTTAGAAGAAGCACTATTTTTTAGCTTCATCGTGACTTACGCTCAAGGTATGCAGCAGCTCGTTTATGCTTCTGAAGCTTATAATTATGAGTTAAACCTTGAAACGATAGCTAAAATTTGGCGTGGTGGCTGCATCATTCGGGCTGAATTGTTAGAACAAATGAGAATCGCTTTTGACAAGAACCCTAGCCTTGAAAACCTGTTATTGGATGAATCATTCGCTGAAATGATCAAGCCTTTGCTCCCTAGTGCCTCAAAAGTGATTACTGAAGGGATGAATGCTCAAATTCCATTAGCAGCTATGAGTGCAGGCTTAAACTATTTTAATGCCTTCACATCTGGGAGACTACCGATGAATTTGGTTCAAGCTCAGCGCGATCACTTTGGATCGCACACGTATGAACGACTTGATCGAGACGGCATTTTTCATACCGAGTGGTAATTAAATTGCTTGATAAGCGATATAAATCAGTATAAAACTGCTTAGCGAGATCATACTTGATTGGATGGTCCAAGACCGCAAGGTTTGTTGTACAGAGTGATCCAAATAACGGTTGACAAGCCAAAAGCCACTATCATTTACATGTGATAAGACAATAGAACCTGCCGCAATGGCCATCATAATCAATGTTTTATCCAGCATGGTCAAGTCCATACCAGGGATAACGGCTGCTACTATGCCTGCTGCAGTAAGCATGGCTACGGTAGCGGAACCCTGCATAATTCGCACCAATACGGCTACCAAATAGGCCAGTAGCACAATAGAAATTGTACCTGACTTCATGGCATCGGCAATCATTTCACCAATTCCAGTGTTAATCATCATTTGTTTCAAAACACCACCGGCACCAGTAATTAGAATGATAGACCCCGCAGGTCCAAGCGATTTATTGGCTACATCGAACAACTCTTTCTTGGTAGCGCCTCTTTTTGAGCCTAAAAAGTACATCGCCAATAAAGTAGCAATGATAAGAGATACGAAAGGATGTCCGATAAAACTTATCGCATCTACAATCGCCCCCCCTGAAATAATACCTTCACCCGCTAGCGTCTTCAGTAAGGAACCCACTAAAATCAACACAATTGGCAATCCAAGGATAAAAAATATGGTACGAACGAGTTTACTATCAAACTGATCATCTACGACAGCTGCTTCTTGATTTATAATTGCCGATTTAGGTGTGAGGAACCGACTTAATACTAATCCACAGATCAATGATATGGGTAAACCGATCGCTGCTCCAACGACAATCGCGTAACCCAAGTCTACCTTGAGGATATCGGCTACGGCTACTGGTCCGGGTGTTGGTGGAATAAAGCTGTGTGTAATGGCCAAGCCAGTTAATAAAGGCAAGGCATAGTGCAATACATTTTTACCACTCTTTAAGGCGAGGGCCTTGACGATCGGAAATAAAATGATAATGCCTACATCGAAGAAAACGGGAATGGCAACGATAAAGCCTGTAACCAATAAAGCTAATCGGGATTTAGCTTCACCGCCTTTTTTTAACAGAAACTTTGCCAATGCTTGGGCACCTCCGGAGTGTTCAAGTAATGCCCCGAAAATGGCGCCCAGCCCAACGATAGTTGCAACAAAGGCTAAAGTATTGCCCATGCCAGTCGAAATGGAGTCTATGATCTTCTCTCCAGATAATCCACCGATAAGTCCAACCCAGATACTGGCTATCAACAAACTCAGAAAGGCGTTTAATTTTAGCCTTATGATGAGGAGTAAAAGAATGGCGATACCCGAAAGGATAGCAAAAATGAGTTGAAGGTCATTCATGGCGTTTCAAATTGACCAAAAAGCTAATGAATTAAATGAAGTCTGCGAAATGTTCGGTGGCTAGACTAATGATTTCAGTAGGGCTCTGCTTTGCATTGAAAGTAACGGCATCTTTGGGCTCCTCTAAAGTATTGAGCTGAGATTTGACAAGTGAAGCAGGCATAAAATGATTTTCTCTACTGCTTAAACGTGCGACACCTTCTTCATAAGTCAACTTTAGGTAAACGTATTGATTATCAAGTCTTTGATTCAAATAATCGCGATATGATTCTTTTAAAGCGGAGCAAGCCAATACAAATGAGTCTCGATGAGATTGCAATACATATTCTACAATGGCTCCAAGCCAAGGCCACCGATCATCGTCGTCAAGAGGAGTACCTCTACTCATTTTTTTTATGTTTTCACTGGGGTGAAAGTCGTCTGCATCTAAAAATGGAATTCCAATACGATCGGAAAGCAACTTACCAATTGTCGACTTGCCAGAACCTGAAATACCCATCACTATGATTAGTCTCTTTTTAGACATTTACTTCCTCAATTTGTTAAAATCACGATTTTGCCGACAATTATACTAAACATGCTAAAGATCAATTCGTTGAAATGAATTAAATTAGTCTTTATGCGTATTGGCCTCACCATAATAGCCCTTACTATGCTGTGCTTTACAGATGTTAAAGCGCAAAAGTTTGGTGAGCCGTCGCATGTGCAAAGTATCTATTTTGGCGGAGGAAGTTATTACGTCAGTAGAAGACAATCGAAGGAACTGATGAGCTTTTTAGATTCGATCCCCAATTTGCACAATTTCGTTATTACTGTTCACAGTCATACAGACAATCGTGGTGGAAAAGAATATAACCAATGGTTAAGCACCATGAGGAGTGAAATGGTGATTGAGGAGCTTATTCAGCACAAGAAAATCAAGAAAGAAGTAATCGAAATCAAAGATTTTGGTCTGTTTAACCCAGTTCATGATAACAGTACTTGGGAAGGCCGACGCAAGAACAGACGTGTAGATATCATTTTTTGGCTCGCTATTTAGATTCCCTTCGGATTCTTTTAATCACAACATTATAATGGTCGTTCTTTTCATGGCTATTTTGAATTTAAGTATGTCAATCCAAAACTTAGCATCGAAAAATCGAAGTATATCATGTCCGTTGAATTGGACTTAATATCTTTGAAAGTGTCGAATAAGAGAATTGCCATAATTGGGGGAGGTGCAGCAGGCTTTTTTGCTGCCATATCTGCTAAACAACACGAGCCAGAGGCAAGTGTTACAATTTACGAGAAGTCCAATAAACTTTTAGCCAAGGTAAAAGTATCTGGTGGCGGACGCTGTAATGTGACGCATGCTTGTTTCGAAAAATCGGCTTTATCGAAGTTCTATCCCCGTGGTGGTAAACAATTAAGAAAGGCATTCGATCAATTCTACACGCAAGATACTGTTGACTGGTTCACTAATCGAGGAGTGGAATTGAAGGTGGAATCGGACAATCGAATGTTTCCAACAACGGATAATTCTCAGACCATTATTGATACTTTAATGGAGGAGTGTAAAAGGCTTGGCATTAGGATAGCATTAGGCTCTGGAGTTTCTCAAATTTTACGACAACCAAACCTTCTTAGCCTTACTATCAATAATCAAGAATTATTATTTGATAAAGTGATTGTGGCCACGGGAGGAAGCCCTAAAACACAGGGATTCGATTGGATAAAGGCCTTGGGGCATACTATTCAAGACCCCGTGCCATCGCTTTTCACTTTCAACATGCCGAAAGAGAAAATAAAGGCATTAATGGGATTATCAGTGCCAAATGCAACGGTCAGGGTACAAAAAACAAAACTGATGCAATCTGGTCCATTACTTATTACACATTGGGGAATGAGCGGTCCAGCAATCCTAAAAACATCTGCTTGGGGAGCCCGATTATTGAGCGATTTGGGTTATCAGTTTGCCATACATGTGAATTGGTTAGGTAATCTTACTGAAGCTGATTTTCGAGCTAAAATCGACGATCATATGCAACAATATGGTAAGCGATTGATTCGAAATAAAAATCCATTTTTACTACCCCAAAGGTTGTGGGACTATCTCATAGAAAAGGTTGCAATTGATAGTGATAAACCTTGGCTGGAGATCGGCAAGAAAGGTGTAAATAAGTTGCTGAATGTACTGCTCAACGATCAATACGAAGTTTCAGGCAAAACTACCTTTAAAGAAGAATTTGTAACCTGTGGTGGTATTTCTTTAGCTGAAGTTGACTTTAAAACCATGGAAAGTAGGGTCTGTTCTGGGCTTTATTTTGCTGGTGAGGTACTTGATATTGACGGGATAACTGGAGGTTTCAATTTCCAGGCAGCCTGGACTACTGGTTTTATCGCGGGTAAACATTCTGAATAAACAGTTGTCCACTCAAGGAAATCGAAGACGGACTTTCGGAGCTTTTGTATTATCTTCCAAAACTGATTTTACTGTTCTACTTTAATATTGACAAATGTCTGGAAAACGCATTTTAAAGGCCATTTTACTAACGTTTTTAGCGGTGCCTGTCTTAGGCCAAGATATGGCTGATTTACTTAAATCATACCGATTTCGTAGTGTTGGGCCTAATCGAGGTGGTCGAGTGACCGCTGTGATGGGTGTAGAATCGCAACCGTCCGTATTTTATATGGGGGCTACTGGTGGCGGTGTATGGAAAACGGATGATTACGGTATATCATGGCGAAATATTTCAGATGGCTATTTCACAACGCCTTCTATCGGTGCCATTGCCGTCTACCAAAAGCAACCAGATGTTATCTATGTGGGTACGGGTTCAGATGGTATTCGATCAAACGTGATTACTGGAAAAGGTGTTTATAAGTCTACTAATGCTGGTAAGAAATGGGAATTCATTGGGTTAAAGAATACTGGCCAGATTGGTGCTGTTGAAATTCATCCAGATAACCCAGATGTCGTTTATGTGGCTGCCATTGGTCAAGCCTTTGGCAAAAATGAAGATCGAGGGGTTTATAAGACTACCGATGGCGGAAAATCTTGGGATAAAATTCTTTTTCACTCCGATAGCGTAGGTTTTTCTGATCTAGAATTTGCTCCAGACGATCCAAATACGATTTATGCAGGTGCTTGGAGGGGAGAGCGTAAGCCTTGGACCATAATTAGTGGTTCTACTGAAGGTGGTGTTTATAAATCAACAGATGGCGGTGCCAATTGGACGAAGCTTTCAAATGGTTTACCAAGTAATTTGATAGGTAAAATTGACTTTGCGGTTTCTCCGGCAAATCCAGATGTGGTTTACGCCAATATAGAAGCTTCTGACGATCAAGGCGGTCTATATAGATCAGATGATCGTGGGGCGAGCTGGGAGTATGTTTCTGATAACTCAAACCTGACGAACAGACCATTCTATTATACGAACATATATGCCAATCCAAAAAATGAAAATGTACTCTACAACAGTGCATTAAGGTTTTTAAAATCTGAAAACGGCGGTAAAAGTTGGCGATCAGTTCAAACGCCGCACGGTGATAATCACGATATATGGATTAACCCAAATGATACAACTATTTGGATTCAAGCCAATGATGGTGGAGCCAATGTGACATTAAACAATGGGAAATCATGGTCTACTCAATCCAATCAGCCAACAGCCGAATTGTACCAGGTTGATGTTGATGATCAAGAACCTTATTGGTTATATGCTGGTCAGCAAGATAACTCTACCATGGCTGTGCCAAGTATGCAAACTGGTAGTGCTCGTGCAACGATATTCGGCGTAGGAGGGTGCGAAACAGGTCCTGCAGTACCAAAACCAGGTAATTCAGATATAGTTTATTCTAACTGTAAAGGCCGTTTTGGGACTTTTGACAAGCAAACGGGTCAGGAAATGCAGTACTATGTAGGTGCTAGCAATATCTATGGCCACAACCCGAAAGATTTAAAGTTTAGATTCCAGAGAGTGGCGCCAATTCATGTTTCACCCCATAATCCAAATGTAGTTTACCATACCTCTCAGTATGTTCACAAGACCATGGATGATGGTAAAACATGGCAAATCATATCTCCAGATCTAACTGCATTCGATGATCGGTACCAAGTTGTACCTGGAGCGCCAATTACAAGAGATGTAACAGGTGAAGAATACTTTAGTACTATATATGCTATTCAAGAATCGAAAATTAAGGAAGGCCTGATTTGGGTAGGTGCCAATGATGGACCGGTGCACTTGACAAAAGATGGTGGTGCAACATGGGACAGAGTAACGCCAGATATGCCAATTGGTGGCCGTGTAGATGCTGTAGAACCATCGGTACATAACCCCGCTAAGGCCTATGTAGCAGTATTAAGATATCAGTTGAATGATTATGCGCCATATATCTACAAAACAGAGGATTATGGTCAGTCGTGGGAGCTTTTAACAACTGGGGACAATGGATTGCCAGGTGATTACCCAACACGCGTAATTAGAGAAGATCCAGAGAAGGAAGGTATTCTCTATGCAGGGACTGAATTTGGTCTTTTCGTGTCATTAAACGACGGTAAAACATGGAATGCATTTAACAATAATCTACCAGTAACACCGATTACGGACATGAAGATTCACAGAGATGACTTGGTCATGTCAACCATGGGTAGAGGTTTCTGGATTTTGGATAATATTTCGAGTATCAGGAGCCTAGATAAAGCTGCAAAGACTTCAGCTTACCTATTCAATCCAAAGGATGCGATTCGATATAGAATGAATGGACGTAATAGCCCAAGAAGTGGAGCTAATATTGAGTATTATATCGCCGATGAGAAACAACAAGTTAGACTCGATATCATGAATACCTCGGGTAAAATTGTAAGGTCTTTTGTAAGTGGAAAATCTGAGCCAGCAGTGAATACTGAAGTAGATATGGGTACTGGTTTTAGTAATCCGCCAGCGTCAGGCGGCCTGTCCAACAAGGCGGGTATCAATAGATTTAACTGGAATATGAGGCATCATGGAGGTTGGAGTGCAAATCCTAACCGATCGTATATGGGCAACGGTCCAATGGTTGCGACAGGAGCTTATAAGGCACGTTTGACCGTGGGTGATCAAATTCTAGAGACGAGTTTTAATGTCGAGTTAGACCCTCGATCTACGCTCGTAAACGATCAAGATGTAAAAATGCAAGAAACACTTGCCTTAGGTTTGAGAGAATTCCAAGGAGAAGTAGCCAAACTGATAAAAGCAGTTAATGATGAGCGAAAAGCGCTTGATAACTCCCTTAATCAGGAAAAAGTGAGTAAGAAGACCCAGAAAAGAAAAGAAGCACTTGATGCGGTTTACTACCAGTTGGTGACTTCGCCAGGAACTTATATGCAGCCAATGCTAAGTGCTCAGACTAGTTATTTGAACAGTATGATTTCTAGAGCCGATCAACAACCGGGTAAAGATGCATATGATCGTTTCGAGGAATTGAAATCGAAGTTTCAAGAAATTAAAAAGGAATTCGAATCACTGAAGTAAGCAAGTGTCAGACTTAGGTTCGAATAAGTGGTACAAAAAATTACCGCATCCAATTGTGATGCTGTTTGCGATCATTGTCTTAACGGCAATTTTGAGCCATATAATTCCTGCTGGAGCCTTCGAACGAGAGATTGTTGATGGTAGACCAAGGGTTATTCCAAACTCTTATAAAACCATTGAGCAGACGCCACTTTCCTTTCTAGATACGTTTTTAGCGATCCCAGGAGGGTTCTCTTCGGCCATCGCGATCATTTTTGTGGTACTTTCTAGTGGTATCATGTTCGGCGTATTGGAAAAGTCGGGTATGATTGAAAATGCAGTAGGGACTTTCATTAAAAAACTCGGTTTAGAGCGGAGATATCTGGTGGTGGTGATCATGACTTATGTCTTTGGGATGCTCGGTGTTTTTGTGGGTTATGAAAATAATATCGCCCTGATTCCCATCGCAGCGATTACGAGTTTGGCACTAGGAGGCGATTTAATGCTTGCTGCGGCTATATCTGTAGGTGGTGTAACAGTTGGCTTTGGGCTTTCACCATTCAATCCCTATACCGTGGGTACAGGCCACACGATCGCGGAAATGCCTATGTTTTCAGGTTGGCTAATCCGATCAATTCTTTGTTTTTCAGCCTTGACATTTCTAGCCTATTGTAACATTCGATACTTTAAAAAAATCATAAAAACCCCCGAAAAGAGCCTTTCATTGGGCATAGATACGAGTGGTTTTCAATTGTCAAAGCCAATTCAAGAGTACCGTATGACAATCAATAACTGGTTGATCCTGTTGATTTTTGTTGGTGGTATGGCCTTTATGTTATTCGGAGTGTTTACCTATAAATGGTACATCAATGAAATCTCAGCCACATTCATAATGATTTCGATCGCTGCGGGAATTGCTTCAAGAATGAGTGGTAGAACGATTAGCGAAACGGCCTTAAAAGCTGTGTCAGTCGTAGCGCCAGGCGCATTTATGGTTGGTTTTGCCACCTCTATTAAAGTAGCCATGGAAATGGGTAGTATTTCCGATACGATCGCTTTCTACCTAGCCGAAGGTTTATCTGGTTTGCCCGTTTATGCATCTGCCGTAGCAATGTCAGGGGCACAATCAGTGATTAATTTCTTTATCCCAAGTGGAAGCGGTCAAGCACTGGCCACATTACCTATCATGATTCCGGTTGGCGACGTTTTAGGCTTAACGAGACAGACAACCATATTAGCCTATCAAATAGGCGATGGTGTAACGAATTTATTGAACCCAACATTAGGCGGCCTAATAGCCATGTTAGCCATGTGCCGTATACCATTCGATAGGTGGTTAAGGTTTATCATTCCAGTAGTCGGAGTCATATTGGCCATAGCATGGACTGTACTGTTGGTAACGGTCTTAATCAATTGGGGACCAGCATAATACATGTGCTAGAAGTGATTTTCGGCCATAGGTTTTAAAAGTAAAAGTGTAAGTAAGGATGAACGCAGAAGAGATCTTATCGAAATTAGTTTCATTTCCAGTTCTGGGCGGTGAAAGTAATTTGACAATTATACATTGGATTAAAGATTATTTAGAATCACACGGAATAGCGGGTGTTTTGGTACCAAATGAAGAAGGCAATAAAGCATCGCTACACTGTCGAATAGGTCCTGCTGTTTCAGGTGGGGTAATACTTTCTGGCCACACAGATGTAGTGCCTGTGGAGGGACAAGATTGGACTACAGCGCCGTTTGACTTGATTGATAAGGCGGATGGTAAACTTTATGCGAGAGGGTCTTGTGACATGAAAGGTTTTGCTGCTTGCTGTCTAGCTGCGTTACCAGACATGATCAAATCAGACCTTAAAAAACCGATTTATTTTGCGTTTTCTTACGATGAAGAGATCGGATGCCTGGCTGCACCAGAATTGGTTCAAGCAATCAACGATTACTACGAAGAAAAACCTCAATTCGCGATAATTGGTGAACCATCTATGATGATTCCAACAGTTGGACAAAAGGGGATATGTATTTTCGAAACAGTTGTTACGGGCTCAGAAGGGCACAGTAGCAGAATAAAACAAGAAGTAAGTGCCATTCATGAAGCCATGCGGTTGGTTTTATGGCTAGAAAATAAAATGAATAGCCTAATTGGAGCTGGTAAAACAGACGACCGTTTTACACCAAACCATACGTCAATTCATATTGGAAAAATAACCGGAGGCATAGCGCCAAATGTAATTGCACAGGAGTGCCGCTTTAATTGGGATGTTAGGACTATTCCTTCAGAAACACCACAAGAGATCTTCGAAGAGTTTGAAGTTTATTGTAGGTCGCGAGAAGAAGCGTTAAGAGGTGTTTTCCCAGAATTCGCTATCAAAACAAATAATATACATCCTGCTGTGCCTGGCCTTAATACACAGGCAGATCAAGAAATTGTCTCTCTAACGAAGCAATTGGCCAATGAAACTAGGTTGGATGCTGTTTCTTATGCCGCAGAAGCAGGTCAATTTGCTGAAGGAGGGTTTGAAGCTATTATTTGTGGCCCTGGTGATATTGCGCAGGCTCATCGTGCAGATGAATTTGTAGCAAAAGAGCAATTAGATAAGTGTGTAAAGTTCATGCATAACTTGATCGATCATCTTTCTTGAAATGAGAATTGAAGAACTATTCAAACAACATGATGTTGAAACACATCCTGTTGTCAAATTCAATACTGCTTTGCCACTCGATTTGGGAGCTCAGAATGAAGCCTTATCTAAAGTAGATTTGAATAATGAAGCGTCTTTTGATCAATTCATTTTCAATCAAATTGCTTCGAGCGGTAAAGATGTCGGAATTGGAGGCTATGGAGAAGTAAGAAGTCTTTATTCGCGGAGTGAATTATTTGAAGGAGAGGAGCCGCGAACAATTCATCTTGGTATTGATATTTGGTCGAAGGCGGGAACACCTGTTTACTGTCCTTTTCAAGGTGAGGTGCACTCATTTGCCAATAGAAATGTACACGGAGATTATGGTCCAGTGATTATACTTCGGCATAAGTTGATGGACTTAGAATTTCATACCCTTTACGGTCATTTAAGTAAATCATCTATTGAAAATCTTAGTGTTGGTCAAAAAATTTCGACTGGTGATCAGTTTGCCTTTATGGGAACTTACGAAGAAAATTTTCATTGGCCACCACACCTTCATTTTCAGCTAATCAGGAATATGCAGGGATATAAAGGAGATTATCCCGGTGTATGTAAGTCAAGCGGGAAGGAAGACTATTTGACCAACTGCCCTGATCCATCTTTCTTCATTTATTAAATATTTTCATTACCTGTGAACTTTTTTATCAATACGTATGTATGTACATATATATAATTCAATTAGCTATGACATACAAAGAAAGAACACAAGAGATTTACAACTTGATTGGCCAAGGTCAACTATTAGAAGCATTCGATAAATACTACGCAAGCAATGTAGTAATGACAGAACCTAGAGGTTCTTGGGAAGGAAAAGATGCTTGTAGAGCACACGAAGTAGAATTCCTAAGTTATGTCAAGGAATTCCATAACCTAGAAGTAAAGGCGATTACGTCTGATGAGGAAAATGGCGTAGTAATGCACGAAACCATGATGGATGTAACATTCCAAGATGGTAATAGAGTACAAATGGAGCAAGTTGGTGTTCAAAAATGGGAGGGAGACCAAATTGTTCATGAGCGATTCTACTATGACAATGCTCAGTAAGAAAATTTTTACGAAATAATTAAGGAGCTTAATGCTCCTTTTTTTATGCCCAATTCTCTAGATTTCACTATGAATCAAATCGGAGGCATTTTACTAGCGGCAGGACTCTCTGATCGCATGCAAGGCCCAAATAAAATGCTTCTGCCTTACGGAAATTCTTCGGTAATCGGCACAACCTATCAAGCACTTTCCCAAAGTAGATTATTGAAAACCGTAATTGTTACGGGTAGGGATGCTGTTCTGGTGCAGGATCAAATTCTACTTCAAGGTGACGATCAAATAGTACATAATGGTCTTTTTACAAGTGGAATGACTTCGTCTATCCAGGTGGCGTTAAATGAATTGAAATCCTTTGAGGCCGTTATGGTATGTTTAGGTGATATGCCGCTTTTGACTTCAGCAGACTATGATTTGTTAATCAATACATTTGAAGAGACTTGTGACGATGGCCATATACTAGTGCCTTGGTTTCAAGGTAAACGTGCAAACCCGGTTATATTCAGCAGGCAATATTTCGATGAAATTCTAAATCATGAACAACCCAACGGTTGTTCAGGAATCGTGAAGCGACATCCTGAAAAAGTATTGAACTTAAACGTCGATAGTGAGCGTTTTATCACCGATCTTGATACACCGAAAGACTACCAGAGGCTGAAAGAAAAATAGGTCGAATGGTCAACTAGTCAACGAAATGTTAAATAAGGAAGAGCTCATCAGATACAATAGACAGATTATTCTACCCGATTTCGGTGTAGAAGGTCAGGAAAAGCTAAAAAAAGCCTCTGTATTGGTGATTGGAGCAGGAGGGTTAGGTGCACCGAATTTGATGTATTTAGCAGCAGCTGGCATTGGACGAATCGGAATCATCGATTTCGATGAAGTGAGTTTATCAAACCTACACCGTCAGGTACTTTTCAAGACTTCAGAAATTGGTCAATCTAAAGCCGAAGTTGCGAAAGGCAGGTTGTCCGAATTGAACCCGACGATTGATTTCGTTACGTTCAATTCCCCGATAACCTCTTCCAACGCCTTGGATATCATTAATGATTACGATGTGGTTGTTGATGGATCGGATAATCTACCCACCAGATATTTGGTGAACGATGCATGTTTCTTCTTGGGCAAACCTTTGGTTTATGGTGCCATATTCCGTTTCGAAGGACAAGTATCGGTATTTAACCTAATCGATGAAAAGGGGTTAAAGGGCCCAAATTATCGCGACTTATTCCCCACACCACCACCACCCGAATTAGTGCCTAGTTGTACGGAAGGGGGCGTTATAGGTGTATTGCCTGGCATTATCGGCTCTATGCAAGCCAATGAGGTGATTAAGGTAGTAACTGGAATTGGAGAAACACTCACTGGTCGTTTGTTCCTTTTCGATGCGTTGGATATGACTAGTCGCACGCTAAATGTTAAGCACCAGCCAAGCAATCCGTTAACTGGTGATCACCCAGAACTAACTGAGCTCATTGACTACGAAGCATTTTGTAGTGGAAGTGATGAAGGTCGTCAGATAGTTGAAATTAGTCCACGAACACTCATGGAGAAAATGGCCAAAGGATCACCTTTTATTCTAGATGTAAGAGAAGATTATGAGTATGAAATTTCCAATATTGGTGGGGTGCTTATCCCACTAAACCAGCTCAACGATCGTTTAGGAGAAATTCCAAATAATGAAGAAGTTGTTGTGATGTGTAAAACGGGTGGGAGAAGTAAAAAGGCTATAGACTTATTGTTTAAGTCAGGTTTCAAGGATCTCGTCAATTTAAAAGGCGGTATTTTGGCTTGGCGACACGAAATTGATCCTACATTGAAAGTATATTAGTAGTTACGGATAAGGAATGGATATAACAGTAACCGCTTTCGGCATTGCCAAAGACATAATAAAGAATAAGGAGGTGATCATTTCATTACCGAGTGATCGTTCGGTAGGGGCGTTGCGATCTCTTTTATCCAATAAATATCCAGAATTCGAGAAATTGGCTTCCCTAAAGTTTGCAGTAAATGCGGATTACGTCGAAGACGGCCATGAATTGAAAGCAGGGGATGAAGTGGTGTTAATACCACCAGTAAGTGGCGGCTGATATGAGAGAAATATTCATAACTGAACATAAATTGGACGCCAAAGCATGTACTGAGGCAATAACATACCCTGGGGCTGGAGGTATCGTGGTATTTGTTGGTACGGTTAGAGATCAGACCAAAGGTAAAACCGTAAAACATCTAGAATTCGAGGCGTACGAGCCGATGGCTTTGAAGGAGATGAAAAAGATCGCAGATTATGCGACAAAGCATTGGAGTTTGCATCAAATGGTCATTCATCATCGTACTGGATTGGTGCAAATTGAAGAAGAGGCTGTCGTCATTGCCTGTTCATCTGCGCACCGAAAAGAAGCATTTGAAGCATGCCAATACGCCATAGATACATTGAAAGAAACTGTTCCTATTTGGAAAAAAGAAGTCTTTGAAGACGGAGAAGTCTGGGTTTCAGCCCATCCATAAATAAACATTGAAATGGTAAGTCTAGATACGATCAAAGCGCAATTTCCAATATTTAAGCAAGTAACGCCTCATGGCAAAAGACTGGTTTATTTAGACAATGCGGCTACATGCCATAAACCTCAGTCTGTTATAGATAGAATTACCAAATTTTATGCTCAAGACTATGGCACCGTTGGAAGAGCTTCATATTGGCCTGCCTATAATACTACCAAGCAGTTCGATCAGGTAAGGCATCAGGTGAAGGAGCTAATCAATGCACAACACGCCGAAGAAATTGTTTTTACTTTCGGTACCACCGATGGTATAAACAAGCTGGCTAATGCCTATTTGAGCCCTCGACTTGAAGCTGGAGACGAAGTGATTGTTTCCGAAATGGAGCATCATGCTAATATTCTTGCTTGGCAGAGAGTGTGTAATGAGAAGGGGGCTTCAATCAAGGTCATTCCGATGAAAGACACCGGTAACTTGGACTATGAGGCCTACGAAGCACTATTGAATGATAAGGTTAGGCTGGTAGCTATCACGGGTATTTCGAATGCTTTGGGTGTCAAGAACGACTTGAAAGCCATTGTAAACCGAGCCAAGGCAAAGCAAATTCCAGTATTTATAGATGCCGCTCAAAGCCTATCCCACGATCCGATCGATGTAACCGACCTAGGTTGCGACTTTCTCGCTTTTTCGGGTCACAAACTATATGGACCGACAGGCGTTGGAGCGCTTTATGGTAAGAAAGCGCTATTAGAAGCTATGCCGCCCATGAGTTTAGGCGGTGGAATAGTGAAAGAAGTGGGCTTTAAAAATAGTTCATTTCAGGATTCACCGACCAAACATGAAGGTGGAACCCCAAATATCGCCGGAGTAATCGGCTTGGGTGCTGCTATTGATTTCATTAACGAAGTTGGTTACGATCAAATTGGAGCACATACCCATGATCTTACCAATTATGCATTAGAAAAGCTCAGTCAGATAGAAGGAGTTCAAATTGTGGGAGAAGTGACGGATCGCGCTTCTGTATTATCCTTCGTAATGGAAGGTGTTCATGCGCATGACCTAAGCACACTTTTAAATGAGAAGGGAATTTGTATTCGAGCTGGTCATCATTGTGCTCAGCCATTGATGAAGCGCATGAAACAACCTGCAACAGCAAGGGTGTCTTTCGCTATTTACAATACAAAAGAGGATGTTGATGTATTGGTAGCCGCATTAAAAGAGATAAAGACCTTTATGTCATGAACGATAGGATCAAAGCCCTCTATCAAACGCACATACTGGTAAATGCCAAAGATGAAACCCATTTAGGCAAATTCGAAGGTGCTACGCATGTTTTAGAGGCTTATAATCCCATGTGTGGGGATAAATTCACTTTGTACCTTTCGGTAAAGGGTAATCAAATTGAAAAAGTACGATTTGAAGGTTATGGATGTGCCATATCTAAGGCATCGACAGCAGTATTAGCAAAACAAGTAGAAGGGAAGACCCTCCAAGAAATTAAGCCAATAGTCGACTTATTCTTCGAATTGGTAGACCACGATTCCGATCATTTACCAGAAGATTTAACTGATAATCAAGATTTGTTGGCATTCGCGGCTGCACGCGAATTTCCAGAGAGAAAGACTTGTGCAACTTTGAGTTGGACTGAGGTTGAAAAAATAGTATAAGACCTTTTGCACCCTGAGAAACCCGAAGGTATCTTACCATTCATGAGATTCTTCGTTTCGTTTTACTCCATTCAGAATGACGATAATCGTGTTTCTGAGCGCAGCGAAGAATCTTTTTGTTTAATGGATGCTTACTGGATAAGTCGGAGATCTGTTGACCATTGACGGGATTCTTCGTTTCGTTATACTTCACTCAGAATGACGATAGCCGTGTTTCTGAGCATAGCAAAGAATCTAATGGTTTAATGGATGCTTTCTGAATATGTCGAAGATTTGTTGACCATTCATGAGATTCTTCGTTCATTACTCTTTACTCAGAATGACGATAATCGTGTTTCTGAGCGCAGCGAAGAATCTGCTTGTTTAAAGGGTGCTTTCTGGATAAGTCGATGATCTGCTGACCATTCATGGGATTCTTCATTTCGTTTTACTCCATTCAGAATGACGACAGCCGTGTTTCTGAGCATAGCGAAGAATCTATTTGTTTTATGGATGCTTTCTTAATAAGCTGAAGGTCTCTTAACATTGATGAGATTCTTCGTTCGTTATACTTCACTCAGAATGACGAAAGCCGTGTTTCTGAGCGCAGCGAAGAATCTACTTGTTTAAAGGGTGCTTTCTGGATAAGTCGAAGATCTGCTGAATATTCGTGGGATTCTTGGTTTCGTTGTACTCCACTCGGAATGACGATAGCCGTGTTTCTGAGCACAGCGAAGAATCTATTTGTTTAATGGATGCTTTCTGGGTAAGTCGAAGATCTCTTTACATTCTTGGGATTCTTCGTTTCGTTGTACTTCACTCAGAATGACGATAGCCGAGTTTCGGAGCATAGCGAAGAATCTTTTTGTTTAATGGATGCTTACTGGATAAGTCGAAGATTTGTTGACCATTGATGAGATTCTTCATTTCGTTTTACTCCATTCAGAATGACGAAAGCCGTGTTTCTGAGCACAGCGAAGAATCTCTGGATTCAATGCAAAGCCTCTTCATCCGAAAATGCTTACTTCATCGCCACTAAACATGCTGGTCAATCAAGATGTGATTGCCATCTGGGTCAGTAAGAACAACCGAGGCTGGCCCAGTAGTAGTGGGGTCAGCCTCTCTATCGAGTTTGAGGTCACTTTGCTTTAAGTGATCTTGGATTTGCCTTACATCGTCAAAATCATCGAGTGTATTTGCGTTTTGATCCCATCCAGGGTTAAAAGTCAGTATGTTCTTTTCGAACATGCCTTGAAATAAGCCAACAATTGAGTCTCCGTTTTTCATAATCAGATAATTTCTCTCGATATCTCCTGCGAAAACGCTAAAACCCAATTTTTCATAAAATGCCTTAGAGTTGTGTATGTCTTTAACGGCTAAACTGATTGAAAAAGCACCTAGTTTCATGTGTAGATAGTTTAAAAAGTAAGAGGAATATCTTTATAAATGGGATGAATTCCAATTGAAATCCTTCTTAGTCAATCAAGTTCACGGTTCTTACCGCGCTCAAACTCTGACTTAAAGTCTGCCAATGATCGCCTAGATTTTCAGAGAGGTATAGGTTGCCATTATTCGTACCAAAGGCCATTATTGAGCCCTTTTTGTCGAATCCTGATCTTAAAACTAGATCGAAGGCCCCTTCTTGTGGAAGACCATGGCGTTGTGCGGTCCAAGATTTCCCCGCATTCGTGGTTTTATACACCGCTAGTTTGTTTTTGATTGGGTACCTCAGACTATCGGATTGTGCCGGAATAACCCAAGCCGTATTGACGTCATTTTCGTCAATGACTAGCGCAAAACCATAGACCGCTTCTCCTGAAGGGTCAGAAATATCTTTCCAAGTATTGCCATTATCATCAGACCTATAGATACCACAGTGGTTTTGTTGCCAAATCACGTTGGGTTTTTTCGGGTGTCGAAGCATGATATGCGGATCATGGCCAATTTCAGTCTCTGTATTTGGAAGAAAAAAAGATTTTAGACCATTATTACTCGGTAGCCAGTCATTTCCGAGGTTAGTCGACCTAAAAACACCTGCACAGCTAATTCCAACGATTAGCTCATTGCTGTCGTCAGGGTGAGTTACCAGTGTATGGAGAAAAGGACTGTTGCTACCTTTTCCGCCACCTTGCCAACTGGATCGACTTTCGTGCTGCGAGAGGCCTGAAAGCTCGGTAAAAGATGCACCTTCGTTGTCGGATATAAAGAGCGCAGCAGGTTCTGTTCCAATGTAAATTCTTTTAATTGGGCCAACGGTTTGACTCTCAATTTTCCAGATAGACTTAAGGGAAAAAGGACTCTCTTTAGGGAATTTGGGAGCTTCTATCTCCGTGAAATTCTCTCCTTGATTGTTTGATCTGTAGACTTTTGGTCCCCAGTGTTTATGATTTATTGCTAGCCACCAAACACCAGATGTATCTTCATGAAACGCACCAATCGGCATACCGATAAATTGAATGTCAGTCAGTTTCCATTCACCCTGGACTTGCTCATAAATGATTAGCCCTTTATCTGTGCCTGTTACAAGTTTCATCGTATAGTTAAGCTTAACAATTGTTAAACTTGGTAATCAGACTTACCACCAGTTTTCTTCAATAATTTGGTTTCTTTGATCACGATGTCGTGAGAAAAAGCCTTACACATGTCATAAATCGTCAATGCAGCTACTGATGCACCCGTCAGTGCCTCCATTTCTACGCCAGTCTTACCCGTACAACGTGCCTCTGATATTACCTTTACCTCCAGTTTATCGTTCACATTGATTTGTATGTCAATCTTGTTCAAATTGAGTTGATGACAAAGCGGTATTAACTCAGATGTCCTTTTAGCACCCTGAATTCCAGCGACTATCGCGGTTTGAAAAACAGGGCCTTTTAGTGTCTTTATTTCACCATCGCTAATGTATGCCTGCATTTCTTCAGGTAATTGTACCAATGCCTGCGCAATTGCACTTCGGCTTGTAACAGCCTTATCACCTACATCTACCATTGACGGTGACTCTTCTTCTATGTGAGTAAACTTCTTGGTCATGCTTAAATCTTTCTGTAGAAAAGGTAAGGATAAACTTCTCCTTTCTTAAACTTATTCTTGTCGCTCGGTAGGATAATGAAACCATTGGCTTGGCTCATATTCGCAAAATCTCCAGATCCATGGCCCCGAATCGGAGTGGCTTCTAATTCTCCTCTTTCGTTTGATTCAACACTACATTCCAAGAAGTAGGTGAGTGGCGGCATAAATTCAATATCCTGATTCAGTTTGACGTAAATAGGTGAGGTTTGTATCCCCAAAGAAAGCTCTAGCCAATGTCTAATGTAGATGTTGGCGCAGGCAAAAGTAGAAACGGGATTTCCGGGTAATGCAAAAACTGTAGTACCATTTGGCGTAGTACCAAACCAAAACGGTTTTCCAGGTCTTTGTTTCACCTTATGAAAGTGTTTTACAACACCGAGCTCCTCTAATACTTCTGGTAGAAAATCGAACTTACCTCGAGAAACACCTCCCGTAAGTACTAATAAATCAACAGTTTCTATAATTGATGATAACTCACTCTTCATCAATTCCTTATCGTCTTTAAGGTGATGTTGTTTAGCGTTGATGTTCCAAATCTTCAAAAGGTCTTGAACGCCATAATTACTCGACCTTCTTATTTCATGATCTAGCGGTGTTTCATCTATCCCAACAAGCTCATCGCCGGTGGTGATAATAGCAGCTTTTGGTGGTAGTAAAACTTCTAAATTAGGTCTACCGATCGAAGCGGCAATGATCATTTCTGGGGCACCTAAAACGGTGCCTTTTGATAATACTATCGCACCCTGCTTTTTGTCTTCGCCCTTAAAATGAACGTTTTGTTGGAATTTTATGGTGTCGATATTGATTGTCGCAATGTCTTCTTCAATGGTGATATCCTCATAACGGATGACAGTATCTGCATTCAAAGGCAGCATAGCACCAGTCATGATTTGCATGCATTTAGACGTGTCTTCAAGGCTTGCCTGTGGCATACCCGCACCAATCGTGTTTTCTATCTCAAACCGTCTTTGTCCATTCTTGTATGACTCATAATTGATGGAAATACCATCCATAGTCACGCGATCGAAGGGAGGAAAGTCACGATCGGCATAAACATCTTCATTTAAAACGTGTCCATTAATCTCTTCAAGACTTAAAAGGCCTGTTTTGGGACTTAAAGGATGTTTTGATATTGTTTCTAATGCTTCGTGATATTTTATCATTTCGAAATTTGTTCTTGCCGTTTGTTTCCACAGGCAGCACAAAATGTTGCACCTGGGGTTCTATAAGGTTTACCGCAATTTTCACAAGGAGGTCCATAAAGACTAATTCTATGGTGCATAATTGCATTAGGGTGAGTCTCCTCAAAGCCAGTGATTTTTGTATAGTAATCGCTCACTGGTTTAAATCTTTCATGAAAACTACCGGCTTTCTTGAATGCTTCACCATAGAGTCGATATGCTTCAGCATACTCTTCCTCATCCAACATTGGAAGAACCATCTTGCATCGCCAACACCAAAGTTCTTTCATGAATATATCTTAGATGTTAAAGTTGAATTGAGAATGTTTGATTGACAATTGAAAATTCATAATTCAACATTGCTTTACCCTCCAATAGTCGCCATAGATTCAAATGAATTCGCCGCCGAAGATTTCTGCTTTTCTGCCTCGAAACCATCTTTTGCTCGTTGGGCAAATAGTTTTTTGAACTGCTGCTCAACTTCTTTGTCTGTAGCCCCATTTCGCATAAAATCCCTGAAACTGAATCCACCATTTTGATACAAGCAGGTTTTCAATTCACCTTTTGGGGTTAGTCTAATCCTGTCACAACTCCCACAAATAGTTCGTGTATAAGCTGGAATAATGCCGATGCTACCCTGGGCACTAGGTATTTTGTAATTCAGCGAAGTCGAGTTTGTTTCATCTGTGAGTTTTTCAAGATCGGGATAGGCGGATTGTATATGCGCTAAGATCTTGTTGTGATTCCACTCGATCGGCTTATATCCTTTAGAACCACCATTAAATGGCATTTCTTCGATAAACCGAACGCTTACATGATCGGTATGCGTGAGATTGCACATGGGGAGAATATCTTCCAAATTGTGCTCCTGCATTACCACAGCGTTGATTTTCGTGTTAATCCCAGCATCAAGTAAGGCGCGATAATATGTCATTACTTGATCATATTCATCTCTACGGGTGATCTTATGGAAACGAGCCTTATCCAAGCAATCAAGACTTAAATTGACTGAATGGATGCCCATGGCTTTGAGATTTTTTATCTTATCTAGTGGCCCTGTTCCGTTCGTTGTTATGCTTAATCGATCGATTTTTTCAATCCCGGAGACTTTCTCCATAAATGGAATCAATCCTTTTCGCACAAAGGGCTCTCCACCCGTAATCCGGATTTTAGAAATGCCCAAATCAGCCAAAATATGGATGAGTCTTTCCATTTCCTCATAAGTCAGGATTTGAGATTTCTTGTTAAAATTGAGTCCCTCTTCTGGCATACAATAAAAACACCTGAGATTACATCGGTCGGTCACCGCTAAGCGCAAGTAATTGAGTTGTCTGCCGTGATTATCGAAAAGCAAATTGAGGGTATATTTGTTATGCATTCAAATATACTGGCAAAGGAGACATTATGTTAGACATTCTTACAAGAATAAGGCAACTGGTAGCAGAGAAGGAAGAATTTGCTATGGCAACGGTAGTGAAGACATGGAGAAGTTCTCCTAGACAAGCTGGTTCGTGCTTGGTGGTCACAAAAACGGGCCAGATGATAGGTTCTGTCAGCGGTGGATGTGTGGAAAATGCAGTGGTGCAAAAAGCACAACGTGTTTTAGCAACGGGGCATTCAGAATTAGCCAAGTTTGGTGTTGCCAATGAAGATGCCTGGGAAGTGGGTTTAAGCTGTGGTGGTGAAGTTTGGGTTTATATTACACCTTTCTATACCGAAGATTTATGGGAAAAGCTCGATGATGCCCTAGATGGTAACATTGGTACAGCCTTAGTGACCAATTTGTCTGATGGATCACAGACACTGATAGAAGATATTCTTCCAGAAAGTGAGCTAAAGGCCGTAGTTAATGGAATTTATCAAAAGCGGTCAAATTCACTATTGTCAGTTGAGGGAGTAGAATATTTCGTTCACTCATTTCCTCCGAAAAACAAAATGATTCTAATCGGTTCAGCGCACATTACCGCCGAACTAATTGGTTTGGCGCATATGTATGATTTTGAGACGATTGTAATCGATCCGCGAGATACTTTTGCTCATAAAACGGACTTTGCAATAGCTCCAGATACTTTGCATGTTAATTGGCCCCAAGAAGTTTTGGGAGATTATGCACTGGATAATGAAACCTACGCTGTTATCCTTTCCCATGATCCTAAAATTGACGATGAGGCATTAAAGATTTTATTACCATCTGGTGTACGATATATCGGTGCCTTGGGAAGTCGAAAAACACAAGCAAAACGTATTGAAAGGCTAAAGTCGTATGGATTTACTGACGAGGAGATTAGTAAGGTAAAAGGACCGATAGGCTTGAATATTGGCGCTATGTCGGCCAAAGAAATAGCTTTGAGCGTAATAGCCGAAGTCGTAAAGGTGAAGAATGGGGTGGATTAATCTATCGAGGAGTATCGGAATAGCTTCTTCTAGATCGGCTGGAATTCTTATAGTTATTGGTAATCCAACCTTTTTGCCCAGCATCGTTTTCAACTAGCCAAAAATCTCGATTTTTTCCTAGCACAAATAATTGATCATTTGCATCTACATCCGTTAAATAAGCTCTTCTATCTGGGCTTTTTAGTAATACACCATGGTCGCGAGCATACAACCTTTCCAGGGATCGGTCTAAATCACTAATCAAGTTTTTCCTGATATAGCCTTCTTGACCGTTGGGTAATTCGATTCTGTAATGACTAGCCGTGGTGCCGATCGCTCGGGCAATTTGATTTTTAGCAATCCTGATCGATTGTCTCCCTTCCACATCTTTTGAGATGCTTGTTGAGCGATTGACTCTAATTTCTTCTCCTAGATAAGATAAATCTCCGCCTACTCTTTTTAGTCTTTTTCCGGTTGCTTTTAGGTGATTGAGCGGATCTGTTGCACCGTTTTTATAGATGCCAAAGTGAAGGTGCGGGGGAGTGGTTCTGGCATTTCCGGTATTACCCACAGTTCCAAGTGTATCACCAGCATTGATCCGATCTCCTTTTTTAACCAGAATTTTATTCAAATGGGCAAAATATAGACTTTGAGATCGTTTTGAGTCGTAAAGCCACACTACATTTCCGCCAATACCACGTTTGCCTGCTGTACGGACATAGCCATCAGTTGGTGCTATTATTGGCGTGCCTCTTGCTGCAAAAATATCTACACCTTCGTGCTTACGTCTGCCGCCATCTCTTGGGGCACCCCAAAAACTACCAATTGCTTTATCTGTTTTACCTGCTACTGGAAACCGAAGAGTGGGTACGTTTTGAATGGTAATTTTGAATTCACCACCCCTCAATAATTCTGGTTGAAACCGTAATACGTAAATCGCGTCTCTTCTTGGTTCAAAACCTAAGAGCAGCTCTTCACTATCTGCGGTGGCTACATGCCTAAGTTTGCTGTGTTCATCGATTCTGAATAAGTCGACAAAGGTTTTAGCATCATTTTGTGACATTCGCTCCACATTAACCTGAATCTTTTGCCCTCTTTTTGCACTAAACTGATAGCCTAAGGCAACCGCTTCTTTTTCGTCTATGTAGATCGCTTCTTCATAAGGAGACGATATCTTAATCGGTGATTCTAGAGATGTTTGGGCACTCTTTTGCCAATCTGCACCCAATGCTGTTGAAAGTAAGTTGGCCTCCTCCAAAGAGTGTTCGTAAGCTTCGTGATCATTTCTTGGTTTAAATGGTGCAGGTACTTTTTCGTTTTCACAGCCTAGCACTAAAAAAATAGCTAGACATAGGCATGCAGTGGTGGTGCGTTGCAGCATATTGTTGATTTCAGTTGATATTTTGACCCTTGATAACTAACTCCTAAATAAGGTGTCAGGTTTCATTTACCCTTAGTCAACGAAAAAGTAGGGTGATATTTTATACAGTCTTCCTGTAATTATTAAAGTCAGACTAAATGAAGTCTTTAGATGCTTGATCTAATTGTCATAAGCACCATTTAGCCATAGCCAAAAGCGTTTCAGCGGGTTTTTATCCTTTTGAGGTTTTGAGTTTACAGTTGGTGTAGCTTTCGATTTGTCGCTGTAGGGAACTGCAGGGCCAGTTTGAGAATCTGCCACTTTAGTTTTCTTCTTCTTTGGAGTCGAGGGCTTCATTTTTGCCCTCACATTTTCTTCGTAGTGCTTTTTCTTAAGCTTTTTTAGTTTTTCCTCTTCCTCAAACTTCTTTTTAATGGCCAGTCTTTTTGCCTTTTCTCGTTCTTCAGCCAAGGAATTCTGTTTGCGATCGGTACGTCTCCTTCGTGGTTTGCTAGAACGATCGGCTCTAGGCTTCTTACTAGTTTTTTCGACAGGTTCTTCTTCCTTTTCTTTAACAACAGGTTCGGGTAATTCAATCTTACCGACAACTTTTAAGCCTTCTAAATGTGGCTTTTCAGCTTTGTAAGTTTCTAAAGATTCAGTTTGAGCGTGAAATTCTTCTTCAAGACTGATGACTTGAGGACGCAGCGATTCGACAAATTCAGGCGTTTCTTGTGGCGCATTTACTTCTGATTCTTGGATAGTAACCTCTTCTTCGGCAGGTTCAATTATTTCCTTTTCTGTCGGCTCTTCAGTTTCTGTAGGGATAGTCTCTAAGGCAATTTCAGGGGCAAAGCGATTATTCAAAAATTCAAGCTCTTCCTCAGTGATCTTAATGTTAGGGTGATTATTTACTTCACGAAAGTTCTCTTGAAGCACCGCTACAATCTGATCTGATGAAATGTTAAGTTGTCTTGAAAGTTGCCCAAGTCGCATGCTGATACGGAGTTAAAATGCGAATATAAGGAACTTGCTAAAATAATAGGAGGTGAAAAGCGGATGAAGAACGCCTCATTTGATAAAATTTGTAGAATTAAACACAAAAGCCTGATGTGTATAATGCACATCAGGCTTTCCTTTTCTATATGTAATCTAGATTATTGTTTTGGAAAAGAGGCATTAGCCATAACTTCTTTCATTTGGTCGGTATGTCTTTTGGTATGTCCAGCCATAAATAAAACAGCCTGATAAGTGTCTATTGTACCAAATGGAAGTGTTCCGTAGTGGTTTCTTAGATCGGCATCTGTCTTTTTCATAAACTTGATGTGCTCAGCTCTCAATGATTTAAACTCTTTGATCACCTCTTTAACAGATTCCGTCTTGTTTTCGGGTTCAAAAGGAGGGAACGTTTTCACTTTTTGTTCTCTACTTTCTATTACACCCATAATTTGTTCATCTGTCATTTGAACCTCACTTCGTCTAGAGGGGTCAGCTTCTGTAGCCATAGCACCGGTAACAAAGTTTGCCCAAAGGCTTGACTCTGATATAGTGATGTGTCTTAGGCATTCGGCAACTGACCAACTACCGGCGTCTGGTTTAAAGTTCAGTTGTTCGTCGGATAGCCCTTTCAAAACTTTCATCATTTCATTTTCGGTATCCTTCAAATACTTGATGGCAGCTGTTCTTTCTTCTTTCGTAATCTTGGTTTGTGCTTGTAGTGCCATACCGCCAATCAGCAGTAAGGACATAAGAATTGTTGAGAATCGTTTCATGGTTAAAAAAATTAGTGCTTTTGAAAAAATTATATGTTTAAAGTTACTTTTATAACATTCAACCCTATCACGTTCTAAAAAATAAAAAGGGACAATTAATCTGAAAAAAATGGAGTGGACTGAAATAATGGGGCATGTTGGTGCAGTTTTGAGTAGCATAACCTTTATACCACAAGTGCTGCAAGCTTGGAAAACAAAGAGTGTTGGCGACTTAAGTATGAATATGCTTTTGATTGTAATTACGAGTACAGTGGTCTGGCTTGTTTATGCCTTTTCTCTAAATCTACTGCCGGTTATTATTGCCAATTCGATCATTTTTGTACTGAGCGCTATCTTGATTTATTTTAAATTGACCTTTAAAGAAGCGCCTAAAAAGTGATTGTAGTCTATATTCTGATAGGTACTAGCGCTTTAGTCGCTTTCCCTTTTGTGAAAAAATACATTAGGAATCAGAAGCCACTAATAATTCCACCAAACTGGCACGGGATTCTTGTTCAGAAGGTTCGTTTTTTTAGAGAACTAGATGAAGTGGATCGGCAGGACTTTCTAGAACAGTTAGCACGGTTTCTACGAAATGTTCCCATAAATGGAGTCCAGGTTGAAGTAACATTGGCTGATCGTCTTTTAGTAGCTTCTAGTGCTGTAATCCCTCTATTTGGCTTCAGAGGTTGGGAGTATGGTTATTTAGATGAGGTTATTTTGTATCCATCGGCATTCGATCAAAACTTCAATTTTGAAAACCCTCAGGAGTTGATTATTGGAATGGTTGGGTCTGGAGCGATGGAAGGTAAAATGATTCTTTCAAAACCTGCATTACATGTAGGGTTCGATAATTCTCAAGATAAACAAAATGTAGGCATACACGAATTTATCCACCTTTATGATAAAGAAGATGGTGTTATTGATGGTGTTCCTGTTTCTTTTATGAACGATGAACACATCATGCCTTGGATAGACCTAGTACGGGTTGAAATGAGTAAAATACACAGTGGAGAATCTGGTATTAGAGGCTACGGGGGATTAAATGGTAAGGAATTCTTTGCTGTAGCAGGGGAGTATTTTTTTGAAAGACCACACCTTCTTGAAGATAATCACCCCGAGTTATATGCTATGCTTTCAATGTTCTTCAATCAAAAAATGACGGATACACTGCGTGTAAAAGAAATTAAGCCTAAGCCCTTAGGCAGAAATAGTCCGTGTCCTTGCGGAAGCGGCGATAAGTATAAGCACTGTTGCCTTGGAATAAAGTAAGATGATAATTAGCTAATATTTTTAGTTAACTAAAAATATTAGCTAATTTGTATTCCAATCACTGAATCAAACATGTTGAAATTATCAAAACACTTAATGTTAATTAAGTGGGTGGTATCAATAGTTTTTATTGATGCTATTAATCCCTATACCTATGTCTGTAGATAGTACCATCATGCACATGGACCTAGATACATTCTTTGTGTCTGTAGAAAGGCTGTTGGATAGCCGCCTAAAGGGTAAGCCAGTCTTAATTGGAGGGGTGACAGACCGGGGAGTAGTAGCGGCATGCAGTTATGAGGCTAGAGCCTACGGTATACATTCTGCCATGCCTATGAAAAAGGCAAAGGAGCTTTGCCCAGAGGCTATACAGATTAGAGGAAATTCAGGAACTTATTCTAAATATTCAGAAGATGTTACGGCCATTATAAAAGAGACCGTTCCTTTATATGAGAAGACCTCAATAGATGAATTCTATGCTGATCTGACTGGTTTAGATAAGTTTTTCAGTAGTTACCAAATGGGTACAGAACTTCGCGAACGGATTAGAAAAGAAACAGGTTTGCCTATTTCTTTTGGCATGTCAAAAAATAAGACGGTATCTAAAGTAGCGACGGGTGTAGCTAAGCCAGACAATCAACTGAAAATTGCAAAGGGTGATGAGAAACCATTTTTAGCACCACTCTCAGTAAGTAAAATCCCTATGGTAGGGGAGAAAACCCAGCAGACACTTTTTAGCTTAGGTGTAAAGAAGATTAAGACCATACAGGAAATGCCTGTGGAACTTATGGAAAAAGTTCTGGGTAAAAATGGGGTATCTATTTGGAAAAAGGCCAACGGTATTGATCACTCTGCTGTAGTGCCTTATAATGAACGTAAATCTATTTCTACCGAACGTACTTTTGATAAAGATACTATTGACATTCATAAGCTAAAGGCCATACTGTTGGCCATGGCTGAAAATTTGGCTTTTCAATTACGAAGAGGCTTAAAACTTACAGCTTGTGTTACAGTTAAAGTGCGTTATTCAGATTTTAACACCTATACATTACAATCTCGAATTCCATATACCTCTGCGGATCATGTCCTAATTGCTAAGGTGATGGAGCTATTTGATAAACTACATAATAAGCGGCTTTTAGTGCGATTAATAGGGGTTAGGTTTAGTCATTTAGTAGAAGGGGGCTATCAGATTAATTTATTCGAAGATGCCGAAGAGATAATAAGCCTCTATCACGCCATGGATAAGATCAGAGATAAATATGGTGATAGAAAAGTGATGCGTGCTTTTGGCATTGAAGCAAAGACAATTAGTCGTTTTAATCCATTTACTGGAGAGCCGCCACCATTATTGGCAAATCGCAGACAATAATACATGAATAAATTAACATGTATTAATATTTATATATTAATTTATTTAGTTAAATCAATGTTAATTTCAAGCCATAGACTCCAGAAAGGAGGGAGGCCGTATAAAACTATTTCCGTTAAAGCTAAAAAATACCTACCAATAGGTATTTGATAATTTTCGGAAAATCTTGAATTTAAAGCTTCAACCAAAGAAACTATGAGCAAGTTATTAGCCTTGGCCTTCAATGAATTGGGGGTTAGCGAAATTCAAGGGCCCGAACACGAAGAGCGAATTCTTACCTATGCCCATGAATCAGGTTTTGAGTCAATAAACGACGATGAAACTCCCTGGTGCAGTATATTTATAAATTACTGCTGTGTAAAACTAAACCTCGAACATACTGGTAAAGCCAACGCGCGGTCTTGGATGCATGTGGGTAAAAAAACAAAAAATCCTAAACCTGGTGATATAGTCGTTTTTTGGAGAGAAAGCATTCAGTCTTGGAAGGGGCATGTTGCTATTTTTACGGGTTTTTCTGCTGATGGTACTCAAGTGTTTTGCCTCGGTGGAAATCAAGGAAATAGAGTATCTATCGCGGCTTACAGTGCCGATAAAGTACTAGGCTTTCGTCGGTTAGAAAAGCAAACTAGTAACGCGCTTCCAGCACCAGTTCTACGCAAAGGCAGTCGAGGTAAAGAGGTGGAAAAATTACAGATAATTCTTAACCAGCTAGGCTATAACTGCGGAGACCCAGATGGTGCTTTTGGTCAAATGACCCATGATGCACTTATACTATTTCAATCAAATAATCGCTTAGCAATAGATGGGGTCTATGGCAATGGTTCAAAAGATATGATTGAATCTTTAATGCAAAGCTAAATCAATCATAAAGATGAATTTCGAAAAAATTCTTGGTGATACTTTGCGTGATTTAGGCTCTACAGAAGTGGCTACACTCTTAGTTTCCGATAACGGAACGGAAGTCGGAGCATATAGCAGAATTGATCTGGAGGGTGATCACATTGCCTATATAAACCCACAAAATCCTGATGTACAAAAAATGCAGCAGGCAGCTATAAAGCAATCATTACTAGCAAGAGAAACAACACTAAAATTAATAACAGCAATAATTAAAAATTAAACCAATGGGACTATTACAAAAATTAGAAGAAGCAGTAACCGATTTTGCCACATTAGAGGTAGCTACATTTACTAAGGCCGAACCAACCAACATTCCTGTCAGTATGAGTTTTAGTAACGACCAAGGAAATGTTAGTAGTGATACAGTTTTTACCGCAGTTAGAGCGGCTTTGGCAAACGAAGAATTGGTGGGCTACGCTCGATTTGAAATCGACGGCGATACGGTTGCTTTTGTAAATAACAACCCAGCGTACTCAGATGTCCTAGAGTATCACAAATCAGTAATTCAGGACAGTCAAAATGCTCGAAAAGCTATCTATGACACTATTGTAGGACTCGGAAGCTAGTGATTATTACACTATGAAATTGTTCCGCTTTGAAGGGTTATTTGGGGTTAACATTCAAAATGTTAGCCCTAAATATATCTTAACGAAAGTTAGAGAAAAAGGAGAAACTATTGATAAGACTGAGGTATCACCACCTCATCCTTGGATTCAGTTTCTAGTCATCAAGCGGCAGCAGATTGGAAAATATCTTTTAAAAAAGCTATTCTAAAAGCTTAAGCTTGTAGCTAAATGTCAGATAGTAAAATTCTCAAATATTTATCAGATTCCTTTGATGAGGAAGCAGTTGATTTACTAGATAATTTCGGCTATGTATCTTTTTCAAAAGATGGCAGCGATGAGAGACCTAATAAAACTGCTGTCAATTTGGGAATAAAAGAGTTTAGAGCAGAGTACCTCCAATCTATTATTTATGAACCCAATCAACCAATTACATCAAAGCATTTAACGGAATTTGAGTTGGATGATTTGGCCTACATTAGTGATTTAGAAGGCCGATTCAAACTGAGTGAACATAGGACTATCATTAAAAGTGATGCCTTGCTCATAAGAGTTTTACGTTTTCGATTGAATCTACTCGGTTTGGTGTCATCAGTGAATAATCAATATGATACTGAGTTAGAAAATGGTTTAACGCAACTTTCTAAGTTCTTACAAGTCACAAGCCAGGGAGAGCTATTCCACTTAATCGATGATTTTGATGAGCTGATAACTGTGGCCGCTAAAAGAACATGGAACATAGGTTTTAGGGGACTTGCGAGTGTAAGCTATGACGGTAAATCTAGTCTAAAACGAGATTCAGATGCTATGAAACAAAGCCTTCGGATGGTTGAGAATACCGGGTCAATTTCAAGCACTTCTGTAGATTTTTATAGCAATGATTTTGTTGATAAGCCTTGGCTGACTAAAAAAGCTGAGAAACATTTAACCGTAATTCAAAATCACCCCTTCAACAATTTTATAGTCAGACTAATTCAGATAAAACTCTGGTTGCTTGGTGCTTATGGCCATAAAATTGATGGAGATATGAAATTAAGAACCATTGAGGCTTTGGAAGACTTTCACGAGTTGATTGAATCAATGAATACTGCAAGTCAGCAATTGCACGTAATCCCTTCAAGGTTTGTATTCCGGATGAAAGGAGGAAATTGGTTAATCAATTATAAATACCTTCTCTTAATAGGAATACCCAATGTGGAGGTGGGCTTTGATGCAAATGAGTTTGATGTAAAAGCAGTATCCGCTCAGCTTCAAAACCTTATAGACCAGGTAGAAAATCAAGCTGACAAAGACAAAGTTTTAGCAAAAGTCGATCAATTAGTTGATGAACAGTTGAACGAAAAGGTACCAAGAAGAAAAAAGAAAGTAAGGAAGGCCAAAGGCTTTATGCGTCAAGTAGTTGGTTTCTTCAAAAAAGCGGTAGAATGGCTTGCGGCTGGCATTCAGAAAGTGATCGATGTTATCAGTTCATTCTTTAAAAAGGTGAAAAATGCCGTAGGTTATCTGATACGAGAGATCCGCGAAGCAATCAATAAAACAATTGAGACTTTTAGTTTTTTCTTTAGTAAAAGGAAAATCACTACGAATAATCTGATTACGAGCGATTTTGATATTGATTTCGATGCCGTCGCTACACTCAGTGCAGGTTATACGTCTACCGACTTAGAAGCGCACCAATCAAAAGTAGATTCGTTACTTGATACAATGAGTAACGTTTTTGGTGTGTTTGGGAAGGTAATACCAATTGTTATTGACCTTTTAAAAGGGCCAGTCGGTTGGGTGAAACTCGGAATCAAACTCGTTAAAATTATTTTAAAAGATGGCTTAGATTCTCTGTTTAAGCCAGCACTGTCTATTGTCAAATCATAAATTATATGTTGAAAGTCGATTTAAAGATTGTTGAGTCAGACGATGGAGTCTCTTTTGATGAGGCACACATTAAGCTACTTAAAGAAGGAGCTGTATTGCTCGAAAAAATTGTTAATGACAGCGACTCATTCGAAAAAAAAGTAACTGGAAAAGGGTTGAGGCGTCCCAAACGGTTTAGAAGAAGCAATGGACTAAGCCGAACCGAGGTCTATAACGTCTTCATGAGTGGGGATGATAAGTTCACAGAAGAATCATCTACTGACTCTAATGTTCAAGGTGATATGGATATTGATATATGGATTCACCCTTATAAGACAAAACCAGGTGTTGTGGGGTATACGACGCCGAGTACGCATGCCACGTGGATTAACTTGAACAAGCTATATCAGTGGATGAATAGATATAACAATCAGCCTAATCTGTTGAGGGCAGAAATAGCTGGTAACTTGGCGCATGAGTATTGTCATAACCTAGGGTTTAGACATGGTCGGGGTGGTAGTACTCGTGCCAACAGAAAAACTGTACCTTATTTTATTGGAAATACGGTAAGGGATATTGGTAGAAATGAAGCGAATTTATTTGCTATCGGTAACTCAGAAGATCTTTTTGCTTGCTCTGAATCTGTCGAATCTAAGTAGAATATTATTTAACTAATAATATTAGTATTTTTGCTTCTGACTCTTGATGAGTTGGGAGCAAAATGTATCTAAATACTCACACATATTATAGCTTTAGGTATGGTACCTTCAATACCAAAGACTTATTGGGTGAACTCCAAAAAGCAGGGGTAGACCGTTTTGCTCTAACCGATATTAATGGTACACCTGCAGCCATTAACTTTGTCCGATTAGCACCAAAATATGGTATTAAACCGATTTTAGGTGTGGATTTCAGAAACGGAGCTGACCAACTGTTCGTTGGTATAGCCCAAAATAATGAAGGTTTTAAAGAGCTAAACGATTACCTGTCTCACTATCTGCATAGTGGTGAAAAGATACCTGAACGAGCTCCAGTTTTCAAAAACGCGTATGTAGTTTATCCTCTTAGTAAATATACTGGCTGGAAACTAAAAAAATTAGAATATATAGGGGTTCGGCCTAGAGATTTACCTCGTCTTATCTATCCGCCACATCAGATGGATAAGAAGAAACTAGTGATATTACAGACGGCTACTTTTAGGAGTAAAATAGACGAAAAATCTGGCGAACGCATTGTTCGGAAAAAGGATTTTAATGCCCATCGGCTTTTAAGAGCCTTCGATAATAACACACTCCTGAGTATGCTTCCAAAGTCTGAAGAGGGAAGCGCAAGTGATTTCATTTATCCACTAACTGAATTGCTTGATCTATATAAGGAACACTCTTACATGATCGATAATACTCGAAATCTGCTGTTGGACTGTAATATCCATTTCGATTTTGAAGGAGAGCACTTAAATAAAAACTTATCATCTTTTGGTAAAGACGCTGCAGCTGACCTAGCATTACTAGAAGAGCTTTGCGAGGAAGGCTTACCATATAGGTATAAAAATCCGACAGCGGATATCTTGAAGCGTATCAAAATGGAACTTGAAGTGATCAAGCAGCAAGGCTTTATGTCCTATTTTTTAATCAATTGGGATATTTGCCGTTATGCTCGAAACAAGGGTTACTTCTATGTTGGGCGTGGGAGTGGCGCAAACTCAGTCGTCGCTTATTTACTTAGAATTACCGATGTCGATCCAATTGAATTGGACCTTTATTTCGAACGCTTTATCAATTTATATCGACAGAATCCACCAGATTTCGATATTGATTTTTCTTGGCGAGACAGAGAGGATATTACCGATTATATTTTTAATCGGTACCCTAATGTGGCGCTCTTGGCTACTTACAGCACTTTTCAGTTTAAAGCTGTAGTCCGTGAATTAGGGAAGGTGCTGGGAATTCCTCCTCACGAGATAGACCATATCCAGCGGGCACCTTATAAAGAGCTAGACGACTTACATAAACTGGTTTTACGCTATGGAAAGTACATTGAGGGTTTTCCTAATCACCTGAGTATTCATGCCGGGGGGATTTTGATTTCAGAAAAGCCGATACATTACTACACGGCAACTGATCTTCCGCCTAAGGGTTTTCCAACCACGCATTTTGATATGATCATTGCTGAAGATGTAGGACTCTACAAGTTTGATATTCTAAGCCAGAGGGGATTGGGTAAGATTAAGGACAGTTTGATTGAAATTGAAAGAAATCATTCAAATGACCCTAAAATCGATATTCATGATATCGCAAGCTTAAAAAAAGACAAAAAGATTAAAGCAATGCTTCGTGAAGGAAAAGCGATCGGTTGTTTTTATGTAGAGTCGCCAGCCATGCGCATGTTGCTCAAAAAGCTTAGGGTGGAAGAATATTTAGGGCTAGTAGCAGCAAGTTCAGTGATTCGGCCAGGTGTAGCTAAATCAGGAATGATGCGGCAGTACATTCTTCGTTTTCGAGAACCCGATCGTAGAAACGAGGCACATCCCATCCTCCGAGACATTATGCCCGAAACTTATGGGGTAATGGTTTATCAGGAGGATGTGATCAAAGTAGCACACTACTTTGCTGGCCTCACTTTGGGTGAGGCAGATGTGCTTAGGCGTGGAATGTCTGGCAAATACCGATCGAGAGAAGAATTTCAAAAAGTACGGGACAAGTATTTTAAAAACTGTATCAAAAAGGGGCATAGCTTTGAACTTGCAGCTGAAGTTTGGCGTCAAATTGAAAGCTTTGCTGGTTATGCTTTTGCTAAGGGGCATTCCGCCTCTTATGCTGTGGAAAGCTATCAGAGTTTATACTTAAAAGCCTACTATCCATTAGAGTATATGGTGGCAACTATCAACAATGGTGGTGGTTTTTATCGAATGGAATTGTATGCTCATGAGGCTTTCATGCATGGGGCAGACATTCAAGCACCCTGTGTGAACCAAAGCGAATATCTCTGCACTATTTATGGCAGAACCATCTACCTAGGGCTAGCTTTTATAAGTGAATTAGAGAAAACGACTGCGGAAGAAATATTGAGAGAGCGTTGTGAAAATGGCGTTTTTATGAGTTTTGATAACTTTTTGAAACGAGTCAACATCTCCTTAGATCAATTGAGTTTGCTTATTAAAATAGGGAGCTTTCGTTTTACAGGTCAGTCAAAAAAAGCATTGCTTTGGGAAGCCCATTTTCAGTTGGGTAATCATAAAAAAACAAATCCAGTTCGCATGCTTTTCGACCCTGAAGTCAAGCGTTTTCAGCTTCCCGAACTAAGTTACGATATGCTGGAAGATGCCTTTGATCAGCAAGACCTACTTGGTTTTCCTTTGTGTAACCCTTTTGATTTGTTGAAAGAAGCACCACCAAGAAATATTTTGGTGCGAGAAATGGCAGCACACAAAAATAAGACTGTTCGGATGATTGGCTATTTGGTTCACATTAAGAACACAAACACATCAAACGGAAAGAAAATGCAGTTTGGTACTTGGATAGATAGGGAAGGACACTTTATAGATACAACCCATTTTCCCCCTGTAGCTGCTCAATACCCTTTTAGAGGAAAGGGGATTTACGAACTTGTAGGCAAACTGGTAGAAGAATTTGACTTCCTAAGTTTGGAAATGATCGCCATGCGTAAATTACCCTATGTGCATGACCCTCGATATGCCGAAGAACCTAGGCACGCACAAATGGGCGTAGCGTCTACTTAAACTGTAAGACCGTAGTTCGTTTAGCAGGTACTTGAAAGTCCTTTGAAATATCAATTGATGCACCGTTCATAACATCTTCAGCCGCAGAGAAGCCCCTAAGCATTTCGATGTGCTTTTTCCTGCTGATGGTCATTGGTTTATCATTCATATTCATGATCACCATTACACGTTCATTATCCGTATAGCGGAAATACACATAGACATTGTCAGTTGGCAAAAAGTGAAGCAGTTTTCCTTCATGAATGGCCTTGCTGCTTTTTCGCCAATTCGTAATCTTTTTGACATAGTCAAACATGTCATTTTCCGCAGCGGTTCTACCTTCTTTGGTGAAAACTGATCTTTCATCACCAGCCCAGCCACCAGGCATTTCGGCACGTTTCGCACCATCACCCCATTCTCCAGGACCTTGTTTGAAGGCAAGTTCGGTACCATAGTAAACCTGTGGTATTCCTCTGGTGGTGAGCAGGTAAGCATATGCCATTTTAAGATTATCAGGGTTTTCGCCTAGGGTAGAAAATATTCTACCAATATCATGATTGTCTAAGAAGATGACATTCTTCATCGGGTCAGAATAAAGCCTATCCTGACTTAAGGCATAATAAAGCTTCATGATACCGCTTTCCCAGCCAAAATCAGAGTTGAACGCATCTCTTACAGCAAAGTGAATTTGAAAATCCGTAACACTCGGGAGGTGAGAGTTGTAACCATCATCTTCTCCCGCTTTATCTTCTTGCCAATACGATTCTGAAGCCACATTTTCAACCCAAGATTCACCCACAATATTAAAGTTAGGGTAAGCCTCAATTACCTCTTTTGCCCAACGGGCCATGTATTCCTTATACGGATAAACATAAGTGTCCATACGAATTCCGTCAACACCACTATATTCTATCCACCACAAGGTGTTTTGAATCAAGTAGTCAGCCAAAACAGGATTTCGTTGATCTAAATCAGGCATTTCATTGACAAACCAACCCTTAATGAGTTTGTCCTCGTCATATTTAGAGGCATATGGATCAGAGGCCACCGAGCCTCGATAGGAAGTATTTCCGTAGACACTCTGATCGTGAACCCAATTTTTGAAAGGCAAATCTTTCATCCACCAATGCTGATCGCCAATATGATTATGAATCATATCCATAATGACTTTTAAACCCTTATCATGGCAGGCTTGCACAAAGGCGACAAATTCCTCATTACTTCCGAAACGCCTATCTACCTTATACATATCGGTAGCGGCATAGCCGTGATAACCTTTATACTCCGGTGTTTGGTCATTCTCGAAAACAGGAGTGAGCCACACCGCTGTCATTCCTAGTTCTTTAATGTAATCTAACTGTTCTTGAACACCTTTAAGGTCACCACCGTGTCGGCCACTTGGGTCATCTCTACGCGCAGGTTCAAGCATTCCCTCAATAGTGTCATTTTCTGGATTACCATTTGCAAAACGATCTGGCATTAGTAGATAGATGACATCTTCACTGCTGAAACCTAAATTTCGATTGCTATCAATTGACCTTTCTTTAAGCTCGTAGCTGATTTTTTTATGCTTTTTACCTTTTCTTAGGTCAATGTCAATTTTGCCTGGAGCTACATCTGGACTGATCGTGAGGTTGATAAAAAGATAATTCTCAGAATCACCGGCAAGCTGGTTAACAAGGGTAATACCAGGTGTATTCACAGATACTCTCCATAGCGCCAATTCTTCGCCATGAAGGCTAATTTGTAGTTTTTCAGTTGGCATTTTAGCGTACCAAAAAGGTGGCTCAACTTTTATGTCTTGTGCATGGACAAATAGTACACTAAAGGATAGGGCGAAGATTAAACTTAATGTTCTTTTCATTTTAATCAGGATCAGTTAGCAGATGGCTACAGAATAACAGCATCTAATATAATCTGTATTCTTGGATGTGCTTTAGCAAACGTTTGTTATCACTTGATAAGATAGTCAATGACTTTGTCTACAACTGAAGCTGCAATCCAAGTAAGTAGGGGAATGATAAGATAAAAAATGAACCGTGAAGCGGTCGGGATATTCACGGGGATCTCGAAAACACTTTGTATGATTTTCCGATAGTTAATAAGGTCGATAACATTGATGTTATCTAGGTTTTTATGAATTCTAGACTTTTTAAGTGCTTCTCTGTCTCCCTCAATAGCAGCATCTACCAGAATAAGTTCTTTGTGCTTGGCAATGCTTACTCTCTTGCGTATGCCTTTAAGCGGCGTTCTAATTAAGAAGAAAATAGATGGAATAATGATCGCGATTGCTGGGTTCTGAATGTCGATAATGCGTACACCTTGAACAAATAGAAGTGAATATGCACCGATGAATCCTAGGGTACTTGTAATACCAGATTTAGTCAAGGGCATGAATTTGTCCATGTTCAAAAGGTCAATGTCTATTTCGCGCGACATTTTATTCATCACCGTCATGTTTCGCATAAAGGTAGAGGTGGCGTGCGTAATGACTAACCACATTAACATTATCTCAAACCCAATTCCGAGCCTAGTAAAAGTAAAATCTCTAGTCCCGTTGATTATCCATTGAAATACATCTAAATAGGCATGGATGAACCCAATCAATAAAGCGACAATTGTTTCGATGGTGAGCTTTCGCTGGTTGCTCATTTCATACTTCCAGAATGATCTTCTTTCTTGGTCAAAATCGCCCGACGCCAGGAGCTTATCAAAGCTATTGACATGGCTGTTGTGAATCACTCGAGCCATAAAAATCATGTACCCAAAAGTGAAAATGAAGTACATATTTGTTTCTATGTACTGCCAAGTCATCGTCATGCCATCTAATTCAATAGATAGCCAAACCATGGAGGCGCAAAAGATTGAACAAATAATGCCTATTAAAAATGGGTGGACTTTACCAGCGGTTAACCGAAGAATTAATGCAGTATGCGGTTTTGACATATGCCTGAAAATAACAAATGATTTTGTTACCTCATAAACCAGTATGCCAGCGGTAAGCTATCGAAAATGGTCAATGTCGAAATTGACAATATAATGGTCAAATGTTGGCCTTAATCCATTACCAGAAAGACGATTGCTCGTAAAGATCAAATATTTACCATCTGTAGTCACGAAGGGACTAAACTCCTGCCAAGAAGAATTGATTTTAGAACCTAGTGATACGGCTTTAGACCAATTTCCGCTATCATTAAATGAAACGTAGAGGTCGGACTGTCCAATCGCTCCAGACCTATCGTAGGATGAAAAAATCAGAAATGTCTCATCTTGGTCGATGAAGAAATCACCTTCAAAGCTTTTGGAGTTGATACTAGTGGGCAATTTATTTGCCTTGTTGCGCCCTTCTAAAAGCACGTAGAGATCGGCATTGCCATTTGATTCATTAGTAATGTTAAAGTATAAATTGCCACTTTTACTCAAGATAGGGGCACCTTCGTGCCGACGTGTTGATGTTGCTTTTGAAAACAGTACAGGTTCAGACCATCCGCTCTCGCCGAGAAAAGATTCCCAGATATTGAAATCCTGTCTACCTCCATCTGGATGTGGAATAGAGGCTTGGAATATCATATGAGTTCCATCCTCGCTGACCCATGGGTGAGAGTAATTATAATCTTGATTGAAAGGAATCTTTTGCAATGGACCGAGACCATTGGCATGAACAGCTCTTTTCACAATAAATGACCTGCCGTTTTCTTGAATGGTATAGTAGAATTCTGTCTCATTTTTAGAGAACCAATTGTTCCAATGCAGACCGCCATCTGATAAGTCATCGGCAAACAAAAGATTGGGGACACCTTTTTGATGAACTGCATTTGCACGAAATGTCTGCCCGTGACAATTCAAATGAAGAAAAAAACTCACAAGTACAGTGACAAGTAAGCCCGGTGTGTTTGGTTGCATGTGTTGGTGAAACGCAATTGAGGCGCAAAGAATACACCTTGCTGAAAGATATTTTTCTTTTCTCCTTAAATGGTAAAAGGTGATTTTAAATGGTTATTCCACCCTTTTTTAGACTAAAAATTTATGAGATTTCCAACTCATTTGATGTTCGATGGCTTTTAATTATTTTCGAAAAATTAATCCTCTACTATGCGATATTTATTCACTCTTATTTGTCTTTTATGCCTTGTCAATATATCTGCTGCGCAGACTGTTAGTCCCAAGATCCTATCTATGAAAGATCGGGCAGCGGTAATTAATCGGCTTTTAGAGGACAAGGTCGAAAATTACTTACCTGCAATCATGTCTAGGGAAGGAATTGATATGTGGATTGTGATTTCGAGGGAGTATAATGAAGATCCCATTATTAAGACTTTGTTGCCTGCTGAATGGCTGGCAGCACGACGAAGAACGATTTTGGTGTTTTTTAATAAACCAGATGGTTCAGGAATCGAAACACTTGCTGTGGCACGTTACGACGTTGGCTCGACTTTCAAGAGTGCTTGGAACAAGGAGGAGCAACCTGATCAATGGAAGCGATTGGCGGAACTTGTAAGAGAGCGTAACCCAAAGAAGATCGGCATTAATAAATCAAAGTATTTTGGACTTACTGATGGTATTGTGTCCACTGATTTAGAGGAATTCACGGCTGCACTAGACAAAAAGGACATGCAAAAAATCACATCAGCAGAAAAGCTAGCGATCGGTTGGTTGGAAACCAGAACAGAGGCAGAGATGGCGATTTACCCACATATCACCAGAATTTCTCATGAGATAATACAAGAAGCCTTTTCAGATAAAGTGATTACTGCGGGAGTGACAACCACTGAGGATGTAGTTTGGTGGATGAGAGAGCGTGTTCGTGAATTGAAACTTCAAACTTGGTTTCACCCAACCATAGATGTTCAAAGAGCTGACCCGGAGAATTTTGATCACCTAAGAACATTTAGTAAGCGACCAGATAAGAATGTAATCTTACCAGGTGATCTATTACACTGTGATTTTGGTATAACCTATTTGAGGTTGAATACTGATCAACAACAACATGCTTATATACTCAAGCCAGGGGAAAAAGAAGTGCCAAGCTTTCTCGTCGAAGCTTTCAAAAACGGTAATAGACTTCAAGATATTTTTACAGGGAATTTTAAAGAAGGCAGAACTGGAAATGAAGTGCTGAAAATGAGTAGAGAAATGGCCATAAAAGAAGGAATTAAGCCCTCTATTTATACACACCCAATTGGCTACCACGGACATGCATCTGGAACTACTTTGGGCATGTGGGATTCTCAAGGAGGTGTACCAGTGACAGGAGATTATCCGCTGCACCTGAATACTGCTTACTCCATAGAGTTGAATGCCGCCACTTACATAAAAGAGTGGGATAAAGAGATTCGAATAATGCTGGAAGAGGAAGCATTTTTTGATAAGACGGGTGTTTGGTATATTGACGGGCGCCAGACGGAAATCATGACGATTCCTAGGGTACCTGCTAAGCAGAAATAGTTAGATTTCACCTATTACAAGATTCACATTGGTACATTTCAAGCGGTAATTGCTGCTTGTCAGTAAATAATAGATGAAGATCAGAATTGCACTTATCTTAATTTTTTCTATGTGCTTGAATTTGATTCAGGCACAGACTCCCAGTACGATCGATTTAAGCGATTGGGATGGTCTAGAGTTCTATAAACTGGATGGTAAATGGGACTTTTATTGGAATCAATTGATTACCAATAGAAGAGAAGCCACCCAAGCACCAGTTCAAGTTGAAGTTCCTCACGACTGGTCTAAAATTTCTATTGATGGTGAACAACTTCCTGATTTTGGATACGCTACTTACGCCGTACGTTTGATTATACCAAAGGATAAACCGCCCGCTGGTATGCTTATAACTCATGCATTTTCTGCGTACAATGTAATGGTCAATGATAGCCTAATTTATGAGTCGGGTGTAGTTGGAAAATCAAAGCAAGGGTATAAAGGATATCGCGAACCGAAAGTGGTTTCTTTTAGAGAATTCAAGACGGATACGCTAGATGTAGTCATTCAAGTCTCGAATTATCATCACACAAATGCAGGGCTTTATTATTCTTTAGAAGTTGGTGATGCGAATAGACTAATTAAGGTGCTCAGAACAAACCAAGGGCTAAGTCTATTTTTGGCCGGCGCGTTCTTTATTACAGGATTCATCCTTATTGCCTTTTCAGCCGCCTACAGACATTTGTCACTACCTGTACCATTTTATGCTTTGTTTTCATTGAGCATGATGTACCGACTTATAGGCACGGATTATTATCCATTGCATGCCATGCTGAACACTTTAAACTTTGACTTAGCGATATGTTTGGAGTATTTGAGCGGCTACGCAGCATCCCTATTCGGTGGTCTTTTTGTTTTTACGCTTTATCCTAACCAGACCAACGTATGGTTTAAACGTGTTTTCTTAGCGATTACTATTGCGAATATTATCCTTGTTCTCGTTACGCCATCAGTGTTTTTTACGAGTATACTTCGGTATTATCTAATTTTTATGATTTTGAGTGGAGGCGTCTTTTTATATACCGTGATTAAGGCTAAAATCGACAAAGAACCCACCTCAAGCTACCTTATTTCGGCATTTTTAGTGCTTGTATTATGGGTTGTAGTTCAAACTTTGGACTTCCTAAATATCTATGGTAATCATTTTGGGTTAAGGGTGGTCTTATTAACCATTGCCGTTATTCTAGCAAACTTGGCATTATTCAAAACTTTTGTAATGCGCATGGATATTCTAACAAAGTCCAGAGCTGAGATGGAATATCAGAAAAGTAGACAAACCATGCTCTCACTGATCTCTCATGAAATAAAAATGCCTGTTGCGACATTGCAGATGAATATGGAAATGATCAAGCGCTCAAGTGAACGACCAGAGAAATTTGCCAAGGTCAAGGACAAGATTGTAGACCTTTCTTTGAGTTCTGTCGAGTCGATCAAAAGAATGCTTCATGACTTTATTTATTTCATGACACTCAATCAAACTGCAAGTGATAAAATCGATTTTGAGGAGTTAGCACAATTTGTTGAAGAAAACTGGAACCTACAGGTATTCGCTCAAGCCGATCCAAACTTTGAATCGACGCGTTTCGCTACCGATAAGATGACGTTGAAGTATATAATGAATACGCTTATCGGAAATGCGCTCAAGTTTTCTAGGCAGAATGATGCCCCCGCCGAAATTCATTTAAACCAAAAGGGTAATGAATTGATTATAGAAGTAAGAGATTATGGAGTTGGGATTTCTGAAGAGCAGCTTCAGAGCCTAGGGACCAATCAATCGAAGGTTGATGAAAATCAAGAAATAACAGGAATGGGCTTCTATCTTGCCAAAGATTTGACGGAACGATTAGGGCATAAACTATGGATAACTTCCCGAGGGAGTGAAGGAACCAGTGTATTTATAAGCATGAAAAGTATATGATCAAGATACTGATAGTTGAAGATGATTTTGCAGTAAGAGATACACTGAAGGATTTCATAGAATTCATGTATGATGATGTTGAGGTAGAAGAAGCCAGCAACGGAAAAGCGGCTAATCAATTAATTGATCAAAATCGATATGATATCGTAATCACAGATCAAATGATGCCCGATATTCAAGGTTCTGATCTGATCGCCCGCAATAATGAAAAGCTAGAAAATGAAGGCACTTGGATATACGTGTATAGCGGCCAAATGGAGTCAGAACTCCGAGAAAAGCTAGCGCCATTCAAAAATGTAAAAGTCATTGATAAGTTTACCAATCCAATGTTTTTCAAGGAAATAATAGACTCCTATAAGGAACAGAACACTTAAGTCATTTTAAGTTTAGACTTGTGTTTTTTCTCATTACTTTACGGTAAGATTTAGCCTAAATGGATAATAGTAAACGCGAGTTTTATAGCTTCTTTTCTAAGAATATCATCAAAGGAGCTATCTATTTGATTGTCCTAATTGGTCTCCTAATACTTTTCAAAAGTTATTTCAAGAGTCAATATGATACCATTGAGCATGCTGTGTCAGATAGCTACTATTTAATGTTTTTCATCTTCCTGATCTCAGAAATATTTGTCGGAATATTGCCTCCTGAACTTTTTATGTTTTGGTCTTTGGATGACCCCTGGCATTACTACATCACTGCAGTTTCAACCATGACCTTGGTTTCGCTCTTCGCTGGCTGGTTAAATTATCGTTTAGGACGAGTTTTAGGTAAGAAGGAATTCTTCTTGAATATATTTCAAAAACGGCTGAAGCTTAAAAAATATCAGCAAAAATATGATCAGTACGGGAGTGGTTTGATTATCGTATCTGCACTAACTCCGCTGCCTTTTGCATTGATAAGTATGCTCACGGGTACGCTCATGTATCCACAAAAGAAGTATCTCCTTTTTGCCTCATTCCGTATCATTCGATTTGTCGTGTACGGGATAATTGTCTGGAATCTCGATGGTGTGATCTAATACTAAACTCAAAATTCTCCGTTCTACAGAAAAACCATTAGCGTATGGGAAATCGGAGAGTTGGGGTTTATAATGCTAAGTGGATAGCACTAATTTTTATGGGACTGCTGTCTTTATCAGCCTGTTCAACAGATGATGAAGCCGAACCAATTATGGTGGCTGAGGGAACCTTTCCTGGAGTAGATGAACGTCTTTGGCCATATTTTATTCGTTTTCAAGAACAAGGTGCATCACGCGGCCTTACCATCGACTTGGTAGCAGAAGGTATCACGGGAGTTATCGAAGTAATTGACGAAGAAAATATTGCAGGCACATGTAATTTTAATAGCCGAACCTCAAACCATGTTATGATCGATGCTGAGTTTTGGCAATTGGCGCCAGATCTATTTAAAGAGTTCATAGTATTTCATGAACTAGGGCATTGCTCATTATTCAGGGATCATCGAGAGGGTGCTGACCAGAATGGAAGATGTATTTCCATCATGAGAAGTGGCCTCGAGGAATGCAGAGATAACTACAATATTGTTACTAGAACAGATTACTTAGATGAGCTGTATGACACTCAATTTGCTCGAGATATTTTTAGTAATCGCTAACCTTAAAGTGAGCTACTTCACATTTGAGCCTTTTACATCTGTACATTATAAACCGCTGGGAGAGGTTCAGGAATTTTATCCTTAGGCTCATCCAACATTTCCCTCATATCAATCTCTATACCTCTAGCCATTGTTGTTATTGGTACATCATTGGCCGATCCTTCAAACGGGTTTTCACCAGCCGTACCGATTCTCTGCATTGTATTAAAAATCCATGATACTACAGCTGATACTGGTATAGCTACCCAGATAAAATAGCCACCGAAATCAGGGTAAGTTTCCATTAGCTCTTGACCCATTTTCCAGAACTCCGGAACAATTGCGAAGGGGAGTAGCATATTGAAAAGGTTTACAAAATCATAGCCTAAAGTGGCATATTGACGGGGGTAAGGGAAGTTCTTAATTCGTTCATTTTTACCCTGTAGATTGAAGAATTCTTTCAGTACATTTTCCATCTCTAGAAAAGCGAATTCCCAAATCAGACCAGCATCTTTTAAAGCTTTTATATGCTGAGACTGTAAAGTTTGGAGGGCATTAGCCTTATTCTTTTTAGACATTACATATTCTACCTCTTCCGGGCTAATTAATCTAGAAAGCTCTTCTTCCAGTGGGACTGTTAGTTCTTGCAGGTTAAGCATTTCGCTCCATTGCTTATTGGTTTTAGCTTTTTTAAACGTTTCCCAGGGTTTTTCTGCCCTCAAAGCATAACGAAGCGCACTCATCCAAGCAATTTGTCTATACACTAAAATTCGTCTTTCTTCCGCTAAATAGTCTTGGCTTTTTGGATCAGTTGTATGGGCATTATTAACCATATCTCGAACCATCATGGTCCAAGTACGAGAGGTGTTTACTATGCCTCCCCATATTTTTCGAGCTTCCCATAGTCGATCGTAAGCCGCATTGTTCTGGAAACTGATTAAGAAAGCAACCGCCGTACCGACCAGGGCTATAGGTGTCCAAGGCAATTGTAACCACCGTAAACCGACAACTTCATATAGCACCGTTACTATGGCAGCCATAAGCACGAAGAAAATGGTCTCTTTTCTCGTCCAAATGGCCATGTCTTTCTTTGAGTACTTCTTTTTTATATACATGAGGATGGGATTGTATCTTAAATATAATCAGCCCCAGAGATTTTGTATATTTCTATACCAAATCAGACGTATGAAAAGGAGAGATTTTTTAAATGTAAGCGCACTTAGTACTGGTGCAATTATGACAGGGGTCAACACAATTATTCCCAGTTACAAACCAAGGCATGAGTTTAACCTAAATTATGCACCCCATTTTGGGATGTTTAGAAAGTCAGCGCCTGGCGGAATCTTGAATGAAATTGATTTTATGGCGGAACAAGGCTTTAAATCCTTGGAAGACAATGACATGAAACAGCGACCTATTGCTGTGCAAGAGCAAATTGCTGATAAAATGAAGGGATATGGCATGACGATGGGGGTGTTCGTAGCCCATACCATTTTTTGGCAAGAACCTAATCTTGCTAGCGGAAAAAAGGACTGGCAAGATCAGTTCCTAAAAGAAATAAAAGAATCAGTCGATGTGGCAAAAAGGGTGAATGCCAGATGGATGACCGTTGTGCCTGGTCATTTAGATCTCAGAAAAGACATGGGGTATCAAACGGCCAATGTGGTGGACAGCCTAAGAAAAGCCTGTGAATTATTAGAACCTCATGGTTTGGTAATGGTCTTAGAACCTTTAAATCCACGTGATCATCCAGGTTTATTCCTGTCGAAGGCTGCTCAAGCTTATGAAATATGTAAGGCGGTCAATAGTCCATCTTGCAAAATCCTCTTCGATATTTACCATCAGCAGATAACTGAAGGCAACTTGATCCCTAACATAGATAACTGCTGGGACGAGATAGCCTACTTTCAAATTGGTGATAACCCTGGGCGTAAAGAGCCTACTTCTGGAGAAATAAACTACTTCAATGTGTTTAAATACATCCATGATAAGGGCTTCAAAGGAGTATTAGGAATGGAGCATGGTAATTCTCAAAGTGGCAAGAAAGGGGAAGAGGCTGTGATAGACGCGTATATCAGTTCAGATAGTTTTAAATAGATAGTTAAGACTTTCGAATTTCTCAGAACAATCTCAAGTACAATCTGTTAGAGCAGTCAAATACAGAGTTATGATTTCAACACTCTATTTACTGATTGCTTTATTAAGTCCACCTTCGGAAATGGTCTTTGATTTTGGTGAAAATAAAGATGGCTACAAGTGGGCCATTGTAAATGATGGAGTTATGGGTGGCCTTTCACGGGGCAAAGCTCAGCTGACAGATGATAGCATGATTTTCTCAGGCACGGTTTCGCTTGAAAATAATGGTGGATTCACTTCATTAAGAGCTCCCTATGCCAGATACGATCTTTCCCAATACGATCAAGTAGAAATCAAGTACAGAAGCAGTGGTTTAGACTGCGCACTGAATGTATACCAATACCAAAGGTTTTGGCTTCCAAATCATAAAATGCCAATACCATCTTCTAACGATGCATGGAAAACTATTACCGTCGATCTTTATGACTTAAAAGAATATCGAATGGGAAGAAGGACAGGGCGCACAATGTCTAAAGGAGCTGCGAAAAACACTATTCGTTTAGGCTTTATCACTGATTCTAAAAAGCCAGGAGCTTTTAAGCTAGAGATCGCTTATGTAAAGTTTTCGAAGAAGGCACTTTAGGACTGATTCAAAAGAGTTAGTCCTTTTTAATTAATTCCCAATTTCTCTTTCAAATAGATTAATGAACGAGTACGTGCTAGCGTACTTGCGCTACCATCAATACCAGAAGTCTTACTATCGAAACTGTGGTTTGCCCCTTCGTAACTATGAATAGTTGCAGTACCGCCACCATTATTTCCGACTGTTTCCAACATACAATTAGTATTAGGAGTGAGGCTATCCTCAGAAGCGATATGTATCATAAAGTCCGCATAGGTTTGGAAAATACTAGTTCCTGAGCAAGGGTTTCCGTAGTAGCTATTATGAAAAGAACCGGGGTAATACATAACACCCGCCTTAAATCCTCCGTCAGTCGGAAGTGAAGCCGGAGGCTTAATTTCATTGGTATAGAGGGTGCCACTGTAGGATTGTGACCACTCCCAATCAACAGGAATTACGCTCGTATCGAATAATGTACTTTGTATTGCTGTAGCGCCATGCGAAAAACCGAGAATAGCTACATTATCCGAAGTCACAATTGCAGAACCATCGGCACGGACAAGGCTTCTTAATACTTCGAGAGTTTTATAAGCGTCGTGATTTCTGACAAATGAAGCACTAATTTGAAACTGTAATGGTGGGTTTTTCCAATCACCAGCATTTTCGACTGTACCTCTTCTGTAATAGCTTCCAGGAAATGCTGATACAATACCTTCATTACCGAGTAAGGTTTTCCATTGTTCGTTTTGGTTTGAAAGTTCCCACTCCTCTACAGTATCATCTATGCCATCGTTATCAGTATCCGAATCTTCCCAATTGCCTCCAGAACCATGCATAACAACAGTTCCTGCTAGGTTAGTGGCCGCTGAAGGAATAGAAATGAAAATAGGGATTGAGATATTGTCAACAGAAGTAGCAAACAAAACAGTATCTCTTGTGTTTTCTGGAATGACAATTTTACCTGTGAGGTCAACTTGAGGGGCGCCTCCATCATCATCGCTTTTGCAGCTACTTAGAAATAGAACCATGCCCAAGGCAAGAAAAAATCGATTCATGGCAAGTGTTGGTTAGGTATGTAAAACTAAGAATTTTGAAAGTGACCAAACTATGACTTTATGATTGTTGGTAAATATATAGACTGTTGTCGGCTGTCGTTTAGGTTGCTGAAAGCGCTAGAAGACCTCTCCATTGATGTAAATAATCAAGATTCAATGAAAAGAAAATTTACTTTTGCGCCATGAGAATTTGGATATGTCTGTTTATGCTGATTCTAGGGCAGTTGGCTTTAGCACAGGGTATTGAGATTAAGAAAATTGATCAAAAAATAATCATTGACGGTAAAGTAGATGATTTGTGGTCTTATGCCGATTCAGCCTATAATTTTCAGCAGTACTTTCCGATGGACACGTCACTTGCTTATGCACAGTCGGTGGCTAAAATTCTTTACGATGATCAGTTCATTTATGTATTAGGGGTGATGCAAAACCCCGATGGCGAAAGAGGCTATATTACACCTTCGCTGAGAAGGGATTTCTTCGGAGATGCTAATGATTCTTTTTCCATCTTAATTGATGCTTTTCAAGACAATACGAATGCCTTTATTTTTGGTATTAATCCATTTGGAGTACGCCGAGAAGGTTTGATAGCTAATGGTGGAAGTGGAAGAAATGCATTTAGCCTAGACTGGGATAATAAATGGAGAGGTGAAGCCCGCCAAGAAAATGGATACTGGATTGCTGAAATGGCGATTCCGCTTAAAACGTTGAGGTTTTCCGAGGGCCAATCGGAATGGAATGTCAATTTTTATCGCGTTGATAGCGAATACGCAGAACGATCGACTTGGGCACCCATTTCGAGGAATTTTTCCATTGTTAACCTAGCTACTTTGAGAGAAATGAAATGGGATGAACCGACTAAAAAGCCAGGTTCGAATATCTCTTTCATTCCATATGTCGCTTCTGGAATAAGTAAAGACTTTCAGAACGATCAGCCTTCTGAAACTAATTTTGATGCTGGATTTGATTTAAAATATGCCGTTACGCCCGGCTTGAATTTAGATTTGACTGTAAACCCTGACTTTTCACAGGTGGAAGTAGATCGGCAAGTGACTAACCTGGATCGATTCGAAATCTTTTTCCCCGAACGGAGACAATTCTTCCTAGAAAATGCCGATCTGTTTGCCAATTATGGTAACCGTGGGTCCAGACCATTTTTCTCCAGAAGGATAGGTGTTGCCAGAGATGAAACGACAGGTCAAAATATTCAGAACCCTATTCCTGTGGGTACGCGGTTGAGCGGTAAAATCAATAATAACTTACGACTGGGTTTTTTATCTATGCAAGCTGGGAGAGAAGATGCCGCGAGTCTTCCATCTTACAACTATTCGGTGCTTTCACTGCAACAAAAAGTATTCGCACGGTCTAATATTTCCTTTCTTTTCGTCAATAAACAGACTTTTGAAAATGAGGCTGACTATGACACCGATCTTTATGCGCGCTGGAATAGGACAGTAGGCGTAGACTACAATTTGGCTTCTGCCGATAACCGCTGGAACGGTAAAGTGTTCTTTCATAAGTCGATAGAGGAAGTGCAGCCCGACCAATCGTTTTCAACTGGGTTTGAACTCAGTTTTGGCGTGCCCAAGTGGTCTTGGGATATCTCAGCGCAATCAGTAGGAGAGAATTATAATCCAGAAGTGGGTTTTGTACGCCGCAGGGATATCAGACAGTTGACCAATACAGTTCGCTACTCGTTTTTCCCAAAGTCGGGAGGGATTCAGCGACATGGACCGGGGTTTGATTTTGACATGGTGGGCAACAAGGAATTCGGATTTCTGGATTGGGACATGAATATCCTGTATGATATTAACTGGCGTAGTTCTGCCAGGTTTAGTGCTAGATTAAGATGGCAGTATACCTTCCTTTTCAACGGTTTTGACCCCAGTGGTACGGGTGGACTCGCGCTACCCAGTGGAGAAGGCTATCATAATAACTTGATCATAGCCAGCTACAATTCAGACCAGCGTAAGCTCATTAATTTTAGGGTCAGTACGAGGTCTGGTGAGTATTTCAATGGAACCAGAATCAATTTTGAAGGGAGCCTGAACTTTAGGTATCAACCTATGGGGTTCACGAGTATTAACTTTGCCTACAATCGTATAAGGCTTCCCGACCCTTATAACGACGCAAATCTTTTCTTGATCGGCCCTCGATTCGACTTTACCTTCACAAAGAAGCTATTTTGGACCACTTTCGTTCAATACAATACCCAAATTGACAATTTGAATATAAATTCTAGGCTCCAATGGCGATTTGCACCAGTATCGGATTTCTTCCTAGTCTATACAGATAATTATTTAGCCACAAACGATGAAGGCTTCATTAATATTGGCCCATCTAAATCTAGGGCCTTAGTTTTTAAGTTGACCTATTGGTTGAATTTTTAGTAGAAGAATTCTTCAAAGAGGTCTACATCACTCCGTGCCAAACATGGTTTCCTTGATGATGTAGTCTACCACTTCGTTAAAATCTTGGGTGTCTTCGTATACTTTTAATTGACGGTCGGCACCTGTACCTTTTTCAAGAATCTCATAGGTTCTTTCTACTTCTTTGCGTGAGCCTAATTCATCTACGACATCCTCTATAAAATCTAGTAACTCATGAATAAGTATCCGCGTATTAATCTCGCTTTCCTTTCCGAAATCAATCAACTTTCCGTCGAGGCCATATCGACTCGCTCGCCATTTATTTTCGTTGACTAAGTCTCTTTTGTAAGTGGCAAAATTTAGATTTTGAGTCCTGAGCTTGAATAACTTATAGGACAATGCTTGAATAAGTGCTGCAATAGTGATGGTCTCATCGATAGTTAGTGGAATATCACATATTCTAACCTCTAGTGTTGGGAAAAATGGATGAACTCGTATGTCCCACCAAATCTTTTTGGCATTATCTATACACCTTGTTTTAATGAGAAGGTTCACATAGTTCTCATACTCTGATATGCTTTCGAAAAGTGGTGGAATTCCTGTTCTAGGAAACTTGTCGAAGATTTTAGAACGAAAAGATTTGAATCCAGTATTTCTTCCTTCCCAAAATGGAGAATTGGTCGATAGGGCATAAATATGAGGTAAAAAATATCTGATTTGGTTGACTATGTGCAGTGCCATAGATTTATCCTCAATCCCCACATGGACATGCAGCCCAAAAATCAGATTAGATCGGGCCGTATCCTGAAGTTCATTAATAATGGCGTGGTACCGAGGGTTTGGCGTAATGAGTTGCTTTTTCCATTCTGAAAAAGGGTGAGTTCCGGCGGCGCCAATCCTGAAACCCAAATCTTTGGCTATCTCACACATGGTCTTCCGCAGGTAAGTAACCTGTTCACGTGCATCTTGAATATCAGTACAAATATTAGTGCCAACTTCGACAACCGCCTGATGCATTTCTGCCTTCACTTGGTCTTCCATATGACGATGAGCTGCCTCTACAATTTTTTGTTCGTGGGATACTAATTCTCTGGTCTCAGGGTCTATGACCATGTATTCCTCTTCGATACCTAAAGTAAAATCCATAATTCAAGATTGATGCTAATGATAAACTAAGATAAAAAGGTTTATCAGTAATCAAATGAATATGGCTTGATGGGATGGAGGCTTTATTTGGCTGGCTTAGTATAGCCTGTACAATGCCGATCGATCACATTTTGGTGAATATCCTTTATAGTAACTAAAAGGCCAGTCTCTTCAACATCACCAAATTCTGGGTTATGTGCAGTGCCAAAAGTCATCATAGAGGATGATAGGTTCATGTAGATGTTAATTAAAGGAGGGATCCACTCGCCCCGATCTTTTAGGAGACGCTGTAATACTCTGAAGGCTTCTTCAAAAGGCATGTCAGTAGGAAAATTCTCCTTAAACAGTTCATCAGAATAGCCTGAGAAGAGTTCTGGTTTGGGTTGTGAAAGCTGGTGTACATCTGGGAAATAATGGGCAAGGAAAGCCAAAAGAATGTCTCTAGCTTCTTGGTTATAATTAGTGTACATGGTCACTTTGCCAAAGAAATAGTGCATTTCATCGGCATAATATACAATCAGGGCACCTAGGCCATCCCAAATGTTTGCTAAAGCGAAAAGCCCTTTCCTAGGATTCACCGATGGCTGATAGCTTGGCTGAACCCAAGATCGACCTAACTCAATTGCATAGGGTAGAAAGTCCTTCTTCATCCGATCTGAAAAATCGAAATAGTGGGCCGTAGAAAGTTCGAAGGAGTCTGTCTCAGCATTATACGCTCTATCACCAGTGATAAAACGGTAGCCACCAATGATTTCCTTATCCTCCGGGCTCCAAACAATGAGTTGCTCGTAGCATCTTTCCTTGGTATCATAATTATCGATGTCGATTGCCTCACCAGTTCCTCCGCCTGCATCCCGAAAGGCCACTTCTCTCAATCGGCCAATTTCCCGCATAGTGTTCGGCGAGTTGTGATGATTGATGATATATATCTCGTTGCCACCTTTATTGGTATTTCTTATAAAACGATCAGCATTGAGTTCTTGCTCAATAAGCGATCTTTCTACCGGTGGAACAATGGCTTGCACAATACTTTCTTTCATTCGGTTGACTTAAGCTTCTCTAAGCTTGTATACTTCCTCTTTTGTCCATTGAGCCCATTCCATATCCGATTTAGTACTATCGAATGTTTCCGCTGGAATTGGTTTCCCAATGGTGATTTTCATTTTGGTGTCTTGTTGTTTATAAAACTCGTCGGCCAAGTAGAACATTTCTATGTTTACTTTTATACCAAGTGCTTTTCTAAAATTGGCTAACCTGTAAAAGCGATCGGTTAGTTTCCCTTCAATATACACTGGAACGACGGGTTTTTGATATTTTTTAGCTTTTGTAATGAACGTTTTTTTCCAAACTAAGTCCTTGATTATACCTTTTTCCCTTCTACTCACCAAACCTGCTGGAAAAATAAAAGTAGCGTAATCAGAAGCAAACTGCTGATCGACCCTTTGAAGCGAGGCCGCAGCGTTTTTACCAACTTTATTAACACCAATAAAACTATCCTTGAGGTTGCGCACACTGAGCAAAAGGTCGTTTACAATAAACTTGATATCTGGCCTGATCTCTTTTAGGGAGGTGATAATAGCGAGTGCATCGAAGCCGCCTAAAGGATGGTTACTAGCGAAAATAATTCCCTCTGGAGGTCTAGGCACGTTTTCAATGCCAGTAATGTCTAGTGTGACATTGAACTTTTCCATTACCGCTTTACAGAACTCATAGGAGTCGGCCTCTTGATGATTGGCCATAAATTCATTGATGTCATCTTGATGAACGATTCGTTCGATATAACGAATGACAAAGCCAGGAAGCCATTTGAGCAGGGTAGGATTTTTATCACCAATTAGCTTTCTAACATTAACGAATTTTTCCATTTAGCGCATCCAGATCAGTTGGCAAGTATAACTGCATTTCTTAGAGAAATCAACCGTTTTTGATTTTCTATTTTAAGCAGGTTTTACTACCACTAAACAGAAACTTAGTTGTGCTTTGGTTGCTTCGTTCTAAATTTAAGTTTTCAACAGACTAACCAAAACGATGAAAAAACTGAGTTACTTTTTAGGAATAACTTTATTCCTGTTTACCGCTTGCCAACCTCAAGAAAAGTCCGTCAACGATATGACAGAAGAGGAACTGGTTGAGTATGCCAGAGGTATTCATGATCGGGTGATTACGCTTGATACCCATGATGATATTAATACCAACAACTTCACCGAAGACAATAACTACACTAAAAAACTGCCCACTCAGGTAAATCTGCCAAACATGATAGAAGGTGGCTTAGACGTTGCCTGGTTTATTGTCTATACTGGTCAGGGAGAGTTAACTGACGAAGGTTTTGACAAGGCTTATGCCAATGCAGATGATAAGTTTAAAGCCATCCATAGGCTTGCAGAAGAAATAGCCCCAGACCAGATTGAAATAGCCTTAACTTCTGATGATGTGAGAAGAATAGCTGCTTCAGGTAAAAAGGTGGCCATGATAGGGATCGAAAATGGGTACCCTGTTGGAAAGGATATTTCTAGAGTTAAAGAGTTTTATGAACGTGGTGCACGGTACATGTCTTTGGCGCATAACGGTCACAGTCAGTTGAGTGATTCTAATACAGGGGAAAGAGATAGCGTATGGCTTCATAATGGTTTGAGTGAACTAGGAAAAGAAGTTATCAGGGAGATGAATAAATGGGGTATTATGATTGATCTATCCCATCCTTCAAAAGTGGCCAATATGCAAATGATGGAAATGTCGAAGGCGCCAGTGATTGCTTCACATTCTTCCGCAAGAGCCTTGAATAACGTAAGCCGAAACCTAGATGATGAGCAACTGATGATGTTGAAAGAAAATGGAGGCGTAGTGCAAACAGTGGCTTTTAAAAGCTATTTAAACTCTGAAAAAAATACGGCGAACAGAAAGAAGTCAAGCGAAATCATTGCTCAAATTGCTGAAGAAGAGGGTTTTGAAATTAAGCCTGGTAGTTTATATCGCGCAATGAGTCGAAATGAAAGAACAGCCTATTTCGATGCTTATAATGCATTTCAAGAAAAACATAAAGATAGAATTGATTCGCTGATTAATAGCGTTGCGCCTCCAGTCGATGTAGCTGATTTTGTAGATCATATCGATTATTTGGTGAATAAGATCGGAATTGAGCATGTTGGTATTAGTTCAGATTTCGATGGTGGTGGTGGAGTAGAAGGGTGGTCAGATGCCTCTGAGACCTTTAATGTTACACTAGAACTAGTAAGAAGAGGTTACTCTGAAAAAGAAATCGGTATGATTTGGAGCGGTAATTTACTTCGCGTTTTAGACGAGGTTCAAGCGGTAGCTCAAGAGATACAGGAAGGAGAATAAATTATACTTTTGAATAAGTAAAAAAGGGAAGTTGAGCTTCCCTTTTTTTGTGTCCAAAGTTTGATTGTTAAAGGTTTGTGCCCGTTATTTGTAATCAGTCTAAATAAAAACAAAGATTGATGAATATAATTGAAGAGCAGCTTTTTGACCAACCGAACCCTTTCCAAAAAGAGGATTCACCGATCAGTTCTATGATCGTTCAAGAAGGATGTTGTTTCAAAAAATGCTGTAAGAAGTATAAGAAGAAGCACAAGAAAATGTGCAAGAGTTGCCCGAAACGATAATATAGGGAATAAAAAAAGGGGCAAAAGCCCCTTCAATAATGTTTCGCCACTGTTATTTCAAATCGGCAATTAGCTTTTCGTTTAATCTAACATAATCAGGGTTACCACCCGCCTTAGCCAAGGTTATAGATTCTTTAGCCGCAGCCATTGCATCCTTTTTCATACCCATTCTGGCCAAAAGTTTAGCTTTTAAGTGAACCACCCAATACTGCTTTTCAGGACTAGCATCTAATGCCTTATTCACCCAGTTTAAAGCAAGTTTAGAATCCCTTTCCGTCTCATAATAATACCCAGCAGCTTGAAAATATACACCTGGATTTTCTGGTGTAGCATCAATTACTTGCGCTTGAATATCCGCCATCACGCTAGCATCAACATCACTTTCAATCGAGAACATCGCTTTAGTGTGTTCCCATTTCATATTCAGATTAGCTGAATTCATTGTGAAATCAGAAAAGCTCATCGTGAAAGTCTCGTAGTGACTACTTGGGTGTTTAACAGGTACATCAAACCTCAAAAGGTCATCTTTGGCATTATAACCGAGCGATCCCCACCAAGTAAGATTTTTGCTTAAGATAATAGTGGCAGTTTCTTCTGTAAACATGGTGTAAAGTGCATAATCACCAGCTGGAACAGCATTTCCGTTCAATTTTACATCTGCACTAAATGATATTTTAGTCGATGCGTTTGCACCGGTTCTCCATACTTCATTATATGGGATTAGGTTCCCGGCAACCTCACGACCTTTAGCACTAGGTCTGGAATAAACCACTTTAACTTCAGCTAAACCAACCGTTCCTTTTAATTCAAAAGTAGGGCTTGGTGGTGGCATTTTAATTTGGGCAAAAGCACTAACGGTGAGCATTAATGCGATCATGGTAGAATATGTCTTTCTCATAGCGTCTTTAATTTTCAAGCTAAAGATATAAAAAAAGCCTCCATCCAACGGAAAGAAGCTTTTAACAATGTTTGTCTTGTCTGTTAATTTTTTACTACAATCGGAAACTTCACTGATATATTACCCCAAGCCAACTCTAAATTGGCCTTGTCTTTAGAATTCTTGTCAAAATCAGTCAAGTCAATTCTAAAAGTTTCCACAGCATCTTTAGATTCAGTTGCTTTAGCAGAAAACCTCAATACATCTTTCGAATTATCATAAGAGGTTCCCCATTTATCAGTATGGCCACTAATGACAATAGTCCATTCAGATTTTCCTGGAATCGTCCATAGAGAATAGTTACCTGCCTTCAAAGCTTGACCACCGATGGTCACATCTTTATCGAAACTAATGAGCGTATTTCTATCGGCACCAGTTCTCCAAGTTCCGCCTTTGTTTAAGCCATTTACCAACTTATTGGCATCCCTTCCATCAAGACTTGGTCTGCTGTAAGAGATCTGCATCGTCGTATTTCCAATTTTTTGTTCAACCTTCGCCAGTGGGCTGGCTGCTGGTCCACGTTGCGCTAAGGCTACGTTTGTCGTTAATCCTAGGATTAAAAGTGAGGCTAATGTTAAAAAAGTCTTTTTCATTTTCTTCTTGGTTATTGTTTGCCACTTAAACTCTACTTTAATAAAAAGGGTTGCTTACTTTATACAAATGAAACTTACTAGAGACTTTTATGAAAGGCCAAATGTCGTGGAAATTGCCAAAGATGTACTCGGTAAGACTTTACATACAAAGATAAATGGGGTATATACCGCCGCGATCGTTACGGAAGTAGAAGCATACGCGGGAAGAAACGATAAAGCTTGTCATGCCAATAATGGTCTCAGGAGTAAACGTACGGAAGTGATGTACGGTCAAGGTGGGTTTAGCTACGTTTACCTATGCTATGGCATTCATCACCTTTTTAACATCGTTACCAACAAAAAAGATTTTGCAGACGCTATTCTCATTAGAGGTGTAGAGCCCTTAATAGGATTAGAAGCAATGCAATTACGTCGTAATATGACCAAAGCTAATCCACGGCTCAGTTCAGGTCCAGGTATTCTTAGCCAGGCGCTCGGTATTCGTACCAAAGATCACTATGGACTTGATCTGTTAGGTGATACGATTTGGTTGTCAGATGGGCGAGAAATTACAAATCATGAAATCGGCACTTCACCGAGAATTGGTGTCGATTACGCTGGTGAAGATGCCCTGAAACCATGGCGTTTTTATATCAAAGACAACCGATGGTTAAGTAAAAGGTAAACTTTATTTCAATTTTTAGTTGAGCGGATCGTTAGTTCATTGCTTTTGCAATATATTCGAAGAGTTCGATTTAATGTAGCGAAGGAATATGGCCTCAGACCAACTAAAATCATTGCTTTTAGCTTTAGAAGCATCCCCTGAAAATGTCCAACTAAGAAAGTTAGTGGCCCAGCAGGCTGTCAAAGAAAACGAATGGTTGGCTGTTGAGGGCCAAGCTAAAGTACTGCTCCAGATCGATCCAACAGATATAGAAGCCAAATACTTGTTGGCCAAAGCCTATTTTCACAATGAAGCCTTTTCAACGGCCATCATAGTATTAGAGGAGTTGTTGGATATTAGACCAGATCAACTCGACTATTTGCAATTGTATTGTCAAACCTTGTTAAAAGATGGCAGTACTGGGCAAGCACGCGATACTTATCAGCGAATCTTATTAATCGATCCGAACTTCAAAAATGAAGCCTTCGATGCTGAATTTCGGGTGAGCAGCTCACCTTCTAATTTTGAGCCAATCGAACAAGACTTTGCCGAGCGCACTTTGGGCATGCAGAGACCGTCGACCAACTTTTCACATGTCGGTGGTATGGAAGTGGTCAAAAAAGAGATTGATTTAAAGATTATTAAGCCATTTCTACATCCCGAACTCTACAAAGCTTATGGTAAGAAAGCTGGCGGCGGGATTCTGCTTTATGGACCACCGGGCTGCGGTAAAACTCATATTGCCAGGGCCACCGCTGGAGAGGTAAATGCGAATTTCTTGACGATCGGCATAAACGATATTCTTGATGCTTGGCTGGGAAACAGTGAACGAAACCTACACCAGATTTTCGAGATTGCGCGTAAAAATGCCCCTTGTGTTCTCTTCATTGACGAAGTCGATGCTCTCGGTGCAAATAGAAGTGAGATGAAGGGGTCGGCAGGTAGAAATGTCATTAATCAGTTTCTTTCGGAATTGGATGGGGTAGATGTAGATAATGAAGGTGTTTTGATTCTGGCTGCTACAAATTCTCCTTGGCATATGGATCCTGCATTCAAACGACCTGGTCGGTTTGATCGAATGATATTCGTCTCTCCGCCAGATCAAGAGGCTCGTAAATCTATTTTCGAGATTATGCTGGCCGAAAAGCCAACAGGAAAAATTGATATGGATAAACTGGCGAAGAAAACACCCGAGTTTTCAGGCGCTGATATTCAATCAATGATTGACATAAGCATAGAGGGAAAACTAGAATTAGCCTTTAAAACAGGCGTACCACAACCAATTGAAACGAGTGACCTACTCAATGCAGGCAAAAAGATGGTGGCTTCAACCAAGGAATGGTTTACAAAAGCTAGAAATTACGCCATTTATGCCAATGATTCAGGCTTGTATGACGATGTGTTGAAATACTTGAAGATCAAAAAGTAGTGGCAAGTTTAGATAGAGCAGAATTACTGATCAATCAAGGTAAGATTGATCTGGCAGTAGAACAGTTAAAGGGCGTTTTACTAGAAGATCCAGACAATGCCTATGCGTTGACCTACCTAGCCTTGTGCAAACTGAGGCTGAACGATGCGAATGATGCCATTCATACGGCTAAGATGGCTTTAGCCTCAAATCCTGAAATTGATTTCGCGCTGTATGTAATTTCTGCGGCACACCTAAAACTAGAAAATTTCAATAAGTCGGAAAACGCCATAAAAAAGGCGATTGAAATCAATCCAAATAGTGCAGATTATTATGGTTTACAAGCACAATTAAAGCTGATATCCAAAGATTTTAAGGTGGCCATAGAACTGGCACAAAAAGGACTTCAGATTGATGCAGAGCATCTTTTCTGCCGGAATATGTTGTCCACCGCACAACTGAAGTCAGGGGATAAGGAAGCTTCTTTTCAGACCATTCATCGAGCACTAGAAATGGATCCTGAAAACCCACTATCGCATGCCAATTATGGTTGGGCTGAATTAGAAAAAGGAAGCCACAAAAAGGCTCTAGGACACTTTAAGGAAGCCCTAAAGTACGATCCTCACGATGAATACGCGCGTTCGGGTATGCTAGAGGCACTAAAGGCCAAGTACGTTTTATATCGGCTTTTCTTACGGTACTATTTCTTTATGGCCAACTTAAAGCCAGGCACTCAGTGGGCGCTCATTATAGGGATAGTAATGATCAACCGAATTCTGCGAAATGGTGCAGAAAGCATAGGCGAATATGGCTTTTTACTAAGTTATGTGAGTTATGGCCTCATCTTCTTTATGGTTTCTACATGGGTAATAGAACCCGTCTTCAACTTTTTTATGCGGCTAAATACCTACTCGAAATATCTTTTGACACCAGAGGAATCAAAAACCGCTCTTTTTGTGGGTTTCTGTTTCAGTATTTTTGTGGTATCGATCATCGGTTGGGCTATTACCCAATCCGACGGTTTTGTGGCCGGTATGCTTGTGGGCTATAGTCTGATACTTCCTGTTGGTAGGCTGAATATGGCTAGAGCGAGTTGGGTAAACTGGTTGCTCATTCTATATAGTTCCGTATCTGCCACGGTCGGAGGTCTTTTCATCTATGCTTCTTTCGTAAGTGAGGCAGGCATTGAAAACAGTGTATTAGTCATTTATATCGGACTAATTGTAGCCTTTTCATGGCTCTGGAATTTTGTAGCATCGGCTAATAAATAATATTAACATGGAAATTTTAATCTCATCGTCCGTTTGGGACCCTAAACCTTGGGTGTCAGGGTTATCGAAATCAGAAAATGTCTCCAAAATTCATGTTTGGCCCACCAATGATGACCTAAGCAACGTTGAAGTTCTTTTTGTTTGGAAGCCATTAGACAATGGAGTTATAGATAAGTTGCCAAAGTTGAAATGGATTAGCTCACTTGGTGCCGGAGTAGATCACCTGATGCATGATCCCCAAATTCCATCTAATATCCCGATCACTAGAATAGTAGATCCATTTTTAGCCCAAGACATGACAAATTATGTGATTATGGGCCTTATGATGCATCAAAGGTCTATGCGTACGCACATGCAAAATCAGCGTGAATTGATTTGGGATAGAATAACTTATAAGCCATTAAAAGTTGGTGTTATGGGTTTGGGTGCTTTAGGGAAGGATTTAGCCGAAAAACTAGTGGTTTTAGGCTTTGATGTATATGGATTTAGTCGAAGCGAGAAAGTAATAGAGGGTGTGAAATGCTTTGATGAATCTGGCCTGAATGAATTCTTGAAAGAAACCGAAGTACTCGTAAACCTTTTACCTGTCACACCCAAAACAGAGAATATCTTAAATGCCGATGTTTTTAATCAAATGCCAGATGGCGCCTATCTTATCAATGTAGCAAGAGGCAACCATTTAGTAGAGAAGGATCTGATAGCCGCTTTAGATTCTAATAAGCTATCTGGAGCACTTTTAGACGTCTTTAAAGAAGAACCGCTACCAACACAAAACCCCTTATGGCTACATGAAAAGGTGTCTATCACGCCACACGTAGCGAGTGTAACTACTCCAGATTCGGCCATTAAGTTGCTGTTAAACAACTTGTTGCGCCTCAAAAAGAAGGAGGCTCTACTTCATCAAGTAGATTTAGAAAGAGGATACTGATTTAGGCTAATCTGGTTCAATACGATAATCTACCAGTTGAGTCATCTAATATTCCAGTTCGATTCATCGGCACCTCATTTCATTTGCAATAGTGAAACATATGAATTTCATTTACTAAAGTGAAATAAATAAAAAACTATGCAGCGAATTAATATAGGGGAGTTCGAAGAACTGGTTTTGCTTGTCGTGGCCATCCTCCATGACAACGCCTATGGCATCAGCGTGATGGAAGAAATAGAGCGACAAACTCATCGCAAAATTAACATTAGTGCTGTCCATTCTGCATTAGATCGGTTAGAAGGAAAGGGATTTTTGAACTCTAGCGTAGGAGGTGCTACGAAAGCTAGAGGCGGAAGACGGAAGCGCTATTTTAAGATCACAGTGGCTGGTCAAAAGTCTCTGGACTACATCAAAGCACAACGAAATAGTCTTCACGATCAAATTCCTAAACTGAGCTTGGAATATGTCTCCATTTGATCACGAACCGCCTCAATGGGCACTCAAGTTCTTACGGTTTTATTGTAAACCACGAGCACTTGAGATCATTGAAGGCGACGCATATGAGCTCTTTTACAAAAGAATTGAGAACGAAGGATTAAAGACGGCCCGAAAGCGATTCTCGTGGGATGTACTGAAGTTCTTTCGCTTAAGATATATCAAAGGTCTAGAAGACATTGAAACTCTAAACAACATAATTATGGTCAAAAACTACATCAAAATCTCATTCAGAAGCCTGGTCAAGCAGCGCTTCTACAGTCTAATCAATATCGGAGGATTGGCAATAGGTTTAGCCGCATGCTTACTGATCGCCATGTACGTGAGTCACGAGCTAAGCTATGACAAGTATCATGACGGTGCCGATAGAATATATAGACTCAACGGAAATTCACCCGCAAGACTAGCGATTCAGTCAAAAACTGACATCCCAGAAATTGAAGAGACTTTAAGGATTCAAGGGCCTTTTGACCAAACTTTTAAGGTAGGAGACAAAGTATTCAAAGAAACCAATGGTTTTAATGCGGATTCTACCTTTCATAAGATCTTCACCGTCGATTTTATAGAAGGAAACCCAGAAGAGGCACTTACGGAGCCAAATGCCATGGTGCTAAGCCAAACCCTTGCTAATAAACTTTTTGGATATGAATCGGCAGTAGGGAAAACAATCCAAGTAGATGGTGAAAATACATTGGTCACAGGGGTAGTAGCAGACCCTCCGCAAAACACGCATTGGAAATACAACTTCATAAATTCTTACCCCAAAGAAAGCTGGGTGCTAGTCGGAAATTGGACGGCAAATAACTTCAAAACTTACGCGAAGATTGAAAAGGGTAGTGAGCCTGAAGTCGTTCAAGAAAAGCTAAAAGAACTGGCAGCCGAGTATCAAGGACCACTTATCGCTAAATATTCTGGACACGCCAGTTACGAGGATTACCTCGCAAGCGGCGGAAGAGAACGAAATTTTGGAATGATTCCTATGACAGCTATTCATTTAGAATACCCAGACTTTTCGTTCGGATCAGGAGGGGATATCAACAATGTTTATGTCTTTTCGGCGATAGCCATATTTATCTTAATCATCGCTTGTATCAATTTTATGAACCTTTCTACAGCCAGGTCGGCTATGCGGTCAAAAGAGGTTGGTATGCGAAAAGTACTTGGCTCTCGAAGACGTCAATTGATTAATCAATTTTTAGTAGAGTCTATGATGGTCAGCTTGTTTTCGATGGTTCTAGCACTGGGCTTATCAGCATTGCTGTTAAATGGTTTCAATCTGTTGGCCAATAGAACATTCAACTTTCAGGACCTTTTCGATGGTGTCGTATTATTGCAATTATTCGGGTTAGTATTGATCGTAGGCCTTTTAGCAGGTTCTTATCCAGCATTTGTTTTGTCAAATTTTAAGCCTGTGAAAGCACTCAAAGGTGATGCAACACAAGGTGGAAAAGGCAGCGCTATTTTAAGAAAAGGTTTGGTTGCCTTCCAGTTTGCTATTTCTATCTTCTTGATAGTGAGTACAACCGTCGTTTTTCAGCAATTAAAATTCCTATCCAATCAGAAATTAGGATTTGATGCCTCCCAAGTGATGGTGGTCAAAAATGCCAATTCATTAGATCAGAAAAGAGAGACTTTTAAGACGAGGCTCGCTCAGTTTCCTTCAGTGGAAAATGTTTCTATGAGCAATAGCTACATCTCTGGTGGCATGTCTGACTGGACTTACCAAACCATGGAAGACAACCCACGGTCATACGGTTTTATCAACTTGTTCGTCACCGATACCTATTTAGAAACTATGGGTTTGAACTTGACGGAGGGGAGAAACTTTACCAATCAGTTGGTTACAGATACCGCAAATGTATTGATCAATGAGGCTGCAAAAAGATGGCTAGGTGGAGATAAAGTCATCGGGCAAAAGTTGACGCGAGGTGATGGAGAAGATTACACTGTTATTGGAGTGGTCAATGACTTCAATTTTGAGTCCTTGAAAAGGGATGTCGAACCAATGATCCTGCGTATGATGGGGAAGGATGGACGCTTAGAAGAAGATTGGTATTCGGCCAACTACATTTCGATCAGAATAAGCGATAACTACCTAGAAACCGTCGGCAGAGTGGAAGATCTTTGGAAAGAAACAGTCAGCGATGAGCCATTTGAATACATTTTCCTAGATGAATCTTTTAACGCACTCTATGAAAATGAGCAACGCTTTGGAAAGCTCTTTTCAGCCTCATCTGGTCTTGCCATTATTATCGCCTGTCTTGGGTTATTTGCTTTGGCTGCATTTACACTTGAGCGCAGGTACAAAGAAATAGCGGTTAGAAAAGTTCTAGGCGCCTCGGTGAAAAGTATCACCTTAATGATCTTAAAAAGCTTCACCCAACTAGTAGTACTGGGAGCTATTGTTGCCATACCAGTCGGCTATATGGTGATGCAGGATTGGCTTCAAGAATTCGCATATCAAATAAGCTTAAACAATCCATTAATTTGGGTGATACCTGCTCTGTTTGTAGCCATTATTGCTTGGCTAACGGTGAGCTTTCAATCGGTTAGAACAGCCACAGCTAATCCGATAAAAGCACTAAGAAGCGAATAAGAAAAGTATTCTATAAAAGTAAAAGGCCTCATTTCTGAGTGAAGTGAGGCCTTTTTAATTGCTTAATTACCTTTCATCGGTGGTGTGATCATAATGTGTGCCCTGTACAAACCTGGGAACATGACCCAAGGGTGACCGGCACCATTTGGTTTTTCTGGTAAACCAGTAGTTTCACCCGTCGCTAAGGGTGTATAAATGACATAGCGATATTCGCCACCCTCTACTTTTTCCGTTTCGGGATTGTATCGGGCATCTGGGCCACGATAAATCTGAAGCGTAGAACCATAGCCAGGCTTCTGAAGTGTTCCATTCATCATTTCCTTTTCACGAATAGCGAAAATTTCACCCCGCGACTTACCTTCGGCTCTAAGAGCACGGCCTCTCGCCATAAAAGGCTCAACATCTTTGGGGTAGCACACAATTTCAAAACCTTCTTTATTGGGATCATCAGACCGGACTACAAAGTTGTTCGTACCTTCTCTTAAGGTTACAAAATTGCCGTCTTTGTCGAATCCATAAACGTGAGCACCAGCTCTCGCAGATTCAGGAGCTGCCCACAAGGCGGACTTAATCTGGTCTTCTTTTTTGACTTGGGCCAATAACCCAGAACTAAGCATTAATGCTGAAAACAGGAGTGTGAGTTTCTTCATTTGACTAGAATTTTCATGAATATACACAAGCCTAAAGACTTGTCATATGCTTGTATACATCTTACTTTTTACCCTTAAATAAATTGACGGTGAACTTTCCGAAGTCTTTAAGCCCATCTTTGGTCAATAACGTTTTAAAAACATCAGCTTTTGTGGTAGGTGAGGCGCTAGTTTCTACTTTTGGCGTAGGTTTTAGCTCTTCTTTCACATCAGGCTTATAACCCACTAAGTCATTTGATTTATCGAAACTCTTTTTTGCCTTTTCTGCATAACCAAGCTTTTCTTCGACGAGACCTTTATTATTCAAGGCAATGGCATCTTCAGGATCGAGTGCAATCGCTCTTTCGTAATCTTCAATCGCCCCTTCGAGATCACCAATTCTGTCTTTGAAAAAAGCTCTTGACGAATATCGATATGGATTTTCTTGATCTAGCGACAATGCTTTTTCAAATTGTATTGCAGCAAGGTCATTCTTATTATTCAGGTGTAGGGAAACAGCATAATCACCTATAAAAGAGGCATTTATAGGGTTTATATCAACCAGCTGTTTAAAGTCTTCCAACGACTTCTCCATTTCATCAACTTTAGAATAAGCCCTCGCCCTGTTATAGAGTGCCTCTATTTGATTTGGATTTTGTACCAAAGCACGCGTGAACAACTCAATTCCTTTCTCAAATTCGTTTTTCCGGCAAGCTTCTACACCTTTTTCTACCAACGCTTCTGACATATAAATCAATTTTAATTCAAATATAAACAGCTCATAAAAGTCTTAGTTCATTCTAAAGAAAAATAGAATCGAGTAACTATATTTGACTTCAAGTCTATGAGCCATCATCCAGATCAGGTATTGAGTGATTTGAAGGCCGGAAAGTACGCACCGGTTTACTTCCTTCAAGGGGAAGAATCCTTCTACATCGACCAAATTTCAGATTTTATTGAGGAAAATTGCCTTCCAGAAGCCGAAAGGGGTTTCAACCAAACGATAATGTATGGCAAGGACGCCAACATGAGCCAGATCATCACAAATGCGAGACGTTTTCCGATGATGGCCGAGCGTCAATTGGTCATTGTAAAAGAAGCCAAGGAAATACCAGACCTAAACAAAGAGGAAGGACAGAAATTGCTAATGGATTATCTGGATAATCCTGTGCCCTCAACTGTTCTGGTTTTTGCCCATAAACACAAAAAAGTAGATGGACGAAAGCCACTTTCAAAAGCCTTGAGCAAAAAGGCGCTCTTGGTGACCACTACCAAATTAAGGGATTATGAGCTGCCAGGGTGGATTGAAGGCTATGTCAAATCTAAAGGATTAAGCATCAATTACCCTTCCGTACAAATGTTGGCCGAGTACATCGGCACCAATCTAGAGCGGCTGAGTAACGAAATAGGTAAGGTGGCCATTAACCTAAAAGAAGGGGAGCAGATTACGGAAGATCACATCCAGAAGTATGTCGGTATCAATAAAGATTACAATGTATTTGAGTTGCAAAAGGCCATTTCTAGCAGGGATGTGGTGAAGGCTAACCGAATAGTAAACTACTTTTCGGCAAATATCAGGGCGCATTCCATTATCCCAATGATCGCTTTATTGTACTCCTATTACACCAAGCTGCTTTTGGTGCATAGTGCCAAAGATAAATCCGATAGTGGTTTGGCAAGAGCCATTGGTGTACCGCCTTTTGTGGTTAAAGAATATAAAATGGCTGCATCACATTATGCCTTACCGAAAGTAATGCAAAATGTTAGCCACCTGAGAGAAGCTGATTTAAGGTCAAAAGGTGTGAATTCAGGGGCCATAAAAGAGGAAGAGGTATTAAAGGAATTAGTTTTTAAATTGATGCATTGAGGAATCAGTCGACTAGCTGACAATAATCAATGCCAAAAAGAGTTTAGAGTAAAAGTGAGCAAAATATAAATTGATGAGGAAGATAATTTTTTTATTCAGCATCTCTTTCCTTGCTCTCGGGTCATTATCAGCTCAAAGTACGCTACATCAAAACAACGAAAACCAATACTATCGTTTTGGCCTAGAATTGTTTGATAAGCAAAAGTTTAGCGCGGCACGAGAACAATTCGAAAGATACATAGCCGTAGGAACGGACGAGATTAAAAAGGCAGATTCAGAGTACTACGTTGCCTACTGCGCGCTAAACCTTAATAATCCTGATGGCACACAACTTATTTCAGATTTTGTAGCCAAGCGCCCAAATCACCCCAAAGCCTCAAAAGCCTATTATAACCTTGGAGTCAATGCCTTTGAATCGAAAGACTTTGCTACAGCCAATAAATACCTAAAACTGGCTAATACGAGTGTTCTGGATAACAATGAGCGATCTGAGACGAACTTCAAGATTGCTTATTCCGCGTTTAGCTTAAATAAAAAAGCAGAAGCAATTGAATACTTTGATTTAGCGAAACAGCAGGATAGCCCTTACTACGCTGATGCAAACTATTATGCAGGCTTTTTGGCTTATTTAGATGCCAATTATGATAAAGTTTTAGTGGATCTCAAGCGTGCCGAAGCAAGCCCTAAATATCAGTTTCGCGTGCCGATCATGATCACAAGTGCTTATTTCAAGCAAAAACGGTATGGCGAAGTTTTGGCCTATGCCGGTAAATTCAAAGATATAGCAACCGAAAGCCGTCGGATGGACTATCTCTACCAGATCTATCAAATGGCAGGGGAGTCTGCCTATTCACAAGAACGATATGAAGAAGCCATAGAGTTTTATGGGCTCTATCGCCAAATCGCTGGGAAGAGTATCACCGAAGAAACACTTTATAGAATCGCATACTCCAACTTTGTATTGGGCAATGCCGAACCAGCGATAGAAGACTTTAAAAGAGTAGGGCTGAAAGAAGATACATTGGCGCAACTCGCCTCATATTACTTGGGTCAATTGTATGTAGAAAAAGAGAACTATCTCTTCGCGATCGCGGCATTTGATAAAGCGAGTAAGTTGCCTTTCGATGAAAAGATTCAGGAAGAGTCGTCCTTCAATTATGCCAAGGTAAATTTCGAAGCCAAGAAATATTCAATCGCCATAGGAGCGTTAGATAGGTTCATCAAAAAATACCCTACATCCTCTTATGTGCCAGAAGCAAATAATCTACTTTCCGAAGCCTTCTTAAATACTAATGACTTTTTAAGGGCTATTACATTTATAGAACGAATTGAAAACAAGACAGATAGAGTCAAAGAGGCTTATCAAAAAGTGACTTTCTACAAAGGCACAGAGTATTTCAATACGGCAAAATATAAGACAGCCATACAGCTCTTCGATAAGTCTTTGAAATTTAGAGTTGATAAAGATTTGGAAGCTGGGGCGCTTTTCTGGAAAGCTGAAGCACAAGCCACATCTCGAAGTTATGCCCAAGCGATCAGTTCCTACCAAAAGGTAATTGATACGCGAAATAGAAATTCAGAATACTATTTAAAGGCAAATTATGGAATGGGTTATGCCTACTATAATACGCAGGATTATGCCAGGGCTAGAGTTTATCTCAAGCGATACGTCGATGCCCTTCAAAACAAAAAAGACAGATTAAACTACGACGATGCCATTCTAAGGCTTGCAGATTGTTACTATGTAGATAAAGCTTATGCTACAGCCATTTCCTATTATCAAAGAGCGATAGATAACAATAATCCTAATGTAGACTATGCTTACTTTCAGAAAGGCGTAGTTCGCGATTTTCAGAACAAAAGTGACGAGGCGATTCAAGCATTGGATATTGTGATCAATCGATTCAGTCAATCCAGGTATTTTGATGATGCTGTTTACAAGAAATCCCAAATTCAATTGGAGGCAAACGAATTTAGAGCCTCAATAATCGGGTTTACGAGAGTGATCGAAAGATTAAGCCAAAGCCCATTTATTCCATATGCCTATGAAAGTCGTGCTTTGGCCTATTTCAATTTAAATGAATTGGACAAGGCAGAGGAAGATTACAAAACCATTTTGAATAAGTATGTGACCAGCAAGGTGGCCAATAGCGCCTTACTTGGACTTCAAAACACTTTAAAACTGAATAATAAGGTTTTAGAGTTTGATCAATACCTGACCAAATATAGAAGTGCCAATCCAGATAACGAATCCTTAGAAACGATCGAATTAGAAGCAGCTAAAAACAAGTATTTCAGTGGAGAATACAGTGCTGCCATTGGCGCTTTTGCAGACTATGAAAAAAGCTATGCGGAAAGTCCTTTACGTCACCAAGCAAAGTTTTTTAGAGCCGAAAGTCATTACCGTTTGTCTGAAAACGACAAAGCATTGACCATTTATTACGAGTTAGACAGAGAATCAGAAATCGCTGATATGGATGTGGTTTTCCAAAGAATAGGAGAGTTGCAGATCAAGGCGGGCGATTTCCAAGAGGCCGCTAATTACTACTCCAAACTGGAGGGGATTGCCAGAAGTAAGAGACAAGAAAACGATGCTTGGGTAGGCTTACTAGATGCTTACTTTAAGCTTGGCGATTACACAAAGATGCGTGTGTATGCCAATAACATTCTAACCAAAGGAAGTATATCTCAAGACGCTACGAATAGGGCTCAACTCTATTTAGCCAAATCGGCTTACAGCGAAGGTGATTTTGACGAAGCGATCGACCAGTTATTATCTACAATCAATGCAGCGAAAGATCAATATGGTGCAGAGGCTCAATATCTGCTCGGGAAGATATTCTTCCAACAAAAGCAATATCAGCAGTCATTAAACACACTATTCGAGTTCAGTGAAAACTTTGGTGAATATGACGAATGGCTGGGTAAAGCCTTTTTGTTAGTCGCCGACAACTACATTGCCTTAGACGAATTATTCCAGGCGAAAGGAACTGTTAACTCAATTATTGAAAATTCAACTGTAGAGAGTGTTTTAGCAGAAGCCAAAACCAAGCTAGCCGAAATAGAAAAGCTAGAAGCCGCGTTAGCGGAAAAAGAAGCATCTCAAGACACAACACAAAATAAGGGAGGGAACCAATAATGAAAAGGTCATTATCAATACTATTACTTTTTTCCCTTGTGGCTGTTCAAGGTTTTGCACAGGGAACAGGTAGACTAGAGGAAGAAGCGGAAATTGTTATTCGAAAGGATAGAAAAATAGTTCTTCCGCCTGCGATTAGAAACTTTGAAAAAATACCTCAACTACCCGTTAGTGGCACGACTACTAAGCAGAGCTATCTTTTTAAGAAGTTCAATTATAGTTTAAACCCTTTGGAGCCTTTCTTCCAAACAGCGAACTACCGATCTAGCAAACCAGCGACAGATTTTACGTCCAACTACGTGAAAGCTGGTTATGGGAACTTTGGAACACCTTATTTCGAAGGCTATTTAGGCTCGCCTAAGAGCGAAGACTACGTTTTCAACCTTTATGTAAGGCATTTATCTTCGAGGCGCGGCCCTGTGTTCGATGAGAATTCGGGTAATGGGAAAACAGAAGCTTCGGTTGGCGGTAAATTTTTCAATGGTTTAAATACTATTTCGGGAAGCTTGAATTATACGCAGCAAAAGGTTCACTTTTTCGGATATAACCCTGTCTTAGACCTTAGCAGTGATGCAATCGAACAAAAGTTCAGTCGCTTTTCGGCAAATGTGGCGGTAGAAAAGACAGAAAGAGATCAGGACTTGAACTATAGCTTCGAGACTGATTGGGTGTTTTTTAGAGATGATCTAGAGGCGAAAGAGAATAAATTCAACTTTGATGTTACCGCTGATTACAAATTATCAGAAAATATAAAGGTTTCTATGAAGGCATTAGCCATTCTATCGAAACGGCAAGATGAAGCGATTGATGTGAATCGTAATTTCCTGAATTTACAACCTAGAATCACTTATGCTGGCAATGGATTTTCTCTAGCTGGAGGGATTAATTTTGCTGGTGACAATGATTCTGGAAATGGTATGTCGGTTTATCCGGTAGTTGAAGGAAGTTTTAGTGTAAATACTGGATTAAGAGTCTACGCAGGTTATGAGGGAACGGTGACTATGAATACACTAGAATCTTCCATAGCACAGAATCCTTTCTTACAAGCAGCTTTCGACTTAAGGAATACTGAGAAGGAGAGCGATATTTACGGTGGTGTAGAACTAGACCTTTCAAAAGGTTTAAGGCTGAACGCAGGAGCCTCATTAGCGTCATTGAATAATCTCCAGCTCATTACAAATGCTGCCTCTGACTCGTCTAGGTTTGAGATTCTTTATGATCAAGGACCAACGGATAGGTTAAACATATTTTCAGAGATCAATTATGAGCAAGAAGGGCAAGTTCGATCTTCGTTACGTTTTGATTTCTATAATTATGAATTGACATCTACCTCACCGAATTTGGCCGAAGCGTGGCACTTACCCACTTTCAAAACAGCCTTTCATAATACGTTCTTCCCGCTAGAGAATTTGTCAGTCACGGCCGATGTATACTATTTGGGTGGGCTAAAAGCTTTAAATGGAGAAACAGGCGAGGCCTTTGATTTGGATGATATTCTAGACTTAAATTTGGGCGGCCGATATCAACTAAATCAACAATTTGGTGTATTTTTGAAACTAAATAACCTATTCGGCACTAACTACCAACGATACCTGAATTACCCATCACGCGGTATTCAATTTTTAGGCGGTATATCCGTTTCATTCTAGTTTTCTTGGTCAGGTGCGCATCATATATTTTAGTAAATTATAAACTGATTCATCAACCTGAATAACTAATGGCCGCAAAAAAGAATACGGACCCTTCTGAAAACGACGAAACTCCCAAAAGCGGAACTACAAAATCATCAGCAAAGAAAAAGACCACGACACCAAAGAAACCTGCTAGCAAAAAACCAGTTGCTAAAAAGGCTGAACCAGCTTTAGATGATGATTTTGGTCTAGATGATATTGCGCTAGATCCTATTGATGATGTTATAGAGATTGAAGAGATAAAACCTGTATCTCCCAAGCCAACACCAAAGAAAGCGGCACCCAAAAAACCAGTAGCGAAGAAGACTGCGGCAAAACCTAAGACACAACCAAAGGCTAAGGCCGAAACAAAGCCTAAGGCAGTAGCTAAACCTAAAGCAACGCCTAAACCAAAGGCAACAGCTAAGCCTAAACCTGAAACTAAGAAAGCTTCAGCACCTAAAACGGAACAAAAACCACCTGTTAAAGCAGTGCCATTACCAGATGCTGCACCTAAAAAGGTAGAAGAGAAGCCTGTGGCGGCTGTTAAAACAGAAGCGACTATAGTCAATAAGCCAGTTGAAAAACCGAAAACAGAAGAAAAGAAGAACAACAATACAGGCATCTTCGTCATTCTTTTCCTGATTCTGGCAGCTGTAGCAGTTTACTTTTTGGTCTTTGATAAAAGCGAAGAACCTACAAAAGAGCCTCCTGTTCAAAAAGAAATAAAGCAAACGCCAGTAGAAGAGAAACCCGTTCCAGAACCTGAGCCTGAACCAGAGGTAAAGTCAGTTCAGCAGGTTGAAACTAAGCCTGAAATAGTAACAATTTCTGCCCCCGATGGACGTTTCTATGTTGTTATTGGTAGTTTCTTCGACGACGATCTTGCATTAGATGAAGCTAATAAAATTGTGGCTTCTGGAATTAACGCATACATGATTGAACCTTCAGGTGATTTCACTTTACACAGGGTGGGAGTAGCAGTAAGCGATAGCCGCGCTAAAGCCTTTGAAGAAAGAGGAACACTAGTAGAAGAATACGGTCAAAATATCTGGGTATTGAAATATTAAAATGGTGATTTTACAACAACTAAATGGTGCTGACACCACAGGAGTGGCAGCAGATGGAGAAGGAACATTGTTTTTCTTTGAGCTAATTCTCAAAGGAGGATTTTGGTTAATTCCAATCTTAGCACTCTCAATAGTAGCGATTTATATCTTTTTCGAAAGACTAAGAAACCTAAACAGAGCCGCTAAAACTCCTTTTGAATTCATGGATAAAATCAAGGATTTAGTCGGTAATGGAGATGTTAACGGAGCAAAACTTTTGTGCTCTCAAACAGATTCACCGATCGCTAAGATGATTGAGAAAGGAATCCACCGAATTGGAAGTCCACTCAAGACAATAGAAGCCTCCATAGAAAACGTCGGTAAAATCGAGGTTTATAAATTAGAAAAGAACCTTTCATTATTAGCAACTACAGCTGGTGCTGCACCAATGATAGGTTTCCTTGGAACTGTATCTGGTATGATTCAGGCATTCATATCCATTGCGCAAGAAGAAGGCTCAGTAAGCCCTAAACTCTTGTCTACAGGTATTTATGAGGCTATGATCACGACAGCCGCAGGATTGGTCGTTGGAATTATTGCTTACTTAGGCTACAACTACTTAGTATCTAAAGTGCAGAAGGCTATCCATTACATGGAATATACTTCGATCGATTTTATTGATTTACTTCAAGAGCCACAATAATGGATATTAAATCAAAACATAAAGTAGATTCTGCATTTAGTATGTCATCCATGACGGATATCGTATTTCTTTTGCTGATATTTTTTATGCTGACTTCATCATTCATTACACCATCGGGTCTTGTGGTTAACTTGCCTTCAGCTGCTTCTTCATCTATCGTTTTACAAAAGAATAGTTTGACGATTACGGCAGATTTAAAGTATAGATTGAATCAAAAAGACATCACACCAGAGAGCTTCGAGTCGGAGTTAGCCCGTTTAGTAAATGGGGAAGAAGGTACTCTAAGTCTAAACATTGATCAGGCAGTACCCGTAGGACATATGGCAAGGGTTGGTGGAATTGCCGCTAAACTAAAGCAGAAGACCATATTGGTAACAAAACCTGAATAGCATGTCTGAACAGGAGAAAAAGGATAAAAGATTTAGTATCATCATGACTTCGGCGATTCACGCTTTAGTCATTTTGTTATTGATTGTTTTGGTGGCTTGGAGCCCGCCAGATCCGCCTACTCCTGAGTATGGTATAGAACTAAACTTTGGTTTTGAAGAAGAAGGTAGCGGCGATGTAGAAAAAGAGACAGAAGCCATAGCCGAAGAATCTGAAGAAGTAACACCACCAGATGCCGAAGTGGAATCTGAAGAGGTAGAAGTCGAAACACAGGAGGAAACTGATCCAGTTGAACCTGAGCCAGAAGTTCAGGAAGAAGTACTCCCAGATCCTGTAAAAACCGAAGAAATTCAAGAAGAAACACCTCCAGTTACACAAGAAGAGGCGGTGGAAAAACCCGTAATAACACCCGATGAAAGCGAGGTTAAAGTAGAAAAGAAAAAAGAAGAGGTTGTCGAGGAGAAAAAGGAAGAAGTCACTCCGCCTAAGAAAGTTGAAGAGGAGAAAAAAGAAGAAGTAAAGCCACAACCCAAACCAAAACCAAAGCCAACACTAGACTCAAGAGCCTTGATGAGTGGTAAAAAAACCAATACTGATTCTAAGAAGCCTACATCAAATAATCAGGGACAATACCCTAACAAAAAGGGTAATCAAGGTGATCCGGATGGTAATAAAGCAACTAGCGGAACTAATCCAGGAGGCGAAGATATTGGTGTAAGTTATAGCTTGGATGGATGGAAATGGGAACGTCCACCGACCGAGAAAGATGATTCACAAATTGATGGAATTATCAAGTTTGCCATAGATGTAGACGATCGCGGAAAGGTTTTAAACGTTTCTGTTGTACCCGGTACCACCATTAGTGATAACACAATCGTAGAGTTTTATAAGAAACAGGTACTTAAGCTTAGTTTTAGACAAACCGATACCTCTAAAGCACCTGCTCCAATATCCAAAGGTGAAGTGACCTTTGTCATAAAGACGAACTAGTCGATTTAGTTATCATTTACTAGAGAACCAGCACCAGAAATATCAGACCTGATTTCTGGATTGCCTTTATATCTGACTTTTGCAGCTCCTGAGATATTTACATCCAGCAACTCGTTGGCCATTACTCGCGCTTCACCTGCTCCAGATATATATACATTAACATCCTGAGCCATTAAGTCATACCCCCTAAAACTACTTGCACCAGAAAGGTGCAGGGTTAGGTTTTCTAATAGTCCACACAAATTTGTAGAGGTCGCACCGCTTAAATGTACTTCCAAGTCGTCAAGTTCAAGACATGATTCAGTATTGAGTTTAGCAGCACCACTCAAGCGAAATTCCTCGAAATCTGGAGCCGTAATATATATATCGAGTTGATCGAGGTTACGAATACTACCTTTAATTTCTAACTCCAAAACACCGTTGACAACCTTCGATTCTATGTGGTCCAGAACATTACTATGGGTAACAATTGAAAGTTGCTGATCCTGGCCTTGGGAAACGATAATATTTCCAGGCAACGATGAGTTAATTGAAGTAAATGTGGCAACAGTACGATCTTCAGTAATAATAGGTCCACTGGCATTGATATTGACTTCATCGCAGCTACTAGCGAGTAAACAGATCGCTAACAAGTAAATTAGATTTTTGAGTTTCATGATTTTGAGTTTTAAAAAATTGACACTTCAACTATCTGACGACCACCAAAACATAAACACGTATGAACCCACTGTTTTTTTAACAAGCATGCTACCTTTATATTGGATGAATTATTAACACCCGATTTCATTAATTACCCCAGAAATGGCGAATCAAACCAACATAAACTGCCCTAATTGTGGAACAACTATAGATGTTCAAGATATTCTTGCGCACCAGTTAGAAGATAAGTATAAGGAGCAGTTCAGGCAGCAATTACAAGCTGAGAAAAACAAGTTTGCAAGTGAATTTGAGACGCTGAACAAGGAAAAAGCTGCTTTCGAAGAAAAGAAGAAGCAAGAAAACGAACTGTTCAAAGAACGTTTGGAGAAACAATTGCGCGAAGAGCGAAGAGGCATTGAAGAGAAATTGAAGATTAAAATTGCTGAAGAGCAGTCTGATCAGTTTCAGACCTTACAGAAAGAGCTCAATGAGAAGTCGGAGCAAATCAAAGAATTAAACAGAACTAAGGCTGAAATTGAAAAGCTCAAAAGAGAAAAAGGTGAGCTAAAAGAGGCGGCTGAGGCAGAAGCCCAAAAAAGGCTTAATGAAACGCTTCAGGGAGAAAAGGAGAAAATCAGAAAAGCGGAAGAAGAACGAAATGAGCTTCGATTTAAGGAAATGCAGAAGCAATTGGAAGATCAAAAACGCCTGACTGAAGAGATGAAGCGCAAGCAAGAGCAGGGTTCTATGCAGCTGCAAGGAGAGGTTCAGGAATTAGCGATCGAGGAGTGGTTGGCCAATCAATTTCCGTTAGACAGTATTCAAGAAATAAAGAAAGGTGCCCGAGGCGGCGATTGTATTCAAGTAGTGAATACACGAAGCGCTCAAAACTGTGGTACAATTTACTATGAAAGTAAGCGTACAAAAGACTTTCAACCAAGTTGGATTGAAAAGTTCAAAGCCGATATAAGAGAAAAGGGAGCTGACATTGGCGTGCTAGTCACGGAGGTAATGCCATCAGATATGGATAGAATGGGGCTCAAAGATGGCATATGGATTTGTAACTATGATGAGTTCAAAGGGCTTTGTGCTGTCCTAAGAGATCAAATAATACAGGTTAATGTTGCTGTTGGTTCTCAAGAAAATAAAGGCGATAAAATGCATATGCTCTACGATTTCCTGACGAGTAGTACGTTTAGAATGCAAGTTGAAGCCATTGTGGAAGGCTTTACCTCTATGAAAAATGCGCTAGACAGTGAAAAGAGAGCGATGGCGCGAATCTGGAAAGAGCGAGAGAAACAGATCGATAAAGTCGTAACCAATACGATCGATATGTATGGATCTGTAAAGGGAATTGCTGGAAATGCAGTTCAGTCAGTGAAATCCTTGGAGCTCGACGAAGGAGATTATCCTGAGGAAATATCCTAAGACAAGCTTAACAATCCAGTAATTTCATTACATCTATTATCTTCGCTCCATGAATTACAAGGAGACTCAAGAGTTTCTATTTAGTGCATTACCGATGTACCAGCGCATTGGAAAAGAGGCGTTTAAAAAGGACCTATCCAACACTTTGGCGTTATGCAAAGCCCTTGGTAATCCGCACTTAAAATTCAAAAGCGTTCATGTTGCAGGTACAAATGGCAAAGGAAGCTCTGCACATATGCTTTCTGCTGTTTTGCAACAAGCGGGATTCAAAGTAGGACTCTATACTTCTCCACATCTCAAAAGTTTTACTGAACGCATTAGAATCAATGGTAAAGCCATTCCAGAAGAAGGTGTGGTAGATTTTGTCCAACAAAATAAAGCGGCTATCGATCGGATTCAGCCATCATTTTTTGAAATAACCGTTGTGATGGCATTTGATTATTTCGCCCGAGAAGAAGTAGATATTGCGGTTATAGAAGTAGGTCTTGGCGGAAGACTTGACTCGACCAATGTAATCACGCCTGAAGTTTCTTTGATCACCAATATTGGGTTTGATCATATGGAAATGTTGGGAGATACCTTGCCAAAGATTGCGGGCGAAAAAGCTGGTATTATAAAACCAGAAGTCCCTGTTGTTATCGGCGAAAAACAAACCGAAACCAGCCCAGTTTTCGAACAGAAAGCAAAAGAGATAAATTCAAAGCTGTGGTATGGCGATCACCATCAAAAGTTACCACAAACTGATCTGATGGGGGACTATCAGAAAAACAACATTCCTGGGGTACTGAAAACCGTTGAAGTTTTGAGGGAATTGGGATGGAAAGTGAGGGGTGAAGATATCACGGTCGGACTAAACCAAGTAGTAAGTCTAACTGGACTAAAAGGTCGATGGCAAACACTTAGCAAATACCCTTTAACTATCTGTGATACAGGGCATAATAAAGAAGGGTTTCAGCAAGTACTTGATCAGATTGCGAGACTTAAAAAACCACAGGTTTACATGGTTTTAGGTTTTGTGAACGATAAGAACATCAAGGATTTGATGGCATTAATTCCAAACGAGTATCAATTAACATTCTGCCAAGCGAATATCCCGAGAGCTATGCCCCTTGATCGGATTAAGGAAATCGCACTCGATCTTCAGATTCAGGCGGATTATGTGAGCGATGTAAATGAGGCTATCGATAAAGTGCGGGTGAATGCTAAACCGGATGACTTAGTTTTTGTGGGAGGTAGTACATTTGTGGTGGCCGAAATAGAAGGATTGTAAAGAATGCCAAGAGGTAAGAAAAAGCGTTTTCAAGAGAATAAAGAACTACCTAATATCATTCAAGAAGGTAGCGATAACTTCAATCATGTAAAGGGACAGTGGGCGCAGCACTACTTTAAAAATGACTACCCCATTACGGTAGAAATGGGGTGTGGCAAGGGTGAGTATACAGTGGGCTTAGCCAGATATTTTAAAGAGAGGAACTTTGTTGGTGTCGATATTAAGGGAGATAGACTTTGGGTAGGTAGTAAACTCTCAGTAAAAGAGAAGCTAGAAAATGTCGCGTTTTTAAGGACTTTGATTCATCATATTAATGACTTTTTTGAAACTGATGAAGTCGATAATATCTGGATTACTTTCCCTGATCCGCGCCCAAGAGACAGAGATGAAAAGAGGCGTTTAACTTCACCTCGATTTTTAGAACACTACAAAGACATATTAAAACCTAACGGTCAGGTTTTCTTTAAAACTGATAATACGGGCTTATTCGAATACACCTTAGAAGTTTTAAAGGAAAGAACCGATATTCTCGATTTGGCCTATACTTTTGATTTGTATCAATCGGAATATCTAGATGATCACTACGGAATTAAGACGAATTTCGAGCAGAAATACCTTGATTTGGGAGAACCAATTAAATACTTGAAATTCAGATTTAAACCATGAATTCAGATCCAATATTCGGCGCTAAAGTGAATTGGCTTACAACGATCTATTTTGTTGTATTTGGGGTGATATTGGTACTCACCAGCCACGGAGATATCGTTTTGTGGTTCAATGATCGGCACTCACCAGTTTTAGATACATTCTTTAAGTATTGGACATACCTTGGTGATGGTGCTTTATTGGGCGTATTGGGCCTTGTTTTGCTTTTGACAAACTACTACCGATTGCTAATGTTCTTAATTGCAGTAGCGCTACAGACTGTATTTGTCCATATTTTTAAACAGTGGTTATCGGCTGGAGAGCCAAGACCAAAAACCTTCTTTGCGGATCAAATTGATACATTAAATTTTGTGGAAGGGGTGACTGTCAGAGGCTATGATAGCTTCCCATCTGGCCATACAGCTTCAGGTTTTACCTTATTCTTCTTTCTAGTACTACTGGTTAAAAATGTAGCTTTAAGAATAACCCTCTTTTTTACGGCTGTACTAGTTGGACTATCAAGAGTATACTTGCTACAGCATTTTGCAAGAGATATCTACGTAGGTAGTCTTTTTGGGGTGTTGTCCGTTTTACTGGCTTACAGATTTTTTTACAAACAATCGCAGAACGAAAAGCTCCAAAAAGGATTGATAAAATCTTAAGATCATTGAGTTCGATCCCAGCGCATAATCAAAGTCGTAGGATTCTCAAACATGTCTCTAGCCTCTGATTGGTACATAAGCCCAGGAATTTGAGATAATTCTTCCTGATAACTCGTTCTTGAAATCACATATCCTTTTTCATATTGGCGCATGGCTGATTCAATATCCTCGACGTTTACATAGCGAGGAACTACTCGTTCTAACTCGAAAATAAAAGCTGCATTTACACGCTGATATGAAATGAAATGCGCACTTCGATCAAGTTCAGGGATTAACTTACGAACAGGATTCTGTGCATCTACCTGAGGGAAAATTACAGAGAAGAATAAAATGGTCATGACAAGCCATGCAGCAGTATTGACTCTTATCACTGAAAGGATATCTTTTTTGGCAAAAGCGAAATACAAAATCAAGATACCTGCTACAGAAAGCAAGGCGAAGTAGTAACTAAGGTCGGTTAGGCTAAAAATGGTTTTGTCTTGCGCTATCCCGAAGTAAATACCTACAGGAAAACCGATCAGCAGTACACAATAGCTAATTAGGCCAATCCGATTACCTAAAGATTTTAACCAACTATTATCCAACCGGCTAACATAAACACCGACTAAAACCGCTAAAACAGGATATGCCGGCACTGTGTAGTTGGGAAGTTTAGTGCTGGATGAAGCAAAAAAGATAACGATAAATGCTACAGCCAATCCGCAATACAGTAAAGCCTCGTTTTGTCTGTTTCGCCAAGTATGCTTTAATGATTGAAATACGAATGGCAGATAAGTCAACATGCCGAGTACAAAAACATAGGCCAAAGTGATTACAAAAAGTCCCTCATGGCCTTCCATGGCTTCTGAATAGCGGGAGATATTATGCTTAAAAAAGAAGTCCTCTGTCCAAAGACCATCAGTCGCTTTGTGCACTTGGTAGTACCAAGGAGCCGCTACTAATACAGACAGCACGATCCCGCCAAAAGGTTGAAGCCTCCAAATCGTTTTCCATTTTAAATCCTTATTGAAAATCAGGAAGAGTAAAGCCGCAGCACCGGGCAACGCGACTGCAATCGGTCCTTTGGTCAAAAGTCCACAGCCTATGGCGAAATAATAGGATAGTAACTGCCATTTGCTGTTGGTTTTATAAGCTTCGAAAAAAGAGAAAAATGCCCATGTAATAAAGAAGACCAGATAAGGATCGGGTACGGACATATGAAATTGAAAATTGAAATGAAGCGAGGCAATGAGCACCAAACTGGCGTTGATAGCTGCTTTTTCATTAAAGTTTTTACGAACAAACAGAAACGTAATTAGAATGGTCAAAACGCCCATTAGCGAAGAAAAGAATCGAGCACCAAAGGCATTTACCCCAAACAAACTATAGCCAGCCGACATAAAGTAATAGTGGAGCGATGGCTTGTCAGTACGTAACTCACCGTTATAATAGGGCACTACATATTCTCCCGAAGCGTACATAGCACGCGCCGCTTCTGCATTTTTTGCTTCGTCTAATGCATAAACATCCAGCCCACCAATATTGGCGTAGGAAACAGCGATAGCTAGGGCTATGGTTATGGCTAGGGGAAGATGCTTACTCATAAAGTGGCAAAGCTAAACAATTGTCTGTTATTCGTTGCGAAAGGCTCGGTAGGAAGTATAAAAAACCTTTTAGGTATTTGAATAAGAACTCATTTACTTTGCATTTCAAATTTAGAGTATGAAGCTATCGGTTGTAGTTACCGTTTACAACGAGGAAGATAACGTAATTCCACTTTGCCAAAAGGAATATGAGGCACTTGAAGGAATAGATTACGAGTTAATATTGGTAGACGATGGATCGACAGATAAAACTGTAGAAAACGCCAAGTCGATCGCCAACGAGCGTACAAAAGTGCTCATCTTCAATAAGAATTATGGACAAAGTACAGCCATGTCGGCAGGAATAGCCGAGGCAAGTGGTGAGTACATAGTGACCATGGATGGTGACCTCCAAAATGACCCAGCTGATATTCCTAAAATGATGGAGAAGCTGGAAACCTCTGGAATGGATGTAGTGGCTGGCGTGAGAGCCAATCGAAAAGATGGTTTCGTGCTTCGCAAATTCCCTAGTAAAATCGCCAACTGGATCATAAGAAATACCACCGATGTAAGGCTGACGGATTATGGCTGCTCTTTAAGAATTTATAAAAGTGATATAGCCAAGAATTTAGGCCTCTATGGCGAATTACATCGATTTATCCCTGTTTTAGCCAAACTACAAGGTGCTAAAATGACAGAGGTAGATGTAAATCACCATGCACGAATCCATGGCGAATCTAAATACGGTATCAATAGAACCTTTAAGGTTATGGCTGACCTTATTCTGATGATTTTCTTTCAGAAATACTTCAGAAGACCGATGCACCTATTTGGTGGGCTAGGGATTATCACTTTCGCCTTGGGCTTTATGATCGATTTATACCTGGTGATATACAAATTTGTCACAGGTGCGGATATTTGGGGTAGACCACTATTGCTCCTTGGTAGTATCATGATCTTAGCCGGAATTCAGTTCATTACGGTCGGCATTATCGCTGAACTTATGATGAGAACGTACTTTGAATCTCAGAATAAGACAGTCTATCGTCTGAAAGAAACCTACATTGGACAAGCGCGTTAAGAAAGGGCTTAAACTTACGCTTCAAATTGCGATTGCCGCATTTGCCGTTTACTATGTAATTGGTGAAATAGATGTAGATGAATTAAAGACCAGTTTATTACAAGCCGATATCGGTTGGTTAATTTTGGCGTTCTTAGCGTTCAATGCTTCAAAGATTCTCAGTGCCATTAGATTAAATCATTTCTTCAAAGCCATTGAAATAAAGCTCAGTGAGATTTATAATCTGAAGCTTTATTATCTGGGGATGTTGTACAACCAATTTCTACCCGGAGGTATTGGTGGCGATGGATATAAAGTCTATTTATTGAATAAGCTTTATAAAAAGCCAGTGAAGCAATTAGTGGCTGCGACGCTTTTAGACAGAATTAGTGGGGTAGTAGCGCTCGGCTTTCTAGGCTGCGGACTCGGACTACTTGGTACTGCATATGATGCCCTAGAAGGGTTTGGCTTCTTACTTTGGGTAGGGTTAATTCTGGCTTTTCCAGCCTATTATATCATGGTTCATTATGTTTTTCCTACTTACAAGAAAGTGAGTCATATTACCAATATACAGGCGATTGGTGTACAAGCTTTACAAGTATTGTGCGCTTATCTAATCTTGAAATCACTTGGTGTGGAGACTGGGTTTATAGATTACTTTACCTTATTTCTTTTGTCTTCAGTTCTGGCGGCTTTACCCATCTCTTTGCCGGGTGGCTTTGGCGTAAGAGAATTAACAATGACCATAGGCTATCAGGTGTTTTTGCTCAGTGAACCAGCCTCTATCGCTTTAGCATCACTATTTTTCCTGATAACTTTAGTAAGCTCCCTGATCGGGACAGTCTATTTGAAGATAGGAAAGACAGAGGCTATTTCCGATGCCACCATGCCCAAGCAATCAGAATAGGGTGAATGACTAAAAGTCTAACCCAAGCAACCCATGCGGGTACACATAAGCCTTCATGAACGCATCCTCCTAATTCGATAAAGTAAACATGCGCTGGTAGAAAAGCGATCAACATGGCGATGATTAGCATCGCTGAAAGCTTTCGGGTAGGCTTGAATAACAATCCAAGGGCCAAAAGAATTTCAGCCAATCCACTGATTACATTAATGGCTTTTGTCCAAGGCAAATAATCAGGTATCAGAGGATAATAAAACTCTGGACTAATAAAATGATTGGCGCCAGCAAACATGTAAAAACCTACGATTAAGAGTAATGAAGCAAATTTAAGACGTTCTAGTTTTTTGACCTTCATTACCTATATATCGCTAATAAGAAAGTACAGTGGCAGTACCTTTTCCAATTTCCGTCACGCTTACAATAAAGATTTTAGAGTAATCGCTCTCTGATAATTGTTTGAACTGATCTTTACCAATTAGAGCGTTTACCACATTGGGAGTAGTATTTGAGTGACCAGAAATAACGATCGTTTTACCTCGGTGCTCTTTCATAATATCTTCCAAAAAAGCGGCACTTCGTGGGTCGTAAGTGTTAATCGTTAGACCCTTTGCTTCAGCAATCGGCTGGACAGTGCTTTTAGTTCTTTTGTATGGCGAAGAATAAAGAGCAGCAATATCAGCCTCCCTTAACATTTCCTTTAAGGCCTGAGCCCTTTTCACACCTTCTTCAGATAAGTTTGGATCTCTTGGATCATCATTAGATTTTTCAGCATGACGAATCAGGATAAAAGTGGTTACCTCATTTTGTGCAACTAACTGAGCAGAACAAACAAGAAGAAGACTAAAAAGTATAATACGTTTCATAGGAGTAACTTTGACACATAAGTTAATAGGTCAAACAGCAAGATACGCGAAAGAGGACATTTTTTTTAAGAGCGGTTTTGTCGACTATCCCGCCAAGTCGTCAATTTCTAATTCCTCAAGGATATCAGCCAATTCGTCGAAATCTTTGTAACCAGGTCTAATTTCATCACCACCGGTAAGAGAGATTCCCTTCGCATTTAGGCTTTCAACAAATTCAATAACATTTTCAGCCTGAAAGCCTTCTGAAACGACAAAAGGAAAGGAGGCCTCCTTTAAGGCATCTGAATTTACAGTGGAGTTATTGATTATTATATAATCCAAGCCTTGGTTGGATAGATCCCAGGCTTTTACGGCTTCATCAATAGAGGTGGCATTGTAAACAACAGCAAGCCCTGTTGATAGTGCTACCTCAATCTGATCGAGATGACTGATTTGAACCGATTTAATCCCGTAATCTTTGATGGCATTGGCGACATCTGTAGCTGGATCATTAATTTCACCGACAAATTCAACACCAGACAACCAATCTGTCATTTCCTTAAACTTTGTAGGGTCCGTATAATTCTGATGGTCGGGTTCAATGTTGAATCCCAACTCATTCACTTCCATTCCGGCACAATATCTTGCATCACTCAGGTTGTTGATGCCACTTACAACTACAAACGTTCTTAAGGCCATATTTTAAACTTGCTCTAAATTCAGGGCAAAAATAACAGATTTTAAAAGCAATTGTCATCAGAATTTCAAGATGGAACCATTTAAAAATGATGTTCCCAAATCACATCAAATAATTAGGGTCTTTGCTAAGACACTTGTAGTTCATTCAAGAAGATTGGTGGTATTAGATGCGAAGAATAGTCGTTTAACGTTATCCAATCATTGACCAAACCTGTTAATTTTACGTCAAATGCGTTTGAAATTCGAATACCTGTTCTTATTGCTCATTTTGGTCACTTTTTCATGTGTATCAAATGATGACGCACCAGCTGAAGAACCGCTTGATCCAGATCTAGGTAAATCATATTTCTTTCTTGAACCTGATAAATTTCGTGAATACGAAGTTTATGAAATTCGGTATTCGGCTGTAGAAATCAGCGATACCCTAGAGTATCAGTTACGTGAAGAAGTGAGTGATTCTTTCGTTTCTAATGGTATTGAATCCAGATTGATCCGTCGACTGACTAGGAATACAAGTAACGATCCTTGGTCGTTGGATTCCCTTTGGACAGCTAGAGTAGAAGAGGGCATGGCAGTGTCGGTTGAGAACAATTTACCATTGGTGAAAATGGTTTTTCCAGTAGATACTTCTCGAAGGTGGGACAGAAACTTACTCAACGGTCGCGATGCCTTAACCCAACGATATTTGACCTTTAATGAACCCTTTACCCAAGGAATTAATACTTTTTTGAGAGCAACCGAGATACAGGTAAGTGATGACAATGATGAAAACCCCAGTGGCCTTGCCATTACGTTTAGGGATGAGAGAACGGAGGTTTACGCCGATAGCATTGGACTAGTTCGTAAAGAGTACCGGCAACTGAAATTTTGCTCAGTTGGTCCTTGCGCCAATCAAGAAATTGTGCAGTCGGGTCGGTACTACAGAGAGGTATTAACCGCACATGGTAGCTTAAATGAAGAGGGGAACTAGACTAATCATATGCCTTTTATTCCTAAGTACATGTCTTAAAGGACAAGACCAGTATATGGTCTTTTTTACCGATAAAGCCAATACAAATTATTCCACAAATAGACCATTAGAATTCCTCTCCCAAAGAGCTATTGATAGGCGTTTAAAGCACAATGCCGCGATCACTTCGCAAGATTTCCCTGTAAACTCAAGCTATGTCGATCAAGTAGGAGCATTAGGCATTGAAACTTATTATACTTCTCGGTGGATGAATGCTTTGCTTGTCCAGATGGAAGCCGTAGATGTGAACAACGTCATGAGTTTACCATTTGTAGAAAGTGTAGAATTCGTATCGCCTGCAGCCATACTTTCTCCGCCGGGGGAAATAGAGCAAACCGATGATTCACCATTACCGCCACCACGAGTGGAGACCCTCCAATATCAAATGTTGGGCATAGATCAAATGCACACCGAAGGCTATATGGGTAGTGATGTGTTTGTAGCCATTTTCGATTCAGGATTCAATAACTACGATAACAATCCTGCCTTTGCTCATATTCTAGCTGAAAATCGCTTTATCCATACCTTTAACTATGTCGATAATAGTATTGATGTAGGTAATCGGTTTGATCATGGATTGAACGTGCTGTCCGTTTTGGGTGCAGACGGTGAAATGATCGGTGCCGTACCGAAGGCCAGTTTCATGCTGGCAGTAACCGAAAATGAAGTAAGTGAATACCGAATAGAGGAGTACAACTGGCTGTTTGCGGCAGAAGCGGCGGATAGCATCGGTGTAGATATCATTAACACTTCTTTGGGCTATAGTGAATTTGATGATGCCAGTATGGACTATACGGTTAGTCAAATGGATGGCCAAACGGCCGTGATTACTCGCGCAGCGAATATAGCAGCGAGCAAAGGTATACTTCTAGTAAATAGCTCGGGAAATCAGCGAAATAGCCCTTGGGGAACCATTACCGCCCCAGCAGACAGTGAAAATGTACTAGCAGTAGGAGCTATTAATAGTATTGGTGTACTGGCTGGCTTTAGTAGTTCTGGACTAGGAGGGGGCGGCACCACAAAACCAGATGTAGTAGCACTGGGGGTGAATGTTGAAGTGACTAACCCGCAAGGCTTTTTAACAGTCGCTAATGGCACGTCTTTTTCATCACCATTAGTAGCTGGCTTGGCCACGGGGTTAATTGAAGCATTCCCTGAGAAAACGAACATCCAGCTTATGGATATTTTACGAGAATCTGGAGATAGGGCTAAAAACCCAGATGACGACTATGGTTTTGGTATTCCGCTTTTCGAAAGAGCCGTAAAAATTGCTGACGAGTCACTTATTCCGATAGAAGAGGGGATTATCGCTTATCCCAACCCCACTGACCTTCCTTACTTTACACTAAGTTTTGGAGAACCCTTTATTGGAGAAGAGGTCGGCATAGAAATCTATAATAGCGAAGGCGCTAAAGTTGAAGTTTATCGAATTGTACCAAGTCTTTTCAACAACAAACAAGAAATTGACCTATCAAGCATTAGACCTGGTCTTTTAGTGCTTAGGCTAACATCTAGTCTTGGCGTCATCACTAAAAAGATCATTAAGCGAGGCTAAGTTTATTGGTCATTATTGATTTATATTTGATCATGAGTTCTCCCATTATAGCCCCTTCAGTTCTAGCTGCAGATTTTGCTAACCTTCAACAAGACGTTGAAATGTTAAATGAAAGTCAGGCAGATTGGATTCATGTTGACATCATGGATGGCGTGTTTGTGCCTAATATCTCATTTGGAATTCCTGTTTGCGATGCTATTAATCAGCATGCGAAAAAACCACTTGATGTACATTTAATGATCCAAAAGCCGGAACAATACCTCAAGGCTTTTAGAGACGTTGGCGCAGCGAATATTACGGTTCATTATGAGGCTACCGATCATTTGCATAGAGCGCTACAAGAGATTAAAGCACTCGATTGTAGAGCAGGCGTGGCGATCAACCCACATACGAACGTTCAATTACTGGAAGATACTATAGCCGATATAGACTTGGTTTGTATCATGTCTGTGAATCCTGGATTTGGTGGTCAGAAGTTTATCGAGAATACCTACAAAAAAGTAAGACAGCTAAAGGAGATTATTGCTGAAAATGATGCCAATACGCTAATAGAAATCGACGGTGGCGTTAATATTCGCAATGCACCATTGCTGATGGAGGCAGGGGCGGATATATTGGTTGCTGGGAGCTTTGTCTTCAAGTCTGTTGATCCACAAATGACTATTGAAGAGCTCAAGAACATTTAACGAGTTTCTGTTTTAAAAGAGACCTTTCGTTTCACTCAAGGTGACGAAAGACCATCGTCATCCTGAGCATAGCGAAGGATCTCTTAAATATTTGTCTTCGTGCTTTAAGCCGTGTGATCGGATTGACTATTGTTAGATTACCCTTAAGCAAGATGCTTCATTAATGCCACATGCCGTTTATACAGACCTTTCGTTTCACTCAAGGTGACGAAACACGTGAGTAGCCGAAAACACTATCGTCATCCTGAGCATAGCCAAGGATCTCATGATGATTGTCTTAGTGCATTGAGCCTATCGATCGGATTGACTCTAACTGGATTAGCCGTGGGCAGGCTGCCTTGTTTAGGAAAACTTGCACTAGATACAGACCTTTCGTTTCACTCAAGGTGACGAAAGACTATCGTCATCCTGAGCGCAGCGAAGGATCTCTTGAATAATTCCTTAGTACTTTAAGCCAAGTGAAGAATCTCCTAATTCAAAGTTTCCTGTAATTGGGCAACAACTTTTTTGCTGTTACCAATAAAGATTTGATCGTCGATTATAAAAACAGGACGCTTTAGAAAAGTATACTCCTCCAAAATCAACGCCTTGAATTGAGGCTCGTCTAATGACTTTTCATGTAATCCGTTGGCACGATATTTTCTAGCCACCTTACTGAACAAACTTTCATAGGAACCCGAAAGTGCATGCATTTGCTCGATCTGTTCGCTAGTGATGGCTTCTGTTTTGATGTCTTGTTTTTCGAAACCATCAAGATTCAAGCTACTCATTATTCTTTTGCAGGTATCGCAGGTGGAGAGGTAGTAAACTTTGCGCATGATTGAATTTTATTTGTCAAATATTGGACACTTGCCTAAAATTATTGCCTTTAAGGGAAATTTGACAAATTTTCGCTTGTATGTTTTCGACAATTCCTTTGTTTTGTATCGCTGTAATAAGCAACTAAACTACAAACTATCTGAAGAGAAGGATTGACTACCCTTTCTTTTAACTAAAATTTAAAATTGAAATGAGAAGATTAACGAATACCGTATTAATGACCATGTTGATGTCAATGATGGCTTTTAGTACAGTAAGTGCGCAGGATTTCACAGACCAAGAGGTAAAAGATTACGCTATTATTCTTATGGCCCAGAAGTCTATCACAGAAAAAATTAGCCCGCTAGTGAATGGTTACATTGCACAGCAAGAGGGTATCGATGGTAAAAGATATGACGCTTTAGACAAAGCTGCTAAAGGCGATGTTTCTAAATTACCAGCTGATGCCTCAGACCTAGAAAAAGGATTCTATGGTCAAATGCAAAAGCTTGTGAAAGCAAGAACTAAAGCAGCTGGTACAGTAGTAAGTAACCTCGCGAAGTATTCTTTAGGTGCTAAGCAGTACAATGCCATTAAGAAAGCTTACAAAAGCGACAGTGCATTAAAAGCAAGAGTAGACGGTATGATGTCGTCAATGTCAACAGAACCTTAATCAACCTTAATATATTCTAAAACGAAAGAGACTGCTTTTAGCAGTCTTTTTTTATGCCTTCTATAATAATTGCTTTAGTTTACCATTAATTAAGAAACAATAGTCATTTGCTTAAACAGCGCGCCTTATTCCTTATCATCCCTCTTCTGCTTTGTTCGGCGTTTCAAACCGAGGCCCAGTTATTCAAAAGAAAAAATAAGAAGGCCAATGTTGACGGATTTGTCTTAGAGGTGGCTCCAGATCCAGAAAAGGAAAAAAGGAAAGCTGAAAGAAAACTGGTTAACCCAATCAGAAAAGCGCTCAATAAATTCAACTTTAGTATAGAAAAGGGCTTTGGTTATTTTACATACCGAAATCCACTGACCGATGTATCTGTCATACGCGACCCAAGAGGCGATCAACTCTACGCTGTGCCATTGGGTGAAGAAGAGGGCAATACGAGCCCTTTAAATGCCTACGACAATTGGTTCAACCGGATATCACCAATCGGTATCGAGCGAATTGATGATGACAGCCACATTGTTAGAACAGATACGGTCGATTTATCCTACACCAACAATGGTAGCATTAATCCATTGACCTTTAGGTTATCCTTCAGTATTAAGAAACTGGATAAGAAGAATTCGGAGCTCACGAAGGACAAAGTATATACTGACGAAGATTTAGTAAGAATAGGAGGTGGTATAAGCTTTGGAGCAATAAACTTCCGAAACAGTGTTTCCACCCAAGAAGTATCGTCAGAACTCAGAAGCTTTACCCTGCCGAGAACTAAGTTGAGTACCACTAAAATCTTTGGCTCGCTCACCTATAATTTCTACACGCTAGGGGACTATTCTATTTTGGCCGATGTAATGGGCGGTGTATGGAAAATTAAGAGTAGCCATGCCGATAATGATCTGATTACTTATGACCCATTTTTCAATGTGGGAATAATGTTCCAGCAAAAATTCTCGAAATACTTTAAAGGCTATATCCGACCCTCAGTAGAGTTCAGGAGTTATACCATAGCCAATGAATTTATTTCTGCGCAGCACAAGTACACCGTCTTCAGTATTGACTTAGGTTTGCTGTTGAAATACCCAACATATCCGAGAAATAAGTATAAAGCTGATCAAGTGCAATTAGAGCACGTTTTTGAAGGGAAAATCTACCGTGGAAGACCGTTTTATCGAAAACAAAACCCTCGATATGGCGAAAATAGAATTAGAAGAAAACCCCGAGGATACTCTTTCGCCAAACCGAAAAAAAAGAAGACGAAGAAAGGCAATTAAAGCCCCAATTTTTAGCCGCCAAAACCGATTATTTTTGGTATCTTGCTGCCTTAATTAATTAGACTTTTTAAGTTATTTATGGCAGAAGGAGATAACGAAACAATCATCCCGATTAACATAGAAGATGAGATGCGTGGTGCATACATCGACTACTCTATGTCGGTGATTATTTCAAGAGCATTACCTGACGTTCGAGATGGCCTTAAACCCGTACACAGAAGGGTTTTATACGGTATGTTGGACCTTGGGGTAAACTGGAACAAATCATATAAAAAATCAGCTAGAATTGTAGGAGAGGTCTTGGGTAAATATCACCCACATGGAGACTCTTCCGTTTACGACACCATGGTGCGTATGGCCCAAGAATGGTCCCTTCGTTACCCACTAGTCGACGGACAAGGAAACTTTGGTTCTGTAGATGGTGATTCACCCGCCGCGATGCGTTATACCGAGGCGCGTTTACGTAGAATTGCCGATGAGTTACTAACGGACATTAACAAGGATACAGTTGACTTTCAATTCAACTTTGATGACTCCTTAAAAGAACCAACAGTACTACCTGCTAAGTTGCCAAACTTGTTATTAAACGGTAGTTCAGGAATTGCAGTAGGTATGGCCACAAATATGGCACCACATAACCTGAGCGAGGTAGTAGATGGGATCAATGCCTACATTGATAATAAAGAAATAGAGATAGGGGAGTTAATGCAGCACATTACTGCGCCTGATTTCCCTACTGGTGGAACTATTTATGGCTACACAGGTGTAAAATCTGCCTTGGAGACGGGTAGAGGTAGAGTAGTATTACGTGCTAAAGCAGATATTGAAACTACCAAAACCGGACGCGAGCAGATTATCGTAACCGAAATCCCTTACCAAGTGAACAAAGCCAGCATGATCGAGAAGACTGCTGGATTGGTAAATGAGAAAAGAATCGAAGGTATATCTGATATTAGAGATGAATCTGATAGAAATGGTATGCGCATTGTCTATGAGTTAAAGAAAGACGCCATAGGCAATGTAGTCTTAAACAATTTGTTTAAGTATACCCAGTTACAATCTTCATTTAGTGTAAATAATGTAGCCTTAGTAAATGGGAGGCCATATACGCTTAACCTCAAAGACCTCATTAAGCACTTTGTGGATCACAGGCATGAGGTAGTGGTGAGAAGAACAGAGTATGAGTTAAAAGAAGCTCAGAAACGTGCCCACATTTTGGAGGGTTATTTAATAGCCCTAGATAATCTAGATGAGGTAATTAACCTGATTAGAAGCTCAAGAGACCCTGAAATTGCCAAGGCAGGATTAATAGAGAACTTTAAGCTTTCTGAAATTCAAGCTAAAGCGATTCTGGAAATGAGACTCCAGAGACTGACAGGTCTTGAAAGAGAGAAAATCCAGAAAGAGTACGACGAGATCATGCAATTGATCGCCCGCTTGGAAGAAATTCTTGCAAAAGAAGAGCTCAGAATGGGAATCATCAAAGACGAATTGATCGAGATTAAAGATCGTTATGGTGATGAGAGAAGAACGGATATTATTCACTCTGCGGAAGACTTTACGACAGAGGACATGATTCCAAACGAGGAAATGGTCATCACTATTTCTCACCAAGGATATATCAAAAGAACATTACTATCAGAATACAGAACACAAGGTAGAGGTGGTGTTGGTTCGAAAGGAGCAGGCTCCAAAGAGGACGATTTCACAGAATACCTCTTTATGGGTATGACGCATAACTACCTGCTGATCTTTACAGAGTTTGGTAAAGTGTTCTGGAAAAAGGTTTGGGAGCTGCCGGAAGGCAGTAAAACTTCTAAAGGTAGACCAGTACAAAACCTTATCAACATTGAACCAGGTGATAAAATCCGTGGTGTAATTAGTGTTGGCGACTTGAAAGACGAAGATTACGTGAATAACAATTACGTAATTATGTGTACTGAAAAAGGTACCATTAAGAAAACAAGTCTTGAGGCATATTCTAGACCTAGAACGAACGGTATTAATGCAATCACCATTAACGAAGGCGATCGTTTATTGGCCGTTAAGCTCACCAATGGCGATAATCACATCATTATTGGTAAACGATCAGGTAAAGTAGTTCACTTCCATGAAGATCAAACTAGGGCCATGGGTAGAACAGCCGCTGGAGTAAGAGGAGTAAGGTTAGAGGGCAATGATGATAGAGTAGTTGGCATGGTATGTGTAAACAGGGAAGACGCTAACCTACTAGTAGTGTCCGAAAAGGGCTATGGAAAGCGCTCTGCCATAGAAGACTACCGAATTACCAAAAGAGGAGGTAAGGGAGTCAAAACCATTAACATTACTGAAAAAACTGGTAACTTGGTTGCCATTAAAGAAGTTGTCGATACCGATGACCTTATGATTATCAACAAATCTGGTATAACAATCAGAATTTCTGTTGCAGGATTAAGAGTTATGGGGCGTGCAACTCAAGGAGTCCGAGTGATTCGTTTAAACGAAGGAGATGAGATTTCATCTGTTGAGAAAATTGAGCGAATAGAAGGAGAAGAGGAAGAATTAGAGACTCCAGCTAATACCGATGATTCGGGTGAATCATCTCAAGAAGACAAAAAAGAAGATTAAACTAGAGACTGAAACTCATGAAAAAGTTAGTATTTACCGTAGCACTATCAATTCTGGCAATGGGCGTTTATGCTCAGAAGAAAGTATTGAAAAGTGCAGAGAAAGCCTTGAGAAAAGGTGATTATGAACAAGCTGCGACCTTGGCTAAACAAGCCGCAGATAATGCAGAAACACAAGAAAATCCATCAGTATACACTGTATTGGGTAAAGTAAGCCTTCAAAATTACATCGCTGGTGGGTTTGATAACATTGCCGATGCTGAAGAAAGCTTAAAGCAATTCAACAAAGCGATTGAATTGTCTGACGAGAAAAACAAGGCTAAACTAATGGAGAACCCAATTTTTAATCCATTAGATCCAACAAAGCAAATTGATGGAGGAGAAGCTTACGGTTTGTTAGAGCACCATTTAACAATGGAAAGCAACAAAGCTCTCGACGAAGAGAATTTCGAGAAGGCACATCCGATGCTAAACTTGCTTTATGAAATGGACCCAACGCAAATTGAAAGAGCATTCTTTGCAGGATACTCTGCTCAAAACGCAGATCTCGATGAAGTTGCGTTGAAATTCTACAAGATTGTGATGAACCACGAAGGTGAGTTCGATAACAAAGAATATGCTTTAAAATCTGTGATCTCTATGTCTGCAGAAAGTAAAGACTATGATACTGCATTAGCCGCGATAAGAAAAGGTAAAGAGGCTTACCCAGATGATAAGTGGTACTCAACAAACGAAGTAAACCTATTATTGGAGTCAGATAGAATTGACGAAGCAATTTCAGGTTTAATGGATATTGTAAATGCTGGAGGAGCAGCGAAAGAGAATTACTACACCTTAGCATTCTTAATGCTGAATAAAGACGATTTTGTTCAAGCTGAGAAATATGCAAAAGTAGCCTTGGAAATGGATCCTAATTATTCTGAAGTATTCTACGTGTTAGGTTCTGCGATTTACAACCAAGCTGCTGATATCATGACGAACGCTAATACTGAAATTGATGATGACGCGAAATATGAAGCGTTGAAGAACCAAGCATTAGAGAAATTCAAAGAGTCAATGCCAATGTTCCAAAAGATGTTAGAGCTTGACGGTAATGATCTTTATGCATTAAGACCATTAAGTACTATCTACGACCAGTTAAAAATGACTGAGAAGAGAGATGAGTTACTTGACAAGATAGACAAATTAGAGGGCGGTAACTAAGCTAGAAAAATTTCAAAGTAAGGGATACAGATTGTGTCCCTTTTTTTATGCCTAAATGGAATGCCTAGAGTAGAGGATAGAGTAACAGTAAAGAAATTAGCGAATGATAATATTCAGACAATCTATTTTACATAATATTAATTATATAACTAATATAGTGTTTTGCGGCCACAGCGTGGTTTACATAAGATCAGTTATCGTCACTCCAGTGCGATAACGGTAATGATCTTATGTTAAAGCAAAACACGGCCAGCACCACCGCCCGCTGTGTCTGTTCCAGACAATGACCAGCCCTTCACATAAGATTTGCCAGGCAAAGCTGATGATCTATTTTCTTGTGTACGTCCTGTTGTAAAGATTGATTTCAAATATACGATGGTCGCGCGTTTCGCTTAATATCTTTATAGAGTGCAACGAATGCTTCACATTTCTCAGACATTGGTCCTGAATTATCATGATCAACCTCTAAAACATGCATGCTAATACGTAGCCCTTGTATAAGCCCTTATCCGGTGTGTTTCCAGCTGTAGCTTATTTTAGAAAGGTCATTATGAGCATCGCCGGTAACCTGTCTACCGACAGGCAGATCTCCTTAACGCAGTGCAGAGACTGTGTAAGACTGTAATGCTGTTCAGTAGCTTCTGTGAACGCTCAAGTGTACCTGTTGAAGATATGGTCGTCCCGAGACTTGGGGACGGACGCTGCCCCCTCAATTCCTTCATCCCACCCGCCTTGCTAAACGAATATTCTAATTAACATAATGTCTGAAGCATCATGTAAATTCCTCAATACTCAAACTATCTAATTCTGTCTTTATAATCTTAGCTCCAAGAGTAACTGCTAGTTCTTCAACTGCCTTTCCTGCGTACGGATCAACTATAAAAGCCGGTTTCTTCTCATAATCAAAATGTTCAATCAGCATTCGATTGATCTCTTCATCTTTTGCTCCATAGCCTATTATTACAAGGCTTTCCGATTCTTCTAGATTTTTTCTGAAATGGTCAAAAAGCCGATTGTAAAGCAAGGGCTCCTGATACCTCTCGATTTTAGATGTTGTTCCGGTTAAAAAATCAGCATGGTAGTTGACCCAACACTTTTCGTATTTAAGCGGTTTCCCATTTTCATCCATTAATTCCTTATAGAATTCACCAAAACCCACGCCATATCTAGTCTTCAAATATACTTCTGGCCTTAATACTCCATCGCTGGCTTCAGTGTAATATATTCCATAGTCACGACTACCATGAAGTTTGTAAAGGCGATACTTTGTGTTGTAACCTTCAGAATAGTAAGATAGCTTGACTAAATAAGATCGATCATCATGAAGCAATTTTCCATAATAATTAGATCCGATTTCCTGAAAACCGTCAGACAGTTCACCTTGAATCCAATCACTAACTGATAGCCTTTCAAAGTATAAGTCATGGTTCAAAGTATGGACATGAACAATTGACGTTTGCCCCCAAATTTCAAGACAATTAAGTATTCCAGTATAGCCTGTCAATGTGAATTTGCCTGCGTGTTCCTCATTGTCATGGTAGATCTTACCTTCACGGTCCTTAAGATAAAATCCTACCATTTGTGCATAAATTGACGGAGCATTGTTTAGAAGGCTATCAATTTCCTGATCCTCTCGAAGGAATTTTTTCCCGACTGCCTTTATGTTTTCATCTGAATATGCTTTTTCAACCAAGTAATCATAAAACTCCTCATAGTCGAAATACTTGACATTCTCACTGTAGAATTTGATCAGATCGCGTAAGAAGTCAAATGTAATTTCATAATGATTCCTATAGTTTTGAGTGATTTCCCCGACTAAAACTCCACTTGTGTGAAACGTAAATTCGGTTCCATCACAGGCTAAAATCATTTCGTTCAGTTCATTTCCGATTGGATAGCCTTTTGGAGCGGAGAAACCTGCTCCTAGTAATAAAGATACCGATTTTGACATACTTTAATTTCTTTTATAAAGTTGTGGAATGAATAAAACTCAACTCCCCTACTCATTCCTATTATCTATTGCCTCCTGAAGGTTAGTTAAGAAGTCTAGAAGGTTACATTGGTTATCTCTGACTTGTTTAAATTATACAATGAGTCATTCCAGACCCACATTTGTAGACTTAATCGTTCTTTAAATTTAGATTTGCCTTGATAGTATTTTGAATAACTTCCCAATCTTTCTTAGTGATATTTAGCAAGCCTAGATCTATTTGGCTTAAACTATTTTCTAAAGTATTTTCCGACATCAATTTATCTGTTCCAAATTTTGATTTTACAAAACCAGATAAACTACCATTGAGCTCTATATTTTGTTGAGTCCAGGTTAAGAATTGATATTTAGATTCTGTATCTAACGAGTTAATATAGCTTAATCGAGCCTCTGGGGACATGAAATGACTGGCCAGAACTGATGCCGGTAGAACTGCTCGAACTTCATTATTAGGGGGATTATTAAGCGGGCTAAACTTAAAAGTCGTAAAACTACCAACATTACTTCTACCAGGGTTTGATTGACAATTTTGATTAAATATTTCTAGCTCAAGAGCGCGTACCTTTTTATTGATGCTATTGAAGATGTCATCATAGACTAGTGCCAAGACCTCATATGCATTATAAAGCTCAAGAGCACTTATGAGACCACTACATGACTTTGACTCTATGTTTTTATTAGCTTCAGCAATCAAGGTTGTTGCCGTTACAATCAATTCATCCTTGTTCCTTTGTGCCTTTGATTCATAGCAAATCAGACCAATTAAAAGGAAAGAATAAAGCCATTTATTACTTTTTAATAATTTCATTAATATTTGTGGTTAGGTTATCTGTGTTAGTATCAAGACGCTCTTTATTTGGTGGGTTATTTGATAGATCCGAATCTGTTATACTATAACTATCTCTTGACGCAATCGCGATTACAATAATTGCACAGCCAAGGGTAGTAATAATCAATCCAGGTGAATTAGAGACCAAGTTGAATTTAAAGAATTCATTGCCGGCATCAAGACTACTCGCTTCAGTCTTTACTCTCCGAATAATTATCATTGCTCCTAAAATAGAAAGTACTGCCCCAACCATAAAACTCATATTATTCCTGGCTGAGTTTGAAATTAATACCCTTGTAGCATATATGTATCTCTGTTCAACTTGATATATTTCAGGCAGCTCACTCAATTTATCATTCAGCGGACTCTGTTTAGATAACTCTGTACTTATATTTGAAAGCGAATTATTGAGGTATATTGCAAGAAATATTAGGACCCCAATACTGACAATGTAAAGTAAGAGATCTTCTGTGTTAATCTTGGGAATTACCATATTACTGTATAAGAAGGTTTATTAATCATAAATTAAAAATATATCTTTTTAATTGTAATTAAATTGTGATTTATTCTTTTCCAGAAGTTTTTCTTGAACCTCACACCAGTCTATTTTGAATTTATTATCACATAGATTCCAGACGTGAATTCTACCTTCGTGTTACTTATTGAAAAAACTATAATCCTGAATATTGGACACAGCCACATCCCAAGTATTCGGGAGATCTGTTAAAACTCATCTATTTTCATGGTGCCAAGGAGATGGCCAAGTCACTAAAACTGGTTCATCATATTGCACTTTATCATTCGGATTATCCCCTCGAAGACATTGAAAAGAACTCTCTTTATGATGTGATTTCGTTGTCGAAGAGTTTGAAGCGGATTAAGGAGAGATAACTTCTTAAAGCTATTCTTGTAAGAGGGTGCTGAAAAGCACCTTCTAACTATTAAAACTGAATTAGTTTGATAAACTGATTTGAATATACTCCTTAGGACTTATGCCTGTCTTTTTCTTAAACAGTCGTGAGAAATATTGCGGGTATTCAAAGCCAAGACGATAAGCCGTTTCCGAAATAGAAGCATTGGGCGCCAAAAGCATGTTCTTGGCTTCATCTATCAGAAAAAGGTTGATTTGATCAATGGCCGTCTTGCCTGTTTCAGCCTTGATCGTATCACTCATGTAGCGATGACTGACTTCGAGTTTACCAGCCAGCCAGTCTACTGTTGGTATGCCCTTGTTGAGTAGTTCGCCAGCCTCAAAATAGTCATTCAAAATATCCTTAAACCTCGAAAGCATAGTTTGATTGATAGTCTTTCGATTCAGGAATTGCCTTTTGTAAAAACGGTCCGAATACTTCAGTAAGGTTTCCAGTTGAGAAAGAATGATCTCTTTGGAGAATTCATCCTGATTGTTCTGATATTCGGCTTCAACATTTTTGAAGATGGTCTTAAGTTGCTCTTCTTCCTTCGGAGAAAGGTGCAAGGCCTCATTAACTCGGTATTCAAAGAAATGGTACTTCTTGATTTGCTCGTGAAGTGCCGTGCCCTGAATAAAATCGGAATGGAAGCAAATATGATAGGCTTCTGAACTAAACACGAGTCCTTTAAAGATTAGACTTTGTCCAGGAGCGGTAAAGAGCAACGTTCCGTTAGTACAATCGTAATGAGTTCTTCCATAGACTAATTCGCCAGCGACAATATGCTTAAGGCTGATACTGTAAAAATCACATGTCAGGCTTATCTCCTCACCTGTCGTCTCATCACAATTTTGTGATTTATCTTCCTTCACTCTAGTGTGAGATGCGCTGAACAAAGGGTTCTCTGGTTCTGGCATTCCGTTATAGGCATGGAAGTCACTAATGCTATTGAAAGCTAAATTCTTCATGTTTGATCAAATTAATCATAATTTTGGAATCAGTTCGAGAGTTGAAGCTTCATGCTTTTTTCTATTGTAAGTCAACCTCATCAAAGGATAGATGATGTTGAGTTTTTTGAAATAAGCCTTGTTCACTTTTCGGTTGATTTCATCCAAGTCCTTAGGTACTACGCCATTGATTGGCACTACCATCTCTCCCGCTTTCATGGCTCCATCGGAGCTGTCAAGAAAGGCATGGTACCAACTTCGTTTCCCGAATTTATACTGACGCACAAAAAACCTGCCCTCGGTCTCAACTATGGTGATGTCAATAAACCGATGGTCACCACATCGAATTTGATGTACCCAGCGTTTATTTACTTCCTTTGCAATTTCTTGAATGGTCATTGTTACTTTATTCAAAAAAATAGAGGAGCCACATTGGCCCCTCTTCTTGAAAATATGATTAGTCCTTGTTGAAGAATTCTGCTACCGCATCAGTAGATGCTTTTACAGCCTCTGGTTTGAAATAGAATTGAACGTGGCTGAACTCTGGAAAAGTAAGAACTTCAGGATTATTTGTTAGCCTCTCGATCCAGTTAGTAGAGCAGATTGCTGTAGCTGCGTTTGGACTATAAATAACAAGAGTTGGCTGAGTGATCTTATCCGCGTAATGCTCTCCAATTGAAATTAGAGATTGCATACCTTGATCAGCGATATGCTCGTTAGTAAAGTTTTCAACTGTATTAGGACCTCTAAATCCATCTTTTCCATAGTAACTATATGTATCAGCAGCCATTGGCGTTCCAGTCGCAACAAACTCTTCTTCTGTCATACTGTCGTCTATGACATTAACCCAGTGATAATCTGGTTCGCCCGTTTCAAACATTTTTTGTTTGGAAGCATTCGAGGAAGCGATAATATAATTTGCAATATTTGGATCACCCCACTGGAAAGCGTCTGCTGCCATCATTCCAGAAACAGTCGCAAGCTTCTTAATTCTACGGTCTGTCACACAAGCTGAAGCTAGGATTGAACCACCTTGGCATACACCTAGCCCGTAAACCTCATCTACAAACGAAAGTGAAGTTAAATAAGAAACAGCATCCCAAGTGTTTTCAATCAGCCTAAACATGTATCGAGATTTCATGTGCTCACCTGGAAGGTGAGGCGATTCTCCCATGCCTATGAAATCAAAACCTAGGTATATAAATCCTCTCGCTGCCATCTCTGGTCCATAAGTTGCCGGAACTTGCTCTTTTACCTGTGGAAAAGGACTCGTACCAATAATGGCTTTGTATTTTTTATTTGAGTCAAAACCTTCCGGAAGGTATAAGTCACCCGCGAGGTCTAATCCGAAAGACTTGAATGTAACACTGTTTTTTCCTGCTTTTAAATTTTCCATTGTATTCAATTTTATCTGTTGCTGTTTGAATTATTAACTGTTACAAAGGAACAGCAATAGACCCTTTCGGGACGTATACATTTCGGTAGAAGACTTGCACATTTTGGAAACATGGATCATGGGGTAAGATGAAAGAATTAAAAGAAACTTGGCAGACCAAAATGCCACACACATGCGCCAGCAAAGCCATGCCTACATTGCATTTCGGCAGGCAGGCTGTGTCACATAAGTATGCCTGCTCACCCTACAAGCTGGCTAGTCGCTAAATTGATGTGCTAGATCAATTCTTAACGCTCCTCCCTCCTCCTGCTCGTATAATTGCGCCAGACGCTGCTTAGATTCCATGCCGTGAAGACGATTGCTGGTGGCAAGCTTTAGGCAATGAAAAGCCTGTGGGTGGCTACCTCTGCTGCCCCAAGGCTTCGGGGCCGAAGCTTTGTAACTCTGCATAGGGTGCGAGTGTGGCTGACAAAACTGAGTGTAGCTCATAGAATAGGAAATAAAAGAGGCGCAAAAAGCGCCTCTTTCAACCATCAAGAAATGGGTTAAAATAGGAATACCCACTTCTTTTACCTTAGAACAGTTTACTTCGATGCTTTGGCAGCAGATGCAACTTTATCTGCCATTTCTGTAACGTTCATTTTCATAAAGCCATGAAACTGATCCTTGGTCATGTTCGGGTTTTTCACAAACTCTTCATAATTCGTCCACCACACGATCTTCGACTTGTTGTAGCCTATATCTACCACCTTAAAAGTGTTGATCATTCCCTTTACTGGTGCCCCTTCTAATAAAGAATAAGTATAAGATCTGTTAGCATCATCGAAGCCAACTATTCGTTCTTTGAAATAACCTTTTCCATCAGGCGTCCAACACACTCGAATGCCTCCGATTCCCTTGTTTCCTTCCCAGTCTACTTTCGCAATGCTTGATGAGTATTTATCTATATCATCCATTTTCCTTAAGACCCTCCAAACCTCGTCAGCAGATTTATTTATCTCTTTACTGTGTATCATTTTGGCATCCATATTTTGAGCGTTAGTGCTAACGCTTACGCCTGTTAGCAGTAATACTGCCAGTACTATTGATTTAATCGTTTTCATATGATTTTTGTATTTAATTGATTTGATTCTAGTGTTTTTCTTTATTCGAAGAGCCCTTTAGCCAATGGTGCAAAAGGCTCATCTATTGCTGTGATAGCTAATTGATTGGACAGGTTAGAAAGCACTTTCACAGCTATATTGGTTACTACTTCAATTGCTTGCGCTTTCGAATATCCTTTTGCCAGAAAAGCGTTGAGAACATCGTCAGAAACCCTCCCTTGATTACGATAAATTGCCAATGCGAATGATCTAAGTGCATCGAACTTTTCATTAGAGATTTGTGATTCATTCCTGAGCGCAATCAAATCATCTTCAGCCGAACCAAAAAAAACTTCACCGGCCATCTGATGCCCCGAGGCACAATATTTACAGCGATTTTCTACCGCTATAGCCATTTGTATGATGTTATGCTCTTCGGCGGTCAACAAGCCATACTGGCTTAGCTGAGTCTGCGTAAGCCAATAAGCCCTTAAGGTAGCGGGTGATGCGCTCAACACTTTTGCCAGATTCGGTACAAAACCAAAATTCTCTTTGTACCAGTCAAATACTTCTTTTACTTCCTCGGGCTCATTGGATGCTTCATCCATTTTGAACCCTCTCACTGTTTCATTCATTGTTGTCTTTTCACGGCGATTTGACTATTCGAAAACAGTCCGCCTAGTTTTTTCAACCTTAGACTCAGACCTTCAGAAACTGTGACAATGTTTTGTGATCTTATATTAAGTCGTAACACATTTGACTCAAGTGCATCTAATTATAAAAACTAATTATGAGCCCTTTTTTGAAAGAGTACGAAGGAGATGAAGACGATGACACCTTAGTAAATGAGGCGAATTCAGGAAATAGAAAGGCACTGGAAAAGCTGTTATTAAAGCATCAACCTTACATCTATAATATTGCCTGGCGGATGGTTCGACAACCTGATGATGCCGCTGATCTTACACAAGAAGTCAACATAAAGGTCATTACAAAGCTCTCTGAATTTAGAGGAAAAAGTTCATTTCGAACCTGGCTATATCGCATTGTTACCAACCACTTTCTTATGTCACAAAGAAAACCCATGGAGGTAAAAATGACTGGGTTTGAATCGCATGCTAATGCATTAGCTGGATCTAAGAATGTAGAATTGACTCAGGAAGAAAAAGAAGAGAAGAAAGAAGTAATCAAGGAAGTTACTGCAGGCTGTATGAGCGGCATGTTGTTATGTCTGACACGAGAACAACGATTAGTATATATAATTGGAGATATGTTCCATGCGGATCATACGGTTGGTTCTGAAATACTCGAGATCTCAAAAAGTAATTTTCGACAGCGCCTCACAAGAGCCAGAAAGGACATGGCCAATTATATGGAGAATAAGTGTGGACTTGTTAACCCCGATAATCCTTGCCGCTGCCATAAAAAGGTGACTTTCACCCTAAAAAATAAAATTATAGACCATCGAAACCTTCTATTCAACAGAAAGGAGTATGTGGATTTTCATCATGAAGTAGTTCTTCCCAATGTAGGGAAGACAATAGACTTAATGGAGGATAAATACGATCAGCACCTTCGAAACCTACCATTCAAGAAGGATTTTGACAAAAAGAGCATAATAGACGATGTGGTCAATGACGATAAATTCAAATACTTGTTCAATTTAAATTAGTTGTAAGAACGATTAAGATTTTGACCAACGACTGTCACACCGTGACTTTGATTGAATCTAAGAGTAAAAATATTACTATGATCATCAATAAAAATATATCAGTAAATGCTCCAGCAGACAAAGTTTGGGAGTTGGTTTGGAATCAGTTTGGACAAGTAGGTGATTGGGCAAGTACCGTTAATCTATCCGAAGACAGAGAAGCCTTCGGGTCAGTCAAAGGCAGAACCTGTACATCGACATGGGGAGAAATTGATGAAATTGTCGAACGCGTTGACCCTGATAGCATGAGCTTCACCTATTACGCAGATGGACTACCTGCCATGATGAAGAAGGCTAGGTCAACTTGGAAAGTTATCACAAAGAATGGAGATACATCAACAATCTCAGCTCATATGGAAATCGAATTTGCAAGACTGCCTGGGTTCTTTTTGGGATGGATGATGAAACCCAAAATGCGCAAAGATATAGACCAGACTTTCAAAGATTTAAAACAATTTATCGAAACCGGTAAAAAGACAGAATCGAAAATTAAATCTGATCTCAAATTCTTTAAGAAACAGAAAAATGCTGCTTAATCACATGTGATGCAAGAGTTAGTGAATAAGTTTTATCCTTAAATAGCTTGTTCGCAATTAGAAACTGAGGATCTTTTAAATACTTAAAAAGCTGACTAGTTTGGGTTTCTTATAGTTTACCCTGCAATAGATACAGGGCAAACTGAGAACCTCTTGATATTATAAATTTATAAGTCAAGCGGTTTTTTCCTGATACCAGATACCCGTGGCGACTGTTTTTTCAACGTAATCTGAAAAATCAGTGGCCGACCTACCTAGCACTCGCTGTACATCATTGGAGACTTCCTGATTGTCCGGGTTGCCTAGGACTTCTTGGAACAAATAGCCAAACAACCATACATAAGAATCTGGTAAGCCTGCAGCCTTCATTTCCGCTTTGAACTCTTCAATGGAAATCGGAATGTATTGAATTTCTCGACCTATTCCCTCTGACATGACCTCTACCGCCTCTTTGAAAGTCATTTTTCGTGGACCCGTCACTGTAACTGTCTTTCCATTATAGCTGTCATCTACCAGTACTTTGGTAACCACTTCTCCAATGTCATCGGCATCCACAAACGGGATTTTTGCCTCGGGCATTGGTAGGGCCACTTGACCGGCCAATACAAAGTCTAAAAAGGATCCTTCGCTAAAGTTCTGATTGAACCATGAGGCCCTAACTAAGGTATAGTTGAGTCCTGAATTCGCGATAATTTTTTCGCAGGCTTCGGCCTCAGCCTCTCCTTTTCCCGATAAGAGTACTACTTTTTCGAGCCCTTCATTCAGAGCCGCCTCGGCCAAGGCAGTGATGGCTTCTTTCGCCCCAGGAACTGCTAGGTCTGGATAATAGACAATATAGGCTCGGTTCATTCCCTTTAGTGCAGGTGCAAAGGTGGAGAAATCGCCCCAATTAAAAGCGGGAGACCCATTTCTCGATCCTATGGTTACGTTATGACCCAATTGAGTGAGTCCTTTTACTACTCGGTGACCCGTTTTTCCGGTTCCTCCGATTACTAAGATGTTGTTTTTCATAATTGATTTACTATTTGAGTTTAGTGCCTTGGGCTCTATCGTTGTTTTCAGAGTCTGTGGCATATTATTAAGCATTTATTATTCTATAATTGGTAGTTGATCATAAAGACCAAAGTCTTCTGAGTAGAAGAACCATACTGTCGAATCAAATGAGAGTCTGAAGCCACATTCCCTAATCGGTTGTAGCGCAGAAAGGTGATGGCTGAAAGCTTCTCATTGATTGGAAATATGATTGAACCGCTGATTCCGTAAGACAATAAGCCAGACTCACTTTCAAATACAGCCAGATCGGTGTTTGAGGACTGCTCTTGATTTATTCCAAAGAAGGTATTGTTGAAATTTGAGCCTGCAAACCTAAGTTCCGGCCCAATGGAATAATAGATGGATTTTAACTTTGACTTAAGCGTACCTCTATACTCACTTTTTAGTTCACCAATTATTCCTTTGTGCCCCCCTACTCCTTGTCTTAATTCCAGCTTAGTGGCAATAGATTTTTTGGTGTACTCAATAAAGACTCCTGGTTCGATTGTGGCATCTATGTCACCGAAACCAATCAGATCATCGGTTTTGTTAGTGATACTTGATGGCAACGAGCCGTCTTCAAATCGACCAATATCAGATTTAAGTACCGGACCCATTCTCCAAGTATTGGTATTTATTAAATGATAACTCGCGCCTTCCAGAAGTGAGAAAAAGAATTTATTTCCATCCGTGGCTGTAAAATTTGGAAAGAGCAATATCCGTGATTCATCATCTCCCAGATAAGAAGGTATGATGGCCATCCCTAAACCCACCGAATATGTCCATTGATTTTTGGGCTTTTGTTGCGCCATCCCTTGACAATGAAGGAATAGCAGACTGAGTATAAGAAATGTGTTTTTCATATGATTGATTTATTTGAGTTTAATTTTTGTATTGAATATGGAGTGCTAGCAGTGTCATAATGAATGACAATACCGAGAAGAACATCCGATAGGAATGAAACCTGTTCCATTGGGACTCATAATAATCTCGGAAATCAGAAATTTCCGTACTCATGAGCTCCGCAATCTTCAGTGCCTCTAGCTCGTTGTTAAGTGGTACATTACCCATGCCCGTAACACCAAGTGTACCAATCAGGTATATCAATGTAGCGATGAGTAGGACACTAAACCCTGTTATACTGATAGGATATACAAAGTAGGTTGATAGCATTAAGGCGATAAGGCTTCCGAAAAAGACGATGAAGAAACTAGGGTTTAAAATCTCCTGATTAATGCTCTGCATCGTATTTAAATAGCTGAGGTCATCGATCTTTTGTGTACCCGGAATCACCGATACCGACCAACCAAAGAACAAACCTGCAGAGAGTCCTGTAAGCAAAAGCGATACGCTGATTAATGAGTTTTGAATTGATATTTCCATAATCATCTGCGTCTAGCTTCCCTTTGGTATATTCTCATTTGTAAAACCCTCCTGTAGATTGTTCTAGCCCCTATTAAGGCACTTGATTTTTTCAAGATTATAAAGGGATCCTTAACCTGTTGGCAGACTCGGCATTTCACCTCGAAAAGCTTTAATGCCTCTTTACTGGATGTTTCACCATACAAAAGAGTACCTGTGACACGGTTCGTAGAGGAATCTCCGAAAGAAGACTGCAATACAAAGCAGGCAATCAAAAAGCCTAGTGTCAGTATGAGTTTCGATAGCCGTTTCATACTACTCGATTAACGACTTTTCAAAAAGCGCTACTTTCTCGTCAAGCCTAGCTGCCAACTCCTGATTGGTAATACCAGTATTTGAGAAGTTGTCGTAGAATGATGGAAGAGAAAAATCTGCAACCACATTGCCTCCCATATAAGGGAAACCTGTCTTAGCAGTAGCCAGTACACTTGCCCCGCCTTGCCCGCCCGGGGAAGTAGCCATCAGAAGCATTGGCAAGTCTTTCCATACTTTTATATCTATTCTAGAAAGCCAGTCAATTAGGTTTTTAAATATAGCAGTGTAGCTCCCGTTGTGCTCGGCCAAAGAAATTATCAGCCCATTTGCACAGGCAATCTTCTCGGCAAACTGATGTGCGTCTTCCGGAATACCCAATTCATTTTCAGCATCTACACTGTAAAGAGGCAATACATAATCATTCAAATCAAGGGCCGCCACTGTAGCATCAGCTACTTTGCTGGCTGCGTGTATGGCCAATGTTTTGTTGATGGAGTTTCTGCTACTACTTGCTCCAAGTGCTATTATCTTTTTCATCTTTCTAAGCGTTTTATTAATTGAGTATCTAGTGCATATTTTCCACTGCCATTAATCAGAACGGCAACGGCAATTCCCACGATCAAAAGCGCGTACTCATAGCCTTCACCTGTCTTGTTTCCATACCAGTTCATGAAAAAGCCGTGTTCCAGGTGATTCGTAAAAATGATCCCTGTGAAGAGACCTGAGATGGCCAGAGACCATAGCCTACTTGCTAAGCCCAAGATCAAAGAAATGGATCCAAAGAACTCGATAAGGATCACTGCAAAGGCGACTATCCAAGGAAGCTGCATCTGATTGGTAAAGGCATCTATAGTGCCTGTAAATCCATAACCTCCGAACCAACCCAGCATTTTCTGAGCTCCGTGAGGAAATAGAACTATTCCTAGTGTAAGGCGAGCGGTTAGTGCTCCCCAATTACTTTCTGTGTTTAGAATTTTATTAATCATATTATTTATGGTTTATGGTTATTTGTGTTTAAAATTTTGCGAACGAACACGCCTAGTGAGGTGACGTGATTATCACCGAACTGATCAAAATCAATGGCTAGTCCATACTGTATGTTTTCATGGGCTAGTCCGGCCCTGATCTGCTGAAAGCTTCTGGTATGATGGGAGAATTGATCCCAATTAGCGAACATCTGTGTACTGAGCAGCAATTTCAAATCACCCTTTAATGATTTGGTCCATTGCATCTGCAAAAAAAGCTCACCATTGAGATAGCCCGTTTTTTCAGAATGAACCAATGTAGGAATTGCAGAGAGTACAAAATTGGTCCACTGTACCTTGTACAAAATGGATAGCCCTTCAGATAGGCCCGTTTCACTATTGTAATAAAGCCTGGACCCAACAGATATGCTTTGGTTGAGATTCCAGTAAAGTGTAGACTGAACACCTGCTTCATCAAAGATGATTTCTTCCTGCCGATGAAATTTCTGAAAGAAGGCCAGCGTGGCTATCGTAAACCTTTCATTTGAGACGAGAGGCCTGAATGAAAAAGAAGTGAAGTCCGTCTTGTCAGGTCCGGATGCCAGCTCCAGCTGACTGACTTGTGCATGGCCTCCATAGACAATGGTTAGCAATAGAAGGCTAAAAAGGGTGTTTCTCTTAAGCATGAAACAAAGAACCCTAGAAATATCACCTCGAAAAATAAACTAGTTTAAGAAAACAGCCAGGAGCTATTCGTCAGCGACCAATAGCAGTTGATCCTTCCAATAGGATCAAAAAAGGATCATAAATTCTTGCTGATTTTGCTTCTAATCATGCTTAAAAACTCAGGGGTAATACCGAGGTAGGCAGCCAAATCTTTTTGTTTAATACGATTGGCAATTTGAGGGTATTTGTTCAAAAAGATTTCATAGCGTTCTTCGGCAGTCAATGAAATACCCTGATTTGTTCTACTAATATAACTTACGAGGGAACGTTGGTATAAATTTCTATAAAAACGCTCAAACTTCGGTAGTTCTTCAAAAAGACGTTCGAAGTTTTGTTTGGAAAGCATTAAAAATTCAGAGTCTTCTAGTGCCTTGATAAAATAAGTAGAGGGTTGCCGAAGCATAAAACTCGCCATATCCCCCGTCCAGAAATCTTCAATGGCGAACATTGACACATGCTCCGCCCCATTATTGTCCACAGAATATACCTTTAAACAACCTTTGACCACAAAGTACTCATAATTTGTAATCTCACCAGGTTGTAAAATGAACTCTGTGCGTTTGGCATTTCCTTCTTTTAAGAATGATTTGAACAAGCCTTTTTCTTCATCAGTCAGGTCGATAAAACGAGCTACATTTTTATAAATTAAGTCGTAAGCGTTTGGCAGGTCTTGCATTGATTTAATTTAGAAAGATATTAACTCATTGACCAACAATTTTTTTATTGTGATTTATTGTTTGACATAGCAAGTCTAAGGCTTATCAGAAATGCTTGAATTGTCAATCGCGATTATTAAATAAATATTGCCATTGACATACGCCTACGCCAGCAGAGCCATGCCTACATTTCTTTTCGGCAGACAAGCAGTGTCACATGAGTGTGAATGCTCACCCTACTAGCTGGTTACTCGCTCAATTGATCTACCAGATCAATTCTTTACGTTCGTCATTCTTCCTTCCTGTATAAAAAAGTCAGCACCTACTAAATAAATGCTGACTCAATTCTTAAGGTATTAACTTCTTAATCTTGATCGGCTGAAGAACGATTAATCGCCTCTTTACCATTGTAAACCAGCCTTGTAGACCAAGGAATTGGATTTCTTAGGGCAAAATGTGCCATACAGCCATTTTCAGCTTCGTTAAGCAAGTCTTTGATATTCTCCTCAGGTTCTGGACTATCTATGATCACATGCGTCTCTACCATGTCACAACGGCCATCAGTCATGTAGCCATGCTCGCGCATATGCCCTAGGTTAGTCGCGAAAACTATTCGCTGTTCGAGTTTCAAACTGTCTACTTGGATTTTTCTAGCAGTAAGAATATCCGTAAGATGCGTCATTAAGCAAAAACCGATACCCGCTGAAAAGAAGGCCAATGGTGGCGGTGCCGTGTCCTCTCCTACAGGCGGCTGTTCATCACAATACAACTTAACGGGGCTAAATCCAGGAATATTGACAGAGACTACTCCTGTTTTGCTTTGCATATTGCCTGCCTCGGCACTTAGATTTACCTCAAATCGATAAGGTTCGGGATGACGTGCTTTAGCAAATTTAGTGGATTCGTATTGTGTTTTGGCAGGTTGCTCATCGCTCAGCTCACCAACATGATAGAATTTCTTTTCAGACATATGATTAGTGCTTTTAAAGGGCTAAATATCTATGCTTGATTCCTCTAATCCAAGATAAGATTGACATCTTAATGACACCTTCGAGAATCATTCATCAAGCATGAAATTGAATGAGATAAATATGATATGCTTTTAACATCCCAATAAAAAAGGCCCGTTTCAATTCAGAAACGAGCCTTTCTTTTTACGACTGTGATTTTACTCACTCCTCAATTTCTGTGCAGGATTGGCAGTAGCGGCTTTTCGTGCATGATAACCTGTCGTAAGCACTGTTACCAAACATGTGCCGATCAAAACCGATGAGAAAATGGTTACGCCCGGTGTAATGTGGAACTGGAAGTTCTCTAACCATTCATTCATGGAAATATAGCCCAAAATACAGGCAGGAATAGCAGCAATCACAATAAGGATTACAAAGTCTCTGATCAATAAATTCACTAATCCTTGAGTATTGGCACCAAGAACTTTTCTTATACTAATTTCTTTGGCACGTTGCTCGGCAGTGAAAGAAGCCAAGCCTAAGAGTCCCAAACAGGCAATCAAAATGGTCATCCCCGAGAAGCCCAAAAACAATTGACCTCGGATTTGATCGGCCTCGTAGTTCTCCATAAATTGTTCATCAAGGAAAACATATTCAAATGCAGTCGTTGGATATGTTCTCTCCCATGCCGCTTCAATAAAGTCTATCGTGGCATCAATATTACCGTTAATCTTAACTATTGCCGAAGGGTTAAGTCTGCTCGGCATAAACATTAAGGGTGTAATGGGATCATATAAAGATTCTTGATGAAAGTCCTTCACTACGCCAATCACCCTTGCTCCTGGCAAAGAATCATTTCCAGTTAGATTAATGCGTTTACCGACCGGATTGGTCCAATTCATCCTACGAACCATTGCTTCATTGACCATTACTGCCTGAGCGGTATCAGAAGGATAATCCAGAGAGAAATTTCTACCCTGAACGACTTCTACGCCTAAGGTCTCGAAGAATTCATAGTCCACGCTATAATTATCTAGACCGCGATCATCCATCGCACCCTCTTCAGTCTCAATAGAGAATACATTTTTAGAGTAGCCATTGCCTGGCGTCACCGCTGCTGAACCAGTACCACCGATATTGGGGTTTTGAAGTAGCTCATTTTTCAGGACGTTCCATTTTTCTACGTCTGCCCGACTCCTAAAGTCAATTTGCATCATCTGTTCCTTGTCGAAGCCCAGGTCTTTGTTTCGGACAAATTGCATTTGAGCATAAATGACGAATGTGCCGATCAACATGAACATTGAAATGGCAAACTGAAGTGTTACTAGGCCTTTCCTTAAGATTTTACTACCTGATTTTGCCGCGCCACCTTTGAGAACTGTCGCTGGTTGAAAAGACGATAAAAAGAATGCAGGATAGCTACCACCAATGATACCCGTGATAAAGACAATTCCTAAAACCGCCAAGACAACATTGGTTTCAAGCAAGGCTTCTACCTCCAGACTCGTTCCAACTAGGTTATTAATCGATGGCACAACGGCTATCATAATACCAACACTTAAAATCAACGATATTAGTGTAATCAAGATTGATTCTGTAAGAAACTGGCCGATCAACCCGCCTCTTTGAGCACCCATTACCTTTCTTAAACCCACTTCCATAGCCCGTTTGGTAGATCGCGCTGTGGCTAGATTCATATAATTAATACTGGCTATGATGATCAAGAAAATCGCTATAGCCGTAAAAATTTGAACATATTGGATGTCTCCGGCAGCGACAGGCTCGCCATCGAAGTCTGACTTCAAGTGGATGTCCCGTAATAGCACAGGAACCATTTTGACATTGATATTAATTGGTTTGAAAATAGGATCGAGGTATTTGGTTACGGTAGAATCTAGCTTGACTTGTAATGCAGCTTTACTTACACCTTCATTGACAAGAACGTAAGAGTAAACGCCCCATCCGCCCCAATTACCTTCTCTTCCTTGAAAAATTGTACTCCAAGAAATAAGGGCTTCAGCAATTAGGTGTGAACTTTTAGGCATATCCCTATAAACCCCAGTCACTTGTAAAGACATTTCCCTATTTCCGCCACTTTGGATCGTCTGACCAACAGGATTTTCCTCCTTGAAAATTTTCTTGGCCATGGATTCATTAATAACAATTGAATTAGGCGCGTCCAAAGCTGTTTTTGGATCTCCAGCAATAAAATCGTAATCGAATAAATCGAAAAGCGTTGAGTCGGCCGCATATACATTATCTTGAAAGTAGTCTACCTGGTTTAGGGTGAACCTTCGCCCTCCCTGACCGCTCAATCCAGAAAGCCGAGCGGCTTGCACCACCTCTGGGTTTTCATTTTTGATCGTGAAAGCCGCAGGAAATGTCATATTTGCCCATTTAAAGGCATTGTCTGGCTCCGTTATTTCCGTAGAGAGCCGATAAATACGATCTCCATTTGAATGTCCCTTATCGAAACTTGTTTCGTGAAAAATATAGAGTAAAATAATTAAGCTGGAGGCTATACCCACTGTAAGACCGATAATGTTTAGAGCAGTATAACCCGGTTGCCTCAGCAAACTTCTGAAAGCTACCTTAATGTAATTTTTGAGCATGAACGTTGTTGTTTTGTTTTTTGACGCTGTAAAACCGCAAATAGTTTCACCTTATAATAACTAAAGATAAGTAACCGATTACGAAAAAGCGTATAAGTAGTCTCACAATTATGAATCTTTAACTAAACGCCTCCCCAGACCCCTTTAGGATTTTCTGATACTCGATAGTTTTAACCATAGACATAAAATCGCAATGTCGCCGTACCGATTGTGACTTTATTTGAATCGTATAATCAATTCTGGATATGAGAAGTGTTTTTATTTTTTGCATCATGATCGCGGTTTCCCAACTCGCCAATAGTCAATCCACAGCATTTTTTAAGGATGTAACGAAAACCAATTTGCCCTACCAAGATTTGCAAAGATTATCTATGGATGCAGGAATTGCGGATTTTGATGGTGATGGTGACATGGACATTCTCATCGCCAATGAACATAGGCCTAATATTTTACTCATTAATGATGGTAAAGGTAATTTCACAAATGAAAGTATCTCTAGAATACCTCAGGTGAACCACGACAGTGAAGATATCGGCATAGCGGATTTTGATCTTGATGGTGACTTAGACATCATTGTGGTAAGCGAAGACGATCAAACAAACGAACTCTACTTAAATAATGGAGATGGTACTTTTTCCGATGCGGGAAGTCGTATTCCCGTTACTGGTACGTCAAACTCCGTCGTTATTTATGACCTAAACAGCGATGGTGCGCCTGATATTTTAATTGGGAATAATGGACAAAACAACGCTTTAATCAATAATGGTAATGGGCAATTCAAAGATGAAACTGCCCAAAGATTGGGACAATTTACTGATGTCACCCAAGACTTAACGCTTGCTGATATTGATAACGACGGAGATCAAGATCTTTTGATCGCGAATGAAGACGCAAACCGTATCATGATCAATGATGGCAATGGCTTTTTTAAAGATGAATCGCTTGAAAGACTCCCCTTGCGTAACACGCCAGAAGAAACGCGCGAAGTAGACGTTGCTGATATTGACGGTGATGGTGATTTAGATATGCTTTATGGCAACGTACAGGCTTTCGTGCCCAATGCAGTCCGTCAGAATAGATTACTCATTAATGATGGCAAGGGAAATTTCTCTGATATAACAAATACTCATTTACCTAAAGATGATAATCGGTGTTTTGGGGTGGCTTTCGAAGATGTAGATGCCGATGGCGATGCAGATATTATAACAGGCAATACAAATGGGCCTAGCTTTGCAGGTATGACACCGTTTAGTGTCTATTTAAATGACGGCAAGGGGAAGTTTACAGATAAAACAAGCACCATACTTCCAGAAAGCATTAAAGGACGCGGTTTTGACATCGATTTTGTTGATTTCAATGGGGATGGCGTTAAAGACTTGTTCTTAAGCAATCGCGGTTCTCAAGACTTTTTGCTTTTTGGAATAAAGCATGAGTAAGTAGCCTTTTATCCGATCGAAGTGTGAATCCGACCTCATTTAGAACTGTATAGTTGCATAACTACCAAATAGGTGACATATTGGTTAAATTTTTTTAAGATATGTTACAGCGCAAATTTGATAAAGTCGTCAAGCAATTTTTTCCAGATGCAAAAGACGCAAAGGATACTTCAATCCATTTTTTAGGTAGAATGCAAATTGAACATGAGCTTGATATTTCTCGAATTCTGATGGCAACGTCAGTCTGTTCAGATGATATCAATGTTCCTTCTACTACATTCTTCAACGTTCTATTTGGACCATTTATCATGGGAGGCTTAGGCGGTTTACCATTTGCTGGCCAAACTGGTATGACGGCATTTGCTCATCATATCCCTGACGAAGGAAGTGCATTTATTTTCTACGGTCCGCACATTGGAATCACACTAGAAGGAGAACTTGGTAAGATGTATCGTCCGCGTCAAGAAGATACCGGGAACTCTTGTGGAGCCTTGATGCTTGCTTTGGACAGACTTCAAGATGAAAATTACAAGCCGAAGATCAACGATGATGATTACCAGCAAATGAGGCTAGAAGATAGTTTGCTGCCATATAGAGAGCAAATTCTTGAAAGTAGTAATCAGGCAAAAGCCATTACAGAGGCTGCTTATGACATTATCAATAAAAGGATTCATAAGTACATAGCCGCTTGTAAGGATGAGTTTCATGTGAATAAGGTGACGCTTCTCGGCGGGATCATCATAAACACGGATTACGGTTTAGATGACTATTTCGACGCCAGAAACTTCGAAGTGATCGATTTAAGAAGCATATAGTCTTTTGACCGCTTCGGTGGAAAGCATAAACTTCACGCGGTGCTTATCGTTAGGTGTTTCAGCATAAGAGAATGGAAAAGATGGAAGGTATAATTACCGTAGTTGGATTCTTGGGAGCTGGAAAGACTACCCTGTTGAAACATTTGACGACTAGCGCTATTGCTAAAGGCTTGCAGCCCTATATTATTCTAAACGATTACGAAAACGCAGGTTTAGATGCTCAACAATTCTTAGAACAACTAAATCCGAGTTCTGTAAATGCCTTAAATGGTAGCTGTATATGTTGTTCGGGCATCGGGGAACTTCGAAATCTAATCAATAACGTTCCAAAGCGACCAGCAGGCATCACTTTAATTGAAGCGAATGGAACATCGGATGCATGTGCGCTCATGGGCTTTTTAGGTGTAGGTGTTGACAGTAGATTCCTATCTCCCATTCAAATTTCTGTTGTGGATGTCATGAATTGGCAGCGCCGAGGAGAGCATAATGTACTAGAAGCTAATCAAATTCAAGTATCATCGCTAGTTGTCTTAACGCATTTAGATGAATGCTCGAAAGAACGAAGGTTGATCGTGGAAAATGACATCAGACGATTCAATCCTCTGGCCAAAATCATCACCACGGACCAAATTAATGTTACCCTCCTTTCAAAATTAGAACCATCTGACAATCAGGCAGAAAAACTAGATCATCTCAAGGCGCATTGGTCGTCTAGTTCCACTGATTTACCCATTTTACCAAATAAGGAGAGCATATTTAGTATCTGTAATGCCTTGCCACGAAGCATACTACGCGTTAAAGGTTGTGCAAGATTGAAAGATGATGAAGGCTATACTTATTTTGAGCGTACCCCAGATGGAAAAGTAAGCATAAGGCCGTTTCACGGAATACCGACTACCGGTGCCAAATTGCTGACAGTCGGCCCTGGCAGTGATATAAAGCTTTTAAATAGTATTATTGAACACTCCTTAAAAGGGCAAGAAGTTTAGCTGGCTACCTCAATATCACTCGTCTATGACCTATTTGACCAGATCAAATAGCCTTTAGCCATTATAGAGAGTTAACTCGAATCCTAGAGCAGACAGTTGTTTATAATGGTCTAGAGTATTATAATTGCAACATTGTTGCACGTAATCACACTCCTTGAAACTACAAATCCAAACACTACCAAAGCCTGATCTTATTGGATCGCTTGTTAGTACGCTTTGTGCCATACACTGTATGATAACACCGTTCATATTTATCGCTAAAGCGGGTACTGAAATAGGTAGCATAGAACCTCCGTTTTGGTATCGAACATTTGATTATCTGTTCGTTGCCATTTCTTTATTAGCGGTATATTTCGCCACTCAAAACTCTAGCAAATCATGGATTAAAGTAGCGATGTGGGCGACCTTTAGCCTACTCTTTCTGGCTATTATGAATGAGAGCTTCGAGATATCGCACTTACCAGAAGCGAGTGTTTATGTGCCTGCACTCATACTCGCGGGCCTACATATTTACAATAAAAAGTACTGTCAATGTCAGGATGAAACCTGCTGTACAACAAATACTTAATCATGAAAGACGAGTTGCTCAATCAGATCGAAGATATTGGAAATAACCACCTTTCTACCAGTGTAGAAACTCCACTGAGACCAGATGCCTTTGATAAGCCTGATGACGTGAAGATTCAGAACATTCAGAAACACTTTATGGCCATTATGGATGAGCTGGGTCTTGATCTTAAAGATGATAGTCTGTCTGGCACCCCCTATCGTGTGGCAAAAATGTATGTCAAAGAACTATTCTACGGGTTAAATCCAGCCAACAAACCAAAATTATCTTCATTCGAAAACAAATACGGTTACGGCAAAATGCTAGTGGAAAGCAACATCACGATAGATTCTGCCTGTGAGCATCATTTCTTACCCATTACGGGTTTTGCTCATGTGGCTTATATTCCCAATGAACGAGTAATTGGTTTGTCTAAGATTAATAGACTAGTAGACTATTATGCACATAGGCCACAAGTTCAAGAAAGGCTTTGCCTACAGATAATGAAAGATTTACAGCAGGCCTTAAAAACTGAAAGCGTTCTAGTGATGATTGCTTCTAAACACTTGTGCGTCTCGTCTCGAGGAATTAAAGATAAGTCAAGCTATACCACCACAATCGAGTATGGCGGAGCCTTCAATGACATAGAAAGACGGAAAGAGTTTTTTAGTTGCTTAAACCAAGAGATTGATTAACAGAGGTGAAGTTTTTTTGATTGTTCAATAAAACGAACAGGTAATCACTCCTGTAACCCAAGTCCCCTGTTTAAGTCGATTATTGAGGCTTGAAAGCTAGTAACCAATAATTTATGGAATACCGTTCCCAGTAATCAAAGTCCAATTCGTATATTAATCGGATAAAGTTACCTCATGAAACCACTGCATTTTTTTAATTCAAAGCGTACAAACTCTACTTTTTTTACCTGTCTATTAGCAATCAGTCTTTTCCTTTTTGGCGGTTGTCAGCTTCAAGATAAAGAGAAGCCATTTCTAACAGGAGACGGCATGGGTATTAATGATGCTACCCTAATGGTGAAAGACTTAGAGTCAGCTATTAAGTATTATAAAGACACATTAGGCTTTACTATATACGGTAATGGAACCGCTGGAACATTCGACGAGTCGGTTAGCGCTTCTGTCAGCCTAGGAGATATGAGCTCGTTCCAAATAATGTCAATAAGTGATTCAGCCGATCAGCAAAAGGTACCTCAATTCATTGGGGATTATCTAGCTTCCAATCAAGGCGTGAGGTTGTTTTCAGTGAGTAGCTCATCGGTCGATTCTACGTTCAGTAGTTTGACGGCCCAAGGCTATGCCATGGATTCGGCAGTTTCTTATAGAACTAATTCACAACCTGCCCAAGGTTGGTCGAGAGATGATGGTGACCCACAACGTAGAAGCCTTGACTTTAATCGATCCTCACCACCGCAAAATCTGCCAAGATTTATTCAAAATACAAATAGTAACTACGCCGAATTACTCGACGATTGGAATACGTGGTATGTCTATACCCGTATGTTTAGCAATCATGCCAATGGAGTGGTAGGTATTTCTGCCTTAAAAATGGCGGTAAACGATTTGGAAGCTTCTACTGATCAATATACCAATATGGGTTTTGAAGAAGTCGAGCAAAACGATCAGCTGACTAAATACAGCCTATTCGATAATCAAGAGTTACACCTAGTTTCAAGCATTAGTAATCCAAAAGCTTTGGACTTTATCAGCAACCAAGGGGAAGGTATTTATGCCATTCAATTTGACGTAGTCAATCTAGATTCTACCTTCAACTATTTCGAAAAAGAACTCCCAGAGGATGCCATTATTCGTGATACAGATCGGATTACGATTCCTGCTGAATATGCTTTAGGTGTTCAACTCGAATTTGTAGCTGAGCCTGAGGCACAAGCCATTTTAGCTAGAACACTGATGCCAAGTCAAGAATTGGATACCCTCGCCATAAAGCATGCTGGAGAATTGTATACTAAATATTGCGCGCTCTGCCATGGTGATGAAAGACAAGGATATGCCGCTGATAACGCTCCTTCCCTCCGATCAAAATCTCTTTTGGCGACGAGTATGAATAATAATTTCATGCGGTACACCATTCAGTTTGGAAGAGCAAATACGGCCATGGCAGGATATTTAAAGGCCCAAGGCGGACCGCTAGACTATATTGAAATAGAATTATTACTCGAATACCTCAAACAAACTGCAGGAGTAACAGAAGCAATTGATGTATCAAGAGAACCAGTTATAGGAGATATTCCAAGAGGTGAAGGACTCTATAACCAAAACTGCGCTACCTGTCATGGAGTAAAAGGCGAAGGAGTATCCGCACCAGCTTTGGCTAACCCAATGTTACTAGCTACTGCCACAGATCATTTCTTGAGGTATGCCATTGCAGAAGGTCGTGATGGTACGCCGATGATTGCGTTTAAAGATAGTTTAAGTGATAATGATATCGATGCATTGACAGCATTCCTAAGAACACGAGCATCTGGCTGGGATATCCCTAGACTAGATACAGTAAGAGTACCAACTCCTGACGAGTATATCTTGAACCCTGATAGTGAAGCTCCAGAATTTAAGCTACGTGCTGGCCGATATGTATCCGCAGAACAGGTTAATCAAGCTTTAGCTGACGGTAAAAGAATGGTAATCTTAGATGCTAGATCAGAAGTAGCCTGGCGGCAGATGCATATTCCAGGCGCTGCACCAGTACCATATTATGAAGACCCTGAAAACTTTATTGATGATATTCCGAATGACGGTACCCAGATCGTAATCTATTGTGCCTGCCCGCATGCGGCCTCTGAACGTGTCCAAAGCACATTGAAACGTTATGGTTACGAGAATACAGCCATTATAGATGAGGGTATATTAGTTTGGGCTCAGATGGGTTTTCCAGTTAGAAATGGTACCTAATAATCGGTCCTTTCAAAACACTGCCGAACTACTTTTTTGCGGCTATCCTTGCCCTTGTCAAAAGCATGTGGCATAATCATATCGTTTAGAAGGTTCTCGTCTAATCCACAGTATCAGTTGTACTCACTAAACCTTATTTTCTTACGTGATTTCTGTTTAACGTAAGGTGTCAAGCTCTATTGGGAGTCATTATCATCATGGATGTACTTATGATAGAATGGTCTTAGTTTTGGCTCAAATTGTTCTCGGCAGTAAACTATTTATCGGCGATTTAACTTCACCGATTACGTATTAACTCAATAGCTTTACTCAAGGCATCTTCTTCTTTGGTCAAATAATCTGGCTGCACGCCCTTGCCTTCCCAGCTAGTATTAGTATCCGGTAAAAATGGAGCTGAAGTTGAAATGGCTATAATGAAATCTTCATTTACAGGAAAGTATGTATTCATGAACGCTCCACCAGACGTAGGTTGACCAATAGCTATGCACCTATTGTGACTTTTCAATGCAAAAACGAATGCTTCTGCTGCCGAAGCTGTCCCCTTATTTACTAGTACGTAGAGCGGCTTCAAGTATCGATTCTCAAGTAACCAACCCACTGTATACTCAATTTTCGGTTTACCATTTCTTGATCTAAACTCAAGTAATGGTTTATAGCCCTCTAAGAAATATGTCTCTAACACGGATCCGATGGTACTACCGCCTCCGCCGTTATTTCTTAAATCAATAATAAGTGCATCAGTATGTTCAACTAAAGCCATGGATGCATATAATTTTTTAAGGCTGCGGTCGGAAATATTGATTTGGTTCAACTTGATATAGCCAATGTTACCACTGAGAACATCTACTTTTTCAAACCCAAAGTTTGCGTTATAGGCATCCGAATCATTAAAGAAATTAGTTACCTCTTCCTCGGCTTCAATCTCTTCAGAATTCACCTTAAGTTGTTCAACTATCTTCTTGTTATTCCACGTGTACAAGTGATAATCATTACTAGACTCCCTTAGAGTTTTTGTCATAATAGAGTCTAACTGTTTAAGGGTCTTTGCCTGGTAAAACCTTCCCGCTCTCAAGTTTTTCAGAAAGTAATCAGCTATCTCGTAACCCTTTTCCTCTAATACATAATTATCTTCAATGAGTTTAGCTATGGTTTTAGACATATCGTCCACCATAGTTTTTGATGGTTTCTGCCCAAAGCTTGTTGTCGTACTCAGTACGCATATGAAAAAGATCAATATTGGCTTCATGGTTTTTGATATTTTAATTGTTGTAATTCTCTTGTAAGAGATGCTTAAATCTTGATTGATTCTCTTGGCTCAACACGCGTATATGACCTGGGGTATATCCCATATAAGATTTGACGAGCCTTATCATATGGCTTTGGTCAGAAAATCCACATGCAAATGCTATTTCAGCCATTGTTTTTTCTGTATTTAGAATCACTAGCACGGCACGTTTTATTTTAATCTTCCTTACATATTCAGAAATGGTTATGCCGATGGCTTTTGAAAAATATTTTGATATTGTTACCGGGTGAATCTTCAAAACAGATGAGAGCTCAGCTAATGAGGGAAATTCATTCCACCGATCATTTAAAACAGCTTTTATTTCATTTGCCCGTTTATCGTATTCCGTTGAGACTTGCCCTTGAAATGCCAATCTTAATTTTGACACTAGATCCTTAGGTTGCATAATCCTTTTCGTGATCAAGTCTAAATACATCTGGATAAGGTCAAGATTGACTAATTCATCAAGAGTAAAATTGTTTCGACTTATTTGATCGTTAAAAAAGCGGTCTTCAAGCTCCACAATCAGAACAACAGAATGCAGGTCTATTGGAATGTTTTGATGGGCCTCTCCTTTTTGATAACAGCGTATTTTACCGGGGGTTAATTCTTGAATATGCTTAGTGCTGACATCACGATAACTTCCAATTACAACCGTACAGATAAGCGTTTTATCATGAAAGTGCCAATCATTCGATAAGCAACTATCAAAGTGTATTATTGAAATAGTAAAATCATCGAATTTTTGTTTTTCAACGACCCGACCAGAAAATTCTTGACGAAGTTTTGCCCCCATTTATTGACCTTATTTTCATTTGATGGGGCTTGGACACCTAAGTCGAGCAAATGGTTACAAACAATTAAACTTTGTGGGGTAGAATCAGAGTTTAATTCGCATTATAGATGAGACTAATATTTTTGACAATACTTATAACTACATGTTAATCAATTATATAGATCAATGTCTCTTTAATTCGATAGGATCAAATTTTTATTTTTGATAAGGTTGATTAAATGGAGAACAGTAAGAAAACCTAGCAAACTGATAACCATTAATAACCCGTTTTTAGGTAGTTCGAGTGATAGACCGAATAATTCGGGTTTCATGAGCATTAGCGTAATGACCATAAAAAACAAAATGCTTAAACCTGTTAAAAGGTATAGCCGCTTTGCAATTTTCTTACTTTGCTTGGCTTCAAATTTTTGAAATAAGTCATCTGTAAAGCTGGAAGATGTTTCTAACCTACTCTCCTTGATTAATCGTTTGATCGGATCTTCACTCATAAGTCTTCAATTTCTTTACCAAGTTGTTTCTTTAGAATTACTGCTAAACTCTTTCTTGCTCGATGTAGCGTCACCTTAACCTTCGACTTACTAAACCTAGTTATTTCTTGAACCTCATCAATTTTTAATTCAGACAGATAGAATAACCTTAATACAAGCGCTTCATCTGGTTTCATAAGATTTAGGGCTTGAGTAATTATTCTATTTAAATCGTTTGAGTCGACTTCGTCTGTCGATTCTATTGCAGTTAGCGTTTCTTCCTGTGGTTGAGTAAAACTTTTATTCTTTGTTTTTCTTAATTCATTATATGATCTGTTGACAACAATACGATACAGCCAAGTATAAAAAGTAGACTGATACTTAAACGACTTTATCTTCTCATAAACCTTAATAAAAACCTCTTGAAGGACATCTTCAGCCACTGCTTGATTCTTCAAAATCGAGGTTGCCAAGGTCAGTGCATCATCTTTATATTTTTCGATTAGTTGTCTAAATGCAAAATGATCCTCTTCCTTAATTCTTTCAATTAGTAACCTATCATGTTCTTCGTTTGTCAAGCTAAATAGGTTTAACCTTACTAATACAAATCATTTTGCGCGTTCTAAATTTAAACTAAGTGTCTACCGACGTTGAATATCTTTTTAGTTTTTCCTAACACGGTATTTATATGGCAAATGTCTGAAATCTGAAAAACTAGGATAGAACGAAATTAGTCGCTGTAATATCCAGTTTATTGAAAGACTATTTGATGATATTAAACCATAGAAAACTAAGACCTTAGCCCATATGGCTAAGTATTAATTTCTTTTATTTCTAGTAGCTGCAAGTAAGCCAATAGATCCAGAAATCAGGACAATACCCCAGCCCAGCAAGTCCATCAAATTCTCACTTAAATTGAGAAGCGAAAGGCCAGCGGTTATCAATAAGCCAACACCTAAACCTAGGGCAACATAAGCGACATCTCGTTTTGAGATTTGAGAGTCGGACTTAGACTTTGCCAAGCCCTTCTCTACAAGCATTTTTTTAACCATAAAGGTATATTTGGCTATGAAGTAAGTAATGGCGACAAATCCACTTACGAGGATTAACCCTCCTACTAGTTCATTAAGCTCTTCCATTTGTTCTTTTCATCTTAAAATTGTTTCCCGAGAACACCCTCGAGCCCTTGAATTAATGGAATCATCTTTCCTGAATTTGTAAACAGCACAATTCCATATTCTTGATCAGGTACAAACATAGCATAAGACTGAAAATCATGATTGTTTCCAGTATGCAAATGCATGAGCCCGTTTCTTGTTTCTTTTTGAGCAAAACCTAAACCCCATCCAGTCTGACCTGTCTCCTTTCTCAATGGATTTGTTTCATCAAACTTATTTTGAGTTGCAAGCATTTCATCAAAACCATCAGCGGATAAACCCTCTCTTTTAAGCATAGCTTGTATAAATAGGGCATATTCAGAAGCCTCAGAATGAATACTTGAAAAGGCGTTGAATGTTTTACCACTCCATCCTCCTAGACCATTATCTGTAGGCTTTCCATTCTTATGGCCATATACCTTATGCTCAGCCAAATGATCGTTCCACAAAAATGAGGTATTCTTCATTTTTAATGGTTCTGTTACCTCTCCTTCAAATATAGCATTGAATTTTTCTCTCCATTGAACACCATTCTCTAATCCAATGATTGCTGCCAAGTATTGATAGGCCTCACCTGAATATAAGAAGTCGGTGCCGGGTTTGAATGGGATACTTATGATTTTACCTTGTGCATGATTAGGAAAACCAGTGCTATGCGATAGCACCATTCTTGGTGTGATAAGTTTATACCAGTCACGTGATGCGCTATCAATTGCCGGGTGATTCCAGTATTCATAAAGTGGCCTATCCAAGTCAATCATACCTTTTTCAACCATTTTCATGACAAAATAGGCGAAAATCGGTTTTGAAAGTGATGCGCCTTCAAATATGCTTGACTTACTAATTGGTGTTTCATTTTCAAGATTTTGGACCCCATATACTTGGTGGTGCACAATTTCATTATCGTTAATGATCGCAAGCGATAAACCTGGCATTTTAACTGAATCCAGCAGGAATTGAATTCGTTCATCTAGCACTTTAATGTCGACTTTATCTCCATTTACGTTTTTTATTGTTTGTGCCTGGCCTATCACCGCGACGACCGACAATAGGACTATAAATAATCTAGTTTTCATGACTTTTAAATTTTGAGTTTTAATTGACTTTTGTGAATTCACGGGGCTTTGACACAGGAGAGCAACAGAAGGTTACAAATGCGTATGATTTGACCTAGTACCACATTTTTTTTTATTACTAACACTCCTTATATTTAACTAACTACTTAGTTGATTATGTTGAAGAGGATACTATACGCATTTATTACTGTGTCAATCATGGGATGTAGTTTTTCAGAAAATGAAAACAGTATAGCAGCAACAAATGGCATATTGAAAGTCAAAATTGACTCAAAATCTCCCAAAACAGAATTTTCAAAACAAATAGCCACACTTAGTATTCTTGGGTTAGAGGAAACTGAACGTTCACTTTTAGACGGTATATCACGATTGATTCAAACGGAAGAAGATATTATTATTTTTGACGATCAACTATTAACAGGTTACAGGTTTAATAAACAAGGAAAGTTTCTTAATAGCATTAACTCGGTAGGCAAAGGGCCAAATGAATATGAGCAGATTACAGATGTTATTTACAGAAACAATAATATAGAAATATATAATGGACTCAGAGAGGAATTGCTCAGATACGATAAGTTTGGAGTGTTCCAAGATAAATTGCGTATCCCTTATACCCCAGATAGAATACTTTTCATTGAAAATCACTATCTACTCAGTAGAAGCAATAAGCCGTCATTAGATTCAATGAATTACCATCTGATATGGTTGGATGATAAAATGAACGAATTGAAAAGATCCAATCCATACGACAAGCCGAACCCTTTTCCACTACCGCTTTTTTTCAGTGATTTTAGAACATTTAAGAATAAAACTTTCTATAGTCTACCATTTAACGATACAATCTACGGTGTAAGCAATGGAACCGCCAAACCCCTTATTCATTTCGATTTTGGAGAGGACTGGTTATGGACGGAAGAACTACTAAATAAACAAGTGGCAAGCATGCGTACAGTTGCTCAAAAGAATGCACCATGGTGGATTTACAGCTGGTTAGTCAGCGATAGTCGTATAGAAGTCAGTTACTACATTGGTTTCGAAGAAATAAGAGATGGTTTTTTTAATCGAGAAACCAATAAATTCTATTTGTACAGCTATCCGTGGGAAATTCAAGACGCAGAACCTCCTCACCGATGGCTGGGATATGAAGGTGACCAAACATTGATGGCCATATCAACTGACGCTCTTGAATTGCTTTTAATGGAACTTGAAAGCGACAAATACAAGACTATAGGTTATTTGAGTCTAGAACAGATATTGAACTCAGAAAATCCGGTTGTCCTCAAAATTGAGTATGAGAACTAATAGATTCTGACTAAAAACTATTTTCAAAGAGAGATTCATTTTAAAGTAAATGATTCTTTATTTCGAGAATTTAGTCGATCTTAAGTCAGCAGAATGTAATTGTTTACATTCCATTTTTTGCACTGACACACATAATGGACTCAATAATGACCGAGTTTTTACTCGGTATTTTTTAGCAAGTATTCAGATTTGTGTGCGTGTCGTAAAACACAACCAATGAACCACACATGAGATTTAAGCTAATCTTGACACTTACCTTTACCTGCTTAGTTCTTGCACTCAAAAGTCAGACCATTGTAAAAGCCCGTTTACTGGATAAGACTAATGGAGATGCGGTACCTTTTGCCAATATCAAAACCTCTCCCAGAGAAGGCACTATAAGTGATGTAAACGGTTATTTCAAGCTCAATCTTCCTTCAGGCTATAGCGGTAATATTAGTATTAGTCATGTTTCTTATGAAACCATATTCTTGTCTATCAGTGACTTACAAAATCGCTCAAACATCTACTTAACGCCGCTAACTACAGATTTGGGTACTGTTGTAGTAAATGCCGAAGAAAACCCGGCAGATGCTGTTATCAGAAAAGCAATAGCAGCTAGAAATTCGAATGACCCCACCAGATTACGATCCTATCAGTACAATTCGTACAATAAATTTCTGTTTACCATTGAAGGTAAAGACGGGTTTCTTGATTCTATTAAACGAGTTACCACTGCAGAACAAAGGAGAAGTCTCGATGCCGAGACACAAGGTAAATTAGAGGTAGATTCAATTCAAGATGAACATCATCTATTCCTAAGTGAATCGGTCACCGAAAAGAAGTTTCTGAAGCCAAACCGGCATTATGAGAAGGTTTTAACCACAAAAACTTCCGGTTTTAAGGTGCCTTTCCTCACTACTTTAGCGACTTCCTTCCAACCATTTACATTCTATGAAGAAACCATTACAATTCTGAATTCAGATTTTGTAAATCCAGTTAGCCCTGGGACGTTTAGTCGTTATTATTTTGATTTAGTAGAAACCAGTCCAAACGGTACAGATTCATTATACGTCATCAAGTTCTCTCCCCTTAAAAACAGAGACAATTTGCTTAGCGGCATTTTGTACATAGAAAGTGGCAATCATGCAATTGAAAGGGTTATAGCAAAAGGTTCGTCGCCCATTTTAGAGACAGATTTTAATATTCGACAGCTTTATAAAAAGATCGATAATGCATGGTTCCCCGCTCAGCTCTATACAGATTTCTTACTTAACGAAACCGATGAACTGTTTTCCAATAAAAGGTTAAAAGTAATTTCTGACAGCTACATTTCTAACGTTCAAATAGCACCTAGTCTTAAGGCTAGTGACTTAAAGAAAGTAGCTATCGAATACGCGACAACAACAGAAATTGAAAGCGAAACTCTTTTAACTGAGTTTAGAAACGAAGTACTTACTCGCAAAGAAACACGAACATATGAGGTGCTCGATTCCATCATGTCACAGCCAAAGCTTACATGGATAAACAAGGCCTTAGAGGCCTTCGCAACATCATACTACCCTATCGGATGGGTCGATTTAGAATTGAAGCGAATATTGGCATTTAATGATTATGAAGGATTTCGGTTAGGAATTGGCTTAAGAACGAATGAAAAAGTATCAAAGTCAATTTCACTCGGTGGATATTGGGCTTATGGCCTTCGAGATAAAAACTTGAAATTTGGTGGGGACTTAACCTACATCTTTAACCAACCAGAAAGTTTTATTAAGCTCGCGTATATCAAGGACTTTTTTGAGCAAGGTCAAGAAAGATCACCTTACAAAAGAGTGTTTTTCCGAAACTATGTAAGCAGCCGCTTTAATAGCTACGAAGGTGTTAAAGCCACGATAAGCAAAATGATAAGTAGGCCACTTGTCTTCAATACATATATTTCAAACCAGACTGTTACAGCGCGCTATCCATACGCATTTGACAGCCCTAGTGATTTTGACCTTCAATCTCAATTTGATTTTACCGAAACTGGTGCACAGCTTACTTATCATCCCGCTAAATATGCGCGACTAGGAAACAGGTTCATCAAGTCATCGTCACAATACCCCTTCATTAAAATTAGTTATGCCAAAGGATGGTCGGACTTTTGGGACGGAGGGTTTGACTATCAAAGATTAGATTTCAACCTCGAAAATGAGTTCAAATATAGAGCAGGAGGCCGTCTTAAGTTTCAAATAAATGCAGGATACGTTGAAGGAGATGTGCCTTATCCCCTCTTATTTACAGGCCATGGAACGTCTACATCCGACTTCTTTGCTTTTGGATATTTCCAAACCATGCGTCCCTACGAATTCACATCAGATCAATATGTTAATATTTTTATTGGTCATACTTTTGGATCATACCTTTGGAAAAATACGATTTCGAGCCCGGTGATAGAGTTACACCAAAACATTGGTATTGGAAACCTTAGTTCAGCCGAAAGACATCGAGAAATTGATGTAAACATCCCTTCACAACCCTATTTGGAATCTGGAATAAAACTGAACCGAATCATTAACCTAGATTTGAATGACGCTAAATACAATATTAATATTGGTGTTTTCTATCGCTATGGGGTTCATGCACTAGATACCTTTGGTGACAACATCTTCTTTACACTCGATATTAATTAGGCCGTTTACCTTGTAATATCTCTGCTTTTAATCTGAACGGATTTCAAATCAATTGTAGATGAAAAAGGTCACTTGACGACCATTTTTGTCCGTTTCATCTGTTTTTTTCTACTTTATTAACAGATTAAAACACAAATTCGAATTAAAGAAATTGGTCTAGCTATGATTAGAACTGCACTCAAATTTCTCTTTTTAATTATTCCACTCTTGATTTTTGATTCCGTGCAAGGACAGACGGGCGGAATTGTTACGTACAAAAAAATCGTCGAATATGGTCTAGAACCAATTGGTCGTCCGCGATGGGATAACTTTATTAAAGACCTTCCAAAAACCGGGACATTCGCTTATACCCTTTCATTTAACAAAGAAGAATCGCTTTTCAAGGAAGATGTTGCACAACGTGAGGAAGCTGGTCCTATGCTCCAACGCGCTTTGAACGGACTTAATTCTCTAAACCCACCCAAAGAAATCGTCCTGGCGGTCTACCATAACCTAACAGACCAACAAAGATTAAGGCAAGTAGAATTTATGACTCGTGACTTTGTCGTTTATGAAGCGACAGATTTACCAGCATGGAAATTGACTACGGAGAAAAAACGAGTCCTGAATTATATTTGTACAGGAGCTCAATTGGAAACTGAAGATGGTATAATCACCGCTTGGTTTACCGTAGAAATCCCAATACCCTTTGGCCCAGATAATTTTCACGGATTGCCCGGCCTAATCTTAGGTATTGAAAAAGGCAATCAAATGCTTGTGCTTGCATCAGAAGTGGTCCTAAACGATCCTATTTCTATTAAAAAGCCCACTAAGGGAGAATATATGTCACAAATAGATTTTGCTCAAACTGTTGCTGATAAAGTGAAAGAATGGAAAGCCACCGGTGGTAGAGGCTCAGGCAGAGGCCGTGGTGGTAATTGATAAGACTAGAAGAAAAACCTGATGAAAACACGCTTTACATTATTCTTTTTATTGATCATTTCGGTAGGTCTTTTTGCTCAAAGTGAGTCAAGTGGAAAAATAACCTACGAGCAGATTACTACCTACGACTTTGGAGATTACAAAAGCGATCCACTGTGGGAAGCATGGCTAGCTGATCAACCAAAACAGGGTAAATATAGATACCTACTAAGCTTTGCCGGTAATACCGCTTTTTATGAAAAGGATCCCAACGACAATTTAAAAACGTCTGAGAAACTACAATCGGCTTTAAAAAAAGCTAACTGGGGAAAAGGCCCCAAACCTGAAATACAAAAAGTCTATTATGACTTTAATGAAGGCCTGCAAGTAGAACAAACAGAGTTCATGACCCGAAAATTTCAAGTAAGCTCAAGTATTGAGCCTTTGGCTTGGAAACTATCAGCCAAGAAGAAGAAAATACTTAATTATATATGCTTTGGGGCAGATACAGAAAAAGATGGTATTAAATACACGGCATGGTTTACTTCAGAAATACCAATTTCAGGAGGACCAGCTGGTTACATTGGTTTGCCTGGTTTAATACTAGCGATTGAAAAAAATGAGGAGGTTTTCATACTAGCTACTGATATCGATTTATCATATGAAAGTAAGGACCTAGGCGCCCAATTGGAAGATGGAAAAAAAATGAGCAAGGAAGCCTTTGACCAAATAGTAGCGGCAAAAACCGAAGAGTTCAAAGAGAATATGAAAAATAAGTCTAAAGCCGGCGCGAAAGGTTTTGGTGGCAAAGGTCAAGAATGAAGAAATCTCTCCTTATAGCAACTCTTTTAGGCTGTTTCATATATCAAGCACATGCACAGCAAGATCTGACAGGGCGAGTCTTAGATTCTGCCAGAAAGCCCCTCTCCTTTGCTACCGTGGTATTGTTGCAACCAACCGACTCTGTAATGAAATATTTCGGCGTTACCAATGACAAAGGAGTTTATCAAATGAAACGAGTTAAGTCTGGAGAATACTTGATACAGTTTTCTTTTACTGGCTTAAAGACCATTTATAAGCCGATAATCGTTCCGCTCGATAAACCTAATTTAGGAGATCAGCTACTTTTCATAGATCCTAAAGCGCTAGATGAGGTTATTGTAGAAGCTGAGTTAATTCCCATTAAGTTTAAAACTGATACGATTGAGTACAATGCCAACGCTTTTAAAACACGCGAAGGCGCCGCTGTAGAAGAACTATTAGAACAACTGCCAGGAGTAGAAGTAGACCAAGAAGGGAATATCAAAGCACAAGGTGAAGATGTTGTAAAAGTACTAGTAGATGGCAAAGAGTTTTTTGGAAATGATCCTAAAGTGGCCACAAAAAACCTTCCCGCTAAAGCGATCGATAAGGTACAAGTACTAGACCGAAAGACAGATCAAGCAGTATTTACAGGGATTGAAGATGGCGAACGTGAAAGAACAATCAACCTCTTGTTAAAAGCCGATCATAAAAAGGGATATTTTGGAGAGATAAAAGCCGGTGCGGGTACCAATAGTAGCTATACTGGAGAAACAAAGATTTACCGTTTTTCCGACAAGATTCAAACAGCCGTTTTAGGCTTGAAGAATAATATTAACCAATTCGGCTTCACCTATAAAGGAAATGATACATTCGGCCAAAATTCAAAAGGTATCAACGAATCATTTGCTGGAGGACTGAACCTTTCCTTGAATAAAACTAACGGTAACCGATACTTTGCTAGTTATTTAGGCAATAGTCGTAAGAAAAACCTCTTAGAAACAGCAGCAACACAAAATTTTCTTGAAACAGGAAATTACGATCAAACTTCAAGACTTACTGAAAGTGAGCGCGATCGGCCAAACGATATTGATTTTGGTGTCAGACATAAAATTGGAGATAACCAGTTAATCGTAATCGATGGAGATGTCACCATAGGTGCTAACCGAACTACGAGCCAAACCAGCGCTAACACTGCTCTGGGTACTATGGACCTCAATACATTTATAAACAATACTTTGAATACTGCGGATGAGTTCGCGTTGGTTTCTAATAACAGTTACTCTTTGAAAATAAAAGGAGATGACTTACAACTCGGCTTTAAATTTGGCATTAACTATACCGATAACGAAAACGCGCTAGATTGGACAAATATCACCACATTTTTCGAGCCTGAGATAGCTAATACAGTACATCAGTTGAGAACTGATCGTGTAGATCGCCTAAATGCTACTGCTAACCCTACACTTACTAAGAAAATAAATAACTACTGGTCGACGGACCTTGGCATTACAATTTCTTCAAACAAAAGAAACCTAAACAGAGAAGAAGGTACATTTAATGACCGGAATGAACTAGTTGGCATTAATATTCCGGCCTTCAACACCCTAGAAACGACACTTAAACCAACGTTTACATTACGCAGAGCCACTAGTAAATTCGTTGTTAATTTCTCGCTGGGCGCCAGAGGCACCCGCTTCGAAAAATCGCTCAGTAATACGATCGGCGAGTCGCCAGAATATTTATTCTTTACCCCAAGATTAATCTATCGGAATCAATATAGAAGCGGTAGAAGAATAGAATTTAGGTATAATACAAATGCTAACTTCCCAAGCCCCAATCAACTATTTCCAGTTGAGAACAACCTGAACCAAGTCAACATTTATCAAGGAAATTTCGATCTAAGACCAGAATTTAGTCATAATGTAAGCTTCTTATGGTCTGTTTTTGATGAGTTTTCTTTTACCTCCTTTTTTATCCGGGCTATGGGGAATTATACCAATAACAAAATCAATAACTCAGTCACTGTCAATGATCAATTGATTCAGACTACTACCCCTGTCAATACAGATGGACAAACACTGCTCGCTTTGAATGCTGAATTATCGGCCCCAATAAGATCTTTAGGGCTCAATTATAGTGTATCGGTTTTAGAAAATTGGACGAACGGATTTACCCTCGTTAACGGTCAGGAAAACGAAACAAGTACTTTCAATCATAGTCTCACAATGAGTTTTGAAAATAGAAGTAAGGAAAAGGTAAGAATCAACTTTGGCGGCACAATCAATTATACGCAGTATGACTTTTCCATCGCTGAAATATCAGATGATAACTTCTTCAATATCAGTTACTTTTCTAGTTTAAGATATACACCTACCAAAAAATGGAATTTTACGGCTAATGCTAACGTGACAAACTTTAATGCACAAAGTTTCGATGAATCAGTGACCATTCCGCTGATTTCTGCCAGTGTAAGCTATGGGTTTCTACAAGCCGAAAAAGCGACAATTGGCATCAGCACTTTTGACCTACTGAATAAGTATCAAGGTTTTCAGCGAATAAGTACGGGAAATTTCCTTTCTCAAACGGAATGGAATACAATTGGTCAATACTTTATGCTCACACTAGCCTATAGATTTAGATAACATGCGGCGCACAAAGGATTGGTCAGTAGCATTGATAGTAATCTCAGGAGTAATTATTACAGTATTATTGAATCTTGGTACTTTCAAGTGGGCCTTCTCAGACGACTTCACTACGCAGGGTATTATCTCGCAAAAACGTTTACAATTTGGCGTACTTTCGATTGTTACCCATTTCATCCTTTTCCAATTACTTGGAATATTTCATTTCCGATGGAAGGATCATTTAGCCAAAACGACTTGGCCACTTACCCTAAATGTCTCAATAATCATTTTATTGACATTGCTTCTTTTTTTCGGACTTACTTATATCCAAGACTTATATAGCAGCGAAAACTTCATTACCATCAAGAAAGAAATAGCGCTAGAATATTACATTTGGAATAACCTACCTATTGCCTTAATTGCTATAGCAGAGGCCTATTTCTTAATTTTATGGCGCAAATTAAGGCGGTCTGAAGTTGAAAAGATTCAGCTTAAAGAGGAGAAATCAAATGCAGAGTTAGCTGCCTTAAAAGAACAAATCAGCCCACATTTCTTCTTTAATACACTTAGCTCTTTGAGTAGTATTGTTAGAAACGAACATAAGGAAGCCGGCCTCGAATTTATCCAAGCTCTATCCAATACTTATCGATATACCTTAGCCAGTAAAAGAGAAGAATTGGTCAACTTAAATGCAGAATTAGATTTTGTAAAATCTTATTTGTTCGTTTTGAACAAACGTTTTGGTGAAAAGTTGAAGTGTCAGTTCGACGTGAGTGACGAACATCTATTAGAGAAAGTCCCTCCTATGTCTATTCAGTTACTGGTTGAAAATGCAACACAACATAATATCATCACAAAAGACAAACCTCTCACGATTAGTGTCTATAGTGATGGCAAAATGATTTGTGTTGAGAACAACTTACAAGAGAAACCCGCATCAGATGGTTTAGGTTTAGGGCTATCGAATCTAAAAGAACGCTATCGACTTATTGCTGAAAGAGATATTATTATCTTAAAAACTGAAGAAACGTTTAAGGTCAAAATTCCATTGTTGTGAAAGTATTGATCGTTGAAGACGAACAAGGTGGTGCGCAAAATCTTTGCGACATATTACTTTCTATTAATCAGGAAATAGAAATTCTTGCCATTGTAGAAAGTGTAAAAGAAAGTGTTGACTGGATAAAGTCGAACGTTAAACCAGACCTTGGTTTCTTTGATATTAGACTGGCAGACGGTGATTCGTTTGAAATTTTTGAGCAAATAGAAATCCATTTTCCCATAATATTCACTTCAGCCTACGACGAATATGCTTTAAAAGCCTTCAAAGTAAACAGTGTAGACTATCTGCTCAAACCGATCGAAAAGGAGGCTCTGAAGGCAGCCTTAGACAAATTCCACACGATTTATGCCAACAAAACTTCGACCTATCATGAGTTGTTAGCAACCATCACTGAATTACGGAAAACAGCGTCAAGGCGCTATAAACAAAACCTATTAGTCTATTATCGAGACCAAATCATTCCGCTTTCAATTTTAGATATCGCCTATTTTCAATTGGAAAACGAAATGGTTTATTGCTTAACACATCGAGGAGACAAGTATCAAATAGATCAAACTCTAGAGAGAATTAGTAGTCAAATCGATCCCGAACTTTTCTTTAGGGCCAATAGACAGTTTATCATATCGAGAAAATCGGTGCAATCGGCTTCACAACACTTTAACAGGAAGTTAAAAATCAAGTTGAGTCCAGCACCAAAGGAAGAACTTGCAATCAGTAAAACGAAGGCTGTTCCATTTAAGACTTGGCTCGAGTCCTAAAAAACCTCCTGCTTCAGAGTTATCCAAAACCTATATCTTCGCGCTAAAGAAATAACATGCTGAAAGCTGTAATATTTGATATGGATGGAGTCATTATTGACAGTGAACCGCTGCATCAAAAGGCATACTACGCCATGTTTAAAGAGGTTGGTATTGTCGTTTCCGATGAACTATATGATACATTGAGGGGCAAGTCGACCATTAATGTCTGTCGCGAACTGATCGAGATATTTCAGTTGAAGCATTCGGCCACAGAAATGGTGGCCATCAAGCGACAGCATTTCGATGTAATCTTCAAAACTGACAAAACATTTGACCTCATTAAAGGAGTCAGAAATATCATTGAGGACTACCACCAAAACGGTTTGACACTCGTTCTAGCATCTTCTGCTTCTATGCAGACCATCAACAGGATTTTCGATCGTTTTGATCTCAACAAATATTTCAAGGCCAAACTCAGTGGTGCCGATCTGAAGGCTTCAAAACCACATCCTGAAATCTTTGTCAAGGCTACTCAAGCCACAGGGTTTGAGCGTTCAGAATGTTTGGTGATAGAAGATGCCACAAATGGCATTGAAGCTGCTAAAAGCGCTGAGCTCTTTTGCATTGGTTTTGAGAGTATACATTCAAAAAACCAAGACTACCGTAAGGCAGACTTGGTTATCAAAAGTTTCGAAGAGATTTCTTTCAGCCGCATCAAGGACATTCTCTCTTAAGCACTCCTACTCTATTTGGAGTGTTTCCGCCGGGTTGGTTCTTGCCGCTTTCAACGAAATGTAACCCACTGTGAGCAACGTTAAAGTAAAAGTGACTAGAAGACCGAAGGCAAAGAGCTCCCAGCTCAACGATATTCTGTATTTGTAATTATCCAACCATACTTCCATGGCCTTGTAGGCTAGTGGGGCGCTGAGCAAAAAGGCTATGAAGGTAAGTACATAGAACCTTCGTGAGAAACTAAAGAGAATCTGACCGAATGAAGCACCCAATACTTTGCGAATTCCAATCTCCTTAGTTCTTTTCGTCGCCATAAAGGAAACCAAACCATATAGTCCTAGACAACCGATTATAATGGCAACTAGTGAGAAGATTCGAACACTCTTCAACATAATATCTTCGACGATGTAGCTATCAGTAATGTAGTCATCCACAGTACGGTATCGGAAAGCTCTAGTTGGAAAAACAGTCAACCAAGCTTCTTCCAAGGTTTTCAGGGCCGAAGGAAGATTACTTGAGGCGATCTTTAAATCCACACTGTTGACTTGTTCACACCATGGGAACATAATAAGAGGTTCGATTTCTAAGTCTAATCGATCTAAATGAAAATCTTTGGTTACGCCAACGATTCTTGCACGAGTACCATAGCAGTCTATCAACTTGCCGATCGCCTCTTGTGGGTTTTCTACAGAAAGTTCCTTTACAAACCTTTCGTTAACGATAAATGCCTCAATCGTATCATTGTATTCATCGGCGCGGAAATTTCTACCAGCCACTAGTTCTATATTATAATTGCTGATAAAACGATGATCTACAAACTTATTTCGTGATCTAATTTCTCCTTTTTCGTCATGACCTACTTCTCTGAAAGTAGTGCCATAACTACCGGCATCCATCGCCGGACCAGAACCGAAGTTATAAGAAATAACTTCTGGCATAGACTCAATTACTTGGGTCAATTGATCTACTTTGTTACGATCAGGCTGGTAAGCCGTAATCGTTAACATCTGCTCTTTATCAAAACCTAAGTCTTTGTTAATGAAATACTTCATTTGTACAGAGACCACGATAGTACCGATAATCATCAATTGGGTAATGCTAAATTGAGTCACTACCAATATTTGGCGCATATTTAAGCCAGACTTTTTAGCGGTTAAACCTGAAAATCCACTGCGTAATGCTTCCGAAGGCTTATAGGCGGATAATTTAATCGCTGGATAAATTCCAGCCAGTAAACTGATCCCGAAAATGAGCACTATACCGAATAACCAAGCCGATTGATCGATTTGCATGTTCATTTGTACAATCGTGAGCAAACCATTCCATCCTGTTAAGGCCAATTCAGTGATCCAAATAGCCAAAAAGAACGAGATTGTAGTTAGGAAGACTGTTTCTACCAAAAACTGCATAATTAACTGACCACGACTTCCGCCTAAAACCTTTCTAACACCAACTTCTTTAGAACGAGTGATCACTTGCGCCGTTTGAATATTGATAAAGTTGATGCAAGCCGAAAGCGCAATAAAAATGCTCAGTGCCCAAAAGGCTATCGCCATCGTAGGGTCGTTCGTATAGTTTCCAGAAAATCCCCACTGTGGATCATTATGGACATCTTTTAGGTTAATCAGGCTGTAAGTGCTGATCTCTGCATCATCTTTAGTTCGGTACTTATCCACCATTTGAGGAAAACGCGATTCAAAATCCTCTGGCTTTTGACCATCCTTCAAGACAATCCATGTCAAACCTGACGACAGGTTTCCCCAATTATCTCTATCCCAAGGGTTAATTCTATAGTAAGTTTCGGCAGTGGATAACAGTTGAAATGGAATATTGCTATTACTTGGTGGGTTATCGATGACACCTGTGATGTACACACGAATGGAATCGAAAAGCACAACCTCTTTGCCTAATATACCAGCCTCTTTGCCTACGTACTCTGGGTAATACTTCTCAACCATTTTGGTAGAAAGTACGAGTGAGTTTCGATCATCTAGGGCCGTTCGTTTGTTTCCAGCAATAAAATCGTAGTCGAAGTTTCTTAGAAAGGCACTATCAGCCATCAATAGCTTTCTACCTTCCTCAAACACCCGCTCAGCTCTAGTACCAGGGTTGATACTCACCAAGGTATTGCTAGGCCCAAAAGTCTGAATAACACTTTTTAACTCTGGATATTCAGTCCTCAACGACTTAGCTAACATAGACTGTGTAAGTCCAGTTTTTTGTAGGCCATTTGGATAATCTATGCTCAGATTGACTCGATATATTTGATCAACCAGTGGTTGGTTTGTGTCGAAGTTTTGTTCGTATCGCTCCTGTACATATAGAAATAGAAGACTACTGAGTCCAAGCGTAAGCGCTACAACGTTAATAGCAGAAGTGACTCTGTTTTTCCAGAGGTTACGAATGATGGAAAGAAAGAATGTCTTAGTCATAATAGTTTGCGTTTGACCATTAATAGGCTAAAGGCTTGCCATAAATCGTAACTAACTGATTATCTATTGCATATACTATATTTTCTAACAATCAAGGTCGAAAGTGATCGCATAAGTACATGCTACTGTTCCAACCTAGAACAGTAAATTACTATATTTATTTGTGGAAATACTCGCAATAGACGATGATGATTTAATGCTTCACACCATAAGCATGGTATTGGAAGATGCTTTCGGTGAAATTCAAACCTTGGAGCACCCAAATAGCGCTATCTCCTTACTAGAAACTTCGGATATAAAAGTAATTCTACTCGATCTCAACTTTGCCATTGGCGACTCAGATGGTGCGGAAGGTCTGGCATGGATCAAGAAATTTAAAGACCTAAAGCCTCATATCTCTATCATTGTACTGACAGCACATGGCTTCCTTGATGTTGCCGTTCAATCTCTAAAGCAAGGGGCGACGGACTTCTTAGAAAAACCCTTCTCTAATGAAAAACTTGTAGCCACTGTACAGGCAGGGCTAAATCTGGCTAAAACGCAGGAAGATTTAGCAGAAGTAACAGATAGCAGGAATTTACTTATCCATCAATCCAACCAGCTTGGGAGCATGATTGTAGGTCAGTCTACGGCCATGCAACATATGATGAAAATGGTTTCCAAAGTAGCCAATACAGAAGCTTCAGTACTCATTACTGGTCCACATGGTACAGGAAAAGAGATGCTCGCAAGGCTTATCCATCAACAATCTGCTAGGGCCGCGCAACCATTCATTAATGCAGACCTCAGTGCCATTTCCTCAGGTTTGTTTGAATCTACCCTATTTGGTCACATGCAAGGAGCATTTACCGATGCTACTGAAGACAAAACAGGCCTGATGGAAGGAGCCAATTTGGGTACGCTATTACTGGACGAAATTGGGAACCTACCCCTAGTCCTTCAAACCAAGATGCTTTCGGCATTACAAAACAGAGCGGTAAGTCGTGTGGGTGATCACAGGCCGAGAGCCATTGATATCCGTTTAATTAGCACCACCCACAAAACGCTTGAAGAACTTAGCGATACAAGTCAATTTCGGCAAGATCTCCTATTTAGAATTAACACGGTACACATTGACCTTCCACCACTCAGAAACAGACGTGAGGATATAAAATCGCTTGTAGATCACTTTCTACAGCACTTTAATCAGAAATATGAGCGAAAATTTAAACTCGATAAAACTCAGTTAAGATCATTGGAAGATTATCATTGGCCTGGAAATATTAGAGAGCTCAAAAATACAATTGAGCGAATGGTCATTATGGATAGCCATGAATCATTTAAGGGTGCCGATGAATCAGAAAAGAAAGCTGATAACCTTTATGAAGTAGAGAAACTGAAAATTGTAGAGGTAATGGAGCGACACGCGGGAAACATTACTCATGCAGCGAATGAGCTTGGTATCGGCAGAAATACACTCTATAGAAAATTAAAGAAGTATGACATTTAAAACGAGCTTCTTTTACGTATTCATACGCGTCATCATCATTGTTGGCCTAGCGATCGGTATGTGTTATTCATATCTCGAAACTGATTTATCCGTGACCCCCGTTATGTTTGCCATGCTTATTTTGATTATGTCCATTGAGATGACTTGGTATTTGAGAAAACAGGAAAGAAACTGGGCGAATTTTCTAAATGCCATCTCATTTGGAGACTATAGCAGAACTTATCAGAAACAAACCAATAGCAAAGACTTAGAAAAGGCCTACAACTTGATCACCGAGCGAATGGAATCTCTTCAAACCAATAAAGAGGCAGAATTCAGGCTTTTGCAGACCGTATTAAGGCATGTATCGGTAGCTGTAATTTGTTTTAAAGAGACCGGAGAAGTGGTTTTCAGCAACAAGGCCTTTAGCAAGCTGCTTGAAATCACCGATTTTATTCATATCGATAAATTTGAAGCAGACTATCCTCAAATCTATCAGGTATTTAAGAAAGGCGAAGGAATAAGTACCGAATGGATCGATCATAAAAACGGACAAAAACTTTTTGTCAAGAGTGAGTCTTTCAAACTAAAAGGAAAGCCTTATCGCTTGGTTTCTCTTGCCGATATACGAAGTTCTTTGGATGCCAAAGAGTTAGAAAGCTACCAAAAACTGATGCGCGTAATGACGCACGAGATTATGAACTCGACTACTCCTATCCTTTCTCTTATTCGAGTAGTCAACAAAAAACTGATCAAAGATGAAGCGCTAGAATCACTTGCTGAAAGAGATCAGAAAAACGTTGCTAAGAGTCTTGAAGCCATAGAGGTACGCACTGAGGGTATGCTCAAATTTGTGGAAGCTTATAAGCAAATCAATCGTCCAGTGGCACCTCACTTGGAACTCGTTCAAAGCAAAGAACTCCTTGATTCTTTGTCTTCACTTATGCAGCCTGAAGATGCCATATCCATCGTGTACGAAGACAATTTCAATGGTCCATTGAAGATAGACCGTCATTTGATGACTCAAGTGCTGATTAATTTGATTAAGAATGCGCTGGATGCTGTTAGAGCAGTGAATAATGCATCGATTTGGGTGAATGTCTCTAAAATCGATGAACGTATGTTGATTCAAGTAATTGATAATGGGGCTGGCGTGTCTGAAGATAGAGTACAGGAGATATTTGTTCCGTTTTATACGACCAAAGCAGATGGTTCAGGAATTGGCTTGGCGCTTTCTCGCAATATCGTCAGAGCGCATGGAGGTACACTAACTTATAGCAGAGATAGTGGTCTGACGAGGTTTGTGGTGGGGTTGGTAAAGGAAAACTAAGCTTGGGATTTAAAATTTTATAATAGATAATTGAGGTTCAGAGGTTAAAGTAACGCACATGAGATTGTACAAGAATAGTAATGTTAAAAAACCTCGTCTAATGACTTCGCCTTTAATATTCTTTCTTTAGAAGAATAACGAGGGCTCTGAGGAGCTTTTCCTTTAATTTTTCCAATCGAAACCTTTTTAACTTTTTCAGCAGGATCAGTAAAGGTCAATATATACTTATTCGTGTCTTTGTATTGATCAATTGATTTCACCTCTGCAATATGTGTTATTGCGGATATAGGAGCTACCTGATAAGCTGCTATATATTTGATCATCGGAATCATGGAAGAATTTAGACGAATGGCATACCAACAATCTTCACCAATGAATACCTCATTGAACCCATCTTCACGGGCTGGAACAACAATAGTATCAATATCCGTAATATTCACTTTTTCAGTGTCTTCCGATAAATCATTAAGGAAAGGCTCAAAATCATAAAGAATGTCACCTTTATCACTTTTAAACCTCTTAAGGGTAACCGTCTCCACAGGAAAACGAAAGCGACTAATTAATACGGTTTCTAGTTCCTCTCCTAGTTCATCAATAATCAGTAAAGCATTAAATGAATCCGGTTTGTGGATAATCGACTCAAGTAAATAATCCACATTTTCAAATCCATTTTCTTTGGCAAATAACTCGCATTTTCTCCATTCAACTTGTCGTTTCTGGAGCATCTCTTTGATTACATTTTTTACTTTAACCTTAGATGCTTCAAAAGAAAGAGAGAATTCTAAAATTTGAACTGCTATGTGTTTTAAATGCTGATGGCTAGTCAAATCATTTTCAACAACAAAGACTTTAGGATCCTTCTGATTTGTTAAGTCTATTAAATAGCCATCAGGGAGGTTATTGGTTTTTCCTCTTTTTCCAATCTTCTTTTTGTCATCGAGATAAATACGTTTAGAACCAAATAACTGTGACTTTACTTCATTCACTGCACTTTCAAGTTCAGCCTCATTTTCATAGGGAAGATGCGTGTATCTCTCTTCTTTATTCCAAAGCATGATTTGCTATTTAGTTCTCATTTTTTTTACTCAACTCCTTATTGCACTATAGGAGACAATGTTTCTGTAATCTTGGGTGTCTCTATCTTTGTTTCAATTCTGCCGATTTAGGGTCGTAATAATAATCTCTTAAACGACCTTGCTTTAATATCTCTACCAATTCATCAATGATAAATATGGGTACTAAAAACCACTCTTTGGCTTTTACAGGCTTGCCAAAACGATCTTTCATCTCAATATCAAGCCGGGCAGGGCTTAAAACCTTATGGATAATTTGCTCAAGCTTGACCCGGTTAATATTGGCAAGCTTATAAGTAGCTACTATCTCTACCTCTGCTAAAAGAAAAGTGGGATCATTTTTAGCGTTGACAACGCGTTTCTGAACCTCTCCACCCGTCACTCCTATCTTATGAACTATGTCTCTACTTTCCTTAATAGCCGGATGATTTGATAAACTGCGAAGCACATAGATAGTACCGCTTTCTTGATCATCAGCACTGTTTTCACCAGAAAAGAGTGGCCCGGAGTTAGCGCCAGTAATAAACCTGCTGGTTTCGTCCTTATACATGGCCCGAATAAGAGACCTTAATAAGATATTGCTTTCAGTGCCATTGGCATAAATCACCCTCAATCGTGCATCGTCTTCGCCATTAGGTGCCTTGATGGTTTCTCCTACCTCGGCTATATAGGCAATCTGCCCTCCAACAATAATAAATTGCTCCCGACCTAGTGTAGTTTTGGTAAAGCCGGCATCTTTTCTAAAGCGAATGGTTGGTCTCAAGCCATCAAACATATCCCTTTTAACAGCCTCAAATAGCGGCTTAAATTGCTCAAAATCTTCACAAGCAGTACGATTGGCTATTTCTTCTGCTGCCCGCTTTTCTGCGCGGGTTTTGACATGCTTCAGCTTCGTGATGGAGTTTTCCTGATCTTCTAAACCCAGCTGGGCAAGTAGCTCTTCATCATTCAGAGTAGCTTCCGTTTCAATATTCAGAGTAGCGCCAGCGTCTAACAGATTTTGATAGTCCATGGGCTGCACTAGTTCCCTGCATTCATCTAGTTTGCGAATTTGATCTAATCTTACCGCATAAAGCCTTTCAAAAATATCTTTCTCTTCACCATGCTCAGGCAGTTTGCCGTGATCTTCCACAAACTTTTGAATCTCTTCAAAGCCCGCAATAATCCGTTCTTCACGTGGCGTATGCTTTACCGCTTTTTTTACCTCAACCTCTACGCCCAATTCTACTAACAAAGCATCATCTTCTTCGGTAAGTGTCTTTTTCTTAGTCATTCGCTTCCTCCGATTTCAGCCTGGCAAGATAGGCTATCCCTTGAGCCATTCGTTGTTCCCATGGATCAGCCGATTTTATATCTGGCAATCTGTTTCTCTCTTTTTTAAACTTCAAGGCTCTTTTTGCCAACTCTCTGGCGTCCTCTAAAGACATATTAGGGTTTCGGGCTGAAATTACCTCAGCCATCGCTTTGAGACTTTGCTCAGTCATTGCCTTGGACAAAATAGAATAAGCCTCACTAAATGGATTAATACTATCTATCCAATCCACATCTAAGTCTCTCACATCCATAGCAAACTTACGTATGCCATCGATAAGCGCTGTGCTTCCTCTTCCTTCCAATTCAGAATCATTATTGAGTACTTCTTTCGCCTTTTGAGTCAGGTTTAAGGCTGCTATAGCATGTTGACGCACAGCTTCTCTATCTTCATCATCCAACTCAGGATATTTCTCTTTTATGATTTTACCCATTCTGATCTGCGTTAATTCCTCAGGCACAGTTTCTTCGTCAAACAAGCCTCTTTCAATAGTTTGCTTATCCTGGGCAAAAGCGGCAATTACTTCATTGAGATCTTCTTTGCAGATTCGCTGTGCATCTGCACTTTTGGGTTCTATGAGTCCTTTGACTTCAATATGGTACTCACCCATCTCTTCATTGAAAGCCATGTTACAAACGTCAGGATCGTAGCCTCTTTCACCATAGTCTAATAGAGGGTTAGCCTTATTTTCTGGCCTTTTAGGTATGAAATTGAATTTAGGAACAAGTACTTGCTCCATTAATAAACTTGCTGAAATAGCTTTAAGAGTATCGTTTACAGCATCTGTGACTGCTTCTTCGGACGCATCTGGCTCTGCAATAAGATTAGTGAAGCGAGAATGAGTCTTGTCCGGTGCGTCCCTTGTAGCTCGACCAATTATTTGTACAATCTCTGTTAGACTGGACCTATAGCCAACTGTAAGCGCATGTTCGCACCATATCCAATCAAAACCTTCTTTGGCCATGCCTAATGCAATAATGATATCAACATGATCAGGATTGTTCTTGGCTTCTGGCAATTTTAGCGCTGAGGAAACTCTATTTCGTTTAGTTGGCTCATCGTCTACTAGATCAGCCACTTTAATAACTTTTCCCTTAGTTGTTTTAATCAGATGAAAACCCGTTTCTGGGTCTATACCCTGCCATTCACCCATTTCATCCATAATATGGTTGACTTCTTTGATCTTGTCTCCCATGCTTTCACGAGAATTGACATTGGGTATATGTATTATCGTTTTCTCTTCTGGGTCAAGCACATTCAGAATATCTTCTGCATACGCTCCGCTGTAGAAAAAGTAACCAATATTTAAAGTTTTTAGATACTGGTAACCATTAAGCTGTTCATAATAAGTATAGGTAACTGTATCGAATCGAGCCTCGTCTTCGGGCATTAAAACGGGAATGGCATCGCCCCGAAAATAAGAACCCGTCATAGCTACGATATGAGCCTTATCTCTGGAAATAAATTGCTTTAACTGTGTACCTAGCACGTTGTCTTCATTAGCACTAACGTGATGAAACTCATCAATTGCAATCAATCGATTATCAAATGCCTCAACTCCAAAGCGCTCAATCGCAAATCGAAAAGTGGAATGAGTACATACCAAGACTTGGTCTTCACTATCCAGAAATGATTTGACAGCAGTTACTTTGCTACCATCTTCTCCGGGTGCATTACACAAGTTCCACTTCGGTACCACCTCCCAATCGTAGTAAAAACCAAACTTACTGAGAGGCTCATTCGTAAAACTTGATCCTATTGATTTTTCTGGAACAGCAATTATAGTCTGTTGAATTCCTTGGTTGTTAAGTTTGTCAAGTGCTATGAACATTAACGCCCTACTCTTACCAGAAGCCGGAGGTGATTTGATTAGAAGGTACTGCTCACCACGCTTTTCATAAGCTCTTTCCTGCATGGTTCTCATGCCCAATTCATTGGACTTGGTAGAGTTGCCGGTAGTTTTATAATTAACCGTAACTGATGGTATGGCTTTCTTCTGAGTCATGAACTTTTCTCTTTAGTGGTCATCTTGGTATAAAAATCGAATAGTTTTTCCAAGCGCTCGGTGTCGTTTTTGAATCTCCGCCCTATATAAATTCGTTCTAGCACTTCATCATTGCGTTCATGTGCCTGGCGCAAATCTTCAGGCATTTTTTCAGGATCATATAACTCCGCTATGGTAGCTGGAAAATGCCGTTCGCGAGCTATAAGTATTTCTTCCGCACAAGTGATTAAATCTTGTTTATTCTTTTCAGTTAAAGGAGGTACTGGAAAAGTGTTCCAGCCAAGAGTATTGGAATACGAAAAATCAGTCCGCATCCTTACACAAACAGTTCCTATCCAAACCCAATGTAAACGAGAAGCAATTAAGGCCATGTTCCAAAGTGGTGCATCGTATAATGCAAACGCCTTATTATGAACGATGGCATTGGATTTTATTACTCCTACTGGAAGGTAAGGTCGATTTTCCGAACTTACTATTGGCACCACTAGAAGTTGCTTTGTAGCTTCATACTGATCTCTAAATCTGTAAGGGGTCAAAGACAACTTCTGAGCTTGAATGTCCTTCTTTTTCTCCTTTCTGACTGCCTCTACTTTATTAATCCTATCTGAAATATCAGTGTGTAACATTGCATCATCCAACTGTGATTCCTTTATCCAAATACAGTATCTTGGATTGCAAGTAATAAACTCTCTAGATCCATATAAAGGACGGATAAACTCCTGTACTTCAGGGGTACGCTCAGATAATTTACGGGCTTCTGTAGAGGTAAGCATCAATTGATTTGCATAGTATGGATGATTGCCAAACTGCATTGCAGTGCGGTTGTCGGTTACCTTGCTTCTTGGAGTTACAAATACATTTTCCGATGCAACTAAATAGGCATTAATGTTATCAACCTTTTTTACTACCGTCTCTCCGTTATCATCTGATGTAAAAAGCATCCTATTGGACTTTCTTTTAGCCAGCCCGATGATAGACACCGTTACACCTGCATTGTAACTAGCAAGGTTAGACCACTTAAAGGATGGAAAAGCAAAAGAAATGGAAATATCATGCTTAAAGATTTCTGGCCATAAAGTAGACACTTGAATACCTTGACAAATTGAATTTGTGCTTACAAATGCAACTGATGCCTCAGCTCGTAAAATGAAATCAACCGCTTTGATGAACCAACCTGAAACATAATCCAGCAACAACGTTCTTACTCCTCTATCTGCGAAAACTCGCTTTAGCTCATCTTTTTGTAAGTCTGATTGATACTTCCTCCCAAGATAGGGTGGATTTCCACAGATAAATGTTTCTCCAGACTCGTTATTAAAATCCATTTGAGTTTGATCAAGAGGAGTACTGAAAAGGTCATCAGCATATAATTTAACCCCCGCACCTCCGACACCCATTAAATTAACCCAATCCAAACGAAGAGCATTTCCTCGAATTATCCAATTTTGAGCATCCAATGGAAGAAATTCTGCAAGAGCTAATTTTTGTCCTCTGTAAATAACATCACACTGATATTCCGCAATAATAAGAGCCAGTCGTGCTACTTCAGCTGAAAAATCTCTTAACTCAATTCCTCTGAAATTGGTCAACGGTATCTCAGTAGTTCGATTGAATTCTCCTCTCCTTATATTGATTTCATTTTCAATTTCACGAAGCTGCTTATAAGCAATCACTAAGAAGTTACCTGAGCCACAGGCAGGATCAAATACACGAATTCTCGAAATACGCTTTCTGAGGTTAAGTAATTTTCGTGGATTATCTCCAGCTTGCTCTAATTGAGTTCTTAAGTCATCCAGAAACAGTGGGTTAAGTACTTTAAGAATATTGGGAACCGAGGTATAGTGCATTCCCAAAGCACCACGCTCTTCTTCATCTGCCACGGCCTGGATCATAGAACCAAAAATATCTGGGTTGATCTTCTTCCAGTCGAGACTTCCTACATGCAGCAAATACGATCTGGCAATCTTAGTGAATTTGGGAGTTTCAGTTGACCCTGAAAACAAGTGGCCATTTACATAGGGAAATTTATTGGCCCAATTCTTAACATTCTTTTCCGAGCGATCTTCCTGTCTGATGTCCATTGCTCGAAATATTTCACCAATAATTTCATGAGTGTCAGAGGAGTCCGAAGTACTCATTTGCTTTACGGTATCCGTAAATAGGTCATCGTTATTGAAGATGCCCGTGTCCTCAGCAAAGAAGCAGAATATAAGTCTTGCTAAGAAGTGGTTCATACCCTGGCGTCTATCGGCCCTCGCCCATTCAGGGTTGTGTCTTAACAGTTCTATGTAGAGCTTATTGAGTCTACTTGTTGCCTTAATATCGAAGGCATTCTCTCGAATTTCTTTAACCGTACTAATGCCGGCTAGTGGAAGGAAAAACCCAAAGTGATTGTGAAATGTACTGTAAGCACAAACTACCGTTTCTCCACTGTTCAGGTCTTCGGCCTCAAACTCATTACCGTCTGTAGCCAAAACAAATTTGGCTTTGGCCTTTGTGGTAACAGAGCTTTGTTTTAGCTCTTTGATAGTTTCTAATACCTTGCCTTCACTACAAACAGCGATATGAATATTACTATGCTGCAGCACGCCCCCTTCTACATCAGACTTATTGTTATTGCCCGCTCTCAGGCGCTTGATCGTGGTAGGCTTATTACCAAAGGCTTCCAGAAAGGCGTAGGGGAATTCTGTCGGGTCAAAGTCTTGCTCCGCCAATAAAGATATAGCCTCTTCAATTTCTACTGCGTTCATGTAATACGGGTATGCAAAGAGTTTTTCCTTGATTTAAATTCTCTTAGCCAGAGTTTTGAATGCCTACATCCAAATCTACTCAAAACAAGAGATATTATTCTTGATATTGACTATAATCTAGGTTGTAATTTTGTATTTCTAAACAACTATGCATGAACCTCAACCACCAACTCTATCTACAAGAGATGTCCTCCAAGGAGTAAGATCATAACTCCGCTTTTTGCTCACCAAAAAGCATCCCATATTAAGCCATAAAGCGCTTAAAGCATCAATGCATGCCTCACTTGATTGAGACATCTATCTAGATAGACATACTGGTACTATGCAATGGGTCAGGAATTCTAGAACTGCTTTTACAATTGACATCCCATTCACAGCAGCGGATTAAAAATCTTTCTAAAGGGTGGTAGGGTGTTTTGGGTTTAAGTGTATCTGATGGTGTAATCAGATTATTTGACACGCAAAACACTTAAAAAATGCAAAAACCATCATCAAAAAGCTTCGCAAAATTCGCGTTAATCCCCATTGTTATTTTTAGCATCTGCATTTTGGCCTGCGACAATGAAGGCGGAACTGAACCGAAAGCACCCAGCAGCTCCATTAATAAGATTTTACCATTAGGCGCTTCCCGAGTTGAAGGCGACCGGCCAGCTTATGAAAGCTATCGATACGAATTATGGAGAATGTTGACTGAGGCTAACTTTACTTTTGATTTTATTGGAACAGAAACCGATAACGCCTCTTATCCTAGTTTTAACGGCCTTGCTTTTGACAGAGATCACGAAGGCAGAGGTGGCATTACCTCAGGTGGAATAAGGAGTGGTTTGAGCAACTGGCTCAATGAACTAGGCTCCTCTCCTGACATTGTTCTTTTTAGCTCGCCTGGTGGAAATGATGGCATCAATGATTATGAGGGTTCTTTTGCTAATATAAACGCAATCATTGATATGCTTCAAGCTAACAATCCTAATGTGACCATATTGATAGAGTTGACGGCTCCACCATTAGTTGCTGAACAATCTACAGAGTTTTTAACTTTTTATAACCGTGCCTTAACAGATATTGCTGCTTTGGCGCAATCAGAATCCACTGCAACTTCTAAAGTCATTGCTGTAGATATGAGAACAGGTTTTACTGACAATTTCCTAGCCGATGATGTGCACTACAACACAGCAGGTGGAAGATTCATTGCAGAACGATATTTTCAGCAATTAGAAAGCCTATTAGAGCGATAGTTCTTCGTTTTGAGTAAGTCTAAAATGAATAAAAAAGGACTGTAGTGATCATAAAACTATCGCTACAGTCCTTCCAAGACTAATTGCCCTTTTCCATTACTTCTGGACCGATTCTCTTTTTGTCCAGGTGTCGCACTCCCTCTTTCATCCATAACGGCGCCTCAGCATCCATCAAGTAATGGTCGAAATATTGCTTCATGCGAATCTGGAAGTCTTTCTGATTGGCGAGTTTACCCAAATGATGCGGTTCATCAGGATAGGAAAGCAGAATCACCTCTTTACCCAATCTTCTGGCAGTCGAATAGTATTCAAGGCCTTGTACCCAGTCCACTGCACCATCGGCAGTACCATGTAAAATCATAAATGGGGTATTGATATTCTGTGCATGATGAATTGGAGACTGACTTCGGTATAATTCCATATTGTCCCAAGGGCTTACCCCCATTCTTCCTTGAGACCATTCTAGTATTGGGCCGTTTAAATTGCCCGTACGTTTGTAGGCTACATTGTACATACTGATCAAGTTAGTAAGTGGAGCGCCAGTCACTACACAAGCAAACATATCGGTTTGTGTAACAATAAATGATGACTCGTAACCTCCCCAGCTATGTCCCTGTAAACCAATTCGTTCTGGGTCTGCACAACCCATGTCTATTACGGCATTGGCAGCACTTGTTACATCATCTAATGCTGAAGAACCTGGTAACCCCACGTCATAGACAATATCTGGCATTAAGACAAGGTATCCGTTGCTCGCATAAGTAGACATATGAGGTCTATCATCATAAGTTGGCATAGAATATTGGTGATGCCTTTGCGACATTCGTTCATAGAAATAGATGACCATGGGGTACTTTTTACCTTCCTCATAATCAGCTGGCAATGTCAAGGTGCCTTGCAATTTGTGACCACGTTTATCGGTATAGTCTACCAAGACTCTTTTTCCCCATTTGTATTCCGATTGTTGCGGATTGGCGTTAGTAACCTGCTTTGGTCTTTTAAATGATAAATCAGAGACCCAATAATCTGGAAAATCAACAAAAGTTTGCTCAGTGTAGATCACGCGATCGGCATACTTTGCTTTTACTGGTCTGCCGATCATTTTGTCCTCGTATCTTAGTGCTTTTGGTTTCTTACCCAGTTTTACCTCATAGAAACCAGACTTTTTGGACCATTCTCCATAGGCTGAAAGTAATATTGGCTTCGACATATCGAAACCTTTGGCTTCAGGATCTAATTGCACTGCTCTAAAACGAATGCTTTCTTCATTACCTAAGCCATTTGTTAGGTTTATTGCCTCGGTACCATTTAAAGAAATGGCCCAGAGATCGAATTTATTATTGACCAAGGCCCATTTTCCATCTTTAGACCAACCGCCTATTCCGTATGTAGGCTTTTCTGTGGGCTTATCGAATTCTGTATTTAGAAAGCTGACATCCGCCTTTTTCGTTAGGTTGATTGTCTCTCCGCTCTCGAAGTTATAAACCATTAATTCAGCATTGGTGGAGAATGTTGCCCATTGTCCATTTGGCGAAATACCCGAATAGAAATAGTTGCGTCTTTTGATCAATCGCTTTTCACCCGTCTTTGTGTCTATGCTGTAAAGGTCTTCGAAACCCCGCGGGTTATTGACATCATCGCGATATGGTTTATCTTCTCTACCAACAGCCCAATTGGTCATGAGGTTGAAATTCACATTGGGCATATCGGCATTCGCAAGCTGAAAGAAAGCCTTATTTGAAAGGTTCAAAACGGCCAAATATGTAGATCTTCTATCTCGATTTGCACGGACAATCTGGGTAGATTGAACTTGCTCATCCTTCCAATGCCAAACATCAACATTAGCTTTAAGTAAATCATCTTTTTTAGGTTCCTGTTGCTGCTCTTTTACATATAAGAAGATTTGCCCGTCAGATTCATGCCAAACAGGTGCGCCAAACTCACTTATCACCATTTCCTTCGGAAAGTTGGCTGCTGAGGCTTCATAAGTGTTTTTATTAGCCGTTGACATACCTGTGGTCAAACCTGTCGCCCAGAAAAGCGCATTATCACGCTGCATATTCCCTTTTTCCTTATTTCCGTATAAGCTCAACACCTTGTCCCCAGCCTTATTCCAAGCCATTTGCGAATAGCTGAATGCGCCAGTGTGCAAAGGCCATCTTCGATTTGCCTTCAAATCCATTACATATAGACCATTGCCAACGTCTCCATCGGCATCTACTAGGTAAGCTATCAGCGTACCAGCTTTGTTAAACGCATAGCTAGAAACGTTACCGATGTTTGCGGTCACACCTTCATACAAATACATTAATATCAGATCGCTTCCACTATGTTCTGCCTTTCTATCAGCGGGGTTTTTGTGAACCGCTATAACCTTGGAATCCTTAGAAAACCGGTAAGACTTAGCATTCTTTACTTCCTGAGCTTCATTTGAGTTCAAGTCGATTATATGCAGATCACTTACGACTGGTTTTTTACTTGCCCTAAGTTTTTCAGCTTCCTTTTTGGCAGGATCTACCAAATAGGCCAGCCACTTACTGTCGTCTGAAAAAGCGATTTGTTTGGCGTTGATTGCCGTTCGAATAGTGTCACCTTCGATTTTTCTTACATGCAGTTGAGCATCACCTTCATTAGGTGCATAGGCATAAGTCATCCAGGTGCCATTCGGAGAAATAATGGCATTTCTAATGCGGTTCCACTGTTTATAGTCTTCTAAACTCAGCGCTTTTTTCTCTTGGCCAAAAGCTATGGCTCCAACAAAGAAAAACAGTAAACTGAATTGAAATGAACGTAGGTTGATCGTTTTCATAGTAGCATTTATGATTTAGCATTTTTAGCCCCTTCTATAGGGTTATTTTCAATATACTATTTATGCCAATTGCACCATGATGGTCTTTTAGGAATGGCAAACTTGTTTTATGAATTCACGAAATGCGACCATTGGCATAATCGATTTCCGTCAAGCAGATAAGATTTTGTATTTTTCAATTCAACCTTATCTCATACCGATGAAAACTAAGCAATCTTACCTGCTCGCTTTCTTGAGCATTATTCTATTCTATTCTTCAGAAGATATTTCAGCCCAAAATACAGACCCGGTAGACCCAACATTCTATCAAGGTTATTCTTGGAGAAACATTGGCCCACAGCGCGGTGGGCGGTCTTTAGGAGCTGCTGGTAGCCCTGGCAGACCTAATGAATATTACTTTGGTGCTACAGGTGGTGGACTCTGGAAAACTACTGATGGTGGTAATGAGTGGTTCCCGGTGACAGATGGTCAAATAACTTCTTCTAGTATTGGTGCTGTAGCCGTGGCCGAAACCAACCCAGACATTGTATATATCGGCGGTGGTGAAACCCAGCTTCGTGGTAGTATTACGCAAGGTGACGGTGTTTACAAAACCACAGATGGCGGTAAAACTTGGAGACATCTAGGTTTAAAAGAAACTCAGGCCATTTCCAGAATCAGGGTTCACCCGACTAATCCGAATATAGTTTATGTGGCCGCACTTGGTCACGTCTATGGAGATAATGAGGAAAGAGGTGTCTTTAGATCAAAAGATGGCGGCAATACTTGGGAAAAGGTGCTTTACGTAAGCGATAAAGCTGGTGCGGCTGACTTAATCATTGATAAGACTAATCCTGATGTGCTCTATGCTTCAACTTGGCAGGTATACCGGAAAGCATGGAAAATGTGGGGCGGTGGACCTGATTGTAAGCTTTGGAAGTCTTTAGACGGTGGAGATACTTGGGTAGACTTGACAAAAAATCCTGGGATGCCCGAGGGCCCAATTGGGAAAATTGGTGTTACGGTTTCTCCAGTTGATCCGAATAGAGTTTGGGCAGTAGTAGAAGCTAATGAAGGCGGGATTTTCCGTTCTGATGATGCGGGTTGGACCTGGAAACGTGTGAATTCTGAAAGAAAACTAAGACAACGCGCTTTCTATTACTCAAGAATCTATGCCGATCCACAGGATAAGGATGTGGTTTATGGCCTGAATGTGAATTTTTGGAAGTCAACCGATGGTGGAGAAACCTTCGACATTAGAATTAGGCCTCCCCATGGCGATCACCATGACCTTTGGATAGACCCAAATGATCCGAATAGAATGATCAGTGCCAATGATGGTGGTGGTACCGTGACAATCAATGGCGGACAATCTTGGACAGAACAAGATTATACAACAACACAATTTTATCACGTCATGACCACTAGCGATGTACCATATCATGTCGCTGGTGCCCAACAAGATAATAGTACACTTGCTATGCCAAGCGACGGCTGGCGACATATGCTAGGTCGTGGCCCTGGCCATGGCTGGCACTATCCTGTAGGTGGTGGAGAAAGTGGCTGGATTACTCAGAGTCCTACCGATCCTGATGTTTTCTACGCTGGTAGTCAAGGCGCCTTACTCACCCGCTATAATCGAAAAACAGGACAAAGACGAGACATTCAGGTTTACCCTAGATTCTTTTCAGGCGAACCGTCAAGTGCCTTGCCAGAAAGGTGGCAATGGACCTTCCCTATCATGTTTTCTCCTAAAGATCCTTCTATCATGTACACTACCTCTCAGCATGTATGGAAAACCACCAATGATGGACAGACTTGGGAGAAAATCAGTCCAGATTTAACCTATGCAGATCCAGAAACGCTCGGCGAAACGGGGGGTATTATCACCAAGGATATGAACGGGCCAGAAATTTATGCTACTGTATTTGCCTTAGCACCTTCTAATCACGATGTAAATACCATTTGGGCTGGTTCGGATGATGGTAAAATGCACATCACAAGAAATGGCGGAAAAAGATGGACGGATATTACGCCGAAAGATTTACCGAAATATTCTCGAATTAGCATTATCGATGAAAGTAAGTTCAATCCTGGCACCCTTTATCTTGCTGCTAACCGTTACCAAGTAGATGATCGGGAACCTTATGTATTCAAGACAACTGATTATGGTAAAACTTGGACAAAAATAATCGATGGTATTGCTCCAGGCCATTTTGCAAGAGCTATTCGCGAAGATTTACAGAAACCAGGCCTGCTTTATTTAGCCACAGAACACGGCGTATATGTATCATTTAATGACGGTGCCAAATGGCAGTCATTACAACTTAACCTACCCGATACGCCGATTCGAGACCTTGTATTGAGAGATGATGACGTTGTATTAGGATCTCATGGACGCGGATTCTGGATTTTAGATGATATTCGACCATTTAGAGAAGCAGCAAAGATTAATGCAGAAAATAAGGTCACCCTTTTCAAACCAGCCAATCCTATTCGGGGCATCTATAATGCCACAATTCAATATTATCTGCCAGAACAAGCCGATAGTGTGAAAATAGAAATAATGGATGCTCAGGGTCAATTAATAAAATCCTTCACGGGAAACAAGCCCAATGGAAGAAGTAATATTCCTACAACGGCCAAGGGACTTAATACCTTCACTTGGGATTTAAGGTATCCTGGTGCAACTGTTTTTGATGGTATGATTATTTGGAGTGCCAGGCCACAAAGTGGACCAACTGCACCGATTGGTAACTATAAAGTGAGAATGACCCACGGCGGAGAAACATTCATGACTGATTTTGACATAGAAATGAATCCAAATCTGGAGGGTATCACTGCGGAAGACCTACAATTGCAATTTGATCTATGTGTAGATATTCGAGATAAAACATCTGAAGCCAATGAGGCGGTTATTCTGATCAGAAAAATTCGCAAACAAGCGACAGGGTTTGCCGCTGGAACAAATAGTCAAGTGAGCGCAGCGATTAGCAGCATGCTTGAAAAGTTAACGGTTATCGAAGAGGATTTGTACCAAGTGAAGAATCAGAGCCCTCAAGACCCATTGAACTTCCCGATCAAATTGAATAATAGGTTAGCGTCGTTAAGGAGAAGCGTTCAGGGTGGTCAGTCAAAACCTACTGATGCTGCTTATGTCGTATTCGATGAGTTAAAAAAGGAATTAAAGGGTCATTTAGATAAAATGGACGCTATTCTGAAGACTGATTTAAAGAAAGTCAATCAAATGCTTGCAAGCCAAAATAAGGCGATCAAAATAGATTAAATCATTCAAAAATCGGCCGAGCAACTGGCAATATTCAAGTCAGTTGCTCGGCCTTTTTATTACTCATTTCTTAAAGTGGTCACTGGGTTATTTGTAGCAGCTCTAATGGACTGATAACTCACCGTGAGGATGGTTATGGCCAAAGCGATTAGACCTGATAAGATATACGTCTCGGCCGATAATTCGATGCGATAAGCGAACCCTTCTAACCATAAAGACATAGCGTACCTACCCACAGGTATCGAAACTGCCAATGAAATTAGTACCAGCTTAGCGAAATCATTGGTCATCAATAGAAAAAGCTTGGCTACTGATGCCCCAAGCACTTTTCGAATACCTACCTCCTTCTTTCGCTGCTCTACAGCATAAGAAACTAGTCCAAAAAGCCCCATGCAGGAAATTATAATCGCTAAAACCGCAAAATAAGTAGAAAGCTTTTTTGTGCGTTCTTCTGCCACGTATAGCTCACTAAAATCTTGTTCCAGAAAACCATAATTAAAGGATTTACTAGGGAAAACCTCTCCCCATTTTTTCTCTACTGTTTTAATGACGTCTCCAGCATAAGCGTCTTCATATTTGATTAATGCCAACCCAAGATCCTTTCTATGCAAAATCACCAAAGGTTCAATTTCGGTATGAATTGATTTAAAATTAAAGTCCTTAATCACACCTACGATGCGTCTATCGCCATAGGCACTCATCGTTTTGCCAACTGGATCATCCATGCCCATGAGTGCTTTTGCCTTCTCGTTAATCAAAACCGCAGCGGTATCGGTGTACAGAAAGTCCCTGCCTTCTAAAATGGTCATATCCATTGTTTTCACATAGTTATGGTCCATACCCATAAAATGGATCAAAACGGTTTCATCTTGATTTTTACCTGGCCAATTAAATCCAGCAGAACTTGAATAGACACGGTTTGGATGACGATTTGAAACTCCAACACCAACAATTCCTGGTTGATTTCTTACCTCATCAGCAAATAACTGTGCCTTGGCAGGATCGACTGGCAAATACATTGTATTATCTCGGTCATAACCCAAATCTGCCCCTTGAATAAAGCTCAATTGTTTATAAACTGTCAGTGTTCCGATGATTAGAATTACAGAGATGGCAAACTGAAAAACAACTAAGACTTTCCTAAAACCAGCACCCTGCTTGACCGAAATCGACTGTGTATTTAGGGTTAAAATAGGTTTTATTGAACTTAAAAACAGCGCAGGATAACTCCCGGAAACTATCCCAGTAAAAAAAGCGACTCCGAAGATTCCCAACAGTATTAACCCTACAGAGCCATCCTGAGCTATCGCCACTAGGTCGAATTCCTTATTTGTTAGCGCATTGAAAGTAGGGAGCAAAAGTGCGACAACCCCAATAGATAGCATTACTGCAATTATAGACAGCAAGACAGACTCACTCAGAAACTGAAAGATCAACTGTTCTTTACGTGCACCGATAGTTTTTCTTAAACCAACTTCTTTTGCCCTTTTCTCCGATTTTGCGGTTGACAAGTTCATAAAGTTGATGCATGAAATAATCAATATGAAAATTGCAACAACAGAGAAAGTCTGAACATAAAGCAAGGTACCTTTACGCTGAACTTCAACTACAAAATCAACGGTACCTAAGTAAATATCTGTGAGGGGCTGAAGGTATATATCAACCACCGAACCCTCATTGTTCTTTTTAATATGGCCAATGACCTTATCATTGATATGCTCTAAATTGGTTCCTTCGCCCAGTTGGACATAAGTATAAAGCGTATTACTATCCCAGTTACTACCACGCTCTGGGTCTTCTGAGATAATCTTCTCAATGTTTACGATATAGTAGAAATCCAAATGCGAATTTTTGGGGACATCTGCGATTACGGCAGATACAATGAATTCTTCCCCGTCTAACTTGAGCCCTTTACCAATTGGATTTTGATCGGTAAAATACTTTTTAGCCAAAGTTTCGGTAAGAATTAAGGTGTTTAGATTCGCTTTGAAGTCTTTAACACTACCAGTCAAAACTTCGAAGCTAAACATATCGAAAAAGTCTTCGTCTACCCTAATTCCATCATATTCGATGATTTCACGCCCATCCTGTTCGAAGATAAAGTCCTCAAAAACTATTCTAGTGAATTTCTCTACCTCTGGATAATCTGTTTTCAAAGATGGACCCAATGCATACGGCGTAACGGCTACTGGAAATACAGGCTCACCTGCATAATATTGGTTCTCTACCACACGGTAAAGCTCATTTTTGTGTTCATGGAACTCGTCGAAACTTAGTTCATCATTTACGAATAAGCCAATGAGTAGTACAATGGAAAGACCGGCTGTAAGACCAAATACATTGACAAATGAATAGAATTTGTGCTTGACGAAATTCCTGAAGGCTATTTTAAGATAATTTTTGAGCATGGTGGTATTGATAAATTGATTGTTTGATATTGGTCTTTGACTCCTGTAAGCTTCTTGAGCCATGGGTTTAATATCCCCAAATTGCTCAACGGCATGATTAAAAGCGGCTTCCTCGCTTTTCCCATCCGCTATTAAATCATCAATATGATCTCGCAGATGTAACTCCATTTCTCGGATAGCCCCTTCATGAAATGCACGGTGCTTCCGAAATTCCTTTAACCAAAGTTTGATTGATCGTTCGAGATTAAAACTGCTCATTTCGATGGCGCTATTCCCCAAACCTGCTCTAGCAATGAGTTGACCTGTGTCCATTGCTGCTGCTCCAATAAGAGTTCTTGTTTCCCCTTTTCCGTGATATGATAGTATTTCCTTGGCCTTGAATTATCGGCCATTATCCACTCCGATCGAATGAACCCTTCCTTTTCGAGTTTATGCAAAACGGGGTAAAGCATTCCATCCGACCATTTCATAGTCCCATTTGATAACTCTTTGATCTTCTTGATGATTAAGTAGCCATAGCTACTCCCTTGTTTTAATACCCCAAGAATAATTGGTCTTGTTGAGGCTGCAGTGAGGTTTTTAGATATCATGATTTTCTATATACTTTGTTATTCTATGTATAGACTTTAGAAGGAAAGAATGGTTGCACAGCTATCGTAAAAAAAATGAAATCAACCAAAACGTCTTTTCAATAGCGCGTATTGGCGATTAAATTGTAGCTAATTGCTTATTATTGATCTATGAAAAAGTTAGCCTATAGTGCTATCGGTTTAGCAGGCGTTCTCGCCTTACTGATTTATGCCGAAAGTATATTAATCCCTTTAGTCTTCGGTGTAATTCTCTGGTACCTCGGTACTTCTATGAAACAACTCGCTAGAAAGATTCCAGTTGTTGGACAGAAGCTAAATACCACCATGGTTAACGTTCTCGTCTTTGTAATCTTGGTAGTCGGCTTTGCTGGTTTATCGAAATTGATTACCAGTAGTATTGATTCTTTATTAATCTCCTATGAAAGTTATAAAGTAAACATTAACAGTCTCTTAGATAAGGTCAATGAAACTTTCAGTATAAATATTCAAGAACAATTTAACACGGCACAAGAAGGCTTCGATTACGGCGATACCTTGAGTGGTATAGCAAGTTCTATTTCGGGTATTTTGGGAGATGCCATCATCATATTAGTCTATGCGGCGTTTATGTTTTCAGAAGAAGCTAGCTTCAAAAACAAGCTTACCAAAATGTTTACGACGCCAGATGAAGAGTCTCGTGCCATGAACATCTTAAACAGAATCAGCACTTCTTTCGGCGACTATATTAGGCTTAAAACCTATGTCAGTTTACTCACGGGAGTTGTTGGCTATGTGTTTTTAGCGATCATGGGTGTTGATTCGCCCTTTTTCTGGGCCCTGTTAATGTTCCTGTTAAATTATATCCCAACGATCGGGTCGCTTGTTGCCACACTCTTTCCGGCGGTATTTAGTCTCATGCAGTTTGGCGAATTCACCCCTTTCCTCATTATTCTTGTCGGTTTAGGTGTTATAGAATGGGTCATAGGAAATGTGATTGAGCCTAAAGTGATGGGTAATTCACTTAATCTAAGCCCATTAGTGACAATTTTAGCTTTGATCGTTTGGGGCCAAATTTGGGGTATAACGGGTATGCTTTTAAGTACACCAATTACAGTCGTTATGGTGATCGTGTTTTCTCAGTTTCCAAAAACTAAGCGTGTCGCGATCATGCTTTCTCAGAATGGAGATATTGAACCAGCGACTTAGTTTGGCTCTTGGTTGAAATTTAAATGCTCAAAGCGATTATCTCGTCGAAAAATAATCACCTTGAGCAAATAGACTGAAACTGTTCTTACCTCCTACTAAAAACTATCCGACAATAAGTTCCAATTGTTTACTGCATCTGAAATTTCATAACCTAGTCTTAGGCCTTCTTCACAATCCATACTTACGTGAACACCTAATGGTACCCTTGAAAAAGCATTTTCATAGGCCATATGTGAAAATGTAGAGAAGGTTCTTGGTTCACTTTGAAATTCCGTTCTTCCTTCATGGGTTCTATCCGTAAAGCTTGTAGCGTCGCCAAATGCATCGATAAATAGTCCTGCAGCTGCAGAAGCGAACGTAGAATGACCTGAAGGATAACCCGGAAAGCTAGGATTTGGCCAATCGACAAGCCTAAACAAATTAGTTTGGAAGTCTTCATCGATAAACTCGTGGATATAAACGTTTGGTCTCATGACCATGTAGTCATATTTGTATTTCCAAGCCGAAACTGCCGCATCATTTAATGAAAAACCAAGTTTTAAATACAGCGCAAGCGTTTCATCTAGAGACAAATCATATTGCACGATAAGCTGATTAGCGATGGCAAATTGCCTAGCCGGTGGGCTGATCATAAGGCCTTCCACATCATCACTCCAAAACTCTGCTATCCAAAGTTGTTCTCCCTGATCTGCTCTAGCGGCATTGTTTACCGTATAAACTTCCATCATCTGGGCATAGTAATCACTCCCCTCGTCTTCACTGTATTCAATTGGAGCTACGGTGGTAGTTTCATCTGGCTTTATGACAAAAGTCCTTACAGTTTCTCCCCAATAGGGGTATAAAGCACGCTCTGGCTCAGCCGAGTAAGTCCAGAATCCATCACCGGTCGGTGGTTCATATGACGTAGGTTGTGGATCTAATATTTGCTCCTCGGCGTCATCATCGCTTAGGCTGTAAGAGATGACTTGGTCTGCTACATAATTACCCCACTCCTGCGAAGCCAACAGCAACTCTTCTGAAACATCAGCTGAAAGTTGCCCCTCAATTTCGGTTTCAAGTACTTCGATCTCACTCGTCAAATTTTCAGGCACCTTGATCAGAAAGTGATCAATGGCTCTTGAAAAAGCAGTATTTAGGGCAATCTGGAAATTCACCTCATCTGCTCTTTCGCTATCTCTAATTCTTAGTCCTCTGAGTCTAGCGTCATTAGAAATGTAATTTTCCATTCCGGGAACAGCGGTCTCATAAGCCGTCAGGTAGATGTACGCAAGTGCTCTGGCCGAGCCATTAGGCCTTCCTTGTGAATATTGTTCTAGCCGTAACATTAAGTCCGTCCATTCATGAGCAATACCGTTGCCAGTTATAGAAATATCCTCGCTTTGAGAATCGTCAATTCCATCAATTATTTCTTCGTCATTGTTACAGCCTTGTATAACAAAAGCTAATGACATGATTAGGGAGAGTAAAGTTAATTTTGCCTTCTTCATTGTTCTTAGTTTTAGTGAAACATTGAACTTTTCCGTCTTAGTATTCAAGTCCAATACTTTTGATCATTGTTGTTGAGATGACGAAGTCTTATGGGATACACCCAACCCCCTCTTCGAATTATTTTGGAATTTGTATGATTAATAGATTTTCACTAAATCAGTATTGTGAATAGACTCACAGATAAATTTTAAACTCTGTTATGCGAAAAATTGACCAACTTTTAGGGGAATATGGCGAGAGCCATCAGACTAAGTTTAATCGAATTGTACACTATTTCTGCGTACCAGCGATATTTTTGAGCTTAATTGGCCTATTCGCAGGAATTGCTTTACCTGCGGCAGTTCAAGATATTCTTCCTGAAAGTTTTAGACCTTTTGCTCATGTAGGAAGTGTAATAATTGTACTGGGTCTGGTTTATTATCTAAGACTTTCAGTGATTTTGTTCTTGAGTATGCTCGTGTTTTCAACATTGGTTCTTTTGGCTATCCAACAGGTGGTCTTGTTAGATATAGCGCCTTTGTGGATCGTTATGTTGGCCATTTTTGTAATTGCTTGGATAGTACAATTCATTGGGCATAAACATGAGGGTAAAAAACCTTCCTTTCTAAAAGATGTACAGTTTTTAATGATCGGTCCCGCATGGACCATGAGTCATTTGTTCGATGCCTTGAAAATCAAATTTTAGGCTTTTTGACGCATAAAAAAACATCCTAAATCATGTTCATTAGGATGTTTCTGGATATTCTAAACTATTTATTTTTCTAGAACTCTCTGTAAGGAGAATTCAAAAATTCATTGGCTTCCTTTTCGTCAAAAAGAGACGTTTCATTATTCCAGTGCAGTTTTTTGTTCGGGAATCTACCGGCAATTACACCCAACAGAATGGTTTCTGTCAACCTAGCGGAATATGTAAAAGGCGCTGTGCACTCTCCTTTTCCAAGGCAGGCATCGACAAACTGATGATAATGCTTTTCACCTTCAGGTCCATAATCTCTTACTGGCTCACCCAAACGATCGGCCTTAGGTATGATGTTCATATCGATATCCTGATATTTACCCTTGACGATTAACCTTGGCAATTGCATAAAATGAGGCAATAAGAGTCTTCCTTTCTCACCTATAAACATGGCGCCTTGATCTGGTAGTGATTCTTTATCAGGTAAACGCAGGTCTTTGTGTTTTTTTGGCGCATCTACACCATCATACCAAACCCATTTCAAATATTTATCGGTGTATTTGGTCCCTGGGAATTTATAGGTAACCGTGTTATTTTCTGGAAAGCCAAAACCAGTTGGTTTACGGCACTTATTTTGGATAGTAAGCGGTATATCCAAGGCCAAGGCATTATAAGGTGTATCAAAAATGTGTACGCCCATATCTCCCAATGTACCACATCCGTAGTCTAAAATTTTACGCCAATTACCAGGGTGATACATGTTCTCCTTGTAAGCACGTTCTTTGGCTGTGCCCAACCATAAATCCCAATTCAAATGATCTGGTACTTGGTCAGCTCCTTCGGGAGCAGGGCCGTCGTAACCCCAGTTCTTTGGAGACCAAGCTCTTACCGTCTTTACTTTCCCTATGATCCCAGCTTGGATTAAAAGTGTGGCTAGTTTATAGTCATAAAACGAGTGAACTTGAATACCCATTTGCGTAATTAAGTTCTTTTCTTCAGCCATTTTTCGCATGGCGCGAGCTTCTGAAACATGATGTGTCAGTGGTTTTTGACAATAAACAGGTTTATTCATTTCCATAGCCATGATGGAGGCTGGTGCATGGGTATGATCTGGCGTAGATACGATTACCGCATCAATCTGATCGCCCATTTCCTTTAGCATTTCACGGTAATCTGCAAATACCTTAGCATTCGGGTGCCTTTTTTGTGCCACCGCAAGATTCTTAGCGTCTACATCACAGAGGGCAGTAACTTCCACTGCTTCGTGCGACGAAATAGACTTTAAATCTTCCATTCCCATACCTCCAACACCAATGTGGGCAGTTCTTAATTTGTCGGCCTTGGCGTATTTCCATATCGAAGTAGGTAAAACTGATGCTGAGGTAAGAATTGCTGCGCTTTTTAAGAATTCTCTCTTATTCATTTTTAGGAAGGTTTACAGTTTGCGGATTTTAATGTTCTTGAACCAAAGTGGGCTATCGTGATCTTGGAGTCCAATATACCCAGTTTTGAATTTGGCATAGTCAGGATAGTCTTTCCACTTACCAGCAGCTTTTCGCTCATACCAATCCTCTGTCCATGGCTTAAATGATAGCACTTTCTTTCCATTGAGCCAGTGTTCCACTAATTCTGGTGTAAACTTGATTCTTGTGGTATTCCATTCGCCAGCTGGTTTGACAATTTTCACCTTATTATCTGGCGTGTGCATGGCATAATCTGCCGCTGTTTTTTGCCATTCGGCTAATGTCGCATTATTGATTTCTTCCCATTGTAAGTCATCAAGCAATTGATATTCTGGAGAAACTTCTGGAGGACCTGAATAACCTTCTTTTAAATGATAAAAAACGCCACTATTGCCTCCAGGGGGTAGTTTCCACTCAAGATACAATTCGAAATTATCGAATTCTTCGGCACCGTAAATTATGTCTTTACCACCGCTATGCTCTGATTCTAGCTTTTTCTCTGTGTCAAAGGTCAGGGCACCATCTTTTATAACCCATTGTTCGGGTAATTTATCGCCATTATAAGCGCGCCAACCCTCTGTAGATGTGCCATCAAACAAATAGATCCAATCATCTTCCTGATTTTCCGAAGTGGCCTGACAGCCTAAAAAGCCTAATAAGGCAGCACTAAAAAAGGTGATTCCGAAGCGTTTAATCATTATTCTACTCATGTCTTCTATTTTTCAGCGTTGATAGGTGTTAATTCTAAATTTCTCCACCGCACTTTTATTCCACCACCATCATGTATTTGTAAGGCTACTGAACCCTTTCCTTGGCCGATTTTTTCATCTTCCAGTGTGATCATTTCTTTTCCGTTAAGCCATGTAGTAATCTGATCGCCTACTACTCTTATTTTCATTTTATTCCATTCGCCCATTTTTAAGGCCTTATCCTTTTCTGGTGCTGGCTGAATGAGCCAACCTCTACCATAAGATTCATAGATTCCTCCTGTATTACTGCCAGGTGGGGCAACTTCTACCTGCCAACCACTTACTTTAGTGCCCTCTACAGTACTCCTAATAAATACACCGCTATTGCCATTAGATTCTTGAAGAAACTCCAGGTTAAGTTCAAAATCATCGTAGAACTCGTTAGTAGAAAGGTATCCATATTGAGCACTGGGGCCGCTTTCGCAAACCAATTCACCATTTTCCACATACCATTTTTCCTCTCCATGATTAGTCCAGCCGTCAAGATTTTGACCATTAAAAAGTGTGATGGTATTTGACTGGGACATACAGCCCACTAGGGATATGGCTAACAGTACAATTAGCACTTCAAATTTCAATTTCATAGGACAGATTTTAAGCAATAATATTTAATGGGTCAGTAGTTTCCCAACTCCCACGCGTAAAGTCAGGGAATGCTTGGGGTGCACCTCCGTTTGCCACAGAAGCTTCACTTAATGGACTTACAGCACTCCAAAAACAACCTTCGTACATATTTTGGTCAAGCGGTAGACCATTTCTTAAGCACTCCACTATTCTATATACCATTAGGCCGTCCATTCCGCCGTGGCCACTTTCTCGCGTAACAGCGCTCAATCTTTTGTAGAGTGGATGATCGTACTTTTCATACATAGCAGCTAAGCCTTCTCCTTGTGCCCATTGATGGTGACTATTCGTTGCACCTTCTACGCCTCCTTCTAAAGCTACACGCGTTGGAAAACCAGCCAATGTGCCTTTAGTACCTTGAATGAGGTTATGCCTCGAATATGGACGCGGACTGGTCTCGTCCCACTGTACCATAATGGTGCGGCCAAGGTTTGTTTTGATAATAGAAGTGTTCAGGTCTCCTCCTTTATATTCTAGTTGGTTCCATTTATGATCCGATGGATAGTTCTTTTCGGCATACATGGCTCTTCCCATAGAAGGTGTAGAAAAAGAAACCAATGTCTTAAATGTATCATCAGTCCGGCCAAGGTTCATGTATTGCGCTACTGGACCTAAGCCGTGAGTCGGATAAAGATTTCCGTTTCGTTTTGCATAGTGATGGGTTCTCCATGAACCTGTTCCTCTTTCTTGTTCTTCCATCTGAAAGCGGAGTTCATGGATATAAGCTGCTTCGGCGTGTAACGGAGTACCGATTACCCCTAACCTGCACATATTTAGAAACATCAACTCATCGCGACTGTAGTTCACATTTTCCATCATCATGCAGTGCTTCTGCGTACTTTCAGAAGTGTTGACTATGTCCCACATTTCTTCAAGCGTTACGGCTATTGGCACCTCTACAAAAGCATGTGCACCTTTTTTCATGGCTTCAATAGCCATTGGCGCGTGATTTTTCCAATTGGTACAGATAAATACGACGTCTGGCTTTACTTCTTCCAGCATCACTTTCCATTTATCTTCACCTCCGAAGTATGTAGCGATATTGGTATGCCGCTGTCCTTTTCCTACGTCTTCGCAGTACTTCTTTTCCTTCATGACTAAATCCTCATAGAGGTCGGAAATTGCGACAATTTCGGTGCCTTCCAGTTTAGAAAGAAATCTCAAATGACCAGGTCCTCGGGCTCCAACACCAATGGATGCTACTCTGATGGTTTCCAATTTTGGTGCAGCAAAACCGCCCATATATTGTGCATTGGCTGCTCGTTCTTGTTGCTCATCGGAACAACTGGGTATGGTGGCCAGTGCGGCTATTCCAGCAGCGGATAGAGACGATTTCTTAATGAAACTTCTTCTATTCAGGTTCTTCATGTAGTCGTAAATTAAGGTCTTATAATTTAGTCATTCACTTGACATTTCTGCAAGTGTTGTTTTATGGCTGGGGCTGTTCAGCATCAAGATAGTCTTGTAGTTCACGTAACCGCTGCTCTACTTCGGCCTTCTTTATGTCGAAGACCTCATCCTGTTTGACATTATTGCTGTAATGCAACCAATGTTTCTTGGCTTTTTTGATGACACGAGCGGAAATATCGAATTCTTGATAATCCAGTAAATTCTCGGCGACTCTGGATACCTTAAACGAGCCAAAGAGATAGAGTTTGAATACGCTGACATAGTAATGACTGATATCATAGCTTTGCAGCGTAGAAACCAAATCACCTTTAATATCTTGGTTGTCTTGATGTTCGATCGCTTCCCACAAGGCAGCCAACGCCTCGTCATTATTGGACATTCCCGCTAAAGTTTTGGCTGCAATAAATCGATTCTCTGAATTTTCATGCTTCAAAAGATCAATCATTGCTCCCAGCACTTCTTGACCACCTGCTTTGACTAAGATATTTGAAGCCTCTAGACTTTCTTCGTCTACTTCATTAGAAAGTTTAGCAATTGCCTGTTCAACAGTCATAGTTAGTCTTGATTAATTCTTACTAATCTATGGAATTTGACTGGCTAACAGAGCCTATGGATTTATAAATCCGAAGCACGGAATTATAGGTATAAACTATTGGGTGCAAATGCGAAGATATTTTCGCTGAAAATGCCGACATGAAAAATCCGATCAAAATATCCGTACTTCTCCTATTCTGGACTTTATCAGCGTTTAGTCAAACTGAATCACAAATAGATTCGATCTTCTCCAACTGGGCTAATAATCCTAATACTCCGGGTGGATCGGCCGTTATTATTCATAAAGGTGAAGTCATATATAACAAAGCTTTTGGCCTCGCTAATATTGCCGAAAATCGCCCTAACACTACAAATACTGCTTTTCAACTGGCTGGAATGTCTAAGCAATTCACAGCATTTGCTACGTTTCTTTTAGCCGATAGAGGCGAAATAAAATTAACGGATGACATTCGAAAGTACCTCCCTGAGATGAGAGTTTATGATCACACGATCACTATCAATCACTTGTTATCTTCAACTAGTGGCTTGAATGATGTTTGGACTCTAAAATCATTAATGGGTTGGCGTCCGCAGGATCATTTTACCCACAGCGATGCTCTGCGTATTATTTCTGCGCAGAAAGATTTAGGGTTTATTCCTGGAGACGATCATTCAAATACTCAAACCGAAACTGTTCTTTTAGCTGAAATAGTAGCTAGGGTGTCAGGATTAAGTTTTGCTGAATTCTGTAATCAAGAGATTTTCGACCCGTTAGGCATGGATAATACTTTTGTTTTGGATACTATCGGCATGGTTATTCCCGATATGGCTACTTCCTATCAGCAGGTTGAAAATGGCTATAGTGAAGTTCAAAACGTTGATACGTTTATTGGTGCCATCAATGTATTTTCTTCTAGTACAGATTTGAGCTTATGGGAACTCAACATGCTTGATCCGAAAATAGGTAGCAAGGCCATATTCGATCAAATGAATAGCGCTGCTGTTATGAATAATGGTCAAACGATAGACCCGCCTCTTGGACGACATACCTTGGGGCAACAATTTCTCCATAAGGAAAGGGGAATTTTGAATATATATCAAACAGGGTCTATTGGTGGATACACTAGTTCAATATTCAAGTTTATCGATGATGAGTTCACAATTATTGTTCTCAGTAATGCTGGTGAGCCTTATACTGGCTATTTAGGCATGTTCACCTGCTATTTATTCCTCAAAGATTCCTTTTTAAACCCTGCAGAAATTGCCTTTGATGTACTAGAAACACTCGATTTATCTGAGCAAGAGCTTTCTTCCTATACTGGTGCGTATTGGGACAAACTTGGAGTCGTGGGTAGAGACATCAGCCTGATTAATGATACGCTTAGATATGTCAGGTCGGCAGAGAATTCAACAGCTTTGCTTCCTATAGCGCCGCATACTTTTCAAATGATGAGTGGTGGAGATGAAGCGATCATCTTTCGGTTTAATGTAGAGAATGAACAAAAGTCTATTGATTTAATGATCGGTGATAGTGCCCCTATTCTTTTGGAGGCATATGAACCAGTAGATGATCGAGAGGATTATTTGCATTCATTTAAAGGAACGTTTGTCTGTGAAGAACTGAATACTACTTACGAGTTCCTTGAAATTGATGGCCAACTGGTTGCTCAAAGTATACGCAATGGCAATGTTTCTTTCACACCCGTAAGTCAAAATCTTTTCGAAGGGTCTACTTGGGCTTTTGGATCTATTAAGTTTGAATTAAATGAGTCAGGACAAGTAACTGGTTTCCATTTATTTACCGACTATATTAGAGATTTATGGTTTAAGAAGGTTTAATCTATTTCTGGCCGACTGGAATATACGATCGGCTGCATTATTCAACTGTATTTTGGTGGAAATCAATTCAATCCTACACGACAAAAGCAGTTCTAGTGCTTGATCTTCAAACGTAATTCATCTTAATGGATGGATTACATAATGGAGATATAAGTAAAGTGTGCAAAACAAATGGCTTCCAAGGCCAAGTTATCTATTGGTTTTCATAACTTGCAGCTTGAACAAGGCAAAACGGTTAAATTTCAGATACCGCAATTCTCAAAGGTAATCGGGGCTTGTTCTTACAATCAATAGTTAATTTACTCAAGGTATTACTTGATATAGGGTCTGTGTTAACCCTGAACTTAAACTAAAACTAACACAGCCTTAAATACCAAAAACTAATTTATGCGATACGATACACTACAGACCAGTGCCTTTTATCCTTTGTGGAAAAAATACCGTCCTGTCATGTTAAAACTTATGGTGGATGCCGATAATGAGGCACAGCAATACCAGATGTCGAAACATGAGTTTACTGACCTTGCTCCAAAGAAAAACATTGTTTATTCATTCAAATTAGAAATGTTTCAAGGCGCTCCATTGGTAGCTCCAAAGACTTCTTTAGTGGCTCAGGATTTTATCGCTGTAATCAAACAATCCGCTAAGGCTAATGAGTTAATGCAGACTGCCACTTACGCTTTCGAGCTAGATAAGCAGTTTAATCTGAATGTTTCGATTTCTGAAAGAGTAGCACAGGAGGAGGATTCTTCAGAGGCAACCGAAGAATCTGAAAGCCCTGAAAACGAAAAAAGTACCGAAGAATAGTCTCCGGTACTTTAACCACATTGGAATGTGTGTCGTTATTTTTTAAAGGAATTATCGAATTACACGTACAGAAACGGCATTCATTCCCTTCATACCTTTTTCAAGTAAAAAACCAACCTTATCCCCTTCTTGTACAGGTTCAGTCAATCCATTGACGTGGACGAAGAATCTCTCTTGCGTACCATCTTGGTTGATAAAACCATAGCCTTTGGATTCGTTGAAGAATGAAACTTTCCCTCTTCGTTCGGCAGTCATATCTTCTTTTTCCTGCTTAGGAACCCCTATTTCAATACTTGAGGCTTTAATTTCTTTCTTTTTTGCTAGAGGATCTGGCGGAGTATCGGTGATGTTACCGAATTCATCTACATAGGCCATCATTTCGTCTAGCCCACCACCTGAGGCATTCGCTCTACGTTCCTCTTTTTTCATTTCTTTTTCTTTGCGCTTTTGCAAACGCTTTTTTTCTCTTTCTTTCTTTTGGAACGTGTTCTGCGATCTTGCCATTAATTAAATAAATGTTTTGGGTTTGTTTTTATAAAGGTAGCCAAAATGAGGCGATCCTCTCTTCTTTTCGGCTGAAAGATTTATAAAATCTATCAAAATCTAATTCCTATTTCCACTTTTGGCCCTGGTCGATATCTAGATATTAGTCTTTAATAATTTTCACTAATCCCCTTCCCAACCTGTCCGATTATAATTTATAAAGTGTACAAAGCCGAACGTATCTGTAGAACTGGTGATAGCCAAAACAGCCTATATAACAGGTAATTAATGATTACTGATTTTGGCAAAGCATTTGTTATACAGAAATAGATGTAATAAAATTTAGCTTATGAGAAGAAGTGATTTAGGCGAATTTGAAGAACTAGTTTTACTCAGTGTGGCGGTACTTACGCCTTCTGCTTACAGCGTGGCAGTAGCAGAACACTTGGAATTACAAACTGGCAAAACAATCACCACAGGTGCCGTTCACTCAGCCCTACAGCGACTTGAGAAAAAAGGTTATCTCGAATCTGCCATGGGAGAAGCTTCTAAAGCGCGTGGCGGAAGACGTAAACGATTGTTTACGGTTACTATGCTCGGCAGTAAAATGCTTCATAGTGTAAAAGACATTAGAGATAACCTTTGGAGCAGCATGGGACCTCAATCACTCCCTAACCTAAGTACTAATTAAAGATCATCAACTCAAACAACGCTATTCCATGAAAAACACGCCTCCTAAGTGGATGGATCGCATTATAGAATGGATTTGTCCAGATCATTTGTTAGAGGAAGTTATCGGTGATTTACACGAACGCTATTTATCATCAGAGAATCCTAAGGCTCAATTTCGCGCAAATGGGCGATATTTTAGAGAAGTACTCTACTACGCTAGAGTTACTGCATTTCGACGAAAAAATAAATCAAAACCATCTACCTATTTCTATACTATGCTCAACCATTATCTACTCACAGCACGTCGTAATTTATTTAGGAATAAAGCATTTTCATTTATTAATGTAATGGGCCTTGCTCTAGGCATCACTTCTTTTTTACTCATTATGCTTTGGGTTAATGATGAGCGGAGCATCGATAATTTCCATGAAAATCAGAAAAACCTGTACAGCCTGTACGTCACCAAAGAGTTGCAGGGTGAAGTAACTGGCAATTACTACATCAGTGAGTACGAATTCTACAACGACTTTGCTAATAACCCCCGAACTTTTGCTGATGAACTAAAGCCTGTCTTCCCTGAAATCAAATACATTAGTTCGTATGCTACTACATATGAATTGCCTTGGGGCTACCCTACTACCTTTAGGATAGGTGATGTATCCCATAAGCTCAAAGGAGCCATTGCTGGAGGTGATTTCTTTAAAATGTTTTCATATGATATCATTATTGGTGATGGCGAAAATGCTTTAACCGAAATCAATAGCGTAGTGATTTCTGAATATATGGCCTCACTGTATTTCGATTCACCACAAGAGGCGATCGGCCAAACGATTCGCTATGAAAACACACGTGATCTAATTATTAAGGCTGTTTTCAAAAATGTAGATGCCAAAAGCTCATTGAAATTTGATTATCTGATCAGCTGGGAGAATTTAAAGGATAACACAGGAGTTACTTCTGATAACAAATGGCCAACTTTTATTCAGTTAAAGGAAAATGTAAATCCAATTGAGTTTGAGAAAAAACTAGCTAAATACCATGAGCCATTTTATAATGAAAACTTCGGAAAACTTACTCTTGGCATTCAGCCCTATGGAGATCGGTATTTAAAGTCTGGTTTTGAAAACGGAAAACCTGTTAAGGGCAGAATAGAGTACGTGAGAATTTTTAGTGGTGTGGCCGTATTTATTCTAATTATTGCCTGCATCAATTTCACAAACCTAACCACGGCAAGGTCACTCAAACGCGCCAAAGAAGTTGGTGTTCGCAAAGTAATCGGTTCAACCAAATCCTATTTAATGGGTCAGTTTTTAGGGGAATCCATATTTCTAACTACGATTGCGACAGGATTGTCTTTAGTGGCTGTCAATTTGGTGCTTCCAGCGTTCAATGCATTTACTGATAAGGCTATGTATTTACCTTTTGACAGTCTTAAGGGTTGGTTATTTATTTTCGGCCTTATTTTGACTGCGGGTTTTCTATCGGGCTGTTATCCCGCACTTTTTCTCTCTTCGCTCAAGCCTTCCAAGGTGCTAAAAGGGTTGACTCGGTTTACTCGTTCTGCCCAGCTGTTAAGAAAAGGCTTAGCCGTATTCCAGTTTAGCCTGTCAATCCTACTTTTGATAGCCACATTAGTCGTATCAAAACAAACCAGTTATATCAAAAACGCGAACCTTGGGTACGACAAAGAAAATGTCATTTATGTACGTGTAGAGGGTGATTTAGTAGAAAAATATAAGATTTTTAAACAGGCGCTATTGACAAAACCTGGAATAGCCATGGTAGATAGAAGCAGTGAGGCACCACATGATATGGGTTTTGAAATTGCAGGCCCGTTTATTTGGGAAGGCATGGAAGAAGGAAGGCAAATGAGCTTTAAACCCACTTCTGTCGGCTATGATTTTTTAAAAATGATGAACCTTGAAGTTGTTGACGGTCGTGGTTTTGATAAAAATGTCCCTACTGATTCGGCTGCTTTTATGATTAATGAAACTGCGCTTGCCGAAATGGGTTTAGAGAGTCCTTTAGGCAAAAGAATTTCGGCCTGGGACAAGCAAGGACGCATTATCGGGATTCTTAAAGACTATCATACGCACTCTTTACATGAACCTATTAAACCATTGATAGTGGATGTGAAGGAGGATTTAACCTTTGGGATTATCATGATTAAATCCTTACCTGGGCAAACTACTACGGCGTTAAGGAGCTTGGAGGAGGTTTCTGCTGAAATAAACCCTAACTACCCGCTGAACTATCAGTTCATGGATTTGGAGTACGCTGCGCTTTATAAAAACGAGCAAGTCATCAGTAGTCTTTCCAATGTATTTGCAGTTTTAGCCATTTTGATCTCTTGTCTTGGGTTATTAGGACTGGCTATGTTTTCTGCTGAACAACGAATCAAAGAAATCGGTATTAGAAAAGTACTCGGTGCATCTGTTTCCAGCATTATAGGGTTATTCTCCAAAGACTTTATCCAGTTGGTTGGTTTATCATTTATCATCGCTATGCCTATCTCGCTTTATCTGATGCAGGAATGGCTTGCTAGTTTTGCCTACCGCATAGCACTGTCTTGGTGGATTTTTGCTTTAACGGGTGTTTTAGCCCTTTTGATTGCTTTCGGAACCGTGGCTTATCAAACTTTTAAAGCGGCTAAAACTAATCCTATCGATAACCTTAGGGTTGAGTAACTGAAGCTACGAAAATATCATTTGATCAGAACCTTAAAGCGTTTAACCTCGCCTTTTGTTCCTCTTATTAACATGAAGTTCACTCCCTTGGATAGCTTATGCGTGTTGATTCGAATGATATTTTGACCAGTGATTACAGCGGCCGAATAATTGAATAATGATCTGCCCATCACATCTACAATCTGGATATTATAGTTATCCGCTGTAGATGAGTTCACTTTGAGTTCAAGGGTTTCTCCTAGGTTTACTGGGTTTGGTGCCAGAACAAATTCACTTTCTTGATATTGCTTTTCTAGGGTAAGACTTACGATTTGTGAGTATTCGAAAGAGCCGTCTAAATCAAATTGCTTTAGGCGGTAGTAATTTATACCATTTATTGGATTTAAATCCATCAAAGAGTATTCATTTATCTCTCCGCTTTCTCCTTTACTTTGTACAATACCAACTACTTCAAACGCTGTTCCGTTATGACTCCGCTCTACCTGAAAGTGACTATTATGAAATTCAGCGGCAGTTTTCCAGTCTAGCATCACGCGATTACCATTCACTATCTGACCCTCGAAACTAATCAACTCTACCGGCAATGGTGTGTCATTTACATCTGCTGTTGCCAATGTGAAGTAATCTCCATCGTTAATAGCATTTACGCCCTCAAACTTATAGATATTATCACCTTCACTTACAGCATTAGAAATACTCGTAGCACCGTCACTAAATACACCGTCACTATCTACCAGTAATACTAAATCGGCCGCATCTACCTCTCCTAATCCCGTTAAATCAAAGCTAATATCTATGGCACCAACATCACCAACTTCGAAAATATCATCTGGACTTGTATCCCTAAGCTCTGATACTCGCCACTTCCTTTCGAACCTTATGGCAACACCAGCTGGTACATCGTTAGTTGACTCATGAAGGTCTATGCCATCATGGGCCCAGACTAAAAAATCTCCATTGTCTAAAGCTTGTGGATTATTGATTCTTACCATACCTGTTCCTTGACTATCGATATGGTAATCGTCATCACTGACTTTTCCAATGCCAGCTATATCAAAGACGAAATTTTCACCATCAGCCGTACCATGTTCATAAAGCTTAAGGGTTGGTGTTATTCCATATTTAATTTCTAAATAAACCCTCAATAAGTCTTGCTGAGCTGTATTGACGCCTTTATTGAAAGCGACAAACTCTAAAAAATCACCCGAATAATAATTGCTATAAACTGGACTATCTCCTTGATTATATCTGGAAGCTAATACAAAATTAGGTGCATCTTCAGTGGTGGGTCTATCAAAGCTTGCGTAAGTTGAATTTGATATGGTACCAATAGCACCACCTCTATTAGCTAACACCGAATACGATAAGTCTCTCTCCTTCCAGATATATTCATTTATTATAAAAGCGTCATATCTTTCATTATTAAGTACAGGAATATATTGACCGTATAGATCGAACCCGCGTTCAATACCTGGGCCAGCAGTTTTGAAATAGTCGATCTCATGCTCATTTCCAAATGAATACATAGAGGCGTTAACTGGAGTTGTAGAGGCATCCCTACTCACATGAAAAAAGGAAAAACTCTGTGAGTTAAAGTTAAGAAAACCGCTACTTTCTAAATAATTGTTAGCCGTCGCAGAAAATTGAACTGCCGGCCAACCATTGGCAGCATCCTCGATAAACTTTGGCTGCAAACTTACGGTACCTTGCGTCAAATCATTTCCATTTCCAGAGTCATCTGGCCATGCACTAACAAGACCCTGATCTTCAACTAATCCAATTAATGCTTCTGGTTTGAGCCAAAGTGCCATGGTATTTGTATTGCCTATGCCCCCTGGGCCTGAGTATCCAATCTTATCATCCAGAATGGTATAAGTATAAGTAGGAACAGTTCCAATAATAACGTCTTCTGATGATAGGCTGACGGAAAACGTCTCGTCAAGTTCATCTAAGGTGTCTTCTGAAATACTTACTGAAATGGTAGCTTCTGAGGCTCCAGCCGTAATTGTTAGCGTACCATCTGCGAGTTGAAAATCAACTCCTTGAGTTGCAGTGCCCCCCAGATCGACGGTGTAAGCGATCTCCACATCATCAGATACCGTTTGATCGAGTTTTACCGTTATTTCTAATTCGGTGACACTTTCTGAACCTTCCGCAGTACTCACTTCAAATTCAGCAATTGGCAAAGTGGCGCCTATTGTAAAAAAGGACCCATCTTGTATATCTTCAACTCCAGAAAAACGAATAACACCATTTCCGTCATCTATGCCATTGCTTATTTGAGTAGCTCCACTGGCAAAAGTGCCATCGTCATCAATTAACAGGTACAAATCGCTGACGGGGATGGTCCCAATTTCACTGATATCAAAACTTATATCAATAGCTCCAACGTCCACACTAGCACTAGCATTATCTTCATCCGGCGCAATGGTTTTCTCAATACTTGACCAAGTACGGGCTAATCTTTTATTGATTCCCGAGGGCAAATCAGTTGTTTCAAATGCCATTAGGTCACCATCATGTCCCCAAAGAAAGAATTCATTATCATTCAAATCTTGTGCATTGTTTATTCGAACTATGCCCGTTCCTTGTGCATCTAAATGCTTAGATAGATCAGAGGTGCGACCAATTCCAGCTAAATCAATTCCATAATTACTCCTGTAAACCCACTCGTCTCCTTCCCAATTACGATGTTTTGCAATCTGATAGTTGAGTAAAATATGCCGTTGAGCGTCATTGAGGTAAACATTATAAATGATCGCCTCCAAATATCCACTATCAAAAAAACCGAGATTATCATCAATATTGAGTTCTGCAGGAATGAGAACACCATCAACAACCTCTTGAGCAGACGCTCCGAATCTTGCTCCAAGCACATAATTTCCGCCTGCAGTTAAATCAGTGACATTTGACAGATTTTCGAATTCTTCATTTATTATTTTATTTCCAGTAATGGGCTCTTGGGAATTCGTACGAGTCAGTGTTAAAAGGTTGGTGATTCTATTATAGGCAAAGGCAGTATTATTATCCTGAAAACCAGGAAATATCGACAAGTTCTCGACTATGATACCATTAATTGAAATATCGACCGGATCGAGAAATTCGTCCACAACATAAAATTCAATCTCGTTGCTTGTTGCACTAGATCCGTATGAAAAATAAGGCACTATACTCGGTGTATAACCAGTAGTATTCAATATAGTATAACTATGCGTAGGGAAATCTGTAAAGTTTAGCTTAAGCATCCGATCATTTACTCCATCAAATTCAATTCTTGGTCGATTGTTCCTGGATTCTTCTGCTGTTCTAAATATTGGTTGAAAATCAGTATTACTTTGTGTTAGGTCGTTGCCGTTTCCTGAGGCATCTGGCCAAACGCTGACTCTATCCCCCCCTTCCAAGTTTAGATCTTCTGCACGGGCCCACAAGACAAGTGTTGTGGCATCGCCAACTCCTCCTGGACCAGTATAACCCAGCGGAGAATCGGTAATGGTATAGGTAAACTCACTTTGTCCTCCTAAGGAGAGGCTTGAACTGCCAGATAGTGCAATGATTATTGTTTCATCAGGTTCAACCAAGGCATCTTTATACACGCTAAAGGTGATAGTACCCGTTGTTGATCCCGCTGGTATAGTAATGGCACCATCTATTAAATCATGATCGGTATCATCTGCCGTGCTGCTTCCAGAAACTACATAGTCTATTTCAGAATCAGCTGGTATACTTTCAGAGAGGGAGATTTCAACTGTCACAATCTCGTCATCTTCTCCCCCAGTAGCTGAGGATGAAGTGAAATTCATATAGATATTCGAATCGTCATTAAGAATGGTATATGTGTATTCCACTGGTTGCGAGTTGCTCAAATTGGCACCAATAGGGTTAGAAAGTCGTACCACGATAGTTTCATCATTCTCAAATAAGAAATCTGAATTAACGGTAAAACTAATTGCCCCTTGTGTTTCTCCAGTGTTAAAGGTTAAAGTACCTTCGTTGAATGTATAATCGCTGTTTATAGTAGCCGTACCACCTATTACACTATAGTCTATACTGGTATTCGAATTTGCATTCGCTAAACTGAGGGTAACTGGAATGGTTACGTTTGCCACATCTTCATTGCCACTGGCAGCGCCTGTACCAAAGTAGATTTTTCTATCATCATCATTATCCAATATAGTTACCTCAAGGCTAGCATTAGTCCCTATCGTGAGTCCATCAGGTACGTTTTCTAATAATAAATTAAATATTTCGTCTGCTTCTACAAGTTGATCATCAGTGATGGTAATCGTTAATTCTGCAGTGGTATTCCCAGCTACAATGGTCAACTGGTTTTGTGGTAAAGAAAAATCATCAACTACAATTGCACTCCCATTAGCTGAACTCAACCCTATCAGAACATCCTCGGTCAGTGGTTGGCTAATTTCAATATCAATGGTTAAATCATTTCCCTCAAAAATATTGGCTTGCGTGACGGTAAATTGTACAGTATTTGGGATAACTAGAGACACAAATTCACCAGCTGTCAGGTTTACTTCGTTTACTCCGTAAATTGTGCCACTCATGAGGGTTAGGTCATATGTGACCCCATCCGTAAAGTCCTCATTTGTGGATACTATAAGCTGGTAATTTTCATAACCATTGGGTAATTGTGGGAGTTGGCTCACATCAATTTCAATGTTTACGTTACCCACTTCTCCGCTTTCATCTACTTGCCACGCTCTTGCTATTCGATAACTAAAAGTTGCATCAGATTCACTAACCCAATTCAGAACATCTTCATTATTATGTCCAAATAATAAGAATTCATTGTCATTGAGGTCAGTGGCGGAATTTACGCTAATGATACTATCAGACATAGCTTCGTTATGTACATTATTAGCATTTACTCTACCAATACCTGCTACATCATATCCGTAACTTCCCTGATAGTCATAATAGTCATTGCTTATACTAAGGCTATACTTGGCCGCTAGATAATTCTCGACTATAATTAGCTGGGCATCATTGAGATAAGTGTTATAGAGGATCACCTCTGCAAAATCTCCTTGGTGTGTTTGACTTGAGGAATAACCATCGTCTATGCTATCTTGCTCACCGGCAAGGGCCAAAGTTCCACCAGTGGTAATGGCTGACGCTGCCACTGTCCCATTAAAAGCTGAAGTTACTCCTCCATTTGCAAAGATAGAGAGCTGATCATCGCTATCTCTCCACCTTATATCCACCAAATTAAATTGGCCATTACTAACATTAACATTTGTCTCCAAGTTGGCTGAGGCTCTGTGAAACTTCAAGTTTTCGCTATTGAAAATTAGAAATCCATTACTATCCGCCCCGGTACCATATGAGTAAGATAAAATACCATCTCCATTATCTGAAGTCTTATTAACATAAATTGCGGTGATCGCGCTGGTAGGAAAAGTATTAAATACACTTTTAACTAACCTATCATGATTTCCACTAAATCTAACCACGGGTAGACCATTGATAACATTTGTTATATAATCCGGTAGTGTCGCATTCGTAGAGCCAGATTTAGATAAGTGATTACCATTTCCTGAGAAATCGTACCATAACTTCAATTCTGAGCCGTTTAGCACATTTGAGATACCATCGGCATTAACCCACAATACATTCGTAGACATGTCACCAACGCCACCGGGGCCAGTTTGCCCAAACAGGATGAACTGTGCTTTGAACAAAATCAAACAAATAATTATTCTCCTCAATTGTTGGGTATTCTGCCTGAAGTAGCCCGAAGACAAATGAATTGTCAGCGTCTTTTTCAGACCGTTTCACATAAACACTCATAATTATTCGCCAGCCACTATCAGGTTTTAACACCCTATTTTATTTCAAAAAAATGCTAGACCCTCTGTCTAGACTTGATCAATATTTTAGTTTTTATCCCTTCACCATTTGTTACAAACTATACTGCTTAGTTGGAAAATTGCTCATGCCTTATTAAAATCAGTATTTTGTACTATGCGTCTTTAAGAATTTTAAAAAGAGCTTCGTCCTATACCTAAGTGATAAGCAAAACCAGTTTAAACGGGCTTTTTATCAAAAAATAGTTTTGGGTAAGGTTTATAGTACAGTTGCAAGTAGCAAATCCGCCTGGTTCAGATCTGTGGTGTTAAAGAAGTTTAACTCCAAGTAATGCTATACAATGATAATGAATTTTAGCCTTTCTGTATGCGCCAAATTACATTTACGTACAATATTTTTTAATTTACATTATATATTTTGCTCCTCGCATACATTTAGAGGACCTTCCCCCCACAGTCATTATCTAATCAATAGCTTTAATAGCTTTGATCCAATAGCCGAATTGTAAAGGCTTATGATATAAACTCCTGAATTGAAATTTTTAGTATTTAACTCAATCACATTACTTCCAGGTTTAACTTCGCATTGATCATCCAATACAGTTACACCTTGACTATTTATCACCTTAATGTGCATGGTCTCCATAGAATTTGACAGGTAAGAGATGTTGACTACACTATTCAACTCCGCTGGATTGGGGTATAGCGTAATGGCGTAATCGTCCAAGTTTCTGCTCAAAGAAACGCTTGCTACTTTTGAGTATTCCGCTGCTCCACTGTTATCTACTTGTTTAAGGCGATAGTAATTTCGACCATTAGAGGCTTCAAGATCTGTATAGTTGTAATTGATTCGCTCTTCACTCAATGTGCTGCCAGGGATGGTGACAATGCTTTCAAAGACAATGCCGTCGGTGCTACGTTCCACATCGAAGTAACTGTTTTCCACTTCGGCAGTAGTGGCCCAATTCAGCTTTACGTTTCTTTTGTCTATTATCTCAGCCTCAAAAAACAATAACTCAACTGGAAGTGGTGTCTCATTGGTATTACGTGTTGCAAGGGTAAAATAACTATTATCGGGTATGACTACTTCGCTGAAACCATAATCACTTTCATTGAATGTTGTGGCTCCAGTAACCTCTGTTGCTCCTGAGGAAAAGTCGCCATCGCTATCGATCAGCAACACTAAATCTTCTGGCCTTACTGAACCCAAATTTGTGAGGTCAAAGTTTAAATCTACAGCACCAACATCTACTGTAGTTCCTGATATATCTACTTGACTCACCCTCCATACACGGTCAAGCCTACGGCTAATGTTCATTGGTACATTCAGACTTGCTGCTTTCAAGTCAGCATTATTATGACCCCAAATCAGAAATTCATTATCCCCAATACCTCTTGGGTTACCAATGCTTACTATGCCAGTTCCTTGCGCTTCCAAGTGCCTATCTGAAATACTGACTTGACCTATCCCTGCGACTTCAAAATCAAAGTCTCCATTCACACCATCGTCTTTGTCGTAAATATTATTCGCCGCTAGGGCTATATCATACTTGGCAGACAGGTAATTATTCACAATTATATTCTGCGTTTCATTGAGAAAGGTATTGTACATTATAATCTCTGTGAAAGTACCCTGATGAAATTCTGACGCCAGATAACCTGTATTTAAGCCATTTTGTCTTCCTCCAATAGACAGGCTCCCCCCTGAAGTCATGGCAGGTCCAGTTAAAGTTTGAGTGCTACCGTCACCATTTTTTTCAATCTTCAAACTACCATCTGATGATTGCCAACGAAGACCAGATATAGTAAATGCGTTATTATTTACGGCTACACTTGTAGTAACCTCTGTATTATTGATATAGGTTTTAAGGCTATTGCTATTGAAAATTAAAAACTCATTACTCAGGCCAGCACCACCGACTGAATAGGATAGTAATCCATCATCACTGTCCGAAGTGGCATTCACGTATAAAGCTGTAATAGCACTCGTTGGAAAATTCGAAAACGGATTTAATAGGAGTCGGTCATCGGCACCATCGAAAAGTACGCCTTTGTATCCATTAGCAGAAACTGTGGAAACGACTGGGCTATTGCCCGTTACCGACTGAGAAACATTGTTAGCATTTCCGGATAAGTCTATCCATTCTTCAATTTTACTAACATCACTGTCATGTTTTTCAAATGAATCTGGAACTAACCAAAGCACATTAGTAGTGCTATTACCAACTCCGCCTGGGCCAGTAATTCCTATTGTAGGGCTATCAATAATAGTTAGTGTGAAAGTGATATTACTTCCCAAAGTAGCATCCTCAGGACTTTCGAGGGTCATTACAACTGTTTCTTGTGACTCTTCTATCATATCATGAATGATAGGTAGTTCAATAAAAGCCTCCGTTTGCCCAGCTGGAATTGAGATTTCCGTGGTATTTTGCATGTAATCACTACCCGAAGTAGCCGTGCTGCCACCATAGTAAATATCTACGACTGTCTCGGCCCCTGAAACTTGGCTCAAACTTACCCCTATGCTAGCCGTACCTACCGTCTCATTCACAAAAGCTGAGGTACCGCTAAAGCTTACGGCAGGAATATTTCCATTATCATTGTCCACGATTAGATATCCTGCCTCAGCGGGACTTGCAGCGCTTTGAGGGTTTAGGTTTATGAATTCTATTCTATCATCACCGTTCAGTGTTGTATAGAAAGGCTCGGGCTGTTCATATAGTTGGTCATCTATAATAGTTACGGGAATTTGAGCTGTAGTAGCTCCTGCTAGTATAGTAATAGTACCAAAACCATCAATAGTACTATAACCATCAAGGGTATAGTCTTCACCATACGCTGCGATACTGAATACATCGTCGATTGTATAAGATAACTCTAAATCGAAACCAATTGCATATTCTAGCTTAACCTCAATGCTTGGAAATATTACGTTGGTTTCATTGGCAATGTAAATTTGAGGATTGAACCATAAGTCCACCTTATCATCATTTAAAATCGTATAGCTGATTTGATCATCTAGTGTTATAAAAGCGTTTGATACACTAACTGAAATATCTTCATCACCTTCTAATATACTGTCATCCACTATATCTAGCGTGAAAGTTCCTTCATTACTGTTGGCAGGTATAATTAACTTGTTGTTTGCAGCGCTAAGGTTATAGTCTGAGTTATCCGCAGTAACATTAGTAACATCTACCTCCAACGTAAATTCCTCGCTGCTCGTGAAATTAATAGAGACCGCGAATTCAAAGTCATCTGATTCGGCACCGCTTGCAGGACTTTCAGTCGTAATGGTTAAAGTTGGCGTGATATATCCAATGGATAAAAAACTACCATCGGCTAGTGTCAGGCCTTCAAACTTATACTCACTTCCTGCGTTGGAGTTTGACAAGTAAGTAGTGGTACCTGCACTAAAATCTCCATCAGCATCGACTAACAAAACATAACTTGTGCCTTCTGGTAAATCTGGAAGCCTTTCTGAATTAATAACAACGTCTACTGAACCCATTTCTCCTGTCTTATCCAAGCGCCAATCACGCAAGAGTTTGTTGGCAGCCGTACCGTCCCAGCTTAGCGCCCCATCATTATGACCAAATAATAGATAAGAACCATCTTGAGTTAAATTGGAAGGCTTCTCAATCCTTAAAATACTATCTGACATCGCTGCTTTGTGAATATTGTCAGCATCTACTCTTCCAATACCAGCTACATCGTGAGAATAATCTGCTTCATAGCTATATAGGTCAGTGTTAGGCGTAAGACCATACTTGGCCGCTAAGTAATTGTCGATAATTATACTTTGGGCTGTATTTAAATAAACATTGAATAGCATTACCTCTGCAAAATCTCCTTGATGTGTTTGCCCCGGGTCATAACCGTCGTCAAAGTCATCTTGCTCACCCGCCAGCGCAAATGATCCACCTGATGTAATGGCAGAAGCCGCCACTGCTTGTTCTATGGCAGAAGTTCCATTTAAGAATATAGAAAGGGAACCATCACTTTCTCTCCATCTTATATTCACTCGATTAAATTGATCGTTATTTGTGGCTACACCTGTTACGTAATCAGTTGCTCCCCGGTGAAACTTCAAGCTATTACTGTCATAGATGAGAAACTCATTACTGTTCCCCCCACTTATAGCATAGGATAAAATACCATCTCCCGAATCAGTAGTTTTATTAAGATAAATAGCCGTGATCGCGCTAGTCGGAAAAGTATTAAAGGCCCTTTTAACTAACCTATCGTTGTCTCCACTAAACCTGACCACCGGTAGCCCATTAATAACTCCTGTTCTATATGTAGGTAATTCTCCTTCGTTCGATTTGGAAGTGGATTGACCTAGATCGTTGTCGTTCCCTGAAAAATCATCCCACTGCTCTAAAATCCCATCACCTGCTATACCAGTAATCTCATCCGCTTTAACCCACAACACATTGGTGGCATGATCTCCCACACCACCGGGCCCTAAATAGCCTACAGATGGGCTATCTTCTATGGTATAGATCAGGTCAGTACTGACGATATCTTGGTCATTTGGATTGGCGGGTGAAACGGTGATTTCAAATGTTTCATCATTCTCGGCTTCATCATCTTGGTTCACGCTAACAAGAATGGGCACATTACCCTCAAAACCCGATGGTATCACAATCTCCATGCTTACTCCTTCATAATCCTCACCTGCTGTTGCAGTTTCGTCTGAAGAGGTAATATTTAAAGTGACATCAGTATTAGGGATATAGTTAAGGCTAACCTCAAAGTTGGCATCGTTACTTTCAGCATTAGACGTATTTACTTGCGTGATACTAAGGGTTGGGTCTATAATGCCAATGGCCAGGTAGTCTCCGTCTGCGACATCCAGCAGATAGGAATATACCGTTGCCAGACTGGAAGTAGGCTCATATACTTTAGCGCCACTACTAAAGTCTCCATCACTATCCACCATCAACACATAATCCGTATATCCTGAAGGCAACGCAGGCATTTGAGATGCATCTATTTTAAAAGTCATTTCTCCCAGTTCACCTGTTTCACTCACGCGCCATTCACGCGCTAAACGTTGCGAATTTGCATCATTATTGGCTGCCTCTGTCGCTGTCCAAGTAGTGAAATCACCATTATCGCTCCCTAGAATAAAATACTCGCCATCAGTATCAAGACCCGCCCCTGCTTCTATACCAATACCGCTTTCCGATACGGAAATTTCATGTTTATCCGTACTAGTTTCGCGCCCTACCCCTATCACATGATACTTGTGAGTAGCTTGGTGTGCATAATAATCATTGCTAATCACAAGGTTATACTTGGCTGCCAAGTAGTTATGTATGATTATTTGCTCAGCAGAATTTAACTTATCATCAAAAACTATCACCTCTGTAAAATCACCAGCGTGTGAAGTGGCTTGAGTTGGACTAGTACTTAAGCCACCCATGGTAAAACTACCATCCTCACTTATGGGAGAAGGTGTATAGGTCTCACTACTAAAATCATAATCATTGGAGCCAGAAGTAAAGGAACCATCAACCCAATATTCAATAGTAGAACCAGCGTCCGTTACATTCATCCCAATACCAGCTATATGAAATGTATTGTCGTTTAATGCACTGCCTAGACTATAAGCCGTTTGGTTTCTGGTGAATGCAAATTCCTGACTATTTTCAAATGTGTAATAGGCATCAGCATCACCTGAAACCTCATAATTAAAGAGCCTGTCATTACTGTCTGTCGTTTTATTGACATAAATGAGCGACAGGTCATTATTACTCCATAAACCATCACTTCTGGATAGTACCGCACGGGTCAAAAGATCATTTTCTGTATCATCAAACCTCACCGCAGGGAAACCGTTGACTACACCAGTCACATAAGTGGGATTGCGGTTTGTAGGTGGGTCTAGGGCATTTTCATTGCCTGAATTATCAGGCCAACTATTAATGTCCTCGTTATCAGTCAAACCTATAAGCTCATCCACCCGAAGCCATAATATATTGTTTTTATAATCGCCAACACCTCCCGGACCAGTTGACAAGAGTTTGGGAGCATCTAGAATTGTATATGTATAGATTGTATTTCCCCCTAAAGCAGCTTGAGACGGATTGCTTAACTCAAGTATAATGGTTTCATCACCCTCTTCTAGTTCATCATGTACGATTGATACATCGATAGAGGCCATAGTGCTACCAGCTGGAATCGTGAGCGTACCATTTTGTAACGTATAGTCTGTACCCTGAGTAGCGGTACCACCTGTTATTGTATAATCTACAGTAGCATTGACACCAGATATAGTGCTCATATTAACATCAATGGTCGCATCTGACGTTTCAAAATTACTATTTGTAGTATTCGTAAACCCTAAATTGGGTTGTTGACTATTACTATTATCGTAAATTCGATAGGCTATTCTACTTATATTTCCGACGGTAATTTCAGGATTAGCCTCTTGATCTATATCTAGGTAAAAAATTTCGTATTCATTAACACCACCTTCAAAAAGACCATCATCTTGAATTTGAACGGAAATTTCAGCCGTTGTAGCTCCTGCTGGAATGGTAATGTTTCCTAAACCAACTATGGTATAGTCATCGTCATACGCTGCGGTGCTTGAAGAAGCATAAATAGTGTATGAAACCTCTAAATCCGAAGTAAGAGATTGATTTGATTCGATTGCTATGCTTGGGTTAGCATTGTTATTGTTATCAGCTGTGTTTTCAAAACCAATATATTCATTAGCACCAAAGTCCACTATTACCTGATCGTCATTTAGAATTGTATAGCTGATTTCATCATCTTGTGCTATAATAGCGTTTGATACACTAATTAAAATCTCTTCATCTTCTTCTACTATGACATCATCCAATATATATAGTGTAAAAGTTGCTGTGCTACTATTTGCGGGGATCGTCAATAGGTTGTTGGCTGAGTTAAGCGTATAATCCGAATCATCGGCACTGCTACTAGAGACACCTACCTCAACTGTCACGTCATTACCGCTCGAAAAATTAAGAGATACATCGAATTCAAAATCATTCGCTTCGATTCCACTTGTTGGGTTATTAGTAGTAATGGTTATACTTGGCGTGATATATCCTATAGATAAATAGCTACCATCAGCAAGGGTCAGGCCTTCAAACTTATACTCATTTCCTGCATTAGAATTAGGAAAATAAGTAATGGCACCTGCGCTAAAGTCTCCATCAGCATCGACCAGTAAAACATACGTTTGGTCAACGTTTGATAAAGTTGGCAGATCGACAGTATTAATAACAACGTCTACTGAACCCATTTCTCCTGTCTTATCTAAGCGCCAATCACGCAAGAGTTTGTTGGCAGCCGTACCGTCCCAGCTTAGCGCCCCATCATTATGACCAAATAATAGATAAGAACCATCTTGAGTTAAATTGGAAGGCTTCTCAATCCTTAAAATACTATCCGACATCGCCGCCTTGTGAATATTGTCAGCATCTACTCTTCCAATACCAGCTACATCGTGAGGATGATCTGCTTCATAGCTATATAGGTCAGTGTTAGGCGTAAGACCATACTTGGCGGCTAAGTAATTGTCGATAATAATATTTTGAGCCGTATTTAAATAAACATTGTAGAGCATTACCTCTGCAAAATCTCCCTGATGTGTTTGACCTGGGTCATAACCATCGTCAACGTCATCTTGCTCACCCGCCAGCGCAAATGATCCACCCGGAATAATGGCAGAAGCCGCCACTGCTTGTTCTATGGCAGAAGTTCCATTTAAGAATATAGAAAGGGAACCATCACTATCTCTCCATCTTATATTCACTCGATTAAATTGATCGTTATTTGTGGCTACACCTGTTACGTATTCAGTTGCTCCCCGGTGAAACTTCAAGCTATTACTATCATAGATGAGAAAGTCGTTACTGTTCCCCCCACTTATAGCATAGGATAAAATACCATCTCCCGAATCAGTAGTTTTATTAAGATAAATAGCCGTGATCGCGCTAGTCGGAAAAGTATTAAAGGCCCTTTTAACTAACCTATCGTTGTCTCCACTAAACCTAACCACTGGTAGCCCATTAATAACTCCTGTTATGTACGCTGGAAAAGTTCTGGTGTTCAAGGTGGACGTGGATGCACCTAGATTGTTAGCGTTTCCAGAGAAATCATCCCACTGAGACAAATCATCGCCATTATTCAATGAAGTAATCTCATCAGCTTTAACCCATAATACATTCGTGGCATTATCTCCCACACCACCGGGTCCTAAATAGCCTACATAAGGACTATCTTCAATAGTATAGATCAGTACAGCACTACCAATATCTTGGTCATTTTCATTGGCGGGTGAAATGGTGATTTTGAATGTTTCATCGCTCTCAGCATCAGTATCTTGGTTCACGCTAATAACAAAAGGCACGCTACCCTCAAAACCCGATGGTATCACAACCTTTATATTGACCTGTTCATAATCTTCATCGGGTATTGCTGAGGATCCTTCTGAAGTAATGTTTAAAGTGACATCGGTACTGGGTATATAATTAAGGCTAACCTCAAAGTTGGCATCATTACTTTCAGCTCTAGACGTATTCAATTGTGTTATAATAACAGACGGCTCTAAAATACCAATGGCCAGGTAGTCTCCATCAGCGACATCTAGCGAATAGCTATATTCATTACCTGAAATGCTGCTCACCTCATATACTTTAGCGCCGCTACTAAAATCTCCATCACTATCCACCATCAACACATAATCCGTATATCCTGAAGGCAGCGCTGGCATTTGAGATACATCAAATCTAAAAGTCATAACTCCCAGTTCGCCTGTTTCGCTCACGCGCCATTCACGCGCTAAACGTTGAGAATTTGCATCATTATTGGCTGCCTCTGTCGCCGTCCATGTGGTGAAATCACCATCATCGCTACCAACAAAAAAATACTCGCCATCAGTATCAAGACCTGCTCCACTTATGATCGTTAAGCCACTTGGAGAAATAGACCCTGTATGCCTGTCTGCCGAGGTTTCTCGACCAACGCCTATTACATCATGTGAATGTGTACTTTGGTAGGCGTAATAATCATTGGTGATCGTAATGTTGTACTTAGCGGCCAAATAGTTATGTATGATTATTTGCTCGGCAGAATTTAACTCATGATCAAAAATTATCACCTCTGCAAAATCACCTGCATGTGAAGTGGCAGCAAGTTGACCAGAATTGAAAGCCCCTAATGTAAGGTCTCCGTTGTCTGGATTAAACCCAGGAAATTCTAATTCGATCGGTCGTGCTATACTATTAGACCGATCATCTATAAGTCTCCCATCTAGCCAAAATTCCATTCTTCGACGGTTGCTACTAGAGTATGCATCACCAGTTGACATACCAATACCAGCAATATGGAATCCATCAATATTTATTGCTTCTCCAATTGAATAATCAATCTCTTTCATCACAAAATTCAGATTAGCGCTATTCTTAAGTTCGTACCAGCCATTAGGATTAATAAGTCCGAGATTTTCATAGTGTAGAATGACGTCACCTATATCTGTCGTTTGGTTTACATAAACAATTGACAGCTCTTGAGTATTCCAAGTATCAGAATTCAACCTAGTCATTCCTAGTCTTTGCAAACGCTCATTATTCGCGTCATTGAAACGAATAATGGGTAAGCCGTTCAACACGTTTGAAATATAGATGGGTCTATGGGCGGCAATGGGTTGTGCCAAGTCATTGGCATTTCCAGATTTATCTGGCCAAGTGGCTACCGCTTCGTTGTTCAATAGGCCAGAAATGTCATCAGCACTTAACCAGAGTACATTGGTGGAACTACTACCAACGCCACCTGGACCAGTTTGCGCTATGACAAGCTTACATGATAGAAGAAAAATAAAGAAAAGTAGATACCTCTTTGCTGTTATACCAAACATTGCGTCACAGTAAATGTGTCGCAAGTGTAGTTTCGCGTAAATAAACGCGCCAGCGCCGAAAGCTCACCTGCAGCTACTACCGACCGAGAAAACCACAAGGGCTCAGTAGATAGAAACAATAGTCAAAGTTATTAATAAATTAATCTTCTCAACTACTAACCTCTAATTGACGCTACTCAAATATTGCTTGTAGTTTTTGGATAAATCTATTAAACTCAGTTTCGAAATTAGTCATTTGCAGTATGTTGGCAACACTTTTTTTGGTTTAATCGACAAACATCCTGTCATATTAGATAGCGTATCAAAAATCCTAGCGCCATTGTTAATCTGCTCCGATGGTTTACCTTATGATGACTTTGAATGTTTGGACCGATCGGCCGCTACCGTAAATCCTAAGAAAATACATGCCTTGATTTAGCCGATGAGTTTCAAAAGGAATTGAGTTTCTTCCTACTTGTAAATTTACTTTCCTTTCAGCCAGACTTAATCCTTGACTATCCAACACCTTAATGGAAATGGTTTGCTTGTCTTTAGAATAATATTCGATCTGGGCCTTAGCTCCTCTATTGATCGGGTTTGGGTAAAATTTAGGTGCTTGAAGTGCATTATCTTCAAAGTTGTCATAAAGAATGCTAACTATGCTTGAGTACTCAAATACTCCATTAAAATCGACTTGCTTCAAACGATAATAGCTTCTACCGACTAGCGGACTCTTATCTAGAAATTCATATTGATTTATGGCATCGCTCTGCCCCATTCCGGCAACAGTTCCGATTACTATAAAAGCAAATCCATCCTCACTTCTTTCAATATCAAAGTGGCTATTATCAACTTCAGAAGCTGTCGCCCAATTTAAGTCAATAGCATATTCATCTGTGACCCTCCCCGTAAATGAAAGCAATTCTACTGGCAATGGAGTTTGTTGTTTATCCAATGTGGCCAAAGTAAAATACATGTTATTGGATAACCCTGTGACACTCGCAAAGCGATAGGTATCACCACCATCATCTAATGCCCCGCTAACTTCAGTAGCCCCTGCGTTAAACGTACCATCAGAGTCTATCAGCAATACCAAATCCGATGGGGTTACACTTCCTAAGCCAGCTAAGTCAAAACTTATATCAATAGCACCCAAATCTACAGCAGCTCCCGAGCGATTGACCTCACTTACCCGCCAAACACGCTCCAAACGTCTAGATATCCCCATTGGAACATCTGTGCTCGTGGCTCTTAGTTCCGCATTATCATGGCCCCACAACAAAAACTCTTCGTCGTCCATATCTTGTGGATTGTTAATCCTGACAATACCAGAACCTTTAGCATCTGTATGTAAATCGGAAGAACCTATTCTACCAATGCCTGCTACTTCGTAATCAAAATCTCCATTGGCATTATCATCTTGATTGTAAACATTATTTGTGCTTAAGGCAACGTCATATTTCGCAGACAGATAATTCTGAACGATAATCACTTGTGCATCATTTAAGGCAAGATTATAGATGGCGACTTCTGCATAATCACCCAAATGATCTTGACTGGCATCATATCCGCTGTTTATACCATCTTGTTCTGCCCCAATAGCAAGTGCACCATTATTGGTGATTGAAGTACCGCTCTGAAAGCCAGTAGTAGTATAGGCCTCACTGCCATTTTTCCAGACAGAAACGTTTCCACTTGTCTGCCATGAAGCTGTCGATATGTTAAACGAGCCACCGTTGAATGCTACACCTGAATTAGTGTTTGAACCACCTCTAAAAAGGCTCAAACTATTGGTGCTAAATAATAGAAAGTCATTATCGCTAGCACTACTGGCATAGGATAATAAACCGTCATCGGAAGTTTCATTGGTTGCGTTAACCAAGATTGCGGTAATTTCACTCGATGGAAAATCTCCAAAGTTATCTTTTACTAAACGGCCATTGGACTGTTCGAAGCGTACTATCGGTTGACCATTTACAACGCTATTATAATGTCTAGGTGTAAATGCATTGTCTGATTGCGCTAGGTTATTTCCATTACCAGAGAAATCGGCCCAAGACGTTATGTCTGTACCATCAGAAACATCTGCTAATTCTTCAGGCCTAACCCAGAGAATATTACTACTTGATTGCCCTACACCACCCGGACCGGTAAACCCAATAACTGAATTATTTATAATAGTATAGGTAAAGGCCGTATTGGTACCCAAATCCGCATTACTTGGGGTAGAAAGATTGAGAATAAGCGTCTCTGCTAGTTCTTCTACTGAATCGTCTATAATTGTAGCGTTAATATTCGCCGTCGTACTGCCCTCAGGTATGGTAATAGTTCCTGCGGCTAATGTATAATCTACCCCAACTCCAGTAGCTGTACTGGCACCAGAAATAGTATAAGAAGCAGATGCATCTGCACCCGACACCGCATCAAGTTCTACCTGAATAGCTACTGATGTGACAGTTTCAGACCCAGAGGCCGACGTATTGCTGAACTGAATTTCTGGTGTAGCGTCGTCGTTCGTGATCGTATAAGTATGTGTAATCGCACCCGACCCTGCAAAAGGCATGGTGTTGTCTAGGTTGGCATTCACTGGATTCGATAATGTGATAATTATAGTCTCGTCAACTTCAAATAAACCATCATTATTTATCGTAATGTCAAAAGATCCAGTAGTGGTACCAGCCAAAAATGTGACGGTACCAGAGGCCAAGGTGTAGTCTGTGCCACCTCCCGTAGCAGTGCCACCAGTAACGGCATAGTCTACACTTGTAGGATTGGACATGTCTACCAAGCTGATTTCTAATGCCACATTAGCTGTCAGTATGGTTTCTGAACCGCTACTAGAAGCAACATCGAAGTACACTTTTCTAATTTGATCGTTATCCTCAATCGTGTAAGTAAACTCATCATTATCGCCAATATTTAAACCTGAAGAAGGATTGGCGAGGGTAATTAACAATGACTCATTGGATTCTTCATCCATATCGTCAGTCACCGTTAAACTGTATGTGGTGGTAGTATTTCCAGTAGTTATAGTCACTGTAGAACTACTCAATGCCACATAATCATCGCCTGTGGTTGTTGAAATATCGGAGGTCGTTACTTCAGCGGTTCTGTTAGTTGCTGGAATAAAGTTTAAAGACACTTCAATCGTAGGGCTCACACTTTCGGCACCTACATCAGTAGTTAGCGTATGCTCTATCACAGGCCGCACGGCTGCTATTGCCATATAATCTCCATCGTTGATGTCGTATCCATCGTAAGAGTATTCAGTCCCAGCAGAAAGTGTTAATTCATAAACACTTGCCCCACTGCTAAAATCCCCGTCACTATCAACCATTAAGGCGTAAACCGTATGATCGGCTGGTAAAGCAGGTAGATCATTTATGTCTATAACAATGTCAATATTTCCAACTGTACCCGTTTCATCAAACCGCCATTCACGCGCCAAACGCTGAATATTTACACCACTGTTTGGGGCCTCTGTAGTGGTCCAAGCTGTCGTGGCATCTCCAGCATCATGACCAAAGAGTAAATACTCCTGATTTGCATCAAGACCATCGGCACCTTCAACTCTTAAAATATCGTCAGACATAGCTTCGGTGTGCGTATTACTAGCATCTTCACGTCCAATTCCCGCTACATCATTGCCGTGAGTTGATTCATAGGCAAATCGATCATTTGAAATGGACAGCGCATACTTTGCCGCTAAATAGTTTGCGATAATAATCTGCTGGGCTTCATTTAAGTAAGTATTAAAAATCATCACCTCAGAAAAGTCACCAAAATGTGCCTGATTTGAGGCATAGCCGCCGTCTTGAGAGTCCTGTTCACCAGCTACAGCTAAACTACCGCCAGCTGTAATTGAAGTTCCTGTTCTAAAACCAGTCGTGGTGAAATCCTGACTACCATCTTTCCATACTTCCACACTTCCATCACTCCCTCTCCATGCGGCATTGGTAATATGAAAAGCGTTATCATTGAAGGAGACACCTGAAGAAATATTAGGCCCTCGGTATACATTCAAGCTTTCACTTCTAAAAAGTAGAAAGTCGTTGTTACTAGCAGAACTGGCATAAGACAATACGCCATCACCACTATCGGTGGTCTTATTTACGTAAATAGCCGTAATGGCGCTCGTCGCAAAACCTGAAAAGCTTGTCCTTCTTATCCTGCCATTGGTTTTATTAAAGCGAACCACTGGAAGTCCATTTATTTGCCCAGTTTGAAAAACAGGACTAAAGGAAGCGTCTGGTTGGGTTAATGTGTTACCATTTCCAGAGAAATCAGACCATGTCTGAACGTCTTGGCCATTTGATAAACCAGTAATTTCATCCGCCTTTAACCATAGGATGTTATTGGTATTTGAACCCACCCCTCCAGGTCCTGTTTGAGCAAACAGGCTAAGGTTAAATAGCAACATACAAGACAAGAAAAAGCCTCTTCTTGCCAATGGATTTGGGCACATGTTTAGGTAAATTATACCGTTAGAAAAGTACTGTATGTTGAGGTAGACAGCGGACTTGCTCTCGCCGGCAAATTTAATACACTTAAAACGGTTTACACCCTGCTATTATTTAAATAAAAACGCAAAGGTTTGCGTTGGCTAGAGTTGGTTCTTTTTTATTAAATCGGCAAACCAAAGGGCCGATGCCTTAGGAGTACGCACTAATGTCTTGTAATCCACGTAATTAAGCCCAAACCTGGAGCCATACCCGTGAGCCCACTCAAAGTTATCGAACATGCTCCAGGCAAAATAGCCTTTTAAATTTACCCCGTTAGAAATTGCTTCGTGGCAGCCTTCCAAGTAGCCCTTGTAGTAAGCTAAACGAGTATTTGAATCATCTACTTGCCCATTGACCATCTCATCATCGCAGGCAAATCCATTTTCGGTGATATAAATGGAAGGGTCGTTATAGCGATTAGCGATCCACTGGAGTAAATTCCTACATCCCCAAGGCACAACCGCCCAATCCATGGCAGTAAGTGTCCAATCAGGGTCTTGGGTTAAACTAACCCCTTGATCTTCTGAAATACCACCATTCCCCTTAATATTTGCCTGAGGATTTTCAGCTTCGTCTGCTGCATACATGGTCGTGTAGTGATTTAGGCCAAAGAAGTCAGATGAGCCCTTTACTAATCGCGACTCTTCCGCCGTGAACTCTGGTAATCTCTCTCCTAATCTTTCTTTCATGACTGCCGGATAGTCTCCGAAATACACTGGATCAGCAAACCACCCTAAAAAGAACTGTAAAGCTCTTTCTGCCGCTTCAACATCTTCTTTTTTATCAGTGAGTGGCTCCCTCCAATCGCAGTTATTGGTAATGCCGATCGCCCCATTTTGATGTGCATATTTTGTTCTATACAAATCGACCGCTTTCGCATGGGAAACTAATAAGTGATGCGCCGCCAAATAAGGCTCAGTATTCGATTTTCTGCCCGGTGCAAAAGCACCTTGACCATAACCTAGAATTGAAACAACCCATGGTTCGTTTAAGGTAATCCAGTTTTTAACACGATCGCCAAAACGGTCAAAGCATAAATCGGCATAATCTTTAAAATATTCGCTGATTTTTGGGTTTAACCAGCCATCTTCTTCCATCTGTAGGGCCAGTGGCAAATCCCAGTGATATAAAGTAACCCAAGGTTGAATATCATTGGCCAATAATTCATCGATTAAATCTGAATAAAAGGCTATGCCCTTCTCGTTGACTTTACCCTTTCCTTCTGGCATCACTCTAGGCCATGCGATCGAAAAGCGATAGGCTTTGAAACCTTGCGATTTCATAAGAGCTACATCTTCTTTAAACTTATGATAATGATCGATGCCAATATTTCCATTATCACCGTTTTTTATACGATTCGGAACGGTACAAAAGACATCCCATATAGACGGACCTTTTCCATCTAAATCATGCGCGCCTTCAATTTGATAAGACGAGGTGGCCGAACCCCAGATAAAGCCTTCAGGAAACTTTTTCATAGTCAAGTGTATAACACAAACTTATAAGTATGACAGCAATGCACGAAATGAATCTGTCATAAATACTTAATGATGTATTATTGACGTATCAAAAGTCTCCTGAAATAAGGTACGTGATCCAATTTAAGGGAATTTGTAATGGATAAAACTGATAGAAATTGGGCTGAAGTGACGGACGGAGAATTGACTTAACCTCCTGAAATGGCCTGCATAATATACAACTCATCTCCTGCTGATAATTTATCTGACAATGTCTCGCGATCGGTAATTAAATCTCCTCCTATGTATAAATTTACATGTTCGCGAACTCTTCCATTATCGTCAAGAATATAGCCCTTGATCCCAGCAAACTTAGCTTCTACCTCGCTGAGTGCACTTGCTACTGTGCCACCTTGAACTTTGAGCGGTACAAGTTCTGGGTAGAATCGCTTGAGGTTAGAAGTGAATTTTACAGTTGCCATTAAAAGAAAAAATCATCAATTCAGCCAAAATAGACTGAATTGATGATTCAAAGTTATTCGTTTTTCCGACTCAATTACCGAATCTTCTTCGGGAAAAACTCCTGTTCCCCTTGTCTGTATATGGTTTTGCTAATTTTCCCTCTCTTGTCCAATTCAAATTCAAATGAAGAATTCATGCTTTTATAGAAAAACTCGTTTTCACTTTCTGCATATAAACGAGCTGGACTTGAGCCATTTAGGGTCGTCATCAGGTAATTGCCGCGTCTGAAAATGCGCATCACTTGCCCTTTCCCAAAATCATATTTACCAATGTACTTTTTCAGCTCCGCTTTGGACAGTGGCATACTATCCTTTACTGGAATGCCTAAAATCAGTTTCTCGACGTCGGCCTTCAAGTCATTGAACCAAGAACCCCCACTGGAAGTCAGTAGAATCAATCCCATATCTAAATCAGGGTAAAACTCGAAGAAACTTCCAAAACCATCTACATCCCCACCATGCCCTAACTGCATAATACTATGATCGCTTGGGTTCTTACCTTCAAAAAAGCCATATCCATAGTTGGTAGTTTCCACCAATGGTTTTTTATCCGCAGTAAGAACTAAAGGCGTCACGATTCCATCTTTTTGATACTGTTGGAATGCTTCCATTTCAGCGATCAGCAGCTTAGATAAATCTGAAACTGTCGATAGCACTCCACCTGCTGGAATTGACATTCCCATTTCCCAAGCAGCCGTTTCGGCATTTCGCTTATGTACATGATATGGCGTAACCAAAGTACTTCTCACAGATTCTAAATCGCTGGTAGAAGCATTTAAGCCATAAGGTTTAAAAACATAACGCTGTAGCAGATTTTCATAAGATTCGCCTGTTTCCTTGGTCAGGATATAGCCGATGAGCGCAAAGCCAAAATTTGAATAACCAAAATTGCCGATCTGATCTTCTTTCAACTCCATATTTGATAGATCTTTGAAAAAGTTATCCTTTGTGTATCCGCCAATCATGGCTTGTCCATTTGGCGTAGGTGGAATGGAGGCACCATCATTGGGTAGGCCTGCGCGATGCTGCAAGACATCCTTTAATGTAATATTTGCGAAGGTCTTTGACTTTTGAGCACCAAGATCATCTTTCAGGAAATCGGAAATAGACCTGTCTAAATCCAGTTTACCTTCCAACGATAGACTATTGGCAATGATGGCCGTCATGGATTTAGTAAGCGAGGCGATCTGATATTGTGATTGACCATTTACTTTCTGACCACTTCCTCTTTTGTACTCCCCTCGTGAAATCGTGTGCTTTAATGCTCCGCCTTCAACTATGCCTACTATTACCGAAGGGATATCGAAGCCTTCAACGGCTTTGTCGATAAAAATTTCGACCCGATTTAGCGTTTCCTGGTCAATTGATTGAGCTTTCAAACCCGCACATAGACCGATTGATATAATGAGTATTCCAAGTTTTTTCATATTAAACTATTTGTTGTTTCCCGAAACTAACAAGCACACTACGGGCATTTAGATAAACTCGACCGACCGTGTATAACTACCCGTATTTAGGCTTTTGCATGTATCAAAATGAATTGATCATGCACTAACGTGTATTCATGGGTTGCAAACCATGATTGACCTACTTAGCAGCTGGTGTTCTACTAGAAGTGCTTATTTTGCCTGAACAGATGCAACAACTCGTAGATAAAATTTTAGCACGGCGTATAGTACAGCATGTATTATTTTGGGGCGTCATTTTCCTACTCTACACCCAGGTGTTTTTCTACACTGGTGTTTCTTTTTGGTTTGGGTTTATGCGAAACATAGTGCTTTTCCCCTCTATGATCGGCGCCACATACCTGTTTACCTACTATCAAGTGCCAAAGCTTTTACAGGAGAAAAAGTATTTTCAATTCGCTATTTCACTGATCGGCAGCGCTTACCTTTTCTTAGTCATTGCCCGATTATTAACAATTTATGTTTTTGAACCTGTATTAGGCATAGACCAACCGTTTGCAGATATGTGGGCGATAGTTTTAGTTTCCCCCGAGCGCCTAATAAGGAATTATTTAATGAGCATCTACTTAGCCCCGACCATTTTCTTTGCGATCAAACTCGTTAAAGCCAATTTTGAGGCGAAACAAAAGGCAGATGAACTAGAAAAGGAAAAGCAGCTCACGGAGATTAATTTTCTAAAAGCTCAGATTCACCCACACTTTTTATTCAACACCCTTAACAACCTTTATACACTTACGCTTCAAAAGTCTGACGAAGCACCTAAAACTGTTGTGAAGTTGTCTGAAATGTTAGATTATATGCTCTATCGATGCAATGACGACAAGGTATCTATCACAGATGAAATTAAGTTGATTAATAATTACATTGACTTAGAAAAACTTCGGTACGGCGATCGGCTTAATCTAGTGTATAAGGATTCTATCGATAGACCAGACACGATGGTTTCGCCCCTCATCATGCTTTCATTGATCGAAAATGCGTTCAAACATGGGGTTAGTGGCGCTATTAATGCTCCTTATGTTTTTATCGACCTAACGGTAGCAGTAGGTACTTTGACCCTAACTGTTGAAAACAGCAAAGCTCCAGTTGAACAAGCAGATCCAACGAATTATAAGTCGGGAATAGGTTTTTCCAATGTCAAAAGGCAACTTGACTTGATTTATCCAGATCAATATGAATTGGCAATTGATGAGACGCTATCGTCTTACAAGGTAGAATTAGAAATAAGAAATCTATGAAGATTGACTGTCTTATAGTAGATGATGAACCATTGGCCGTACAGCTTTTAACAGCCCATGTAAATCAGGTGCCGATGCTGAACTTGATTGGCACTTGTTCTAACGCTATAGAGGCCATGGAAAAGGTAAAAAGTGAACCTGTTGACCTTCTTTTTCTAGACATACAAATGCCTATGTTATCGGGCATCGATTTCTTAAAGTCATTAGACAATCCACCTAAAGTGATCTTTACTACAGCTTTTCGAGAGTATGCCATGAGTGGATATGAATTGGATATTGTTGATTATCTGCTCAAGCCCATCACTTTTGAACGCTTTTTCAAGGCCATAAACAAGTATCTAAAGCAAATAGACAATAACAGCCCTGCAAAAGCACACAGTCTTCCCATTGAAGAACCTAAACCGGAAGAATTTCTCTTTGTGAATGTGAACAAGAAACATGTCAAAGTAAACTTCCAAGAAATAGTATATATCGAAAGCTTGAAAGATTATATCAAAATTAACCTAGTAGATGGTTCGGTAATTACAAAGGATAAAATCAGTGACTTTGAAGCTAAATTATCAGGGCAATTTCTAAGGGTTCATCGCTCATATATTGTCAATAAGCAACATATCACGGCTTTTACGGCACAAGATATTGAATTAGGCCGACAAGAAATCCCAATTGGCGTTAGTTATAAGCGCATTGTTGATCATTGGCTTAAAAGCTAAATCCACTGCTGATCATTATGGGTGCGTTCGTGTTCTACCTCACCCGTGTGTTGCGTACTGGCCGGCTCAAATAACAGCACCCACACTTCTTCATTCGGTTTGGTATAAGGGTTGTGTTCTACGCCTTTAGGTACAATAATCATCTCCCCTTCTTTAACAACCTCTGTTTTGTCCCTAAACTCCATAAAAAGGGTCCCTTTGAAAACTTGAAAGTATTCATCCTCGTGTTCGTGGCTATGCCAAACAAAGCTCCCTTGTAATTTGGCCAGTTTAACTTGTTGACCATTTAACTCACCAATGATATGGGGTTTCCATTGATCAGTAAAAAGATCAAATTTTTGCCTAATGTTCACCGTCGATAAATCCATAAGTTAAAGTTACGAGAAAGAAATAGAGACTAATATTTAACCCTTACCAATTTAGTCAGGCCACAGTCGGTATTAATACAACTAGGATTTTGTCGCTTGGGGATTTGAGTTTTGGCAATTTCTTAACACCTTAGCCAAAGTGAGTACCCAAGATACCTGCCAAGAATCTGTATACAACGAGTTATTTCGAACCATAGCTCCACTACTCCGCAACTTTCTTTGTTTCAAGTATAAAAACGTTGAAGGTGCCGAAGATATGGTTCAAGAGGCATTTATGGTATTATGGAACAATTGCAAAAAGGTGATGCCAGATATGGCAAAAGCTTATGTATTTAGAGTTGCTCAAAATCAAATGCTGAAAATTGTTGACAAGGAGAAAGTCAAACAAAAGCACATCCCTTTTATTACAAAAACTACTGACCAAGAAGACCCGCAGTATAAAATGGAGTTCTCTGAATTTGACCTGAGAATACAACAGGCCATTGACAGGTTATCGGAAGGTCAGCGAGAGGTTTTCTTATTAAACAGGGTAGAAAAGAAAACATATAACGAGATAGCCGAACTTTTAGACGTAAGTGTAAAAGCCGTAGAAAAGCGCATGCACAAGGCTTTAGTTAAGATTAGAGAAATTCATAAAAATATATAGACTTGGTGGTAGGGTAAAAAACAGGCCAACGTATTTAAGTGTGTTGATAGTATAAATGAGCGAAGAATTAAACGATAGCGAAGACTTTTTAGCCAAATGGCTGGCGGGAGAATTAAGTCCTAAAGAAGAGTCAAAATTTCTTGCCTCAGCAGAAGGCCAAGAATATATGGCTATTGTCAATTCTGTCGAAAAAGTGGCCTTACCGACTTATGACGTTGAAGGCGAACTGGAAAGACTGAAAAACAAGCAAAAGCAGACTTTAAAGCCAACGGCCAAAGTCATCAAGTTTCCTCAAGTTTTTCGATACGCAGCTGCCGCAGTAATAATATTGGGGGCTTATTTAATTTATCAGGTCGCTCAACCCAAATATGAAGTTTACAAAACCATCGCTGGCCAAATAGAGACTATTGTGTTGCCAGATAAGTCTATTGTTACTTTAAACGCTAATTCTACGTTGAAATACAATCCAGATAAATTTGACGAAAACCGACATCTGGAACTTTCTGGAGAAGCCTTTTTTGAGGTGACCAAAGGCATCAACTTTGAAGTAGAAACAGACCAAGGCATAGTTAAAGTCCTGGGTACTTCATTCAACATTTGGAACCGAGAAAACTTACTGGATGTCATTTGTTATACAGGAAAAGTAAATGTTTCTGAAAAGTCTTATACGCAAGACTTAACTCCTGGAGATGGTGTAAGGCTAATAAATGGAAACTTTGATCGTTTATTAGATCAAAACCAACTGAATACTAGGCCTTTATGGATTACGGAAGGTATCACAACTTTAGATGCCGTTACCATGAAAGAAGCGTTAAATGAGCTCAGCAATATTTACGGTATTGAAATTATTTCAAATAAATCTCAAGAAGCGCTACCTTATACTGGAACATTTCCAAATACAGAATTAGAAACTGCCATAAGGCTAGTATTAGGAGCAAATAACATTGAATATACTTTCGATCAAGCCAACAAGAAACTGGTACTCACTGGTAACTAGTACATGCACAACAGCCCTGTGCATACTGTTACTAATGCTACCCAAACTGAGCCTTGGTCAAACTGATCGAGGCCCACTCGTTTCTAATAAACCGTTGAAACAAGTCCTTAATCAGCTTGAAAAGGAATTCTCTGTTTACTTTTCATTCAATCCAGAAGAGCTAAAAAGTAAACGCGTTAGCACAACTGGTGAGCATACCGATTTAGAATCAATTTTAACCGAATTACTGGATACTACTGACCTTACCTTCGAACAGGTAAATGGCAAATTTTATGTAATCAAGACTCCAGAGGCCAAATACGTCCATCTTTCTATCTTGGATAGTGAAAACGGAACTCCACTTCCCTATGCCACTGTGAGGCTAAAAGAGACCCTACTCGGGCAAGTAGCCAACGAAAAGGGAGAACTAAAGATCGTTTTATCGAATCCAAAGGATGCAATTCTTGAGGTTTCTTTCTTAGGCTTTGAAACGATAGAAATTCCGGTTGATAATATCATTTCCAATGCACCATATCAAGTGCAGATGAAACCTTCAGCATTGGGTTTGACTGATTTTGAAGTAAAGGAGTATATAAATGTTGGCATTGGCTCCGATCCAAAAGCCAATAGCTTTCGCGTGCTACCACAGGAAATGGAAATTTTACCGGGTCTCTCAGAAAGAGATGTCCTATTATCGGCACAAATCATTTCTGGCCTCACTTCAAACGATGAATCCGCTTCAGGCATCAATATTCGAGGAAGCGCCCCAGATAATACCATGCTGTACTGGAACAATATACCGGTCTACCATACCGCTCATTATTTTGGTAATGTATCAAGCTTTATCCCCTCTTCAACTGGAGCATTAGACATCTATAAAAATTATATCCCTGTAAGATATGGTGGCGCCACTGCTGGACTGATCTCCGTATCCTCAAGAAACGAAATTGATGGCAATCGAATCGCCGAAGCTAGTTTGAATATGACCCATGCCGATCTCTACGTCAAAGTCCCTTTTAAAAAGGATTTTGGCTCTTTAATGGTGGCCTTAAGGCGGTCTTATAACGATGCTGTGCCGACTTGGACGTTTAATTCCTATTCCACCAAATTATTTGGCAGCGAAACCGACGATGGTCTTGGTGTATTTCAAATAACGGATGACGAAAATGATTTTGAAAGTCAATTGAGTTTCTCTGATGTCAACGTTCGATGGGATTATCAACCGAGTGACAGATCTTTATTTAGTGCCAGTTTCGTCAACAATAGCAGTCGGTTTAATTATAGCGAAGAAGAGCTAATTGAAGACATCAATATTCAGCAACAGCACGACGTAAAAAGCTTCGGCTCTAACTTAGCATGGACTTACAGACTCAAAGATGATTTTTCAATGTCATCAAGCCTAAGCTACTCCCAGTATAATATGGCTTACCGCTTTAATAACTTGAGGGATCTAATTTTGCTCGGTGATGACGACGAGGTAAACCGCAGTAATGATTTGAACAACTTAGAATTTAGACTGAGTAATCATTGGCGGAGAAACGAGAAGGAAGTGATTGAATTTGGCTACCAAATGAATCACCTAGATGTGAAAAATAGAATCGATGCCTCAGACTTATTTGAAGAGGATGAAATCACCGATATTCGATCTATTGGTTTTGTACATGCCTTGTTTGTTGATTACAATTATCGGCCAAATGATAAGCTAGAGGCTGTTTTTAGCGGCCGAGTTACGAATGTTGGTACATTAGGAGAAGCTTTCTTTAGCCCACAGATCAAGCTTAACTATAGCCCAATTAAAGCTCTTGTTCTTAAATCCTCTTTCGGGATTTATCACCAGTACTTAAGCACAATTCAAGAATCTGAATTCACACTTTCCAATGCCGTCGAACAACACTGGTTGCTTTCTGACTTAAACGATGACGAAGATGAAATATCTACCGTTCCAATCATTTATAACCAGCAGTTGACCCTAGGTTTACTCTACAATTTAGATTCATGGCTTATAGACCTAGACTTTTATATTAAAGACATAGATGGGATTTTAGCTACTAACCAACGCTTTGGTTTTGAAAATGACGAGGCATTTGAACCCGGTTTCGAATTACTAAATGGTTTTGATTTGACCATTAGAAAAAGGTGGAAGTATTTCCGTACTTGGTTCAGTTATAATTTTCAAGATTCTAGAGTAGAGTTACCAGATATCTTTGAAGGCTCCTTCGCCTCTTCGTACAACATTCGACATCAGTTCAGGCTCTCAGGAACCTATAATGTCAAAAATTGGGAGTTTTCATTAGGTTATATCTACAAATCAGGACTACCTATTACCAATAAAAATAATCTCTTGGTTGTCGATTCTGAAGATAATGTAGTGCCATTAAATACCCCTGGCACATTCGATGAGGACGAAGACTACGATATTATTTTTTCGAGCCCTAACGATGCTAGAGCACCAGATTATCACCGTGTTGATGCCTCCATCTGGCATAAGTTTGCAGGAAAACCAAAAGGCATTAAGGGAGAAATAGGGCTTAGTTTTATCAACTTACTTAACCGAAGAAATATCTTTAATAGTACCTATTCCTTAGACTTCGATCGGAATGAAAACATCGCAATTTTAGAGCGGACTAAATTCTTTTTGGGCTTTACTCCAAATTTTAGCTTAAGGCTTTGGTTTTAATCGAAGCGATAGTTCTAGTCTCTTCTCATTAGAACCTTTGAAAAGTTATCGAGGCTTAAACACTTTTAGCTAATACATAAAAAAGAAGATGCTTCCAGTACTGTGGTTGCCTCTACAACATTTCCAACAGCACCTTCAACACCTTCTTCGGTCAGGTCAAACGCAATCAATCAAACACTACTCGCCTCCATCATCCTCATCGTCATCTTCATCATCTCCATCGTCGTCCTCATCATCTCCATCTTCGTCTTCGTCATCTACATATTCCCTTAAGAAGTTTCCGTCTACGTCAAATACTAGGATTTTGTCATTTGATAGTTCTATGTAATACTCGTTCGCTTCATCGTCAAACCAAGCTTCTTCGATCGTTTCACCCTGAAAATTGGTATTTACATAGTCTGTGATCGCCTGTCGCAAGTCGGCTACATCCACTTCATCGCAGTACTCCTCGAAATCAAGATCGAACTCTTCTATAAAATTACCTTGAAGGTCAAAAATCACCACCAAATCTGATTCTAGAACAATGATGTACTCTTGCTCTTCGCTATCAATAAAAGCTTCATTAATGGTATCATTAGCATAGTTCGCTGCTATATAATCCAAAATAGCTTGTGGTAAATTGTTCAGCTCAACTTCTTCTAGATCATCAAAATCGTCATAATCATCTTCCGTATATTGTTCAATAAAATTGCCGTCAGTATCAAAAATCAAGACGATTCCAGATTCTAATACGACAACATATTCTCCATCCTCAGCATTAAGACCAGCAATATCCACCGTATCATCGGCATGATTTGTAGTCAGGTAGTCTTGGATTGGTTGGGGCAAATCAGCAACTTCTACTTCTTCAAAATCATCTTCAAAATTGCTTACATAGCCATCTAAGTTAAAGGCAATAACAAACTGCTCGGAAGCATTGAAGACTAACACGGTATCATCACTCAAAAGCACGATGTATTCTCCTGTGCCAGTAAGCCACGTTTCCTCTATCATGTCGCCGCTATAGTTTTCGCTAACATATGTTTGAATCGCTTCAGGTGGCGTTGTCACCTCTTGCCATTCACTCATACCCGTAGTATCGTAATCGCTGGAATTAACGAACCTCAATCGTGAGGTAATATTGGCTCCACTTTGGTCTTCTTGCGGGACAATCTCTTGATCTTTATTATCACAAGAGACTAAAACAGCCATTACAACCATGACCATTAGCATAAAAAGGTTTTTAAATAATTTCATAGTTCAGTCATTAACATTTTTAAATTTTCAGACATATTCACTCGAATTATGAGCGATTTCGAGACTATATACAGGCCTTTCATTTTTACCCTACCCCCTCTGGACAAATTAATTCTGAAAATTACACATTAATACATGTTTATATTTTCATATATATTTATTTATACTTATTATTATTATTATATGTTATTTATTCAATAGTAGTAAGGACGGTGATGGCTGCTGTTTTCAATTAACAAGCAGGCAGTGCATTCTGGAGCTGAACTTTCTGGTGCGGCCGGACAAGGTTGGCGAAGAAAAAAGCTGAATTCGTCACTACTGGCAGAAATTCTGGTCGTATCAGATCGGGCTACCTCGAAATAACCGAAGACTTGTTTCTTAGGGTTATCGGGATAATATAAATTACCTTGAATGTTAGCCACCGTCTTATCGAATATAAAACCCGATAAATCTGCAATTTCCTGAAGCTGAGCCCAATAGTTATAAGCTTGTTCGTCTAGTGTTGTTTGAATCACCGAGTAGTAATAGATAAAGGCAAATCGCCCATCAATCTTAGTAGTTTTAAAGAGTTTACTCGGAATAACGTCGGCCGTCAAATCCCGCCCATTAAAAATCTTAATTTCCTGACCCGATATATCATTGCCTATATAGCAAGGCGGCGGCGGTGTGCCGCAACACTGCGGTGTTTCCAATGCGATATAACTTTCTAGAATATTCCATTTTAAGTAGAAGTCATTATTCGGTTCCAATATTTTAGTTTCTACAAAAAGCTGTGCTGCGCGATTGGCTTGCCGAAAACCCTGCTCTCCTATAAAGAAATCAATCAACTCAAACTTAAGCGACAAAGAATCCTTAGCGGCTAGCCCAGGCATAATCGCTGGTTCTGATACGATTTGTTCTCCGCTAGGTAAATCAATTACTACATGATAAGCAGAACCCTCCCTGGCGGAATCTGAATAACTCAACCTATAATCTCCCGGACTATCAACTTTTTCAAAATATCGACCCAAAAAACCATTGTCACTCATTAAAGAAATGGTCGCTCCACTGATGGGCTGTTGAGCACCGTCGGATCGGTCAGAGGTCAAAGAAAGAGATATCTCATTACCAGCCGTACCATCTGTAATTCTACCGTAAACTAATACAAACTGACTACTAGGGTCGCCCCCTAAATCGATCACTTCAGAACACGCGATGCATACGATCAGCAAGATTGCTGAGATTAGCTTAAAACCCTTTTTTACGTTGACTTTGACCTTCATCGTGTGTTGTTGCTATTGAATTTAGTGCATTTTAAGCTCATTTTATAACTCCTATTTAATTATTGTGGGTTACTCAAGTTTAAACCCCTAGATGATTAGATAACTATTATTTTTAGTTTGCTATATATTTTAGTTATTTGTACTAATGAAACGATCTGGGCACGCAGACCTCCCCTTGCACTATGGAACTGTTCCTCCTTGGCTTGCCAATAGAATGACTAAGCTCGGCCGAGCCATTACCGAATCAATTATCATAGAATATGGTCGCGCAGCTTTTATTAAAAGAATGAGCGATCCGCTTTGGTTTCAGTCTTTAGGAGCGGTAATGGGTATGGATTGGCATTCTTCTGGCATTACGACGTCTGTGATTGGTGCCTTAAAAAAAGCCATAAATCCTATATCAAAAGAATTAGGCTTATACGTTTGTGGCGGCCGAGGCAAATATTCGCGAGCGACACCTCAAGAACTTCTAAAAATAGCTTCACAAACAGGGCTGGATGGCAACGAACTGGTACGCTCAAGCCGCTTAAGCGCCAAAGTGGATAACACCGCTATACAGGATGGGTTTTCTATATATCTACACTCCTTCTTCCTCACACGAGAGGGAGAATGGTCGGTTGTACAGCAGGGAATGAATGGTGATACTGGTTATGCACGTCGGTATCACTGGCACTCTGAAGCTTTCAGCGACTTCTTAAATGAACCACATTCTGCCGTTATTGGATATAATCAGGGTGAAATCTTAAACTTAACAGCTCCTCAAGCACAAGCAACAAAAACCAGTATTTTAAATTTAACAAGAGAAAAGCCTGAACTCATCCAGAAAGTAGCCCAGCGCTATGTTATGATGCCCTCCCATCATGATGTAAAAGCAAAGGATATCGACCTCAAGAGATTGGGCGCGACTTTAGCCCTCGCGCATGACACTGATATCAGCCAATTCGACGAATTACTTTTATTAAAAGGCGTAGGCCCTCGCACGTTACAATCTTTAACCCTTGTGAGTGAGGTAATCCATGGAACACCGTCAAGATTTACCGATCCAGCACGGTTTTCATTTGCCCATGGTGGCAAAGATGGAAATCCATTTCCTGTGCCCTTAAAAGTGTATGATGAAACACTGTCCATTCTAAAAGTAAGTCTGGAAAAAGCCAAAATTGGCCATTCTGATAGAGTGAAGGCCATTAAAAACCTATCCAAAATCTCTCAGCGCATGGAAAAATCCTTTCAGGCTAATACAAATTTTGAGCAAGTGATAGCAAAAGAAAGGGCTGAGAGTCATAAATACGGCGGTATGACAGTATTAGGTAAGGCCAAAAAGCCATTAAACAATCGTCAGGAGCAACTTTCTCTTTTTTAGAAAAACACCCATCTCCTATTCACATCTTCTTATCGAATGATTATTACAGCTTATCGAAACAGATAATTGCTGCGGATTCATACTTCTACATTTGAATCGAACCAAAAATAAATACCGTTATGAGAAAGATATTGATCGTAGAAGACAATTACATGATGAGAGTGTTTTTACTCAACTACCTTGGAAAAACACACGAAGTGAAAGCGGTAGAAACACCTACAGAGGCACAAGCCTTAATCACTCAGGGTCAGCACTTTGACCTTATATTATGTGACTACCAAGAAGAAAATACCGAGGCGTGTCAAATTTTAAACACCCTAAACCTACAAATGGCTTGGTCTGGTACATCACTTTTTATTTTGACAGATGAAGACAAAAGCGATCAGCGTATCAATGCCTTACAGACAGGCGCAAAAGACACGCTGAGCAAGCCTTTTAACCCAAAAGAACTTACCCTCAGAATCAATTCATTGCTTAATCAAACTAATCAATTCACAGGCTTAAGAACCGTAGCCTAAAATTCTAAAAATATGAGCAAAGGATTATTAATGATGCTTATCTGCATGGCGATGCTGTCATGTGTAGAAAAGCCCGAAGTTGAAATTGATCAAGTACCTGAACAGGGAACCGATTTTGACTTTAGAACAACGACATCGACAAGTATTGATTTAACATTTTACGACAATACTAATCAGCCGATTAAAGGTATTAAGGCTAATATTTGGTCTACTCTGAATGGAGAGAAAAACGCGTTGATTTACACCACGCTTACTGATAGCCAAGGGAAAGCTTCTGGGCGCTTGGATTTACCAGCCCACTTTGGTGAAGTCATCATTGAGACAGCCTACATCGGCGTACCTAATTCAATTCACGTGCCTGTTATAAACGGCACGATTGAGATGATTTGCAAAGGAGGTTTAATCTCCACAAAAACAATTGATGCTTATAAATCCTCCAGATCAACTAGTGACGGAAGTTTCTCGATTAATAATGCAGTGGAAAGCTTCACCATAAACTACATGGGCGGCTATAACAACCAGGGAGTTCCAAACTATTTAGAAGCAGAAAGAGATCAGATTTCAAGTACTTTATTAGAATACATCAATGCTTCCCTGCCTGAAAAACAACCAGTACCAGAATTTCACCCTTCTTATTTAGCCAATGGCAAAAAGACAACCTTGGATATTGAGGAAGAATGCGATGTCTGGTTGACATTTGTACACGAAGGTGCTGGTTGGCGAAATGCTATGGCATTTTATACATACACAACAGGTACGCCACCTCAAAGCCTTGATGATATTGACGAAATCAATGTAATTTTTCCAAATCTATCCTATTCAGGATCAGGCGGAGGTCTTTCTTCTGGAGATAAAGTAAATATTGGACGCTTTACTGCAGGTACTTCCATCGGGCTCGTACTACTGGCCAATGGTTGGGATGGTAGCAATTCAGAAGACTATGAACACATTGTCTTTGGAGACAAGAACTTAAACCCTGAGCCTAACGACGACTTGAAACAGCATAATGTGCTGCTTTGGGACGCCGAAAATGAGCTATTTTTAGTTGGTTTCGAAGATGTAAGGCGAGACAACATCCCTTTTCATTGCGATCAGGATTTTAATGACGCCATTCTTTTTGTGACCTCAAACCCTGTGGAAGCCATTAATAAAGACAATGTAAGTCCCATAGACAGACCAGGAACGTTAGATACGGATGGTGATGGTATAAATGATATTTTGGATGAGTACCCTAATGACCCTAACCGGGCATATGATAGCTATTATCCCTCTTCTACCACCTACGGTACTTTTGCTTTTGAAGATAATTGGCCGAATTATGGGGACTATGATTTCAACGACCTCGTGATTGACTACCAGTTCAAGCACATCCTAAATGCAGACAACCAAGTGGTTGCTATGTCTCCAAAGTTTAAAATCAGAGCTGTCGGCGCAGGTTATAGAAACGGTTTTGGTTTCACAACAGACTTATTACCCTCGGATATCACAGCCGTAAATGGACAAAATTTAAGCTCGAATTATATCACCCTAAACAGTAATGGAACAGAAAGTGGGCAGACAAGGGCTACATTTATAATCACTGGAAATGTTCATGATCATTTCGATACAAATGGTTTCGTGAATACAGAAGATGGTTCTACATATCATGAACCAAGTGAGGTTTCAATCGAAATAACATTCCAAAGCCCAAAAACATATGCAGATATAGGCAGTGTCCCTTACAACCCATTCTTGATTATTTCTCAGAATCGTGGAAGAGAAGTTCACCTGCCAGGCTACGCACCGACTGATCTAGTTGACGCCACACTCTTTGGTACCCAAAACGATGATACTGATGTTTCAATAGGCCAATACTACAGGTCAAAAACAGATTTACCATGGGGTATTCATCTACCTGAAAGTTTTGATTACCCCAAAGAAAATTCGGATATTAGGTTAGGACATTTAAGGTTTGATGAATGGGCTAAAAGCTATGGATTCAGTTACATGGACTGGTACCGATCACAAACTGGATATAGAAATACAAGTCACCTGTACCAAAGAAGGTAATCTAAACTTCTGACTTAATTACTTACCGTAGACTCCACTTAATCCAAGTGGAGTTTTTTTATTGAATTCACTTCAATAAAAACAATTCATTTCACTCATATCCAATTAGTTATAAACGTATAATTAGTTATCTAATTTATCAGTTCATTGATCGACATAAGCCCTTCACTCATCTAATAGAACCGACACCTGTAACCATTCGAAATAGCTTTGTAATAGATAAAAGAAAGCTTATGAATAGTTCAAAATCATCTCAATTCGCCAAACGTACTATAGACATTTTTGTATCCGCACTATTGATCGTTTTACTGAGTCCACTACTCCTACTGATCATCATTGCTATCCGATTAGAATCGAAAGGCCCCGTGTTCTATTATGCCATGAGGGTGGGTCAGAATTACCACACATTTAAATTTTACAAATTCAGATCCATGAGAACAGATGCTGATCAAATGATTGATCAAATGAAGCATCTCAACCAGTATGATGCTGGTGAACAAGTTAATTGCGAACAACATGAACTAAATCGTCGCTTAATAACCAACATTGATAAATACAGAGTTGTCGTTGGGGACGAAGGCTATTCAAAGCTCGATGAATTTGAAGGGCACAAAGCCACGGACGAAAAAAATACTTTCGTCAAGTTTAAAAATGATCCAAGAATCACCAGAGTTGGAAGGTTCATTCGAAACACTAGTATAGACGAATTGCCTCAACTCTTTAATATTCTCATTGGTGATATGTCGTTGGTAGGCAATCGCCCACTCCCCTTATATGAAGCGGAAAAACTAACCAAAGACCAAAGTGTAGGCCGCTTTCTGGGTCCAGCTGGTCTAACAGGACTTTGGCAAGTAACAGAACGAGGTAAAGACAGTGCTGATCCAGAGCGCAGGATTCAGTTGGATATCGAATATGCCATGCACCACAATTTTTGGATGGATCTGAAAATCTTATTCAAAACTCCTCTTGCAGCTTTCCAGCACGAAAACGTTTAGTTATGAAGCCTTTCAACAATCTCTTAGAATCATTGACGCGAGATACTGGCGGTAAACGCTATTTACCATTTGTAGACGGTATCCGGTTTATAGCCATTATCCCTGTAGTGTTGCTTCATGCGACAGAACGCTTCGAAAGATACGTGCTCGCTCCTAGTTCAAACCTCGAAACGGAGCTTTCTTATATCATTAGCAGAGGCGCCATTGGGGTGATGATCTTTTTTACCCTTAGTGGATTTATTTTAAGCCTGCCATTTGCAAAACAACACAATCGATTTAGCTACAAAACCTATTTATCGAAAAGACTTACGCGGTTAGAACCGCCATACATATTTTGGATGACCATTTTTGGTTTAGTATTACTATTTAAGGAACAGATCGGTTTAGCAACACTCTTTAATCATTACATAGCCAGCATATTCTATGTGCATAATTTAAGCTATGGTGAGTTTTCCATTATAAATCCCGTAGCCTGGTCACTTGAAGTTGAAATTCAGTACTATTTATTCGCACCCTTTTTAGCACAACTCTATTTCAGTCAGAAAAACACTAAAATTCGCCGAACACTACTCTTATCCTTTACGGTGATTTTCATCATAGCGCAACATCAATTCGGATGGCAATATTTACCTACGAAAGCCTCAATCTTAGGGCAACTACAACATTTTCTGGTTGGCTTACTGATGGCAGATATATATGTGAATGAATCAGTATGGCACAACCGAAAAAGCATCAAGTGGGATCTTATTGGCTTTATAGCAATTCCAGTACTGATGTTTACCTGGACAGAAGAATTAGGTAAGTCATTGATTTTTATGGTCGCTATGTTTGGGTTCTTCACTGCCGCCTTTAAAGGTAGGATTATACATAAGCTTTTGACTTTCCGATGGATCGCGGTGATCGGTGGTATGTGCTACACCATATATCTAACCCACTTACCGCTACTCGAACTGACATATTCACTTATCGGAAGATTCGGTTACTCATCCCCCTATTGGGTTCAACTAACGATTAGCCTCATAATCGCCATTCCTATAGTCTTATTTAGCAGTATGATCTTTTACAAATACACAGAACAACCATTTATGAGCAGAAATGCTACAGTAAAGATCAAGCAATATTTCGCTAATAAATGGATGCTTTTTAAAGGTCATTTAATTACAAAATTCGACTAACCATGAAAGTATTTACAAACCAAATTGAACATGAGAGACCCGACAGTTTGACGGCAATTCAGATTAAGAATCAAAGATTTAACAAAGGCTTTTTTCTAGCCATGCTGTTGGCCCTACTACTCCTATCACAAGTAAGCAAAGCACAAGTATTGGATAACGTAGCCCTCGATAACATCAAACCCTTAGAAGAATTGCTCACTATAGCAGAGGGTAATATGGCTTCTATCGATAGGCTATCCACAAGTCAAGAGAAAGTGATGGAAGAAATCAGTGTCACAAAAAAGAAATGGCTCAGACACTTAGCCCTGACCGCTGGAGTGAATTATGGAAACGGAATCGTTTCTGACCAACTAACTGATGGCGCCACTGACAATAGATTTACTTATCTAACGCGTCAAAACATCACCTATAATGTAGGATTAAACCTGAGACTCCCTTTCACCGAGGTATCTTCAAGAAAACATGAGATAAAGATTCAAAAACTTGAAATAAAGCGCCTAGAAGGCATGAAACAAGAGCAAAGGGACTTTATCAGACAAGAAGTAGTACGCTTTTACAAGGAATTGAAATCATGCTTAAAAGCGGTTGAATTACAAACCGAGGTAGTTGAGGCGAACGAGGTTGCCCTTAAAATCGCCGAGAATTTCTTTAAAGCAGGAAAAACGCCAATGGAACAGTATCGCATGGCGGTAGATGCCTGCTATACATCAAAACTTGAGTACGAGAAATCTAAAAATGAAGCTTGGTATTGCATGAAAATACTTAGTGAATTAGTTGGTGAATCAATCTTAAAATAAACCCCATGTCATTACTAGAACTTATTCGTTTAATCGTTCGCTACTTCTGGCACATAGCTGGTACGGCCCTAGTGCTGACACTCTTAGTCTTCTTTAGCACTAAAAACGATAAGAAAGAGTACGCTACGCATACGCTGCTAAATACTGGACTGATTTCAGGATACAGCATCGAGAGCAGCAGCTCAGGCAGAATCGATTATGCCAAAACCAACAACGAGCTTGAAAACTTGATCAACTTAGCCTTGGCCTATGAAACACATAGAGAGCTTTCTGCCCGATTATTAGCCTACTTTTTATGGCAAGACTATCAAGGCGCACTAGACATTCTTCCTGAAAACGTATCAGATTACAGAAAATCAATCAAGGAACTACCAATCCAAGTCACGGAAAGGGAGAACGAGGAATCTCTCCTTTACCAGATCATCCAAATTCGAGATAAGGACAATGAGAATCCCGTCCATAAATTGATCAATTCTGAAAATGCATTCTTCGGATTAGACCAATTGGCCAATTTAAAGGTGTCACGTGAGGGAAACAGTGATATGATCAGAATGGAATATAGTTCAATAGATCCCATTTTGAGTCAAAAAACACTATCACTTCTCACCGATATATTTATCACACAGCAGAAAGCAAACAAAGAAGGCCAAACAGACTCTGTTATAGGTTTCTTCAAAGATGCAGTAGACAAATCTGACAGAAAGTTGAAGGGTGCTGAAGATGAATTATTAAAGTTTAGAGTAAATAATCAGATCATCAATTACTATGAACAAACGCGTTTCATCTCAGGAAACAAACAAGAACTAGATCGTCAATATCAAGAGGAATTAAAGATCCTAGCCGCATCAAAATCTGCATTGGCGAAAGTAGAAGCAGAAATCGTGGATAAGCAGATTATTCCTCAGCTTCAAAGTAAGATAGCATTTAACAGATCTGAGATTTCTAAGCAAACGGCTATGCTTACACAGTTAGAATTAGTCAATGATACTACGTTTGATGAAAGCAGATACATCAGAAAATCTAATCTCGGTGCTACGATCGATTCGCTAAAGACCGAAATGACAAGTATAGCTGACGAACTAATTCTAGTAAACCAGACTGCTGAAGGCGTTGAAACCAAAGACTTATTGACCAACTGGCTTAACCAAGTCATCATAAAAGAGGAGTCTTCGGCAAAGCTTGAGGTAATGGATATAAGAAAACGAGAGTACGAGATGATTTATGATCGTTTTGCACCGCTTGGCTCTACGCTAAAGAGATTAGAAAGAGAAATAGATGTGGCTGAGCGCGCTTATTTGGAAAACCTGCACAGTTATAATCAAGCTCGACTCCATAAATACAGCAGTATGATGTCGAGTAACTTAAAGGTAATTGATGCACCATATTACCCTGATAAACCATTAAAATCAAAAAGAATGATGATGGTGATATTGGCCTTCCTCGTTGGGCTAGTCTTACCCACAGGTATAATCATAGCCTTGGAGTTGATGGACAGCAGTTTAAAAAACCCTGAAAATGCCAGTGCACAAACCAAGCTGAAAATCGCTGGTGTACTCTCGAAACAACCAGCGCATCCAGATAAACATTTGGTAGATTTCCCTCAATTGAATAAGCAAGCACTAAACCTTTTGGTACAAGAATTAAGGGCAAAAACCAACGGTCAGGATGTTCCAAGGGAGGTAATTCTTTTAAGTACACAACACGGCGAAGGCAAGACCTTGCTATCAGAAAGTTTGAAGGCATATTTCGAGAAATTCTTATCGGCAAGCGACTTAAAAATTCCTGAATTCACTTTTAAAGAAATTGATGCAATTCTACATGAGCCCTATGCACAATCTGACTTACAAGGGGCAGCCATTCACTTATTGGTGGCTAGAGCCAACCGAAAGTGGACAGCTGCCGACAAGCATGCTGTGAAGGTATATTCTAAACTCGCAGGGCAAAAGCCCCTCCTATTTTTAAATGGTGTTTCCGTCGATGTCATGGAAGATATAATTGGTGAAGTACCTAAGCGAAGAACTTGGCTTAGAATGAAAATGAAGCAATTGTTGACCCAAGGTTTCAAACCAGCAACTATTTGAGCATGAATACTATCATCTGCCATTCATTTCCCGCCTGGGATACACCTTACATCAAATCTACTTTAGAGCTGATGACGCGGCTAACTAAGGAGAACCGGGTAATTTTGGTAGATTATCATTATACATGGAAAGATGTGTTTTTCAATCGCTATGCCCCGAAGAAAAGAGTGATGGGATTAGCCAACAAATGGAGAAATATCAAAACCAATTTTGGCACTATAGAAGTCTATAGTTCACCACCAGTATTACCAACTAACTGGATTAACAATCAAAGGGTTTTAAGATTATTCAATCGGATGAATGCATGGGTTTTAAAAAGAAGTATCCGATCTATTACCAAAAAAGTGAACCCTGAAAAAACTACATTAATCAATGCATTTAATCCTGAGTTCGGCCTATTAACTCAGCCTTACTGGAAGGCAAAAAAGACATTTTACTACTGTTATGATGAGATTTCTGGAACTACCTGGTCTGGAAAACATGGCCCTAGCTATGAAGAAGAGTTTATCAAAACTGCAGATGGGGTTATTTGTACAAGCCAACATTTAAAAGACCAAAAATCTAAATTGAACGAGAATTGTTATTTGGTTCCTAATGGCGTGAATCTCGACGTCTTCAAAACGGTAGTACCAAATAAAAAACGTAGCTATACCTTGGGTTATGCAGGAGCTATTGATGATCGGATAGACTTTAATTTGATTAGTCGACTTGCCCAATCCTTCCACTTGTATGAACACCACTTTTTCGGGCCGATCAAAACTAACCTTCCACAAATGCCAGCTAATGTTCACTTCCACGGAGCGATAAACCAAGAGTTACTACCTGAAAAATTGAACATGTTAGACGCGTGCCTGATTCCTTTTGTGAAAAATGAATTAACCAAAGCCATTTACCCCTTGAAAATCAACGAATATTTAGCGCTTGGTAAACCAGTGATTAGCACTGACTTTGCCGATCTATCTGATTTCGAAAAATTGATCAGCATAGCCGATGGCCCAGCAGAATTCATCGCTTTAACTCAAAAAGAAATCCAGTATAACAACAGGTTAAAGGGACAAAAACGCATTGAGTTCGCCAAAAAGAATTCTTGGCCCGATCGAGCACGCCAGTTTAACAAGGTGATCCACCAATCTGACTGAACCTACCACTAAACTTCACTTTCGAGCAGTTTAACTAACAAGCAAAATTTCGGCATTTAGGAAGTCTACCTTCATAATGTGAAACACCGCGATTTCAATATTGATATACTAGCCATACGCCAGGGAGCCCAGAAAATAAACTCAGGCTTCGGAATCCTTATTCTGTTAGTCATAATAGCCTTATCCTTTTTCGCGATCAAAGTGATGGGGCTTGCTGGAGGTTTGATTGTTTTGGCGCTACCAATTGCACTCACCTCACTTTCAATCATCTGGAAAAATCCAAAATACGGTGTTTGGGGAGCTCTAATTATGGGTTTTCTGTCTACTGGCTTAACAAGATACCTACCTGGTCCTTGGGGTTTAAGCATAGACATTTTGCTTGTACTTTCTTGGCTTGTCGTACTGCTAAACAAAGACGTAAGAGTAAAATGGAAGCATGTGAAGCAAGACATTGTTTGGCTTACGGTAATTTGGATGGGCTATATTCTTTTCCAATCAGTTAACCCAGCTGGAAATGGCTTAATCGCTTGGTTTTATGCGATGCGCGGTATTGGTTTTTACCAATTTCTGACCGTTCCATTAATCTTTCTGCTTTTCCGAAAACCAAAGGACATTCATCAGTTTATAAACTGCATATTACTACTATCTCTTTTGGGTACGATTTGGGGTTTTAAACAACAGATTTTAGGAGTAGATGCCGCGGAGTATCACTGGTTGTATGTAGAAGAGCATCATGAAGAACACATATTACATGGTGTATTAAGGGTCTTTTCCTACTACTCCGATGCGGGAGCCTTTGGTGCATCTCAAGCCATGATGGCCCTAGTATGTGGTATACTATTTATGGGGCCATTTATGAAAACTACCAAAACAAAATATCTAATCCTTGGGATTACATTTTTCCTTGGTTTTGCCATTTCTGGTACAAGAGGTGCGTTAATGGTGCCCTTAGCTGGAGGAATTGCATACCTTATTCTGGTCAAGAATTTCAAAATACTGGTCGCTGGGTTCAGCGCTATCATGATCGTGTTTTGTATCCTAAAGTATACCTTTCTGTTTCAAGGTGTAGAACAAGTACGCCGTATGCGCACCGCGCTAGACCCCAATAATAAATCTCTGAGTGTCCGGTTAGACAATCAAAAGACTTTCGGAAGGTACTTGGCTAACAAACCTTTTGGTGGTGGTGTAGGTACAGCAGGTTTTTGGGGGGCTAGGTTTAACCCAGAATCATTGATGGCCAATACGGCTACTGATAGTTGGTATGTGAAAATATGGGCAGAAACGGGAACCGTAGGTCTTACACTCCATTTAATCATTTTGGCTTACATTTTAGGCAAAGGAGGCCATCGTATTATGCGAATGAAAGACTCCAGAGAAAAGTCCCATGCGATTGCTTTTTATGCCGCGTTCGTTGGAGTGATTTTTGCCAGTTATGGCAATCAAGTATTAGGGCAAATGCCAACAGGGCCGATTACAAATATGATGATCCCTTTCATATTTATCCTCACCAGAAAGGCTAAATAGCCTTATTTCCATTTATCGATTATTCGTTACAGCCCACCTCCTAATTATAGTCAGCGATCGGAATAAGCCGATCTGCGCTGAATCAAAAACTAGATTTAAACTTATAAATAATGAGTTATGAGCACTATTACATTCATCATCGCAACAGTTATAATCGCCTACTTATCGGCTAGTGGCTGCTATCATCTATTACTCGCTGTGGCATCCAAAAGAAAAGCCAAACCCATCTGCAAATTTGATGGAAGGAAGAGAAAAATGTTGGTATTAGTTCCAGCCTATCAAGAAGACAGTGTCATTATAAGATCCACCAAACGTAACATGAATTTGAGGTACAAGTATCCTAAAACTCATTTCGATTATGTGGTGATCAGCGATGGCTTAAAGGAAAGTACCAACGACAAGCTTAGCGCTTTAGGCGCCGAGGTTTTAAAAGTAAACTTTGAAAAAAGCACTAAGGTGAAATCGCTACAGGCTGCCATAGCCAAGTATGAAAACGCCTATGAAGGTGTAATAATCTTGGACGCAGATAACGTGGTGAATATGAATTTGCTTTTCAAAGCGAGTCATTATTTAAGCTGTGGGTTTGATGCAATCCAAGGTCTGCGTGCTGCCGCTAATGCGCAAACATCAGTCGCCTTAATGGATGGTTTATCGGAGGCAGCCAATACCGAAATGTTGTGTAAGGGTGCTAATCGTTTGGGTTTTTCATCCAAACTATCAGGCTCAGGTATGGTCTTCGACTATCACCTGTTCAAGTCGCTCATCTTTCAACTAGAGGCAATTGGCGGATTCGACAAAGAGCTAGAGCTTGCACTCACGAAGCAAGGCGTGCATATTAAATACGCACAGGATATCATCGTATTTGATGAAAAAGTATCAAACACACAGGCTTTTGCCAAACAACGTGGAAGATGGCTACAAGCTCAATACAGCTTCTTCTTCAAATCACTTAAATCGGCATTACTATCCTTGAGCCAAGGGAATATGGATCATTTCCATAAAGTAATGCAGCTAGCCTTGCCCCCAAGAGTTTTAGCGCCAATGCTACTATTTTGCGCTATAGCATATGCTATTTTGATCAACTCATTGGCACTAACCACACTTTCTATTTTCGGTTTGAGCGCAACACTTACCTCCTATTTGATGGTCTTGCCAAGTCAGGAATTAGCAAAAAATACAATTACGATTTTGAGATCTATTCCAAAATTGACGTGGGGAGCTATTCGAGCAATCGGGTTTATGAAAGCTTCAAAAACTCAATTTCTACATACGCAACATAAACTAGTCAGCTCATGATTTTTCAAGGAATGCCGTGGCCATTGGTATTGCCAATTGCCCTAATGGCGCTGATCATAGGTGCTATGAACTCTAAAAAGGAAATGGCTAAAGCAAAAAAACTAAAAGCTAAACGAAAGAAAAGATGAACCAAAGTCAATTGAATATCTTACTGATTTGCAAAACACTTCCTTGGCAATTCAAAGGTGGAATTCAAACCCACACTTGGCAGTTGGCCAAGGCACTGACTGAGAAAGGACACCGTGTTTCAATACTTAGTGGCGGAGCGTATCGAAGCAAAGAGAGCCGTTTGGTAAAAGAGGGCATAGAAATAACTAGCCTGCCTTACTTTCCTGGTAGATACATAAAACCGATAAGTTATTTGGCTGAAGAATTCTCTTTCAACTGGACGGCGAAAAACTGGATACACGAAAACCATGAAGGTTTTGACATCATACATAGTCAAGGGCGAAGTGGATACCTCCTATTTTTAGTAAAAGAGGTGCATCACAAACTAGTCAACACGGTTCATGGGCTCATTGATCTTGAAAACCAGAACAGACCATGGTATGCCATTAATCGTAATCTACACACGACGGTTACCAAATGGATTGAAAAGCGGCTCCTCTATGCCACCAGACTTAACATTTCAGTAAGTAAATCGCTAAAGGATCAGGTGCAAAACCTACGTGTGAATAAACCTTTAGAGATTATACCAAATGGTGTTGCAGCAAAGCACATTACGGCTAAAGACGTCGCAAATACTGCGAAAAGGTTTCTCTTTATTGGTCGGCTTCACCCTGTTAAAGGCGTTAGTAAAATCGTTGAGCAAATGGCTTACGGTTCGAGTGATATTTCTTTAGACATCATCGGATTGGGTCATGAATTTGATAAAATCTCAGTTCTGATTAAGGAATATGGGCTCGAAAATCAGGTGAGGTTACTTGGTGAACGCTCTAATGAGGAGATTCATCGGCTTATCCCTAATTATCAAGCCCTAATACTTCCGAGTCATTATGAAACACAAGGTATAGTACTCCTAGAAGCCAATGCACATGCCATTCCTGTGATCGCTTCTGATATACCCGCTATAAGAGAAACTGTGACTGACAGACGCAATGGTATTCTATGTCAAGCGAACAAACCTCAAGAATTTATCAATGCCATGGAATTTATGGCCAAAAACCCATCCATTGCAGAGCGAATGGGACGCGTAGGACAGTCAAACGTATTGAAACAGTACACTTGGAGCCAGATCGCCGAAAACACAATCCAGGCTTACAATAAAATTGCAAGTTAATGTTAGAGCGAATTAGAAATAGTAAGTATTTACAGCACTCTATCTTTTCGTTTGGAGGCCAAATCGCCTTTTTGCTGTCAAATTTCTTGTTGTTTGTACTCTTGATAAATAAGATCAGCCAAGACCTTTATGGCATCTGGGCACTTTACATGACCATAGTTTCGATAGCCGATGCCATTCGACAAGGTATGGTGAATAATGGACTGGCGAGGCTTTTGATTAAATCACCCCAAAATAAGTCACTTGTCAACACTGGATTTTGCTTAAACTATGGACTCATTGTATTAATAAGCACTTCAGCATTCATCGCATCACTTCTCTGGCCAAACCCCTCAGCGTTAATAGAAATCTTGCCTCATCTATGGAAGACTCTGCTTATGTTGGGCACTATGCAATTCATTAGTACGCTTTGTCAAGCGAGTTTTCGGTTCAAGGATTACCTCATCGTGAATTTGATTTATTTGGGTTGCCTTGTTCTTTCTATTGTATTTCTAAATCAAACATCAGAGACTATAAGCTTAACAGAAGTCATAAAAGCTCAATTGGTATCCTTAGTATTACCCGTTGCTTACTTTCTATACAAAAGCGATTTATCTCTAAAAATCCCCAAGAAATCTGAATTCAAAAGACTACTTGACTTTGGCAAGTATTCAGCTGGCACAAACATGCTATCTATTCTATTTCATAAGGCGGATATACTTATGATCGCGTTTTTTCTAGATCCAGTTTCCGTAGCATTGTTTCATTTTGCAACAAAAATTACGAACTACGCCGAACTTCCCCTACATGCCTTGTCACAGGTCATTTATCCTAGGTTATCGGCAAGTTATCATACAAACAACTCCAACGATCTAAATAAAGAATATGGTCTAGCGATAATCAGGTTATTAGTATGCGTAATCCCAATAACCATTACAGTTATCATGTTCAACAGTCAAATCATAAACCTCTTATCATCAGGCGAATACATGGACTCTTCTCAACTCATTATAGTACTGAGTTTAGGCATTGTATTCAAGCCTTGGGGTAGAGTATTTGGGCTTACACTTGACGCAATCGGAAAGCCAAAAATCAACTTCAATATGTTAACAATTAGCTTGATGATTAACATCAGTGTCAATCTCTTGCTGATACCAATTTATGGAGTTATTGGGGCCGCGATCGCTACAACACTGAGCATTATTATCACGACCATTATTGGTCAATTTAGAATCAAACATTACGCTTCGATTAAACCAATTAAAGATGTTTGGCAGGCACTAAGAGGTCAAGGATCTAATTTAAAATCAATATCATGGAATTAACTTTTGGTACAGCGCAGGTATTCACTAGCACGAGACTTAAAAAGTACCCTGTTCTGGCGAATATTTTTAAGAGTACATTCGGCTATTCCAATATCGGGAACTATGCGCGTTTCACAGTTTTCAGGAAACTTGTGAATAGCATTGAATTACCTGAAAGCGGGAGCGTTTTGGATTTGGGAACCGGATATGGAGAATACGCCCTGAGCTTAGCCGAAGCATTGCCTAAAGCTAAACTGCATGCTTTAGACATCGATAAACAACGAATCAATACTGTTAAATCAGCCATTGATCGATTAGGTATCAACAACATTTCCACCTATAACTCCAGCGTTGAAGCAACGGATTTAGAGCAACTCGATTTTATATTCACAATAGACGTTTTCGAGCATATTTTACCTGAAGAAATGCCATTTTCAACTTGTTATGATAAACTCAAACCAGGTGGCTATTTCTTGGTGAAAATCCCTAACAAGGATCAAAAAACAATTCTTCCAGAACAATTATTTGAAGATCATCATGAGTGGCTCGAGGATGAACATATTGGTCAAATTTATGACCTGGAAGGCTTAAAAGCGCGTTTCAAGTCACATGGATTCAAAATTATTCACGCCTCTTACTCCGACGGTTGGCTTTCACGCTTTGGCTGGGAAGCAGCATATTTAGGGAAGAAAGCCGGGTTACTCGGCCAGCTTATCACCCTGCCTTTTGCCAAAGGATTAATTCACTTAGATAGAATCGTTCACCAAAATAAATGGGGGAACGCCATTCAAGTTATTGGACAAAAACCACAATCATGAATACGCCTAAAGTAAGCATTATCACGGTCAACTATAAGCAGCCTGGAGTCACTTGTGAATTACTAGATTCTATAAGAGAATTGACCTACCCTAACCTAGAAACGATTATTATCGATAATGGACAAATGGGAGATGATAGCCATATTTTCAGCATGTATCTACCCGATGTGAAAGTGATAAATGTGTCCGAGAATTCAGGCTTTGCCAAGGGCAATAATATAGGTCTGGAAGCTGCCAGTGGGGACTTTTTATTACTCTTAAACAATGACACTGAAATTGAAAATGGCCTAATTGAAGGCTTATTAGATACGCTTAAAGACCAGTCCATCGGTGCCGTAAGTCCGGTTATTAAATTCTTTGATAACCATGAGGTGCAGTTTGCGGGGTTTACAGAGATTAACCCTATTACAGGAAGAAACGAGATTATCCGCAAACCGTCTCAGACTAAACTATCAGACACTCCGTATATTCACGGTGCAGCCGTTATGATATCACGACGCGTGCTTGATGACTGCGGTGGTCTACCAGAAGACTACTTCCTTTATTACGAAGAGCTAGATTGGTCTAGAATCATAAGGTCTAAAGGGTATACTCTAAAGGTCTTGAACACGGTATCCATCTTGCATAAGGAGTCTGTTTCAACTGGAAAAAATAGTCCTTTAAAAGTCTATTACCAAACAAGAAACAGGGTGCATTTTATGCAAAAAGCTGGAAGCGGTTCATCAATTCTCTTCTCTGTTTATTTCATCCTCATCAGTCTACCAAAAAATCTAATCACGCATTTTATCAAAGGCGAAAAAGAGCACGCTAGGGCCTTTAAAAAGGCCTTTTCTCACAGTATCATGGAAAAAAGATTTGGATTTCAAATTTTCTAATTAACCCTGAAATCACACCAATTGACCCACTTAATCGGTCAGTAAACAGAATTGCAGAAAGTGGAGCCCTCCACAGATTACCTTGCTTGAAAGGATTTAATAAAGCCTTTTGCATAAACCTTAAAACTTAAAGACATGGAAATCATTTTCTGGATTGCTGCCTTTCTCATATGCTATCATTTTGTTGGGTATGGCCTATTGATCAGTTTTTTTAACAGCATCAAAAAAGCTCGGATCGCTCTTCCTACACTTTCTGACGACGATTTACCTGAAGTAACATTTGTTGTGGCTGCTTATAACGAGGAAGAGATTATCGAAGATAAAATCAGCAATACCTTGGCATTGTCTTACCCAAAAGATAAACTGAATATCCTCTTTGTAACTGACGGTTCCACCGATAGCGCCAATGAGCTCATTAGTAACCACCCTGAAATTCAGCTTGAATTCAAACCAACGAGGGCTGGTAAAATAGCTGCTGTTAATAGGGTAATGTCCTCAATCAGCACTGGAATCACCATATTTTCAGATGCCAATGTAATGATCAACAAGGATGGTCTAAGAAACTTAGTCAGTCATTTTCAGCGTAATTGCGTTGGGATAGTTTCTGGAGAGAAGAGAATCTTTGTTAAAGATTCGGATAATGCAGCTGGTACTGGAGAGGGTTTCTACTGGAAATATGAGTCTTTTTTGAAGAGAAACGACGCAGAATGGAACACATTAGTCGGCACAGCAGGTGAACTTTTCGCCATGAGAACTCATTTATACCAACCAATTGACGAAAGAACGCTTATTGAAGACTTTGTCTTGAGTATGTCTGTGGCTGCCAAGGGTTACAAAGTTGCCTATGAACCTAATGCGATTGCCTTAGAAACTGCATCGGCTTCGGTAGAAGAGGAACAAAAAAGGAAGATAAGAATTAGCGCTGGAGGAATTCAGGCTGTTTTAAAACTTGCCTATCTCTTAAACTTCTTTAAATATGGTCGGTTGACGTTTCAGTATGTGTCGCATAGGGTTTTAAGGTGGACAGTCATTCCAATAGCCATTCTAATGGTATTAGTCTTTAATTTTCTTTTAGCGGATGAGCATTGGGCTTACGAATTACTGTTGAGACTACAATTAATCTGTTACCTACTGGCTTTCGCAGGATATATTTTGAGAAATGCAGAGGTAAAACTCAAGTTTCTTCACACTCCCTATTACTTCCTTTTTATGCAAATATGCGTAGTGCTAGGCTGGTTTAAATATTTCAGCGGAAAGCAGAAAGTTACTTGGGAAAAAGCCAAAAGGGCTCAGATGGCCAGTGCCTAATTGAACGCAATAATTGACTACCCTACTGGAAAGGCGCTTAATTCAGCGTTAGGTTCTTTATCTGCATCTGGTCGGCCCAATAACTGAAGCGTTTTAGTATGCTGACCTAATGCACTCAGAAAGGTCGTATGGCTATAATATGGGACATTAAACTCCTCGGCTGTAGCCTTTACTATTTTAGAAAGCTTCCTGTAGTGTACATGGCAAATATTAGGAAACAAATGGTGTTCTACTTGGTAATTCAAACCACCAATTAGCCAAGAGAAAATTTTGCTTTTGGGTGCGTAGTTTGCCGTTGTTTCTAATTGATGCACTGCCCAGTTCTTCTCTATCTTACCGTCCTCGTCCATTTTAGGAAACTCCATATCTGGCATAATATGAGCTGTTTGGAAGACAGCGCTAATACAAATTCCCGTGATCATGTGCATGGCAATAAAAGCTGCAAAAACTACTAATGGATTTATAGGTAAGAAAATCATCGGTAGAATTAGGGCATAAACATAATAAGAGGCTTTCCACAAAGAGACCTGTAACATTTCGCGCCTATATTTACCCTTGCAACCGACAAGACCCATTTTCCAGTAACGATTTACGCGAATAAAATCCTTGGTCGTAATCCACGATATAGTGCTCAAGGAGTAAAAAAACCAAATATAGATATGCTGATATTTATGCACCTTCATCCACTTCCTATTTGGTGTAAACCTTAGAAAAGGCGGCGTATTTATATCGTCATCGGCTTCGTCGATATTCGTATAAGTATGATGCAAAACGTTATGTTGAATTTTCCATACGCCCGCATTGGCCCCTATAATATTCATTGAGTAACCTAAAAGTCTATTGACGGTACGGTTTTTTGAATAAGAACCGTGAATTGCATCATGCATGACCCCCATTCCAATACCGGCCATTCCTAATCCACTTATTAAGTAAAGGGTAAAGAGTAGCCAAACCTGCTGAACTACACCTACATTGATCAGCGTAATTGGAACAATAAACAACGAAAGCATCAAAATGGTCTTCAAAACCATACCAAGATTAGCCTGTTTGCTGATGTTATTATCGGTAAAGTAATTATTCACACGATTCTTCACGGTTTGTGAAAAATCTGGTCCTTGGTTTTTATTAAATTTTGGGTGCTTGATAGTCTTCTTTTTATTAGGGGATAATTCTATAAGATAATAATAAAATAGGTAGAATTAGGGCTTATTTGATTTATCTTCCCTAACCTATATCGCTTCATTGAATCAGTCTATCTCCTACGACCTCTGTTTCTTCTTGAGGAAGGATTGACACTAGATTGAGATCGACTACCGCCACTTCTTGCGCCTTTACGACCACCACCTTTTCTATTGCCACCATCGCCGCGGAACCCGCCTCTAGATCGGGATGGCTTGTTTCGTGAAGGTCTGCCCTCTTCATCTCGATTTACTCGGATGGCACGCCCTTCTACTTCAATAAACTCAAAGTGCTTGGCTAAATCATCGTCCTGCTTCTCTTCCATATTGAAGAAGCTACAGTTCTTTTGAATAGAGAAATCAGAAAAATGCTTTCTTCGAATACCCGTCACGTCAGAAAGAAAATGGATTAAATCGGCTTCGGTAATGCCATCCATCAACCCTACATTGATAAAGTAGCGGTTAAAACCATCTTTAGTCTGTGATTTACGCTCTTTTTGCTCCTTGCCATCACCGATATTAATATCGCCTTCTTCATCACCCTGAACCATTAAATGGTCAAGTTGAGTGGATATTAAACGCTTTAGTAAATCTTCTTTAGTGAGCCCCTCGAATTGACCGTGCAAACTGGCCAGTATTTCTTCCGATTGCTCGTCTACCTTGGTATTTAAAATTATGTTGGCCCAGTTATTAATTCGGCTCACTTTTAATTCATCAACCGTTGGGATCGTCACTTTTTCAAAGCTTACGTTAACCTTGCGCTCAATATCTGTGATTTTCCGTTTCTCGCGCGGGTTAATAAAGGCCATTGAGATTCCTTTTTTACCAGCACGCCCGGTTCTACCACTCCTATGTGTATAGCTCTCTAATTGATCTGGCAGTTTATGATGAAAGACGTGGGTTAAATCATTAACATCAATACCTCTTGCGGCAACGTCCGTTGCGATGAGCAGCTGCATAGAACGAGATTTGAATCGTTTCATGACAGTATCGCGTTGTCTTTGCGATAAATCTCCGTGTAATGCTTCCACAGCATAACCCAACTTAGACAATTGATCTGCTATTTCTTGGGTATCCATTTTTGTTCTACAGAACATAATGCCTTTCATGTCGGGCTGAATATCCATAAAACGCCTTATCGCAGACAGCTTATTATCCGTCTTCGTTACTACGTATTGGTGTGAGATATCTTTATTACTCTTTTGGTCAGCATCTACAGAAACCTCCAAAGGGTCTTTCATGTAGGTCTTAACCAAACGTCTGATTTCTTTCGGCATGGTGGCCGAAAACAACCAAGTAACCCGATTATCCAAAGTATGGCTCAAAATCTCATCGATATCCTCTTTGAAGCCCATATTCAACATTTCGTCAGCTTCGTCAAGCACTACATGTTGGACGTTTTCCAATTTGATCGCTTTTCGTTTGATCAAATCCAATAATCTACCGGGTGTGGCCACCACAATTTGGGTTGGTCTTTTTAGTGCTTTAATCTGGCGACTGATATCAGCACCACCGTAAACAACCTCTACATTTAAGCCCTTTTTACTTTTCGCAAATGTCACTAACTGCTGGGCAGTTTGCTGTCCAAGCTCTCTTGTAGGCGCCATGATCAACGCCTGCGTAGTCGAATCGTGCTCATTGATAATATCTACTAGTGGAAGACCAAAAGCAGCGGTTTTACCCGTTCCAGTTTGCGCTAAACCGATAAAATCTGTTGGATCGTTTTCCAACAGCATCGGGATCGCTTTTTCTTGAATGGGGGTTGGCTTTTCAAAACCTAATTGTTCTAAAACGCTACACGTGGACTCTGAAAGCCCTAATTGACTAAAATGACTCAAGGGAAATTAATAAGTGATTGGCAAAGGTAAGTAGATGATTCGGCATTCTGATTGTAAATCAGATATTTATAAAACGCTACTCAAAAACTCCCTTTTGGCGTAGATAGACCACTAACTACAACCCTGAATTAAAATGAAATAACTATAGCTTATTCAATCGCTTCATTAGTGCCTCTTTATTGGCTCTCGAGATCGGGATTACCTTATCCTCTATCAGCAGGTTAGATTCTTCAATGTCTACAATTTTGGATAGGTTGACTACATATGATCGGTGTACTTTGGCAAAGTTATATTGATCCAGCCGTTCTTGTACACGTTTCATAGTTGAGTGCACAATGTAGCCTTTCGCTAAAGTCTTGAAAAGCGCATAATCACCTTTCGCTTCAACATATAAAATATCGTCAATCTTAACCTTAATAAGTTTGGCATCGACTTTTAGGAAAAGGCTATTGTCAATGATTTTTGATACTCCGGGATTTTCCTGTGCCTTTTTTAATCTACCATAGGCAGACATTGCGATTTCTATCGCAGCATTTATGTCCTTGACACCATATGGCTTAACCAAATAGCCAAAAGGCCCTCTCTCCGATGCTCTGGCAACAGTAGCGTCATCGGCAAAGGCGGTTGTAAAAATAAATGGTATGTCAAACTGATCGTTTATCAACTCTGCTAGATCTACCCCATCGATGTCGCCACCAATTTGGATATCCAACAGCGCAATTTGAGGTGTGTGTTCATTGCAAAGCTGAATGGCGGTTTCAGCATCTTCAGCAATTCCGACTACTTCATGATCCAGAAGTTCCAATATATCTTGTACACTTTCGGCGATCATTGGATCGTCCTCTACTACCAGTACTTTTAATTTGGTCATACGCTTTATTTGATGTTAATATAAGCATAAGACAGGAAACTCAAATATTGGATTTCTTACTTATCTGGGATTTCAACTATAAACTCTGCCCCTTTATTCACCTCGCTAATAACCTCCACTTTTCCGCCGTGCATTTCAGTGAATTCTTTCACAATTGATAGTCCAAGGCCAGAACCCTGGATATTCTTCACATTGGTGGCACGGTAAAATGATTGAAAAAGACCTTTTTGATCCTTTTTTGGAATACCGATTCCGAAATCCTTCACATGAATTCTCGCTTTATCCAGTTCGTTGAAAACAAGCGTGACCTGTGGATCTTTTTTACCCGTAGAATACTTAGTAGCATTGGTTAAAAGATTCAAAACCACATGGTGTAGCAGTTGACGGTCAAACATTATAGGCCTTGGCACCCCTTGAATTTTAAAATTCATCACAGGGTTTTCATCAACTCTTTGCTTGTCTACAAGCTGTTGGCAGAATTCAACCAAGTCATTTTCCTTCTTCTTGATTTCTATCTTACCAGATTCAATTCTGCCCAACATAAGTATGTCGTTCATTAGACCAGTTACACGCCCCAGCTCTGATTCAATGCGATCAAAGTACTTGGCGTATTTCGGAAACTGGTCTGGTGCCGTTAACTCAAGTCTGTGGCTGATCAGGTCAGAATTTTGCTTAATCGTAGTGAGTGGTGTTCTAAATTCATGCGAGGTCATGGCTACGAACCTAGACTTTAACTCATTGACTTCCTTCTCTTTATTAAGCGCCTTTTCCATTTCTAGTCGAACTTCCTTTTGAATAGTAATATCACTTAAAAAGGCTGTAAAAGTCTGGACTCCTTTGGTTCTAACTGGGATAATAGCCAATTCGATCGGAAACTCTTCACCGTTCTTTCTTAAGGCTGAGATTTCAATTTTTTGATTCAATACAGGTCCTTCACCCGTGCGGAAGTAATGTTTCATTCCCCTATCGTGCGCTTCCCTGAAATTAGGTGGGATTATAGTTTCAGTCAGTGTGAGTCCAATTACTTCTTCGGCTTTATAACCAAAAATGACTTCGGCTTGCTTGTTCCATTCTGCTATTACGCCTTTGGCATCAATAGAAATAACTCCGTCAATGGCTGACTCCAGAATTGTTCTAAGCTTTTCTTCGCTATCTCTGAGTTCACCTTCTATTTGTAATTGCTTTTGATTCGCAATAGCATTCTTCAATCGGTTGGAGGCTAAATTAGCAACAGTCGTGAGAATCTCCAGATGAGCATCGCTAAAATAGTTCTTATCACTATGCTCAGAGTCAATAATCCCGATCACTTTGCCATCGGCAATTATCGGAACCGTTATTTCCGATTGTCTCTTGGCATCATCAACAATGTAGCGCGGGTCTTTTGTGGTATCCTTGATAATTTCTGCAACACCACTTTGTGCCACCGTACCTACAATACCCACTCCCATTTCAATCTCAATAGGATCTACGACTTGTCTATTTTTTGTGGATTTAGCACCATATGCAGCCAATTGAGTGAGTTTTCCAGTATCGTCATTCAAAACGTAAATCACACAGTCTTCAAAACCAAACTGGTCAATCACATTTTCCGCGATTTCCCAAGCGATTTCAAACAGCGTTTCATCATTCAAGAGCTTAGTAACAAAACCGTTAATCGCGCTTAAAAATTTCTGATTCTTGTGGAGCTTTTCATTTTGTTGCTCCAGTTGATTTCTAGCAAAAACGAGGGCCTCTTGATCTCTTTGCTTTTCCGTAATATCCATGTGGATACCAATCGATCCCACACGGTTGCCATCCACGTCAAATATTGGTGCACCAGAAATTAAGGCCCAAAGTTCATCACCATTTTTATGACGGAGTTTTAACTGATAAACCGATGCTACACCTTCAAGTCTCTGCTCATGCTGATTATCAATGACAGACCTCGTTGTTTCATCAACTAGTAAATCTGAGGCATGTTGCCCAACTAATTCTTCTTGAGAATACCCCGTTATTAAGCACATGGCTTCGTTAGCATAGATGATTTTCTCATCCAAATCCACTTCCATGAGCCCATACTGAAGGTTCTGGATAATCCCCCGATACTTTTCTTCCGATCGCTCTAGGGCTTTTTGTGTATCATGAACTATGGTGATATCACGTGCAATGGCCATCAGCCCAACTTGCGCTATCTCATCCTCGAGTAATTGCACATTTTGCCCTAACCAAACTTCTTTACCCTTTTTAGTGATTATCGGGAATTCGAGATAAGTAGAGTGAATTGACTCTTTTACCTGTTTTAAATAAAATGCTTGAACGCGATCTTCCCAGTCATCTCTTACCAATTCCAGATAGCTCATTTTTAAGCACTCGGCCTCAGAATATCCAGAAACTTCCGTCGCCTTTGGGTTGACATACGTGAATTGTCCATTCAAATCGATTTCATAGATCACATCCTGTGCGGCCTCTACTAATAATCGATATTTATCTGTAGCATACTTCTTTTGCAACTCTCGGTCCTCTCGTTTTGAAAAAGTAATATGGTATAAATCAGTTGAAGCATCAACTTTTGCAGAAAGTATAATATTCTCATACTCCGTGGTGAAAGAAGAAATGGATGAATTCTGAACCTGAGGAATTATTGCTTTTAGGATCAGTGGGCTGACCTTTTGACCTACGACGAGCTCCAAATCATTTTTCAAATGATTGGACAATAGGTTTTCTTCATGAAGAAAACCCTTCCTATCTATAGTAATAAATGGTCTAATATCCCTTGATTAAGCAAGACAAAAGAACGCAAGAGATAAGTCGCGAATTTTAAATTTCGATTAATGGCCGAAATCCTTAGATAACTGACAATAACTTTCGATGAATGACCAAATAATTCGATGAATGGAATTGGGTATTTAGAATAGCTCTACCTGAAGACCTTGGCTCACTTTAATTTTCGGCATTGCTGATCTTGATTTGCCTGAAACTACGGAGAGTCTAGACCTCTTTAATGGTCTATTCTGTTTCCGAGCCTTTGAATGGTTCAAGGCATGCTCTATCAAAGCTTCTTCCTTACTGACTAGCTGTTTAAGCCTATTCAAAGGATGCGTCAGTGGTGTTTCCGGGATTACATCCTCTAGTTTGTTCTCAATATCTCTTACAGAAGAAAGCGCCTTCTTTAGGCCAATTTCGTAGTTATCTGAGGTTTTATCAGCACTACTAGCCGCTATATTAGAAGGAATTTGAATAGCCAATAGGTTGATCTCCTTTATCAGACCTGCCAAATCTGTCTGAACACAAGTTTTCTTCAAATGGCTTGTCGTAGACATGATCTCAATCCCTTGCTCCATTATTTTTAAACTTCCAAAATCTCTCATCTTACTATTATCTATTCACTAATTTCTTGTCTTCTATAAAAACCTAATCAATCTCCGCCACCTGGGAAAGCGGAGATTGGCTGAAATCATTTCAGCTAGGTTTACCTAAACATTTAAAGAAGCCCCAGCAACTCTCCTTCTGATTTTGCTAAGGGCAGTGTTGTTAAATTTTCCCAAGTTTTAAACGGTGCCTTTCTTTTTAGCACGTGTATTCTAGTAACTCTAAAACTATTAGTATAAGGTTCATGCTCGTAATCCCTCACTGCATCCATAAACTGCAATGCCGTAAAACCAGTGCCAATATTTAGTGTAGGTTCGAACTGCTTATTTAGAAATGACAGCGATACCAATTCCTGAAACAACCTGAATCTCAACAGGTGGTAAACATCTACAAGAGATTGCTTATTGAGCACCTCTAAAAAGATATGCCGATCAACTCCATAAAAACCGAAGCCATTTAAGAATATCTCAAAGCCTTTTATTTGATTTAGCACCTCTTGTGATGCTTTTAGCAGCCTCTTTTCTCTTTCTTCTGGCTGAAAAAAAGAGACCAATCGTATATGTGCACAAGAGTTCTGACCTGGATAAGCACCATACTTACTGAAGAAGTCTCGCTTAAAAGACTTTACCTCTTTACTTATCTCAGCATAGGGCAAAACGATAAATAAATATTCGCTCAGATCGCTTTGATTAAATAATGAATGCCCCTTTTCTAAAATCATATTGTAAATATACTAATTATTTTAGTTTTCAAATACTACACAAGTTAGTTTTTGCTATTTATTTTAGTATTCAAGTAAATGGACTAGAAAAAGGCTATTAGGTAGGGTAAATGAGATCGAGCAGTATCTAATGACAAACCAAAACATTAAACATGAAAAAAATGGTCGGTATACTAATGATCGTAGGACTCTTCACATGTGCTTGCGATAATGAAGAAACTCAAAACGAAAATGAAACAACAAACCCAACCAATACGATCAGTTCGGATAAGATGCTTTTAGTGCTCTCTGCTCCTAGTATCAACGATGCTTACTATAGTTCGGCTTTGAACCTCATTGTAGACTTTCAAGTGAACTATGCCAAATCGATAATGGGTAATGATAATGTGGTCATCATAGTTGATCGCCAAACACGTCACTTATATGAAAATAGGTTGCCAAGTGACATACTTATTACAGCCGAGGTTTATGACATCTGGATGAGAGATTTTAGCACGGTAAATCCACAATCTCCAGTACAGTTCACTTATTCTTGGGCTTCTATGACTAAGAGGGAAAGTGAAGAAGTACAGAACAGTTTTAATCAATTTGCTAATACAATTGGCATTGAAAGGTCCAAAACTAATTTGATTATTGATGGTGGAAATTTGGTCGACAATTATAATGGGCGTGTAATCACGACAACGCGTTTCCTTGATGACAATAATTTAACCTATGCCGAAGGTGTAGCGGCACTTAAGCAGCAGTTAGGTGCCGCGGAGGTAGCCATAATAGTACCTGATGAGGAAGTTTTGGCTCATTCGGATGGAATGGTGAGTTGGTTTGACGATAACACGCTTCTGATCAATGATTATACTACTGACACTAACCTAAGATCACAGGTATTGAATGAACTTAGCAGCGCTTTCCCAGGAGTAAATCTAGTGGAGATACCCGTAGAGTATGCATCGAATTCTCCTGGTCAATGGGACGGCTTTGAATCGGCATGTGGAATTAATTTGAATGCCACGACTACTTATAATAACATTTACGTCCCTGTATTTAATATGCCCCATGAAGAAGAGGCATTAAGATTAATGGAAGCCAATACGACAAAAAACATTATTCGTGTTAATGCCGAGGGTGTTTGTGCCATGGGCGGAAGCGTTAGGTGTCTCACTTGGCAATTAACTGGTGATAATGCCGAAAAATTAATTTTAGCGGCTCGAAATCAATAGTATTTGCATGAGTTGGTTGTTTTTTGGAACTTCCTACTCATGTTAAAATCTAAAAATGTAGAGGATTATTTTGCTCCAGATGCGCCACAGGTGGAGCAAATGACCTATTTAAGAGCAATTCTCAAGGCTTTCCCGTTTGAGGAAACCGTAAAATGGGCATTTCCGGTTTATACTATTTCTGGCAAGAACATTATCGGACTTGGTGGATTTAAGGCCTACGCAGGCATCTGGTTTTTTCAGGGATGCTTCCTCAGAGATGAAGCGAATCAATTAGTCAATGCGCAAGAGGGAAAAACTCATGCCATGCGGCAGTGGCGCTTTCAGTCGGTGCAAGAAATCAAAGAAAACGAAGATTTAATCAAAGCCTATATTGAAGAAGCTATTGAAAACCATCATGCAGGCAAAGAATACAAGCCCCCTAAAAAGAGTCCCAAGCCATTGATTATCCCAACTGAGCTTCAATCAGTATTGGATAATAATCTAGCGCTAAAAGAAAGCTTTCAAGCCCATTCGCTGACTAACCAAAGGGATTTTGCTGAATACATTGCCATGGCAAAAAGAGATAATACGAAGCAATCTAGGTTAGAGAAAATCATTCCTATGATTCAAAATGGTATAGGTTTAAAAGATAAGTATAAGAAGTAATGAAAGCGCTGCTCTGCGAAAATTTCGGTTTACCAGAAACACTGAATATGGCTGAGGTTGATAAGCCGTCTCCCAACGAAAATCAGATACTAATAAAGGTCAAAGCATGCGGCATCAACTTTCCCGACAGCCTTATCATCCAAGATAAATATCAATTTAAACCTCGCCTTCCTTTTGCGCCTGGTGGAGAAGTTTCTGGGGTTGTAGATGCCGTTGGGAAAAATGTAAGTCACGTAAAACCGGGTGACAAGGTATTTGCGCTTACAATTTGGGGCGGACTCGCTGAATATGCACTGGCAGACAGTCATAAATGCTTGTTAATGCCAGAAAACATGGACTTTATAACGGCCGCAACTACCATGTACACCTGTGGTACATCCTTGCATGCCCTCAAACAAAGAGCCCAAATAAAACCAGGAGAAACACTTTTGGTCTTAGGTGCTGCGGGTGGCGTAGGATTGGCCGCTGTTCAGATCGGGAAACTTATAGGAGCAAAAGTGATTGCCGCCGCATCAACGGATGAGAAATTAGAAGTTTGCCAAAAGCTCGGCGCAGATGATACTATTAACTACACCAAGTCAGATCTAAGAACGGCCATAAAAGAATTGACCAATGAAAAAGGTGTAGATGTCGTATATGATCCGATCGGTGACAAATATTCAGAGCCCGCTGTCCGATCATTGGCTTGGCAAGGTCGGTATCTCGTCGTAGGATTTGCTGCCGGAGTACCATCAGCCATCAAACTAAACCTTCCTCTTTTAAAAGGAGCATCAATTGTGGGCGTATTTTGGGGTGCTTTTGCCCAAAAACAGCCTAAAGAAAGCATGCAGAACTTTAAACAAATACTGGGTTGGATTGATGAAAAGAAACTCCAACAGAATATCCATCAAGTCTATTCGCTAAAAGACGGTGGCCAAGCGATTAGAGATTTAATGAATAGAAAGGTTATCGGAAAAAATGTGGTGAAGATTAATTAGCCTTATTGCGCAATTAATTTTCGCAAAAGACACCAACTGGAAAATATAGTGGTTTAACGTAAACATCCATCATACCCTTTTTTACCAATTTCTGCTTGGCAAAATACTCTTGATACGCATCACTTTCTGGTGCATTAAAGATGACAACTTGCCCCTGATTTGCCTCAAATTTCAAAATGCCAAGAACCTTTAGCTCTTTAAACATTCTTTCAGCATCGCGCATGTGCCGTACCGTATGACTACTTGTTTGAGTACCAAAACCTGTATTATTATTCGTGTACCTGGCCAAATAGTAGCTTGTCATCCCTATATCCGCTTCATCTTCATCCCATAAGGTGCAAATCTCCCCTTTGGCCATATCAAAGGCCATAACTTCCAAATTAAACCTTCCAGCAGCTATCGCAGGATCAGAATTCAAAACAGCCTTAGTCTCTTCTACATTTGTGTCGAACAGAAATATTCCACCGCCGCCATCGAAAGGACCTGCTGCAATCATTTTCCTTTCCTTCACCAACCGACCAATATTTGCCATATGCCCAGCCTGAAGACTATCCACCTCCTTTTTAGGGAGTTCAGGACGATCCTGATTAGTATTTAGGAAGACAAACGTGTAACGTGCCTGATCTTGAGCAAAGGCACTCACAGACATCAGTAATAGCGCGGTGATTATTAACTTTTTCATTAGAAGTATAGTCGAATCTGAATTTAACAAATCTTACCGATAGCCACTCATTTAGTCAAAAATGAAACGATAAAAATCTTTTAAAACGACCAATCACAAAAGTATTTGACTGCCTTTCAAATCATATTCCAACCAGTAGGTATTATTCCTTAAATTAAGGCTGAACTATTACTAACAACATGCTTCGAAATAGAACCACCCTCATCATTATCTTCCTGATATCCTCTTGTACATTATGGGCTCAGCAGAGTTTGAATGACAAAATGGGCAATCAACGATTTAGATTTATTGGCCCTGAAGGAAACCGAACAATCGCCATTATTGGCGAACCTGGTAATCCGATGGTCAATTATATAGGAGCCGCTTCAGGCGGTTTATGGAAAACCGAGGATGGCGGTATAAACTGGAGACCTATTTTCGACGGACAAGATATTTCATCCATTGGATCGATCGATTTGGCTAAAACTGATCCAAAGCAAGTTTGGGTTGGCACAGGAGAGACATTTGTTATTCGTCCAGCTCATGCCATGGGCAACGGCATTTACTTCTCTCCCGATGCTGGCAGAACTTGGCAACATAAAGGCCTTGAAAAAACAGGAAGAATTGGTAGAGTAATCGTTCACCCGACAAACCCAAAAGTAGTTTATGCCGCCGCGCTCGGTCATACTTATGGACCTCAGCAAGACCGAGGTATCTACAGAACAAAAGATGGTGGAGATACTTGGGAAAGAATTCTGTTTGTAGATGAAGGTACAGGTGCAGCTGACCTGGCGATTGATCCGAAAAACCCTAACATTCTTTATGCTGGTATGTGGTCTGTACATATCAATTCGTGGGGACTTAATAGTGGCGGCCCAGGCGGAGGTGTTTACAAATCTACCGATGGTGGTGATACTTGGGAGCATTTAACATCTAAAGGGTTGCCAGGCGGTACAGAAAGACCCGTTGGTAAAACTGCCGTTGCTGTATCTTACTCTAACCCAAACGTGGTTTATGCACTTTTTGAAATCAACAGCCCAGAGCTTTGGAGATCTGATGACAAAGGTGAAACCTGGACATTAATGAGTCAAGATCACACTTGGAATGAAAGAGCGCCCTATTATACCAGAATTGCAGTTGGTACCGACAATCCAGATGAGGTCTACTCGATGAGTGTTCGATTTGTACAATCATTAGACGGAGGAAAAACAAGAAGCCCACGGCCACCAAGAGGCGGCGGCGACAATCACGACATGTGGATTGACCCTACTAACCCAGACCGAATGATGGTAGCTCACGATGGTGGGGCCAGTATTAGTTTAAATCACGGTAGGTCATTTCAGCGTGTGGTCTTGCCGATCGCTCAAATGTACCACGTCTCGGTGGATGATCAGATTCCTTATAATGTTATCGGTAATAGACAAGACGGCTGGTCTTATATGGGGCCAAGCAACTCGCTTCAAGGCTACATTCCATTAGGCCTTTGGAAAGGGGTTGGCGGTTGTGAAAGTGGCTTTGCAAAAGCTGATCCGAATGACAACAATATCATTTGGTCAGGTTGTTATGATGGTGGTTTAGAAAGACATGATTTACGCACAGGCTACTCTCGCGAAGTTCGAGTTTGGCCTGAGGCCGGTTACGGATGGGCCCCTGCCGATATGAAATACCGTTGGCACTGGAATTTCCCACTTAGTTTCTCTACGCATACCAAGCATCGCGTTTATGTAGGAAGCCAGTTTGTGCATCAATCTGATGATGGAGGTCAAAGTTGGCAAATCATCAGCCCTGACCTAACCTTAAATGACAAAAGCCATCAACAAAGCTCTGGCGGTGTGGCTATAGACAACTTAATGACCTTTGACGGTTCTACCCTATTTGCGATCGAAGAATCACCACTCGAAGCAGGTCTAATTTGGGTAGGCACGAATGATGGTCAAGTGCAGTTGACGAAAAATGGTGGCCAAGAATGGGTCAATTTAACGGCCAACATACCCGACTTACCCTCTTGGGGAACAATTGCCAACATTCATCCTTCAAAGTACAACGCAGGCACAGCTTATATTTCTGTAGACCTACACCAGATGGGAGATTTCGATGCTTACATCTACAAAACCAACGATTACGGACAATCTTGGACAAAGATATCGAATGGAATACCTAAGTCAGAATCTAGTTTTGTTCATGTGATAAAAGAAGACCCTAAAAGAGAAGGACTTCTATACGCCGGTATCGATAAGGGAATTTATGTCAGCCACAATGATGGCGGGTCTTGGGAAAGACTAAGACTTAACCTTCCTCCTGCTCCTGTTTACTGGATGGAAGTTCAAGAGCGATTCGATGACCTAGTCGTCGGCACATATGGACGTGGTTACTACATCTTAGACGATTTAGGTGCAGTTCGGAATATGGATAATTTAACCAATAAGGTTGAACTAGTCGATATTCGTGATACCTACAGGTTCAACGCACGCGAAAGCATTAAAACAGATGGAGCGAGTAACAATTCAGGACAAAATCCTCCAAATGGCGCTATTCTGAACTATTATTTACCAGAGAAAGTCGATGGGGAAATCAGTATAGAAATTAAAGATAAGAACGGTGAGGTTATCCGTACACTTCGAGCTAGAAATAACAAAGGCGTAAACCGAGCTGTATGGAATCTGAGGTATGAATCTACGTTTCGACCAAAATTAAGAGTGCAGCCTCCTGGCCGTCCATGGGTTCAGTTAAATGGCGAAGGTTGGAGACCATTAGTCCAGTGGGACCTTGACCTTAATGCTGGTCAATTAGGCCCTAGAGTAGCTCCAGGGACTTATGAAGCGCACCTAATTGTTAAAAATAAGGCTGGTGAAGTAGTAGAAAGCATGAGCAAGCCGCTCAAAGTGTTGAAAGACCCGATGGCCGAAGGAAGCCAAGCTGATATTGAGGAACAAGTTGCCTTTGCACTAGAGTTAAGAAACGCCATGAATTTGGCAGTTGTAAATATAAATGCGGTGGAAGTACTCCGAAAAGAACTTGAAGATATTATCGCGGAAGTGGGTGATAGAAGAACACAGAAAGAAGCGGTTAGACTAAAAGCACTAGCCGAAGAGGTAGCAGGAAAGCTTTATGATATTCATTTAACTGGAGCAAGAGAGGATGCCTTTAGATCACCGATTAAGCTTTATGGACGTTTGAGTGCATTGGCCAGTGATATAAATGGAAGTGGAATAGATTTCAAACCGACCGATCAGCAAGGAGAAGTAAAAGAGGTTCTAAGCGATCGTTTAGAAAATGCTATCACACAGTTCGATAAATTGATCAATCAGGACATTAAGAAGTTCAACAAGGCTTTAGAGCGTAAAAACAGAACGATTGAAATTGAAAAGACTGGTGGCGAACGTTAATTAAAACAACCTAAGTTTTTAGTAAAAACGATTGAGATACTTTGGGATGAAAGACAAACTGGTTGCTTACCTACCAAGCATACTGTCCATATTTGTGGCCGGGCTTCTTACCGGTAACTTTATGTACAATACCGACAGGTCTGAATTAGCCGCGTTAGAAGGCCTGACCTTCGAGGAAAAGTATAATTATCTTATGGAAGGGCAAGTCAATAGCCTGAACTATGACATATTCATAGGGATAATTCTTATCGGACTAATTGTAGGTTTTCACAAGCTACTGAAGTGGGGTTTTACAGCGTTATTTAACGAATTATCGAAAATCAGACCTGCAGAATAGCTGACTATTTTATGATGACCCCAAAACAATAGCACCACTATCAGGTGTTCTTTAGACTATGCTCTTATACGTACTTTTAGCTGTATTATTCATCATTACTGCCATCATTATCTTTATCAATTTCCACCCACAATTTGGTGGAAAAATCAACAAAGAATTGGCCACCCATTATTCAAAATCCACACAATGGAAAGGCAAAACCTTTGAAAACCAATCGGAAACGGTCATGGATATTAATCTAAAGACGCTGCCAGGGCTTTTAAAACAACAGTTTACGGGTAGAAAGTTAAGAAGCCCTGAAAAACCTCTTCCTGTTCTTCCATTTGATCCAGATAACTGGAATAAAGACCTAAGCAAACCGAAATTTATTTGGTATGGTCACTCTGTTTTACTCTTGCAGCTAAACGGCAAGAATTTGCTCATCGATCCTATGTTTGGGCCAAATGCAGCACCAATTGCCCCTTTTGCGGTGAAACGCTTTAGCGACGATACGCTCAAACTTATCGACAGCTTACCTCCTATTGATATGGTCTTAATGACACACGACCATTACGATCATTTAGATTATGCTAGCATTAAAAAGCTTAAGTCTAAAGTCACCCAATGGTATGTTGCCCTCGGTGTTTCAAGACACCTAGAAGCTTGGGGAATTTCAAGTAATCAGATTACGGAATTTGATTGGTGGGACAACAAGGAGTTTGATGGAATTAAGATAACATGTACGCCAAGCAGACATTTTTCAGGCCGAGGACTCACCGATAGGGCAAAAAGCCTTTGGGGAGGTTGGGTTTTCACTACTCAAACGCATAACATCTATTGGAGCGGAGATAGCGGTTACGATGAACACTTCAAAGAAGTTGGTGAAAAGTTAGGGCCATTTGATTGGGGCTTTATGGAATGTGGCCAGTACAATAAGCTCTGGCACCCAATTCATATGTTCCCTGAAGAAACTGTAGAATCGGCTATTGACTCAGGAGTAAAAACGGCTATACCAGTTCATTGGGCGGGTTTCCCCTTAGCACTGCATACATGGAAAGACCCTATTGAACGCTTTGTTAACTCAGCAAACGAAAAAGGCACCCAAATAAGCACACCAAAGTTGGGTGAAGTAGTCACTTTTGGCCAAGAGCCTACCGAAGATTGGTGGACTGACCTAAAATAGTCTTGTTAAGGCTATTTATTGACGAAAAATGGAATGTTTGCATGTGCAGTATGCTCATTGTTATCATCCACATAGATAAATAACCTGTAAGCCCCTTCTTCCATTGGCGCAGAGAAAGTAACATCAGAACCAGGCTCACTTTTGATTAAGCCCTCAATAACTTCAGGAACTTCTTCCGCATCGCCACCAGTGGCATTTGTAGTACTTTCCTTCATGATTTCCCAGCGATAGGTCAATGGATCTCCATCAGGATCAACCACATCGACCATAGCTTGATACGATTTGCCTGATTTTAACTTAATATTGTTTTCGGCTACTTGCGATTCCAATTTGAAATCATTGATTCGAGGTGTACGATTGTCTGGCCATTCTCCATTCCAAATATAGTGCATGGCATCGATTGACTCTGTTTCCCGACCATCAGGCATAAACATTCCAAACCACGTTGGCGTTCTCTCCTGTTTTTGCCCCCATAGGAATACATATGACCCAATTACTTGTTTCTTTTGCGACTCAATAGCTTTTCTAAAACGACTGCGGTAAAAATCGGCTTTCACCGAGCTATTATTCTCTAGTGGTGCACCCCACTCAGTATTACCAACTTCCCAATAACCAGTGGCACCCCATTCCGTAACCATCATTGGCCCTTCCCATCCTGATTTCTTTATTTGCTCAGGTAAAATCTCCACCTCGGCGTACATCTGAACGCTCAAAACATCTAAGTCTGGAGCCCTTTCCTTAATCAAGTCGACATATTCTTTATTCATACCAGCTAGTGAAGTAGTGGTCAAATGATTAGGGTCAACCTCATGAATCATTTTCGAAATCTCGTTCACAGCATCCCATACCTTAGGGTTTTCGGAGTGATGATTTAATTCATTTCCAATGCCCCAAATAATTAGGGCAGGATGATCTTTTAGTTCCATTACTTCACCTCGAATTCGTTCGAGCTGTGCTTTCACTGCAGCCTCATCATCATAATCAAAGCCCAATCGTTCTCGCCCTACATCAATACCCATGGTCACTTTTAGGCCGTATTTCAACGCATCATCCAATACCTCTTTGCCAGATCGCTGACCATTGTCGGTTCTCCAAGTCCTAAATGAATTGGCACCATGTGCAGCAAGCTTTGGGATGCTTCCAAACTCTAGTCCTGCTCCTTGAATGTAAAACGGCTCATCGTTTACGAAAAGCTGGTAGCCCTCAGCGGTTTGACGAATTTCTGATTTAGAAATATCAACGGTATCATCCTCCTGGTCCTTGGTGGCTTGGCACCCAAGAAAAATGATAGCAGTGAAAAGGATTAATAGTGATTTGAATGAAGGCTTAGATTTGAAAATCATGGGTTGGATTGAAGGTTCAAGTCCTTAATATCTCAAATTTTTAATAACTCCAGCCATCCAACCCTTTGAAAACGTTTGTTATCAAAGGGTTGACGTGTTATTGATGTATTCTTAATCAAATATTTGGCTCAATCGCTTTCCGATAGTATTTGTTAAGACAAACCGATAGACTTAATTTAATGAACTGAAATTCGAAAGCACTTATGTTTTGATTTATGAACGAATTCTTAATAAAGCTTAAACTAGCGCAGAATTTTAGAACCGAATTAAAAGTTAGTAAGAGTGAATTTCTAAAGGCTTTCAAAGCTTCAGTAGACCCTGGTAGTACTAGCTTAAACGCAGGTCCTTTTGACATTTTCAAGGCAAGTAAAAATGATTATGTGGGGCGCATTAATGACAATAATTTTAAAATAAAGAAACGAAGGAGATTCTTTGACGGCAACTTAGATCTAGCCGTTGCGACGGGTAAATTCTTTGAAAAAAACGATCATTTAGTCATAGAAGCAGAAATAAGCTCCTTTAGGAGTATGTTTATCGGTTATGGTATTTTGATAATTCTATTTTACCTAGTCTTGCTCGTTAGCTTTCCATTTAGCGGTGATGATTCAAATGAAAATAGATTTATGTTCCCCTTTCTCATTCTACATGGTCTATTCATGTTAGGTGTACCCTATATCTTGATGCGAAATAGTACCAAACGAATGATCCGAGACTTAGAAAAAGACTTTTACTACATGACGAAAGACTTAAATTAATATCTACTTCTTTTCTTCTTTAGGGAAGAAGTACTTGTCGTAGTAATTAAAAATTCTCTCCCACTGATCGTAATAGTCACTTTCTGTACTTGCCCAGCCCGCACCATGACCACCTTTCATGTAGTTGACCCAAGTAACGTCTTTTCCTAGCCTTCTAAGTGCATAGTACATTTCTCTTGAATTAGTGCCAGGCACATTCCAATCGCCTTCTCCTGATATTAAGAGGTGTGGTGTTTTCACACGATCGGCAAAAAAGACTGCTGATGTCTGGAAGTACTTCAATGGTTCGTCCCAAAATGAGCCTCCTATCCTATCCTGACCAACTTCTGCAGCCGCATAATTTCGTGTACCAATCTTTGGGCTATCGCCTAAAAAGCTAATGATATTCACCTTGCCTGAAATATTAATGGCCGCCGCAAAACGATCGGTTTGTGTAATGATTAAAGAGGAGGCATAACCTCCATAACTCGTACCTTGTATACCCACTTTATCATTGTCTACTTGACCATTTTCTACCAGTAAGTTGATCGCTGAGGTAGCACCTTTTAACCATGCTTCTCCTGGATAACCTTGTTCCAAATCAACGGACGGTCTTAAGCCAAAATAGCCTTGATTGGCCAAAAGATTCATGGAGGAACGATAGCCGTTATTAAAGAACGTTTCGTAAACTTCAAGTACTAAGGGGTACTTTTTATTTGGGTCATAATCCACTGGATAATAGAGTATTCCCTTCAACTCCTCCCCATCGGCGTCTCTGTAGGAAATAAGCTCAGAGTATGTCCATTTCTTATCGGCAACCCAAGGATTTAGGTCCGTTAACTGCGTCTCCGATTTAAAATCAAGCGTATTTGTAAATACATTATTCGGTCTGTCACCGTCTGATTTACTGTACACCACTTTATCGGAATCTCTGGCAAACCTCCAACTACTATAAAGGTTCTCATTGACGACTAAACTTTCAAACTTACCACTATCAATGTTGAAACGTTGGATTCCCCTCTGCCACCTGTCTTTTTCAGAATATGATACATATAGATACTTTCCATTATTCGACCACTTCACAACATTTCGGTTGGGGGCTACCTTTTTCTCCTCGTCAGTTTGTGGAAGTTCATATATCATCTTCAGGTTTTTTCCGTTCGAATTAATCGTCCACCACCCTTTCTTTGAACTGAGCAGAAGTTTATTGCCGCTTGGATTCCACCGAACCACCGAGAATTTCACAGGTTTTTCCTTTTTCTCATCTTCAAATGCCTTTCCTTTAGTAATATTTAGCGGTTCAATAGTACCAAAGGTGCTCAGTTTATCGACATAAACATTTCCAGAATCTACCCAAGCGAAGTTTCTTTCGTCTTCGTCCCACCAAAAACGTCGCCTTTTATCGCTTTTTCCATAAATGACTTCAGGCGCTGCATCCTTTTCAGTTAGCTTTAGAAAACTCAATTTGTACTCGGTGCCATCGTTTCTTTTATAACTAGTCTTAGTTCTGAAGTTTTCAGGATAAGACAGAAACTTACCTTCTCTGCTAATGCTTATTCCGCCATAGCTAGACTCAGGCAATAGATCCTCAACATTTCCAGATTTGACATTAATCTTTACGATTTCAGTCAGGCTTCCTGTAAGTCCAATTCGATCCCATTTCAAAAAATCATCGTTGCCATCATACACTACAATTGGTCCCTCAGTAGCCTCTTTATATTCAGCCATCGCTTTTTCAAACCAACCGACCTTTCTTACAGCGAGCACTATATCTGAACCATTTGGCATAACGTTAATACCAGAATTTGACGTAAGTATTCTAGAATCTTTAACTTTTACGTATTTGGTTCTCTTACTTTTAACTTCATAATAAGCTAAGACCAATTTGTCCTCTTGCTGTTGAAGAAAAAATAGGTTTTTTCCATCTTCATCCCAAGTCAAACTAGTTACTCGAACATCTTCTTTGAATACCTCGTTTTTTGCTCCCGAGTTTGTGTTTATAATCACTAATCTCCCCGCCCGCAAGTTGAGATAACTCGGATCTCTAAACCTAAAATGATCCGTACCGAAACGTGCTTTACCATCGGAAATAATTCCTGCTAGCAAGGTACCATCGTTACTGAGCGTTTGGCTTCCTAAAGACTTGACTCTAATGGCATCTTCTACTGTAAACGCTGTTTTCTGAGCGAATGACAGATTTATAAGAAGAAATAAAACAATGGTTGTTAAGACTAACTTTTTCATGATTGAAGATTTGAGGGCAAAATAAACAATCGATTCAAGATTTTACCATCTGATTTTACCACTGGCGAAAGTGATCACAGATATTTAAACAAAAGGTAATCAGAAACTAATCTCTTTTTAGTAAGCTTGCAGGAAGAAAATCAAGCAATATGAAATACCTAAGTCTATTCATCGCATTGTTCTTCCTTGGTAATAATGTAGCTCCGAAGGAAGCTTATTGGGGACAAATTGGACATAGAACTGTAGGCCATATTGCTGATGGTATGCTTTCAAAAAGGGCATCCAAAAATGTAAGAAGAGTGCTGGGAAATGAAACTTTAGCCGAAGTAAGCACATGGATGGACGAGATAAGATCCGACAATGCATATCGGTATGCCAACACATGGCATTATTGCACCATTCCTGACGGTATGACTTACGAAACTGCTCCAAAACAAAAAGGTGGTGATGTAATTTGGGCGATCGAGAAAATCATTGCTGAACTGAAGTCTGATACACTATCTCTGGCTGCTGAAGCTCAAAACCTTAAGTATTTAGTGCATTTAGTCGGTGATATTCATCAACCACTTCATGTTGGAAACGGTGAAGATCGTGGAGGCAATGACGTGAAAGTACAATGGTTTGGTAATGATACTAATCTTCATAGCGTGTGGGATACCCGCATGATTGATAGCAAGCAGTTCAGTTATACGGAATTGGCCGACTGGGTAAACCACCCGACTAAGGACGAGGTAACAACATGGCAAAGTGCCTCGGTACGGGATTGGGCCATGGAGTCGATGTCCTATCGAGATCAGGTATATACCATTCCGGAAAACGGTAGGTTGAGCTACCGTTACTCTTATGATAACTTCGATTTAGTTAAACAAAGAATTCTTCAAGCTGGCGTTCGCCTAGCAGGCGTGATTAATGAGGTTTACGACTAAGCTCCTCTTTTCTTCTTTACCTTTTTGAGGTACTTCTTGGGCAATTGAAATTCTGGTGTCTCTCCCATCCAGAAAACGCTAACGATCCACCAGCGATCACCGTCATTCAAAAGCTGTATACTATTGATCCCTCGCGCAAAAGGTTCTTTATCTTCTAGCGTTCTTCTAGACTCATAAGTACTGAAAACATGAGAAATCGTACCATATGACTCGATTTTTCGACTCACTTCAACTTCAAAAAAACCATTCTTTTCAAGACTCGCCCCTGCTTGATCGATATATTCTTGAACTGTCCAGACTCTGTAACTGACACCATTTTGTCCTTTCCCTGTTGGCATCAATCTACCTTCAGGAATAAACAGGCTTTTCATTCTATCCCAATCACGTTTTTCGCCTGCGGGACCAGATATTACGTCGTACAAAGCGGTTAAAATAGCGTCGGCAGATTTGACATCTTCAGGTTTTGCCTCTTGAGCAAAAAGTGATGTTGAAATTGTGAGACGAAGCGCTAATGCAAAAAAATTTCTCATGATTCTGAATTAAGTATTTCTAAAGATAGCCAGAAATCTATCATTGGCCTTTTTTGCCAAACCCATGAGAAATCTGTCCCCAGAAGTTCTTCGGAAACTTAGTTACTCCGGGAAACCCTAGCTTAATGGATTTACCACTAGACGGAATGTAAGCTGTCCCAAACAGATAGTCCCATACACTCAAGGTTAGCCCAAAATTCACACCTGTTCGGCGTTCTTTTGGTAAGTCATGTGCATGGTGCCACATATGCATATTGGGGTTATTAAAAATGTATTTCAAAGGCCCCAAATTCACTTTAATATTCGCGTGGTTCCAGTGACCAACAGCCAATGTAAACATATGCACGAAAAAGAAGTCGTCTATCCCAAAACCGATCATAGCTAGTGGTATATATTCGATTGTTCGATAAACGATAGTTTCCATCCAATGATACCTCAAATGTGCTGCAAAACCCATTTGTTCTACAGAGTGATGCACTTTGTGAAACCGCCAAAGAAACGGTACGGCATGTAGTAACCTATGGGTCCACCACTGAATAAAATCTCTAATTATAAACAGGGTAAACAGTTGGGCAAAAATAGTCCATGATCCAATTTCTATGGCCACTAGATTCGTCAAGCCAAATTGTCCTAGAAGGTTTGAAAAAGCATCAACTACAACCTCCGAAAGTGCATTAAAGATGATCAGGGAGAAAAGGAAAAAATTAAAGAACATATAGAAGGCATCCAGCCAAAAGTCCTTTCTAAACCGAGGTTGATCTTTACGCCAAGGCCTCAACCATTCCCAAGCCAAAAAGATCAACGAAACCGTGATTAATGCCCAGAAATAATTTTGCCACCATGGCTTATAGTCATACTGAAAAGTGATCTCTTGCCAAAGGTAGTTGGCATATCCCTGATAGGCACTTTCTATAATCTCCAAGTATCTATTCACAACCTTTTCCTTGATTTTCGACCACTAACATAATCAATTACCCACTTTGGGAATAGTCTTTTCTGATTTCAAGTGAATGTGTTTCCTTAAAACAAATGAAATATAGTCTAATGATAAAAAAACATAACCTGAAGAGAACCGCTAGCCTTTTCTTAGCGAGTGCCTTTCTGTTAACGCTCGGCCATGATGGTTTAGCGCAACGAAAGAAACGAAATCAAAAGGCTGATGCAGCTCCGGCGACCGAAAAGCCAGCTCCTCCGAAAAAGAAAGAAAAAACATACGCCTCACTGGTAAAAGGTATGAAAGCCGATGAAGGCCTTTTTACGGCCTATACTAAGGATGGCAAAATCATGTACGAAATTCCAAAGAGCGAACTTGGAAAAGATATGCTCTGGGTGACCAGACTGGTTTCAGCCCCTGAGAATTTCGGAGGTGGATTTGTTGCTTCAGGTTCTAAAATGATAGAGCAAGTAGTACGTTGGGAAGAAAGAGATGGCACGGTTTACCTCAAAAAAATGTCATTCAACAATGTTGCTGACAGTACCGATGCAATCTATAAATCTGTGGTAAATAACAACTTCGCCCCTATTATTGGATCATTCAAGGTGATGGGCCAACCAGAAGATTCTGCGGCCTATTTAGTGGATGTTACGAGATTCTTTACGGCAGACACAAGATCAATCAGCGCCATGTCTGGTCGTTTTAGAACCCAGTTTCAAGTACGTAGACTTGATGCTGAAAAAAGCTATACTGAATCTGTAAAATCATTTCCAGAGAATGTCGAAGTAAGACAAGTCATGACTTATGATGCTGGCAGACCACCTTCAAATGCCAGTGCAGGTTTGATCTCTATGCAAGTAGCGCAGTCTATGATCAAATTACCCGAAGTCCCAATGATGCCTCGCCTAGCCGATCAGCGTGTGGGTTGGTTTACTTTGGGTAATGTGAACTATAGTTCAGAAAAGCTAAAAGGTGACCAAGTTAGATTCCTTAAAAGATGGAGATTGGAACCGAAAGACCCTGCTGCCTATGCTAGAGGAGAATTAGTAGAGCCAGTTAAGCCGATCGTTTACTATTTAGACCCTGGAACACCAGAAAGATTTAAAAAGTGGTTCAAACTAGGTATAGAAGATTGGCAAGTGGCCTTTGAAGCTGCTGGATTCAAAAATGCAATTATTGCAAAAGACCCACCGACTAAAGAAGAAGACCCAGATTGGAGTCCAGAAGATACAAGATACTCTACTGTGAGATACATCGCGAATATGACGCGAAATGCTACAGGCCCTAGTACAGCGGATCCAAGAAGTGGTGAAATCATTGAAAGTGACATTATCTGGTATCATAATCACTTAAGATCTTATAGAAACTGGTATTTGATTCAAACAGGTGGCGCAAACCCGAAAGCTAGGACCCTTGATACACCAGAAGAGGATATCGGGGAAATGATGCGTGCCGTAATTGCACACGAAATTGGACATGCTTTAGGACTTCCTCATAACATGAAAGCAAGTTCTGCTTACCCAGTTGAATCACTGAGAGACCCTGATTTCACTCAAGAGTACGGTGTAGCCCCTACTATTATGGATTATGCTCGTGTGAATTACATTGCCCAGCCCGGTGACGGTGTAGAGCGATTTATTAGAAAAATAGGTCCTTACGATAAGTATGTAATCAATTGGGGATATCGTGTAATCCCTGGCGCTGACAGCCCAGAAGAAGAATCAAGCACGCTAGATCAATGGATTTTAGATAAAGCTGATGACCGAATGTATAGGTTTGGAAGCAGCAATGGATACAACCCAGAGTCGCAAACAGAAGATTTAGGAGATAATAGTGTATTGGCTAGTACTTATGGTATGATGAATCTAATGCGCGTTATTCCAAACCTATTGGATTGGACAACTACCGACGGGGAAGATTATACTGAAACGCGAGAGATTTATAACGAATCGATCGGCCAATGGAGAAGGTTTGTTGGGCATGTGGTCACGACTATCGGCGGCGTAACGGAAGATTTTAAGTCGTCAGATCAAGAAGGAGTTATCTATAACGTTGTACCAGAAAAACGACAAGTTGAAGCCATGGAGTGGATGCATAAGCACGCTTTTGCTACTCCGAAATGGTTGTTAGATGAAGACCTATTAAGAAAACTTGAAGGGTATGGAGCGGTAAATCGAATCAGAACTACTCAAGTATCTTACTTAAACCGTCTTTTAGATGCTACAAGAGCGCAAAGACTAATTGAAGCGGAAGCGTTCAAAGGAAGAAACACTTATACCATCTATCAACTCTTTGGAGATACGCGTAAAGGTTTGTTTAGCGAACTATCAAGTGGGGCTGTGATCGATACCTACAGAAGAAACCTTCAAAGAGCTTTTGTAGCAAGATTAGAGTTTATGATGAACAACGATTCTAATCAGTTCCAAGCCAGACAGGTAAGCATAGCTCAGTCTGATATACGTCCGGTAGTTAAAGCTGAATTAAAAACATTGCTCAGAGATGTGAATGGAGCTATGTCCAAATATTCAGATCGTGCAAGCCGATTACACTTAGAAGATTTGAAAGATCGAATTAACAACATTCTGGATCCAAAGTAATCCAATATAAACCATTTGTAAAAAGGCTCTTCGGAGCCTTTTTTTATGCCTTAAATCAGCGATTTTAAACAATCCGAAGATAAAATACGCCACAATCATGATCAGTTTGAGAATGTTAAACGGAAAGGAACGTACCCCCAAAATCAATATGGAACCACTCTCATATTTGGCTTTGAATTCAAGCTGCCTTTGAAGTATATTATGCACCAACTAATCTTAACTAAATAATAAATATGAAATCCTTTCGAATGTTACGTCTACACTTAGTGTTGCTACTATCATTCACAGTGTTGCATACATCTCTTGCGCAGAGCGATCCTTCAGGAAAATCTGCGGTTACTAGAACCTATGCAATTACGAATGCCACGGTGATCACAAAACCGGGTAGTGAATTGAAAGACGCTACTGTAGTAATTAGGGATGGTTTGATTGTCGGTGTTGGCCAAAACCAAACTATACCTTCAGATGCTGAAGTAATTGATGCAGCTGGACTTTTCGTTTATCCAGCCTTCATTGATGGATTGGCGAATACAGGTGCTAAACGACCTGAGAACTTACCACGTCCTCAAAACCTTTTCACACCAGACCCACCTAATGATTATGCTGGAATTACGCCTGAGAACAGTGTTCTTTCTCAACTAGACGTGACTAGCAATACGATTGGAAACATTCGAAAAATAGGATTCGCGATATCTCATACCGCGCCGTATGGAAGAATGCTACCAGGATCTGGTTCACTCATTTTATTGAAAGATGCCGAGCATATGGATGAGTTGGTGCTTGCAAAAGATGTTGCACTCTATGCACAGTTTGTCGGAGCTCCTGGTGCTTATCCTGGCAACATACTAGGTATCATGGCAAAATGGAGAAACTTATACAGAAACGCTGTTCAGCATAAAGACCACGTAGCTTTATATGCTGAAAACCCTTCTGGCCTCCCGCGCCCAGTAAATGACAGAGTAAGTTTAGCTTTCCACCCTGTCATAGATCAAAGCAAAGCAGTGATGTTCGATGTGAGCAGCATGCTTGATGTACGCAGAGCCATGAGGCTACAAAACGACCTAGGTTTCAAACTTATGGTGGCTGGAGTAGAGCAAGCTTGGGACATTATGGATGAATTAAAGGAAACTGGAACTCCTATTTTCCTTTCAATGGATTTACCTGATGCGCCAAAAGAAAACAAAGATGATGATAAGACTGATGAGGTAAAGGCACTAGAAGCGAAAAGAGCAGAGGCATATAAAACGTATGTTTCTCAGGCTGGTATGCTTCAGGAAGCTGGAATCAAGTTTGGATTTTCTACAAAAGGAACATCTAACAGCAAAATCAAGAAAAACCTAATGACAATGATTGAAAACGGGCTTAGCGAAGATGCTGCACTTGCGGCATTAACTACTAACCCTGCTTCAATGCTCGGCATAGATAACGTTACAGGAACAGTCGAGGCTGGTAAAATGGCCAATGTATTGGTTACAACAGCACCTTACTTCTCAAAAAATTCAGAGGTGAAAATGATGTTTGTTGATGGCGACAGACATGATTATGTAGTCAAAGAAAAGAAAAGTAAAGACGCCTCTGAAAAAGATGCAAAACCTTCACAAGCCACTGTAGACAACAGCGACCCTATTGCTGGAGAATGGTCATACGCATTGATAACTCCAGGTGGTGAGCAAAACGGTAAGCTTAAATTCACTAAACAAGGTGAAAAATATGAGGGAGTGATGACTTTTGAAGATGGAACTCCAGACACAGATTTGAACAATATCAACTTTAGAGAAGGCGTCTTGACATTTGATGTTGAACTCGATGCTGGTGGACAGGCTATTCAGTTAGTAGTTGAAGGGAAAGTTGAAGAGAAATCCATGGAAGGCAAGGCAAGCGCATCTTTCGCAGGTCAGAGCTTTCAGCTTGACATAAATGCTAATAAAGACGGCAAGTAATAAAGCTAAAGACAAGAATCATGAAAATTAAAAATATATTAACCATCGTCTTCGCACTGTTTAGCACAGTTGTTTTGGCCCAAGTGCCAAAAGGAGATTTATTGATTAAAGGAGGTACAGTTCTTACTGTTACCAATGGTGCGTTAGAAAATACTGACGTTCTCGTTCGAAATGGTAAGATTTCGAAAATAGGCAAAGGACTTCGTGCTCCTAGAGGAGTTGAGACGGTAGATGCCACTGGCAAATTTGTAATGCCGGGTATTATCGATGCGCATTCACATATTGCTGGTAGCGCCATTAACGAAGGTACGAGCCAGGTGACTTCTGAAGTAAGCATGGAGGATGTAGTCAACCCACTTGATGTATCTATTTATAGAGCACTTGCAGGTGGTGTAACTAGTATTCACTTGATGCACGGATCTGCCAATGTTATCGGTGGACAAAATGAGACGTTAAAACTTCGGTATGGTTTTACTAATCCAGATGACCTAAGATTTGAAGGAGCTCCTAGAACAATCAAATTTGCTTTAGGGGAAAACCCAACTCGTGGTGGTCGTGCTAGAGGTATTCAACCTCAAAGTCGAATGGGAGTTGAAAACATGTTGAGGAATTCATTTACACAAGCCGTTGAATACAAGAAGAAATGGGACGCTTATAAAGCCAACAAATCGGCTCGAAAAGTAGCGCCTGAGTATGACCTTAGACTACAAACTCTTGTTGACATTATGAACGGCGATGTCTTAGTGCATTGTCACTCTTATAGAGCAGATGAAATTTACATGCTTTTGAAAGTGTTTAGTGATTTCAATATCCCTAAGCTTACTTTTCAGCATGCCAACGAAGCCTATAAAGTAGCACCTGAATTAGCAGCATTTGGAGCCAATGCTTCAGTTTTTGCTGATTGGTGGGCTTATAAGTTAGAAGTGTACTACTCTACTGCCTATAACGCAGCCATTCTACATAATGCTGGTGTTAATACTTCAATCAACTCTGATTCAGGAGAATTGATCAGACACTTGTTTCACGAAGCTGCTAAAACGCAGAAATATGGTGATTTAACTGATGATCAAGCACTTGCAATGATCACTTTAAATCCTGCCAAACAATTAGGCATTGATGATAGAGTTGGATCTATTGAAGTTGGTAAAGATGCTGACATCGCTATTTTCGATAGTCACCCACTATCTGTCTATGCTGTTCCATTAATGACATTTGTAGATGGTGTAAAATATTTCGACAAGTCTGAAGATAGAAAAGACGTAAGATTATATATAAATCCAGAAGCAGCTATTGAAGACGTTATGATTTATGATCGACATGAAGATCACAGATGTCTTGAAGATGCTTTTTTGCTGACAATGGAAGATTTATTCTCCAATAAAAAATAAAGTAGGACATGAAAAATTTAAGAATATTATTCGCAGCACTCTTTATGTTGACTTTCGTTCCTCTTTTGTCTTTAGCACAGGAGGATGATCAGGTCTTAAGAGCGCGCAATGGCAAGTTTGCCCTAACCAATGCTAAAATCTTTACCGTAACTAATGGTATTATTGAAAATGGCACCATAGTTATTAATGGAGGCGTAATTGAAGCCGTTGGTGCTAATGTTACTATTCCAGATGATGCCGAAGTAATCGATTGTAAGGGAAGAGAAATTTACCCAGGAATGATCGATGGCGGAACGACTTTAGGTTTATCCGAAATCGGGAGCATTGCAGAGGCTAACGACACGCGAGAATTTGGTGCATTAACTCCACAAATGGAGGCACTTACAGCTGTAAATCCCAACTCTGTCGCAATTCCAGTGACCAGAGTTAGCGGTGTTACAACTGTTTGGACTATGCCAAGAGGTGGTGCTTTAGCTGGTACGGCTGCTGCTATCAACCTATTTGGTTATACACCTGACCAAATGTATGCTGGTGCAAAAGGAATTGTAATGAATTTTCCTTCAACTGGCAGAGGTCGTAGGTTTAGAAGACTTTCTGAAGCTGAAATTAAAAAGCGTCAAGAAAGAGCGCTAAAGCAAATAAACGAAGCTTGGGACAAAGCAGAACTTTATGCGAAAATTGAAAACTCGGATGAAGTTAGGTCATACCCAGAAATTGAGGCCTTAGTACCAGTAGTTAAAGGCGAAATGATGCTTTTTATTGAGGTGAATGCTGCTAAAGATATCCTTGCTACTATTGATTGGGTAAAAGAGCGCGGTTACAAAAAAGTAATCCTGACCGGTGTATCTGAGGGCTGGAGAGTTGCAGACAAAATTGCGGAATCAGGTTTATCCGTTATCACTGGACCAGTTCAAGCAATTCCTACACGTCAATCAGACGCATATGATGCTGCTTATGCAAATCCTGGCATCATGTCTAAAGCAGGTGTTAAAGTTGCTCTAAGAACGATGGAAGCTGAAAATGTGAGAAACCTACCATATCATGCGGGTTTTGCTGCTGCTTATGGTATGGGCCGTGAAGAGGCACTTAAAGCGATAACCATTAATGCAGCTGAAATCCTTGGTATTGGAGATCAAGTAGGCTCGATCGAAGTGGGCAAAAAAGCTAATATTTTTGTAGCAACTGGTGATCCATTTGAAACAGCTACTAAAATCACTGAACTATTTATAGATGGTTATAAAGTTCCGATGACTTCTCGTCAAATCAGACTTTACGATGAATTCTTGAATAGAACACCAGGTGTTGATAAGTCCAAAAAGGCCATCGACATCAAGAAGAAATAAAGCTTCTTCAACCTCAACCTAAGAAAAGGCGATTCGATTTGGATCGCCTTTTTATTTTTAGCCTGATCGATATCGCTTAAACTTTGTGATTAATGTTTTTAAGAACAATACAACTATTTTTGCAGAAACGGTGTTAGCCATCCTAGTTAGGAGAAAATCATGAAAAAAAGAGTAGTTGTTGGACTTTCTGGCGGAGTAGATTCCAGTGTAACAGCCCACTTGCTCATAGAGCAAGGTTATGACGTTATCGCTATGTTTATGCGTAACTGGGTTGACGACTCGGTGATCATTTCAGAAGAATGCCCGTGGGTAGAAGATAGCAATGATGCACTAGCCGTAGCGGAAAAATTGGGTATCCCCTTTCATGTGATCGATTTGAGTGCGCAGTATAAAGAGCGCATCGTCGATTATATGTTTAAGGAATATGAACAAGGCAGAACACCCAATCCAGATATCCTCTGCAACCGCGAAGTAAAATTTGACATTTTCTTAAAGGCTGCTTTAAAGCTAAAAGCAGATTATGTAGCTACAGGCCATTATGTCCAAAAAGATACCATCGAGGACAACGGAAAAACGGTACATCGCTTATTAGCTGGGGCTGATCCTAATAAAGATCAGAGCTACTTTCTGTGCCAATTAAACCAAGAGCAACTTGCTAAGGCCCTCTTCCCTATTGGACATTTACAAAAGTCTGAAGTAAGAGAAATTGCCCGAAAAGCTGATCTCATCACTGCGGAGAAAAAAGATTCACAAGGATTATGTTTTATTGGTAAGGTCAGGTTGCCTGACTTTTTACAACAACAACTCGCCCCAAAACAAGGCGAAATAAGAGAATTGGGTACTCAAGACACAAATTTTGACCCTTTTCATCGGCTTCAAAATCAGGAATTTAGGACGAAAAGAGATGAATTAGTAGCCCTTTCTACTCCTTACGAATACAAACCAACCGACGGTAAATTGGTTGGCGAACATAATGGTGCTCATTATTTCACCATTGGTCAACGAAAAGGCTTGGCGGTAGGCGGTACTCCTGAGCCCCTCTTTGTCATCGAAAAAGATACGACTAACAATGTTATCTATACCGGCCAAGGCGACGAGCACCCGGGTTTGTTAAGGCGTGGCTTATTTGTTCCGAATGAGGTAATCCACTGGGTTAGAGATGACTTGAAGATGGAAATCGGAGAATCACGTTCCTATATGGCGAGAATTCGGTACAGACAACCGTTAGAACCTGCTGAACTATATATGGAACCAGATGGTCTTTACGTTATTTTCAAAGACTATCAAAAAGGTATAGCGCCAGGACAATTTGTAGCTTGGTATGCCGAAAATGAACTTGTCGGTTCGGGAGAGATTTCATAATTGGCGGTGATGTATTGCTACCATCCATCAAATTCTAAAATCAATTAAACCTTCTGGCTAGTTGTTTGTCAAAAGCCATGTAAATACGAAATCATGAGAAAGACATTATTATTTATGAGTATGCTGCTTTTCGTTGGACTTGCGGCACACGCACAAAGAGGACAAGGCGGCCAACGTGGACAAAGAGGCCAGAGATTGGACCCTGAAGAAGCTGCAAAAACACAAGCAGAGAACTTCCAAGAGCAATTCGGCTTGTCAGATGAGCAATATAAAAAGACTTATGATGTGCTTTTAGCGACTAATAAGGAAAGAAACGAAAAGCTTCAAGAAATGAGGTCAAGTGGAAGTTTTGAAGGTATGCGAGAAGCTATCGCGGAGTTCCAAGAAAAAGCTGATAAGCAGCTAAAAGAAATTTTTAATGAAACTCAATGGACCGCTTACGAAAAGTGGAAAGAGGAAAGAGCATCACAACGCGGTGGTCGCCGTGGCGGTGGCCGTGGAGGCAACTAAACTTGCTTGTGTTTTTAGTTGAACAAAGAAGCCCCGACTGCAATCGGGGCTTCACTATTTTATAGGCTATTTAGTCTAATTACTCGTATCTCAAGGACTTCACGGGGTTTTCATTTGCCGCTTTTACAGCTTGCGTAGTGACGGTTACCAAAGCAATTAACAGCAGAACAATTGCCGGAAGAATAAATAGCACGACCGATAAATCGATTCTATATGCATAGCCACTCAACCATTCATTCAGTCCAAAGTAAGCCATCGGTGTAGCCAACAGAATGGAAATAGAAATCAGTTTTAAGAAGCTAGAGGAAAGCAACTTTATAATTGTCACCACACTTGCACCTAAAACTTTACGAATACCAATCTCTTTAACTCTTTGCTGAACTTCGTAGAGCACCAGACCAAACAAACCTAGAATAGCTACAAAAATGGTAATCCCTGCAAAGGCTGTAAATACAGTTCCAAATTGTTGATCGGCACGATACTGCTTTTCAAAATTTTCGTCTAAGAAGAAATAATCAAAATCGCTTTCTGGGTAAACTTGGCGATATGCACTCTCAATCTCACCTAGGATAGTCTTGTAAGCTTTGCCCGGATTATCTCCAGCATTGACCTTTATTGATGCATAATCAGATGCATATCCATACCGATCAAAGAACAATACCGTTGGGTCCACTTTCGTCTTTAGCGAATGGTGGTTATAGTCTGCAAAAACCCCAACGATTGATACTTGTGCCCCAAACCTGTTGATTTTCTGACCTATGGCCTCTTCGTTAGTAGCAAACCCAAATATTTTTCGGCTTGTTTCATTAATCATGATCCCATCATAGCCGCCACCGTCAGGAATTACATTTTCTATATTCGAATCGAAAGTTCTTCCTGCCAGAATTTCAAATTCAAAAGCTTTTGTAAAATCCTCATCTACTCTATAAAACGAGAAACTTACGCCTCTACCAGTTTTATTCACCAATTCGTAAAAACCAGTCGTGGTATTCATTTCAGTGGTTCCTTGACCAAAAACTGTCTCAGAAAATGCAACAGCTTGAACCTGAGCAATTCGGCTCAGTTCAGATTTGAATGTCTTTCTGTGCTCACTTTGAAGACTATCACCAGCAGACATTACTGGGTTTCGAACCACAATTGTCTGATCAATATTAACACCTAATGACTGTGAACGCATATGATTCACTTGCTGGTATATAGTGACCGTACCGGCCAAAAGAAGCATTGTAATCATAAACTGGAAGACTACTAATCCTTTACGCAGAATCAATCCACCTTTCGAATCTTTCAAGCGTCCGCTAATTACTGCTAACGGCCTATAGTTAGACAAAACCAATGCTGGATAAATACCCGATGCGAATGAGCCAATGAATAAAATCCCCAATACTTGCATTAAGGCCTGATTATTTTGGAATACATTAAAAGACAAGTCCAAATCAGCAAACTCATTGAATAGCGGCAATACGCCCTGGATACATGTAAGGGTTAACACTACGGCTAGAAAATTGAGCATAAATGACTCCAGTAAGAACTGCGTAATCAACGCGCCTTTGTTCGAACCCAATACCTTCCTTACCCCAACTTCTTTTCCCCTTTCCATAGCCCGAGCTGTTGAAAGGTTAATAAAGTTCACCCAAGCGATAATCAGAACAAACGCTGCTACCACTAAAAGGATATTTACTATCGACTGGCTACCATTAGTTTCTGCTTCATATGTTTTATCGGATTTTAAGTGAATATCTGTTAGCGGTTGAATGTCTAGACTATCCCCTCGCTCTAAAAATGGTTCCGTTCTTTCGAAATATGTTGCATTAAAACGCTTCTTGAAATCATTGTCCAAAGGAGTATTGGCCAAAATGTACATATACTCATTGTTACCCCCGAAGTTATCGTACTTACTTCCAAACTCTTCTACTGCTGTTTGATAGGAGACCAAAATATCAAACTTCAAGTGTGCATTCTCAGGTACATCTTTGATGACACCTGTAACTAGCATTGGAAGTTCGCCACCACCAGGTAACAATTTCACCATTTTACCCATCGGGTCTTCATCGCCAAAATAGCGCTCTGCAGTGCTTTCAGTAATGACAATGGTGTTTGCATCTTTTAGAGCAGTAGCTTTATTCCCTTGCTTCAAATCCCAGTCGAAAACTTCTAACCAAGAAGGTGTTGCAAAGAATACCCCATCCTCATTGAATGCTTTTTCACCATTTTTCAGAGACATTCGGCCGAACTTTCGAGCCATAGCAAACTCTTCAATTTCCGAGAACTCATTCTTCGCAAGTTTTCCCACAGCAGGGTAACATTGAGCATCTGCTATTTGGAAATCCTCTCCATTATAGATATCAACCGAAATCCGATAGATGTCATCTGCTCTACTATGAAACGTGTCGTAGCTCATCTCATACCTTGCATAGGTAAGAATTAAGAGACAGACCGTCATGCCCACGGTCAAACCGAGAATATTTATGAAGGTAAAAGACTTTCTTTTCTGAAAGTTTCTTAGTGCGACGGATATATGATTTTTAAACATGTTGTTTCGAATTTGTGTATGTGGCAGATGGCAATACTAGTACCAAATATACAACTCCCTCTTAATGAGGTATATAACAGATTTAGCAATCCTAAAATCGTATCATGATGACACACTTTCGTATCATCATGATACGGTTGAATCATTCGTATCGCAATGTTTCTGCTGGATTTGTGCGAATCGCTTTAACCACTTGATAACAAATCGTTACGAGCGTTAAAACGAACATCAACATAATCGGTAGTAGCAGTAAACTTGTAGAGATATTAATATGATTAGAAAAATTCAATAACCATTTGTCTACAAAGAAATAGCCAATAGGAACGGCCACTATTGACGCTAACAATATGAGTAATACATACTCTCTCGTCAGCAAATAGAAGATATGCTTCACTGGTGCACCTAAGATTTTTCTGATACCTATTTCTCTAGACCTTTGACTTATATTGTATAGTGACAGCCCAAATAAGCCTAATGATGTGATTACAATGGCCAATATGGCAAAGAATGAAAATATCTGACCAAAAAGTCGATCTGCCTTATATTGTCTGTCATAATATTCGTCTAAGAAGAAGTAATCGAAGTGGCTAGTCGCGAAGCTACTGTTAAAGACTGTCTGTACCCTTTCAACTGCTTCACTCATATCATCAGTATTCAGTTTTATCGAATAGAATTTATCTCGATTTACTTTTGTGTAAATATGTGGCTTGATATTCACCTTGAGGGACTCTTGGCTTATATCATTTAAGATCCCGATGAGTCGATAAGGAATTGTTTCATAAAAAATAGTTTTTCCAATCCAATCAGCCAGATTTTCTTCTCCCAATAGTTCTTTTGCAGTTTGATGACTTAAAACTACAGAAGCAGAATCTGCAAAGCCCTGTTCAAAACTTCGGCCATATAGGATATCTATCTCATATAAATCTGTAAAGTGTTCATCAATAGCGACATCCTTTGCATAAAGGGCTTTATCGTCGGCACCAGGGCCCAACGCAATCCAACGCATTCTAGAAATCTCATAACCTGGAATTTCAGAAGATGCACTTATACCTTTTACGTCACTCATTTGGCGTACGCCATTCATAAATGCCGCTTTACTTGATGCCCTACTCTCCATCTCCATAAAGGGCTTTTTAACCACCAGCGTACGATCGATATTCATGCCCAATGATTGATTTTGCATAAATGAAAGCTGCTTCTTAACAGCTAACGTTCCTACAATTAAGATCAAGGCTATGGCATATTGAAAAAGGGTCAGCCCACGTCTGAAAAGTAAACCAGATTTACTCACCTTACTTTTGCCGTTCAATACAACTGATACTTTTTGGTTGGAAAACAGTAGCGCAGGATATAGACCGAATAATACAGAACCAAGTGTAAACAAGCCAATAAACCCTAAGGTGGATATCAATGCCGCTGACCCAAAAAAGTCAATCGGTATGCCGATCAACCCTTGGAAGAAACCACGAGTTAGTTGCAATAGGGTCAACGAAAGTATGATCGCTATAAAATTCATGGTCAAAGATTCCACCAAGAATTGGCTCACGAGCTGCCTTTTAAAACCACCCATTACTTTTCTTATCCCTACTTCCTTCGCTCTATCCACTAATTTGGAACTGCTTAGGTTGATATAGTTTACCCATGCAATCACCATAATGAAAACACCAATGATGGATAGAAAACTGACAGTTTCTTTATTTCCGTTCGCCTGTATTTCATAGGAATGATGTGAGGTCAAATGGATATCCTGGATGTTTTGCAACTTCATTGTTAAGCCTTCATCGTGAAACCACGCGCCCTCTATCCCCACAAATAAATCATTGATTTTAGTCTCTAAAACTTCAGGAGACGTACCATCGATTGCTTTTACATAGGTATAGAAATTGCCCCAGTTATAGATATTGTCTATGTTCCAACTCGTTGGTAGAGATTTCATAGAACATAAAATCTCGAAAGGCATATGCGTATTTTCAGGTAAATCTTTGAAGACACCTGTTACTTTAAAATCTACTCCTAAATTCTTGAAATAAAGCACTTTACCCAATGCTGGATTATCCCCAAAAAAGAGTTGAGCATATTTCTCAGAGATGATCATCTCATTTGGGTTCTCTAAAGATGAGGTGGAGGCCGAACCCTCTTTCCAATCTAAGTCTATGATTTGCAGTGCATCATGATCAGCAAAAAAGCCCTTTGGAACATTATATGTTACAAACTGATTGTCATCATTCTTATTTGTGAAAGCAAATGACTGAAAAATAACATCATAACTAGCAAAACGCGCTACATGAGAAATTTCTGGTAGTCCTTCTTCCAGTGGAATCTTCATTCCAGAAAAAACTGAGGCTACTCCGTCATTTGGATCTTCATTTGCCTCTACCCTATAGATTCTGTAGATATTATCAGCGCCCGAATGGTACTGATCGAAGCTCCTCTCAAAACCAACATACTTGTAAATCAACAAGCACGCGACCATTGAAAGGGCCAAACCAATAACATTAACAAAGGAAAAAACCTTGTTTTTCGATAGTTGTCGAATAGCTAATCGTATGTTTTTTATAAGCATAATGAAGTTGTTTTATTCTTGTCTTAATGCGTCAATTGGGTTTCTATTTGCTGTTTTAATCGCAATTCCACCAGTGGTGAATACTGTTATAGCGATGACAATTAATACTGGTATTAAAAACATATAAGCCTTTAAGCTTATGGCAAATGTGTATGCGTTCAACCAAAGGTCTGAGGCATAGAACGCAACTGGTATAGCAATAAGAATGGAGATGACAGTAAGCCCAACGAAATTCCGAGCCACTGATATAACTAGAGATACTGAATGGGCACCCAATACTTTTCTGATTCCAATTTCTTTCTTTCGGAGTGAAACGGCATAAGATGCTAGGCCGAACAAACCTAAGCACGAAATACAGATTCCCAGAAGGGTGAAAAAATTGAATATTTTTCCAAAGGCCTTATCTTCTTTAAGCTGTCTATCAAAAAATTCGTCTAAGAAAAAGTAGCTGAATGGACTATTTGGATATGATTCTTTAAAGATAGATTCTACACTATCTATTAGCGTTGCATAATCGGTCCCAGTCAGTTTTAAATTGATGTAAGAGTCAGCTTGAGGAAAGTATTTATAGATGATTCTGTCATAGTCCGATTTAAAAGATTTCTGAAGATAATTCTCCACTACACCAATGACACGATATCTACTGTCTCCTTCAAAAACTAATTGATCTAAAGCCTCTTTTGGATCTGTAAATCCGAAATTAACAGCCGCTGCTCTACTGAGCATAACATTAGCAGTGTCAGAAACTAAATCTTGATCAAAATTTCTACCTGCTATCATTTCCAAAGAAAGATTCTCGATAAAATTATGGTCGATCCCCAAAAATGGAATTGAAGTAGCTTCATTAGGTGCAGAGGTAGCTAAACGAACATTGTTATTTACCCAGCTAATTTCAGCGCCTGGTACATTCGTGGAATTACTTACTTGAACTACGTTCTTATTATTGGTTAGCCTATTCTTAAAAGAATTGAGCTTTTCGATAGAATTGGCACCCGCAGTTGGCCCTTTAATAACTAGCACCTGCTCCGCGTCAAAACCCTTATCAGAATTTAGCATAAAGGAGATTTGACTTCTTACCACTAAGCTCCCAACTAAAAGGAAACATAGTATGGTAAACTGCAATACGACAAGACCTTTTTTGACTAGAGCTTCTAAACCAGACTTTGCCTTAAAACCTTTTAGCACTCTTAAAGCCTTCATTCTGGACATAACTAATGCCGGATAAAAACCAGAAAGTAGCGTGCCTATAGTTAATAGCATGGCTAACAATAAGCCCAATTCATTAGTCAAAACCGGAGCACTACCGATGTCTTTACCGAGAAGAGGAAGGAAGAATGGTAGGCTGACCTGCATGAGCGTAAACCCAATGGCAATGGCAATAACATTTAGTACAAATGATTCTACCAGAAACTGCCTAAAAAGATTCCATCTACTAGCCCCTATTACTTTTCGAACACCAACTTCCTGGCCTCTTTCAAGTGCTTGAGATGTAGACAAATTGATATAGTTGAAATAAGCTAATACCAAGATAAATGAGGCAATCCCAATGAGAATTCGCACAATTTTCGCATCACCTAATGGACCTACTTCAAACCTTAAATTAGAGGTTAGGTAAATGTCTTCTAATGGTTGTAATTGTAAGATAGGGTTGACACCACCCTCAATCAGAGCTGCATAAAATTCTTGTGTAAAGGCGGTTAACTTCTCATTAAACTCTTTTAAATCAGCTTCTGGCGATAATAAAAGATACGTTGGAAAAGCATTCCAACCACCGGAAGCACCAGCCCTACCCTGAGAGGCTTGATTAATGTTTTCGAAAGACATTAAAGCCTTAAAATCAAAATGTGTGTTAGGAGGTAAATTTTCGAAAACTCCAGTGACTTGATATAATTGGTTTTCCCAACCGTTGGCAAGGTTTAAAAATTCACCTACCACATCTGCCTTTCCAAAATAGTTGTAAGCCACTTCCTCCGAAAGAACAATCGAATTAATTGGTGTTAGCGCGGTTTTCTTATCACCATGAATAAAGTTGAATGAGAAAAGTTCAAAAAAGGAACTATCAGCATAAAACAGCCCTTCCTGAATGAATTGCTTATCGTCAAACGATATCACATTATTCATGTAATCAGCGGCATGTAACTTGGAATAGAGCTCTACTTCAGGAAATTCTTGTGCTAAAATAGGTCCAGTAACTGCCGTTAAACCAGCACTTTTATCATGATTATCTGCATAAATTCTATCGAACCTTACACGATAAATTCTGTCTCCTTTTTCATGAAACTTATCAAAGCTTCTTTCAAAAGAAACAAACTGATAAATGATTAAAAACGCAGCTAAACCGATCGCAAGCCCGAAAATATTAATAAACGAGAATAGCTTTTTTTTGGTCAGACTCCTTAATGCAGTTTTAAAATAATTCCGTAGCATAGTTCAATTGTTAATGGCTATTCTTGACGTAATGAGTTGATGGGATTTGACTTGGCTGTCTTGAAAGTCTGTCCAAAAATTATGAGCAGGCTCACTACGATCACACTGATTATTGGTATAACAAAGAACAGCACACCAATTTTGGTTTGATACTCAAAGCCCGAAAGCCATTCTGTAGCACCCCAATAAACCAGCGGTAAGCCTATACCACTCGCCAAGGCGATGAGTAAAATAAAGTCCTTAGACAGTAATTGAAGAATATTCGGGATAGTAGCGCCTAGAACTTTTCTAATTCCTATTTCTTTTGTCTTTTGGATGGCTGAATAACCCGCCAGACCAAATAATCCTAGACAGGCAATGAGAATAGCTAATACTGAAAACAAATTGAAAACGGACCCAAACTGTTTGTCAGCTTCATACTGACGCTCAAATCGGGAATCCATAAAGTTGTACTCAAAAATATCGTTTGGATAAAAGTCGTTGAAAGACTTTTCTAAATAAGCGATCGTTTCCTGTAGGTTTGAACCATCCACTCGAACGTGATACACGTCATTCCCACCACTCATAAATGGTACGATCATTATAGGCTCTATCGATTCCTTGAGCGATCTGTGATGAAAATCAGCTGTCACTCCTACGATCTCCCAATCTCTTCCGAAATAACTAATCTTAGTACCAACTGCATCTATTGGACTTTCAAATCCAAGCAGCTTTGTAGCCTTTTCGTTGAGAATGGTACCCTTAACCAAGTTAAAATCAGCATTGTGATCGGTTCTTACAAAGTTTCGACCAGCGAGTAACTCTACCTCATAAACCTCCAAGAAACCATAATTAGCGTGGATTCTATTGAGCATACGGCCCTCGCTTTCAGGACTAGTCCTCACATTAAAAGTTCTTGGTAATCTTTGTCCCAAGATCATACTAGAAGTTCCTACGCGTTGGACTCTTGGGTTCTCTTCAAGTTTATAAGCAAACTGATGAACCTTATCGACAAAAGTGCTATCGAATGTATTGAGCGATGGCGGCTCTACCGTAATTACACGATTCATATTAACACCCAAATCTTGATTTCTCATGAAATTGGTTTGTTGATAGACTAAAATCGTACCTGCTATAAGCGCAATTGATAAGGCGAATTGAAAAACAACCAATGTTTTTCTAAGCCGCTGTCCTTTAGAACTCTTACTAAATTCTCCCTTCAAAGATTGTGATGCCTGAAAACTAGAGAGAACGAAAGCTGGATAAATTCCAGATAAAATTGATCCTAAGATTAGGAAGCCAAGCATCCAGAAATACACTGGTAAACCATTCAACTCTAAATTTAAAAAACTTAAAAGGCTCAGGTCTCTTCCTACCAGTGTGTTAAAGAAGTTTTGGGATACCTGAACCAAGGTGACGGCTAAAACGAATGCAAGAAAATTGAGAATCAATGACTCTACTAAAAACTGATTGATTAGCTGCCCCTTGCTTGCCCCTACTACTTTTCTTACACCTACTTCTTTGGCACGCTGTAGTGATTTGGAAGTAGCCAAATTGATATAGTTAATCCAAGCCATGGCCAAAATAAATGCGGCCACTAGAATAAGCGTCCAAACCATGCTACCACTCGCCGTTGTATGGTTTTCATATTCGTAGTCCGAATAAAGATAAACGTCTTCAAGTGGCTGTAAATGAAACTTTTCAAAAGTTCCAGTTACTTGATCTCCTTTAAAATACTTTTGACTGAAATCTTCAAATTTAGCTTCTAGCGCAGCTACATCTGCCTTGTCATCTAATAAGATATAATGAAAATAGTCTGACCCATTCCAGCTAAACTCGGCATCTTGAAAAAAGTCAAATGTGGTTGCTCTTGAAAGAATAATTTGATATTGAAGGCTAGAATTTTCGGGAGCATCTTCGATCACCCCGACCAGTTCGTACTCCAGCCGACTAGAACCCATTTCTATAATCTTACCCAAGTGTTCTTCCCAACTTTCATTATCTCCAGGGAATAGTTTTTTCGCAGTACTCTCTGAAACAACCATTTTTCTTTTGGCATCGAAAACTGTTGCTGGATTTCCAGCCAAAACATCAAAAGAAAACACCTTGAAAAAACTCGGCTCAACCAGAATAGTGAAGGGTATTTTTACACTTTGCTGATTATGGGCTACTACATTTTGACCGAATGTGCTTAACGTGAAATAATCGACGATTTCAGGGTAATCTTCAAACATTTGCTTACCCACGGCTGAGTATGTAATCTGGCCTCTTTGAATCATTCTTTCCCCTTCGAACCTTTCATTCATGACGCGATAGATATTCGCCGAATTCTTGTGGAAACGATCCACATTGAGTTCATTAAAGGCATATTGGAGAATGAGCGTAGATGCCGTAATTCCGATAGACAGCCCCAAAATATTAATGAAGGAAAAAAGTCTATTTTTCTTGAGTGACCTAAGTGTTGTTTTGAAGTAATTTCTGAGCATGATAATTTGATTTAGTCGTTTCTAAGTACTTGTGCTGGATTTGTTCTTACTGACTTAATAGAATGGAACAATACAGTTCCTAATGCGATGAATAGTAGGACGAGCATGGCAATCATGAATAATTCCGGTGAAATATCTACATGGTATGCAAAGCCATCGAGCCAACTAGACATAAGTTGATAAGCAATAGGTATGGAGATAATAGCAGACACAATAATGAGCATTAAGGTCTGCCGATTGAGTAAATATGCAATCTCACCAAAATCGGCACCTAACACTTTACGAATACTAATCTCCTTAATGCGATTGGACATATTGATACCAGTCAATCCAAAAAGCCCAATACAGGCAATTAGAATACCTATAGTGGTAGATGACTGTATAATATGCTGCCAACGCCTACTGTCTTTATATCGATTTGCAAGAAAATCTTCCATAAACCGAACCTCTGCGAGTGGCTCACCAACTACCTCTTCATAAGCAGCTTTAACATCAGCAATTCCTTGATCTACATTGCCTCCCTTTAATTTCACGAAAAGTGAAGACAAATTGCTTGACTCTCTTAAATCGAAGCTTATAGGGTACATCGCTGTTTGAAGGGACTCAAAATGAAAGTCTTTTACTACACCTCCGATATACGAATTCATAGATTTAAACATGGCAGTATCGGCTTCTAATAAATCGAAATAAGTCTCATTCACATAGTTTTTTCCAACTACCAATTCTCCTTCTTTTGGAGCGGGAAACCCTTGACGATCCACGAATTGTATGTCAAGTGTTTGTAAAAAGTCTTCGTCCACTCCTACACGTCTAATTCTATGTTCTACGCCATTTAAAACCGTTATGCCAAAGCCGCTTCCACCAATGAAAATGCCGTTACTGTTTCCCGCGTGCTCTACAGCCGATGACTTTTCAAGTACCTGTTTTACTAAATGAGACTTACCCCATAAACCACCAACCATCACTACCTGATCTTTATCAAAGCCCAAATCCTTTTGATTGATATATTTAAACTGCTTTTGCATGACCAATGTGACAGAAATAAATACCAGGCATAGCGTGAATTGAAAAATCATCATTCCCTTGATCAATGCTGGACTTACACGGCTAGATGTTTGCCCTTTTAGACCTGAAATAACTTTAAACCGCGATAATACTTGAGCGGGATATCCGCCCGCAATAATTGAGATAAGTAACCCGAACAGCAGGCCATAACCTAGTAACATGATGTTTTCACTTACGCTTGGCTGAAGCGATTTGCTAGCGAAATCGTTGAACTTCGGTAAAAAGCCTTGCATCAATGTAAAACCGCCTATAACTGATAATAGAGTCAGCGCTATAGCTTCAATATAGAATTGAAACTTGAGCTGCGATACATTGGCACCCACCACTTTACGTACTGCAATTTCAACTCGACGACTTGCCGATGATGCAATGCTAATCGACAGGTAGTTAATACTCGCTATGATTAAAATTACTGCTGAGATAGCAATTAAGATGTACGAGTAAAGCGGAGATGATGACTTATAATACCGTATGGTCGGGTCTAGATAAACATCACTCACATTTTTAAGACCATATTCTTGCACAGGATTGTCAGCAGAAAGCTTTAGACGTTTACGCTGACCATCAAGGGTCTCAGCATTGTTTCGCTCTAACCAGATGTCTCTTACTTTAGTATTTACTGTAGCTATTTGCGAAGGGTCTTTCAGTTTAAAAAAGGCTGAAATAGCAAAGTAATTCCAGTCATCCGCATGCTCTTTATAGTAATAAGAGTTCTCTACCCGCAAGACCACATTAAAATTGAACATGGTATTATGTGGAAGGTCAATCACACCAGTAACAATGTATATCTTGTTGGGCTCGCCATTTGTAACCAAATCCTTACCAACTACATCGGTGGTACCATAATGCTTCATCGCGAATTCTGTGGTAATGACCGCACTACTCTGGTCATCCAATGCCACTTCCCCATCACCCTGTATAAAATCGAAACTAAAGTGATCGAAAAAATCAGCGTCCACATAATGCGCAGTTTCTCTAGACTTTTTGCCACTTTTCAAAGTTTCAATGCCAGAGTACTCCACTAGGATGATATTTTCCACCTCAGGTACTCTAGATTTGATCTCATTCAAAAAAGGTAGGTTAGTAGTGTATGACTTTTGGACGTCTTTCAGTGGTTCAACATCCCAAAATCCAGCCTCCATTTGAGGATTATCAGCTTTGTACTTGATGGCGTGAAACAAAAAGAGTTCATCACCGCTCTTGTGAAAATTGTCGTAACTGAACTCATCCTGGACGAATAAAAAAACAAGAAAACACATCATTAGCGATACCGAAAGACCAATAAAGTTGATGAATGAATAGAGCTTGTTTTTAACGTGAATCCTAAATGCTGCCTTGAAGTAGTTTTTAAACATTTTACTGTGGTTTATTAGCCGATGGCACACATTAATCCTAATTCCGTGCCTAAAACACAAACCACTGTTAATCTGATAGTTATATAATTCATTTGCCGTTCCTAACGAAATTTGTCTCATTGTGACACGAATACTTGTGTCAATATGAGACAATCGATAAATTAGTAACTACGAAACACTGAACAACTACAAAATGACTAAAGAGGACGCCAAAATTTTGGTACTGGATGATGATCAGGGAGTGCTTTACACTGCGAAAATGATCCTTAAGCAGCATTTTGAAACAGTAATCATAGAAAAAGACCCACTTAAGTTAGACTTCCTTTTAAATCAGCATAACTACGATGTAATAGTGCTGGATATGAATTTTTCATACGGCCTCACAAGTGGAAAAGAAGGTATTAAGCTACTTCGAAAGATATTGGCCAAAGATCCGAATGCACATGTGCTGATGAACACCGCCTACGGAGAAATTGATATCGCTGTAGAAGCGATGAAAGAAGGAGCTGTTGACTTTTTAGTTAAACCTTGGCAAAAAGAAAAGTTATTGGCCACTGTTCAGTCTATTTGCAAATTGAGTAAGACCAAAAAGCAGGTTCAGGAATTAAAGACTAGTCAAAAAATCGTCGTCAAAGATCAACAACGTGAGTTTGAGGATATCATTAGTGTCAGTCCCACCATGAAGCCTATTTTTGAGGCAATTAACAAGGTAGCCGAAACTGATGCGAACGTTTTAATCTTAGGTGAAAATGGTACGGGTAAAGAGTTAATTGCACGAGCCATTCATAATAGATCATTAAGAGCAGATGAGAATTTTATAAAAGTAGATTTAGGAGCAGTTTCCGAGACACTTTTTGAATCTGAACTATTCGGACATGTCAAAGGAGCTTTTACCGATGCTCGAGAAGATAGGCCGGGTAGATTTGAAATGGCCCATGGTGGAACTTTATTTCTTGACGAAATTGGTAACCTATCCTTGGCTATGCAGGCTAAACTTTTGACAGCACTCCAATTCAAACAGATATCAAGAGTTGGCTCGAATAAAGCGATCAATTTGGATACACGCTTAATCTGTGCTACCAATATGCCTTTGTACGATATGATTGTTGAAAGCGAATTTCGACAAGATTTACTCTATCGCATAAACACGGTCGAGATCAAGTTGCCACCATTACGTGATCGGATCGAAGATATAGAACCATTAGCCAGACATTTCCTTAAAATGTATGGCAAGAAGTATCGTAAAGAAAAAATGCGGTTGAATGATACTACGCTAAACAAACTAAAAAAATACTCGTGGCCAGGTAATGTCCGTGAATTGCAGCATGCCATAGAAAGGGCGGTTATTATGGCCAATTCTCCCCTATTAGCGCCGGAAGATTTCCTATTAATAGAAAGACCGACACAGAATGTCATTGCTACGGATAACTACAACATAGAGGAAATGGAGAAACAAGCCATCCAAAATGCAGTCAGAAATGCGGAAGGCAACCTTACAAAAGCGGCCCAAACTTTGGGACTAGGTAGAAGTACTCTTTATAGAAAGATGTCGAAATATGGACTCTAAAATTCAAAAGATTTTGCTAGCTTAGCCCTACCTAACCACCTCAACCGGATGAAAAGATTCACTACCTTAATTATCCTTCTGTTTCTATTGTCCCCATTAATGGGTCAAGAATCAATAGACGACATCGCTAAGCAAATCAGAGAAAGTCAACTTAAAGATGAAACCAGTGACTGGGTTCATTTTGGAACTTTTGATTACACCGTAAAAGGTGTAGACAATAAAACTACGAGTTATCTAAGGGTTGAAGAAAATACAACTGTTCGTATGTATTTACTGGCTAAAACAGATTGCTACATGTATTTCGACGTAAGAAACCAGAAAGAGTCATATGTCTTTGGTACAAACGATCCACTGAGTCTAGAAACCGATCTAAAGGGTTATAAAGCAGCTACTTCTATTTACACTACGGAAAAGGAATTTATGATGAATATCAATTATGGATTACGCTGGGGTTGTGAAAAAATGATTGATACCGAAATGAGACTCATCGTGTTTTACGTAAATAAAAATGCAGATGACTAATGGAGTATAGGTACTTCCGTCTCAATGTCATTGCGCGAATTTCCCTTATTATTCTTTTTGGTTACGGGGCTGTATATGTTGTTACGCAGACCCATTTTTGGCTAGTATCTTTTTGGCTCATACTTGCGCTGATCATCACCTTGATTAATCTCGTTAAGTATGTGGAGCGATCGAGACGAGAGTTGGCCAATTTCCTGTTGGCCATAAAACAACAAGACTTTAGTAATACCTATCACTATAAAAAGGAAAACGACCTGAACTATGCTTTTCATGAAATAAATGATGTGCTCAAGAAGCTGAGAAATGAAAAGGCCTCTAATCTCATTTATTTACAAACTGTGGTAGAACATGTCCGAGTCGCTCTTATTTGTTTCGATGAAAACATGAGGGTACAGCTTGTTAATGATGCCTCGAAAAAGCTTTTCAATAAACCGCTCATTACAAGCATCAAGGCCATTGAAAGAATCTCCCCTGAACTAGTCGACATCATTGAAAGAATAAATAGTGGGGAAAGGGAGCTTATAAAGCTTTCCCTAGGAGGCAGATTCGTTAACCTATCCATTCTTGCTACCGAGTTTAAACTGCAAGACGAATCTTTCAAGCTGGTGTCATTTCAAGATATAAAAAGTGAACTTGAAGCCAACGAACTAGAGTCTTGGCAGAAATTGATCCGTGTTTTGACACACGAAATAAAAAACTCGGTTATCCCGATCTCTACCCTTTCCGATGTCATCTTACAAATGGTTAAAGATGACGATGGCTCGACTGACCTGACTAAACTTGATGATGAAGGTGTGGAGGATTTAGTCGGAGGACTTGAGACTATTGAAGCAAGAAGTAAAGGCCTAGCGAATTTTGTTAAGACTTATGATCAGCTGACTAAAGTTCCAAAACCAAAATTAGAGCCAGTAAAAGTGGCCGGAATGCTGGATCGTGTTAAGAATCTCTTTAAAGCTGATGTTGACCAAAAGCGGCTACTTTTTCGAGTAGATTGCGAAAGTGATCTTGAAATATCCGCAGATGCAGACTTAATTGATCAAATTCTAATTAATCTGGTGAAAAATGCTTTTGAAGCCTTGCAGGACACTCCAAACCCTACAATTGAACTCACTGCACGACAGGAAAATGATGAGGTGGTTATCTTAGTGAAGGATAACGGATCGGGTATTCCTGAGGAGGTGATTGAAAACATCTTTGTGCCGTTTTATACTACAAAAGAAGCAGGATCAGGCATCGGCCTCTCATTATCTAGACAGATCATGAGACTACACAAAGGCAGCTTAGAAATGACCTCTACCCAAAAAACAGGCACCACCTTCGCCTTGAAATTCCGTTCCTAGTAACTCAAACCTTACTTCAAGACCGTTAACGATCGATCTGTACCTGAACTACAATCAAAAGAGGTTTTCGATAATAAAGGGAAACTCTAATATCCTATGCATCACTCCTGATTACCTCACCAATAAGGGTGACAAAGAAATATCAAATAAGTGATTCTAATTAAATCATGAACATCAACTAATAAACTTTCCCGAAGCGATCGAATGATGAATTTGCTATTGAAAAACACTTCAATCCTGCAAAGATCGGGGGCTTAGCATAAAGAAAAATCCAGAATGTCTTATGTTTGGCCTTCAGATTGTAAATAGAAATAAAAAGCACGTATTTCTATACGGGGAATTATAAAGGTTAAGCATTCAAAAAAAGAGATATGAATAGAAAAGGAGCAATCATGCTGTTTTTAGGTATACTAATCACGGCGAGTACATGGGCCGCTAAGCCCTACAAATACACGGTATATTTGACCAAGGCGGACAATGATAAAGTCCTAGTTGAGCTTACTACACCGAAGATTAAAAAAGGAGAAATAACATTCTACTTGCCGAAAATTGTCCCCGGAACCTATGCTATTGCCGATTATGGACGCATGATTTCGGAATTTAAAGCATTCGACAAAAAAGGTCGTGAATTAGAGACTGAAAGAATTGATAGTAATTCCTGGAAAATCAGCAATGCAAAAAAATTGAGGAAAATTACTTATCTCGTCGAGGACACTTACGATACTACACTGGAAGGTCCAGATATTTTCCAGCCAGCTGGGACCAATATTGAAGCGGACAAGAACTTTATTATCAACCCAAGCGGGTTCTTCGGCTATTTCGAGGGAATGAAAAAAGAACCTTTTGAAATTAGTTTCTTGAGAGATCAGAGTTTTTATGGCGCTACCGGTCTTAAAGCCGATCAAATTGGGGTTCAAAAATTATCTAAGCTAAACCAAGAAATAGTATCATCGTCAGATGCGGCAGTACTCGATAAGTTTACGGTAAAAGACTACGATCAACTTGTTGACTCGCCTTTAATGTATAGTAAACTAGATACTGCACTTGTTAAAGTAGCGAACACCGACGTTTTAGTGGCTAGCTACTCCCCTAACAAAAAAGTGACGGCTAAAGAAATCGCCGAGAGCATAGAAGAAGTATTGACAGCTCAGACTCAGTTTTTAGGCGGTAAGCTGCCGGTAGATAAATATGCTTTTATCTTCTACTTTACAGATCAACCTGTTACTTCTTATGGAGCCCTAGAGCATTCTTACAGCTCTTTTTACTACATGCCAGAGCAAACAATTGATCAAATGAGCCAACAGTTGAGAGACTTTGCTGCCCATGAGTTTTTCCATATTGTAACGCCGCTTAACATTCATTCAGAGGAAATTGGAAGCTTTGACTTCAACGATCCTAAAATGTCACGTCACTTATGGATGTACGAAGGTATGACGGAATACTTTGCGGGAAGTGTTCAAGTAAAGTACGGATTAGTGACCCCAGAAGAATACTTAGGGATGTTAAGTGAAAAAATGGTGACCGCTCAAAGATTTAAGGATGAGTTACCGTTTACTGAACTAAGTTTAGGGGCACTTGATGAATATGCCGATCAGTATTATAATGTCTACCAAAAAGGAGCCTTAATTGGTGCTGCACTAGATATAAAACTGAGAAGCCTCTCTGATGGGACGTATGGTGTTCAGAATATGATGGCAGATTTATCCGAAAAATATGGTAAAGATGTCTCATTTAAAGACGACCAACTTTTCGATGAAATTGTCGCTTTGACCTACCCTGAGGTTAAAGACTTTTTTGATACTTATGTAGCTGGTAAAACACCACTGCCATACGAAGAGATATTCGAACAAGTGGGCGTGGAAGTTGTAAAAGATGGTTTCACGCAGCAGCACACGATCGTCATTAGTGGTCAAAACGTAGGCGTAGCACAATACGACGGCAAGCAAGTATTAGCGGTCTCTGATATCACCAAAATGGATGCAGTAGGCCAAGCCTTGAAGTTTGAGAATGGTGACATCATCATGAAGATGAATGGCAAAGATCTCATTTTCGGTCCAGAAATAAACAACTTTCTCAATGAACAAATAGGCATCATATCAACTGGCCTTGAAGAAATGACTTTCACTGTATTAAGAGATGTTGATGGAGAGAAAAAGGAGATAAAGCTCAGTACGCCCAATGTTAAGGTTGACGTACCGACGCCTTTTACACTTAGATTCGTAGAAAATGCGTCTGCAGAACAGCTAAAGCTCAGAGGTTATTGGCTAGAAAAAGCCAATAAATAAAAGACAATATTTAAAAGAAAAGGACTGGATGTAGATTCAGTCCTTTTTTGTTTAAACATACTTGTTCCCAGATATTAAGAATCACAATGTATTAGAGGTAGATCAAATGCAAAAGCCATATGGCTAGATTATCAAAACTGGTCTAATTACATGGAGGTTAAAAAGTGAATTACTAAATTATGGTTCAACCCATTGATTTATGAGCTCAACATCTAACGAAACTTCCAGAAGAAAATTTATTAAGAACCTAGGCTTAGCTGGTACGGCATTTACAATAGTTCCTCGACATGTTTTAGGAAAAGGATTTACGGCCCCTTCCGATACGCTTTACATTGCTGGTATCGGTGCTGGAGGTAAAGGAACTAGTGATTTAGCCAGTTTCGCTCAAAGTCCGAATGTCAAAATAGCCTACCTGTGTGATGTAGATCAGCGGACAACAAAGCAATCAGTTGAAAACTTTCCTGATGCACCGATGTACAAGGATTATAGGAAGATGCTTGAAGAAAATAAAGATAGCATTGATGCCGTATCCGTGTCTACTCCAGACCATATGCACGCCGTTCAGGCAATGGCTGCCATGGAATTGGGTAAACATGTTTATGTACAAAAACCATTGACACACGACATTGCTGAAGCTCGGCAATTGACTGAAGCCGCTCGAAAATATAAAGTGGTGACGCAAATGGGTAATCAAGGAGCTTCTGGTGACGGTGTTAGGAAAATGAAAGAGTATTACGACGCTGGATTGATCGGGGAAGTACATACTGTTAAATGTTGGACAAACCGCGCTATTTGGCCAATGGCCCTAGAAACACCTACTACTAAAGATCCTATTCCGAAAGAACTCGATTGGGACCTATGGCTAGGTACAGCCGAAAAGCGTGATTACAATAAAGCTTATCTACCGTTTGATTGGCGAGGTTGGTCAGATTTTGGCACAGGTGCTTTGGGAGATATGGCCTGCCATATTATGGACCCTGTCTATCGAATTCTGCCAATACTATACCCAGATCAGGTAGAATGTAGTGTGGCAGATGCTTTTAAGGCAAATTTCCAAACCGTGAGCTACCCAAAAAGCTTTCCCACGGCAAGTAAAATACACTTGAATTACCCTAGAACTGACGGTAAAGGAAACATTAAGGTGTCTTGGATGGATGGCGGACTTAGACCTGAAAGACCTGAAGAATTAGGTGATGATGAGGCCTTTGGTAACTGGGATGGTGGTGTACTCTTTATAGGCACTAAAGGTAAGCTTCTAGCTGATTGCTACGGAGCCAACCCAAGATTGCTTCCACTATCTTTAAACGAGCAAGTTACAGTAAAAGAAACCGTTGCTAGAGTTCCTGAGGGGCATTATATACAATGGGTAAATGCCTGTATGGCTGGATTTGGAAATGCTTACACCAGTTCGTCATTCGATTATGCTGGTCCATTTACGGAAAGTCTACTGATCGGAAACCTGGCGCTAAAAGCTTATTTTGAAGTCGACCCTAAGGCGAAAAATCAAGGCTTCTGGGGAGGAACGAAATATCATGGCAGAAAGAGGCTACAATGGGATGCAGCCAACATGAGAGTAACCAACTTCGAGGAAGCCAATAAGTACGTGAAAAGAGAATATAGAACGGGTTGGTAGACCTTCTCAAAATTTTGACCTAATCAGAAAGACATCGGATTACCGATGTCTTTTTTTGTACCAGCATTTATCTTTTTATCTAGTAATCCTATTGCTGGTCTATCTAATTTACCAGCTGAAACCCTTAGGAATGAGTGAGCTAGAATATAAGAGCTCCTACTCTATCTTAGAGTCTAAGGCGCGTTAAATTTATATTACTTTATATTTATATATGTTGTTTTATTAATATATAAAAAGAGCAACCTAAGTTGCTCCCTTCATCTACATATAATCAACTAAAAAAAGATTCAACTAAAAGACTCTTGAAATATTGAATCCAAAATGGATATCTCCATTAAAGAAATCACCAGTAGTTTCAGTGATAAATGCTCTTTCTGCCATTGATCTAGCATTGGTGAAATTCAAGTGGAAAACATGTCCCCCTGTTTCTATTTCTAACCCAATACCTATGGCATCGTTAAACTGACTATCCAATTCATCAGTTAAGCGGTAAAAGTACTCAGCATTCAGTGCTATTCTTTGTGACAACTTCATACGTCCACCAAAGCCAAGCGCGAAAATGTCGTTAGCCTGATTTTCTAAAATCTTATTTCTGTGAACAAAGGTTGGCGAGATTTGAACTGAAAACTTCTCGTTCAACTTGCGCGCCACCAAAATTTGATGTGTATATGACACCTTAGACGCGAAATCGTCATCTTCGAAATCAAAATTATCCGCCGTTCTAATGGCTATACTACTTAAGCCTGTAACTGTAAATGGCATATTAACTTTACCAGTCGACTGCCTTAACAGATTATATTTAACGAATCCGTCGTAGACTTTCTGCAATGAATTACGGCCTATGCCGGCAGTAATACCATCGGTAAGACCATATTCTAAAGAAAAGCGTACGTTCGCGGCATCTAAACCAAAAAACTCCTTAATTCCGCTATTTACCCTTCCAAACCTGTGAGAAATCAGAAATTCTAACTCTGACTTTTTACGCGTTACCACAGTATGTCCATTTATTAACCGTTGACCTTTAAAAGTGGCAATTGCATAGTCAGTTTGTTCTCCTTGTTCTTCATTCAAGAGATCCAATAAATCATCTTGCGCGTAGGCACTAAATGTACATGCGAGTATAAAGGCTGTAAATATTAACTTCTTCATTTCCATCTATTTATAAACTTCGTAATTGAATGAAGCAGTTACTTCAACAACTTCTGCTATATTTCTCACTACCACTTTTGGGATTGAGATTTCATGATCTTTTACGCGAACGTTAAAGATTAACTCACCGCTCAATTGGCTATTGGCCACAGTTAAGGTGGCTTTCGTAGACAATGGCTTCTTTACCCCGTGAATAGATATCTCACCAGTCACATCTACTTCATAAGCGCCATCTACCATATTCTTCAGCCCATCAGGAACCTCAAATTTTCCCTTAAAAGTTGATTTAGGGTATTTTCCGGATTCCATATAGTTCTCATTGAAATGCTCTTGCATGAGTTTCTTTTCAAACTCAAACCCTTTCATGAGCATATCTACTGCGACTTCACCTTTATCGAGGTCCACAATGCTCAATACCTTGCCATTATGTGCCTCAATGTCTTCCAAAGGTGCTGATGAAAAAAACTTTACATGCCCTGTTCTAGTCAAATACCTCTTCTGTGCACTCACAGATAAGGTGATAAGAAACATTGTTAGTGCTAAAAAAATTCTTGAAACTTTCATTAGTTAATAATTGATATGTATTTCTTAATTGTTGATTATAATTCCTCTGATCAGTAGTACATCAAGTAAAAAACCGATGCATTCTGCCCGCAGTGTGATGGTTTCATTCACCCTAATTTGTGCCAACTCTTCCTCTCCTAGTTGAGATTCCATAGTACACTTTATCACACCGAAACCTGAAGTCTTCAAACTTATCACTGGTAAACTCCCTTCTGACGTTTCTACCTCACTTACTTCACCCGTTACCTCTACAATTTTATTCAGGTACTTATTATTGGAAGTTTGCTCATCTGCATCGAAATCGTTGTATAATCTTTCAGCTGTTACAGCTACATCTGCCGTTAACCTCTTCATTGAAGGCGCAGTTCTTAAAAAATTATTCCAAACGAAATAGGCTGCTACTAAACCAACGATTCCGACGATTATTAAAATTGATTTCTTCTTCATGGTATGGCTTTTAATTACCCTGTGCGCCGTCGTTTACCCAGCAAACAATATCCGCTATCTGCTCATTAGATAAGCTACCGTTTCCTGAAGGAGGCATGGTTCGTGCACTCGTTCTAGCTCTAATTCGAGCAGCTCGACCAGTTATATTCGCATCTACTCTAAAATCTGGCGATTGCGAACCATCATGACATCCAGAGGTAGCACAATTGGCTTGCACCAAAGTTCTTATCTCCCCGAAGGTCACCGTAGAGGCTATTTCACTTCTCACTTCAACTTCACACCCACTAGCATCTCTTACCGTAACTGTATATTCACCTGGAGCAAGACTACCAAAGTTCGCGTCTGCTTGAAAAGCACCATCATCCAGCTTATACTCGTATGGAGCGACACCATCTGAAGCCGTGATTTGTATTGTGCCATCAGGGTTGTTGCAATCACTTGGTGTTACAGAAGCCAAAGCATTCACTCCATCTTGATTCCTCACTTGAGCGTTGATTAAAAGATTACAGCCTAAGTCAATATCTGTTACAGTAACTGTGTATGTACCTGCTACAAGATTCTGAAAAAGTGAAGATGTTTGTGATGTTTCTCCAGCTAACTGAAAGGAATAATTTCCTGAACCGCCTGCCACGTTAATGGTAAAACCACCATCGCTTTGTCCGCAATTCGCATCAACTTCATTGGCAATCGTAACATTCAAGGTAGTACTACAGTCCACCGTTCCAGGTAATGGTTCTTGTTCTGAAGTACAGGCCCAAATTAAGGCAAGACTAAAAAATATGATACAAGGTATCTTTAAGTATTTCATGAACTCTTCTTTTGGTCAATTGTCTACTATACAGGGTGTAATTAAAAAAGGCTGCTTAATCAGGAATAAAAGTGAGACCAGGCTATTAAACACACCCTTAACCACCTTTATATCAGAACTTTATTAAATGATAAAAGAATTAAAATTTTAGACGCAGGTTGATAGAGATACAAACCAACACACTAGAACAAGACTCTTGTTGAGCTTAAAAGAAAACGTTTTGAAAGAAAATCCAGGCCATCCAGCCAGAGACTATCAACTTCAATATAACGCCAACTAAAAATCCGACAAAGGCTCCAAACGCTGCTCTTAATGCCTCTTTATTTGTTGCTTTACCTGTACTCATTTCACCGAGGAACGCCCCAATGAATGGACCTAAAATTATCCCTAAGGGACCAAAAAAAAGACCAACGATCAAACCGATCGTACTACCCCAGACCCCGCGTTTTGTTCCACCAAACTTTTTCGTGCCATAAACAGGCACTACATAGTCTAAAGCCGTAACACCTGCCGCTATTAGACCCCACATCCAAAGTGTGTCAGAATCAAAGGGAGATTTCTCTGTAAACTCAAGTAACAGTAATCCGACGAAGCTAACTGGTGGACCTGGAATTATTGGTAAGAAGCAGCCCAGAATTCCAACGATAATACAAACTGAACCGAGAATAATGAGTAAAATATCCATTCACTATTGTTTTTGACCGAGATTAAAGATGCCTAAATTTCGTTGATTAAAAAATATGGATCTCAGAAAACAATTCTTAAAAGAGCACTCAAAAGAGAACACAGCACTTATAGTCAGGTATATTCAAAAGAACCCTGAATATGTCAATGAATTGATGGATATATTCTTACATGAGAGTTATCGCTTAGTACAACGTTCGGCTTGGGTTGTTGGAGATTTAGGCAGAGCAAATCCGGATCTTATACAACCATTTATTCCCGAATTGATTGCCAACTTAAGTACGCCCAACCTACATGTGGCCTCAAAAAGAAATACAATGCGTTTTTTAGAGGAAACTACGATTGATGAGGCTTACTGGGGAGAACTTTATGATATAGCCTTAAGGTTTCTGACCAATAACGATGAGCCTATTGCTGTAAAGGCCTTTTCCATGACCGTTGCCTTTAATATTGTCAAGCAGATTCCTGAGCTAAAAAAGGAGTTGGGGATTGTAATAGAAGATCTACTGCCCTATGGCTCCCCTGGTATTAAAAGTAGAGGTCGGAAAATTCTTCTGGCACTTCAAAAGCTTTAAACTATCGCTCAGCTTTGTATTTGGCCTTCACCTTTTCTGGGAAATACTTCTTAAGTTTTTTGACCTTAGGAATAGCCACGTTAATGATGTATGGATTCCCTGGATTCAGTTCATAGTAATCTTGATGATAATCTTCTGCCAACCAGAACTTGTCATAGGGTTGTACTTCCGTAACTATTTTCTTGTCGTACTTACCAGATTTATCGAGTTTGGCAATCGTAGCTTCGACAGCTTTTTTCTGAGCATCGTCATGATAGTAAACAGCTGTTCTATATTGTTTACCAACATCTGGTCCTTGACGATTCAATTCAGTCGGGTTGTGAGTTGCAAAGAAAATATCTAATAGCTCTTGATACGTGATTACCTTAGGGTCATAATAAATTTGAATACCCTCTGCATGCGTTGTTTTACCGTAGCTCACTTGGTAATAAGTCGGGTTTTCCTCTTTACCTCCTGTGTACCCAGAAACAACATTATTGACACCTTCTACACGTTCGAAAACGGCTTCAGTACACCAGAAACACCCTCCAGCAAAAGTAGCAATAGCTTCTCCATCCTGTAGGTTATTTAAAACAACGAGTTCCGATTTACCGTCACTGGCGCATGATGCCATGGACAAGTTCAAAACTGCTGAAACCATAATAGAATAGAATAATTGCATAGCCTTCTTTGTTAATTTGCTTTACCTAACGCCTTGTTTAGGAAAAGGTTTTTAAAGATCGTCAGCTAGAATGCTTTTAAGATCAGCCGGAGAATATTTGACTGATTTAAGTGTTTTATTGTCGGCTGATCGGTAGACTAAAAAGTGTCCATCAGATTCCTCTATGTAGCTCTCGGTTCCATCCTTGTCCATGTAATGCTGCCGTGTTGCCTCAGCTTCTTCCATGCTTTTACACGTTTTGCTCATGTTCGATCGTTGTACTTCTTCAAAAAGAGCTTTGAATTTATCACCAAGCCCAAACTCTAGGATTGCACCCGAAAGAACGTACTGAATATCCGCTAAAGCATCAGCAACTTCAACTAGATCATTAGCTTCAATAGCCTCTTCAAGTTCCTTCAATTCTTCCGCAATCAATGAAACGCGCAGTTTGCAACGGTCTTCTGAAGGTATCTGAGGAGATTCTAAAATTGGATGTTTAAAGGTCTTGTGAAACTCTGCAACGCTATTAAGTGGTTTCGGTTCTTCCATAATTCAAAAAAAAAGCCTGATAAATCAGGCCAATGTTAGTGAAATATTTTGTTCTCCTGAATTACTTCAGGTCTTTTTTAAATTTTGGTGGTTCTTCGCCTTCTGGAACAAATATCAGCGCAGCCGAATTGAGGCAATATCGCTTTCCTGTAGGGGCAGGACCATCATCAAATACGTGCCCAAGATGGGATCCACTTTTACTATCAACAACCTCCCACCTTACCATTCCAAAAGTTGTGTCTTTTACAAGTTTAATGGCGTCATCTGATATTGGGTTCCAAAAACTCGGCCAGCCAGAGTAAGAGTTATACTTAGTTTCAGAGCTAAAAATTGGCTGAAGCGATGCAGCAGAGTAATAAGTCCCTTTTTCGTAAAACTTATTCAATTTACCTGTTCCAGCTCTTTCTGTTCCACGCTCTCTGAGTATGTAATACTGCTCAGGAGTTAGCCGTTTCTTCCATTCTTCCTCTGAAAGCTGAATTTCATACTTTTCTTTATCCTGAACATCCTGTTGGGCTACAGCTTTATTCCCTTTTAGGGTAATAAAACTAGTGGCTAGTATGATCACTAAACCAGATAGTAAAATAACCTTCGTCTTCATTTGATTGCTTTTTTTGCTAACCCTATGTACGATAAAAAGGTTTATTCAGATTTAAAAAGTTAAAATAATTGTCTCTTCAAGGAAGTCTTGCCGACAATTGTATTTGAAACATCGCTGTTTGCTGGACTGCTTACAGGGTGAAAGTGGATTTGAGCAGAAGAAGCCTTTTTCCATGGCTTTACTAATATCTTAGCCTTAGCGATCATTTCTTCTTTCTTCAACATTCGCTCAGCATGCAAAGGTAAACTCTCGTTAAAAAGCACAACGGAGGACCCTTTAGGGCTAACAACTCTTTTTATTTCTGCAGCTGATTGATTCTGAGTATCCTTCTCATACTCATTAATCAAATCAAATGAAATCATAAAATCAACTGCGTCTTCGGCAAAAGGGAGTGCTACCGGTTCGCAAAGAACAACTTTGGTACCTTGCTTTAAATCTTCTTTTACAGCTTTCAGTCGCTCTAGATCAAAATCAGCATGGTAATACTCATCGTAATTGGTGTTAAAGACCATGTTATGGACGTCATCCACATTATTGGAAGCAACACTTAAGAATACAGAACCAGACTTAGTGATCTGCTTTTTAAATTGGGCAATAGTTTCAGAATCGAGCGATGGTAAGCAGTTGCTAGTTTGCAACTCTTCGACTTCTTTTTCGCTGTTGAAGCCATATTCCTTTTCAAAACTTACAATTAATGCCTCTGAAACCCTTTTTAAATAGTTTTCGGTTCTATTCTTAGTAACAATAGCTGTTTCTTTTTTCAGGTAAAGTATATTATCCTGAACTGGGTAAATATAAGTTTGATGCTCGGTGACTAATGCACTTTTTAACGGCTGCTGTACTTGTACTCCAGGATAAAAGAAAAGCTCGTTATTGTTAATTTTCTTATTAACAACAACGAGCTCTGCTTCGGTTAAATACCTTAGACTTCTTCCTGTGAAAGGACAAATTAGAAAAGTACTAGCAGTGTTTTGAGTCATTTTTGCAAGTCTTGTATGATATACAGCTTGCAACCCAATAACCCTACCAAATAATTAAAATTTATTTTTCGGCCTTAAAAGCACTCTTTGATTAGTTTCAGTTCCCGATTTGGGAATCTTAACCCAAATGGAATTCAAATGGCAGTTTATTGACTGCCTTATTCTGAAACTTCTAATTTCTTGTGTCCTGCCATAAGCGTGCTTGCAAAAATCAATTCCTTGCTCACATCACTTACGTTATCCACGTATTTTCTGAATCTTTGTGAAGTCTTTTTCGACCTTTCTTGAATGGACTCTTCAGCGTACTTCAAGATTTTACCTCCTAATTCTTTTGTCTTTTTCATGAATTTTTAGTCTACGGTTAATAACCAAATTAGGTATAAGATGTTTATGATGACTTACCTTTTAACCAATAATCCTTCCAACGGAAAATATTGTTTACGGTTGGTAAGATTTTCGTTTTTATAACAACCAACTCTCCATTTACCCCAATCTTATTTGTATCAAAAAACCATAATTTCTCTCTTGTCAACATACTGATTAATTATCCTATGCACGTCGGGATTATCAGGATAGCTTTTCACCAAATTCTTAACATCATCCAAGGAATTTCCAGTTAACTCCTCGTCAAAAAAACCAAAACCACGGTATAGTCCCTCTTCTACAAGCACCACGCTTCGTTCTCCTATTGTACGTCCTTCGCCAAATAAACAATAGGTATCTTTTACCTCATTGATGGATGCTAAGGCATTTTTAAAGCGTTCTTTTAACGCTTCCTGGTCCGAAGCTGCAAATGAATAACCGAAGTATTTCATCATAGAAGCGGGTAAGCTGCACAGTTCTGGGTCCAAACCATGTTCTTTCACAAATTGAATCAAAAACGTGCGCGCTTTATCAAATGATGTGAATGACTTTAGCGGGATGTGACCCTTTTGTACTTTCCCAATCGAAAGCCGATGATAACCTCGAGAATCTTCGTAATGGTAGATCCCATATTTTCTAGAAGGGTATTTCTGGGCTTTATTGAACGGTGGAAATAGTCTCTTGATCTCAAATGATTCTAACAGGAAAGCGATCATCTCGTCACCACACAATTCAAAGGTAATATCTCGAATTTGATCTTTCAGTCCCTGCTTATAAATGACGTCAGTAGAAGAAAAATGATTTCTAACCCGACCTTTTATATTATTTGCCTTACCAACGTAAAGTACTTTACCGTGCTCATCATGAAAATAATAAACACCCGTAAGTTCTGGTAGGTTGGCAAAAGTCTCTTTAGGCAAATTCGGTGGCAAGTCGGACTCCTTTGAATTCTTCTTCAAAAACTCTTTTATCTGGCCTGAATCATTCTGAATTAATAAATCCATTAACTCCGCCGTAGCACGGGCATCCCCCATCGCTCTGTGTCTAGCAGCATTTTCTATCTGAAAATGATCGGCAAGTCGACCAAGGCTGTATGATTTTAGACCTGGGAATATTTTTCGGCTGAGTCGCACAGTACACAATTTTGGTAAATTGAGCGTGCCACCAAGTTCTACAAATTCCTTTTTGATGAAAGAGTAATCGAAGTTGACATTGTGTGCCACAAAAATATTACCTTCTAAAAGCTGATGAATATCTTTGGCTACCTCGTAAAACTTAGGAGCGTTCATCACCATCTCATTAGAAATACCAGTGAGTGATGTAATACCCATAGGAATACCACATTCTGGATTGATCAATGTCTGGTATTCATCCACCACACGCTGTCCATCGTGGATAAGAATGGCAATTTCCGTGATCTTACCATAGGCCGCCGCGCTTCCCGTCGTTTCTATGTCAACAATAGCGTACATGGAAATGAATTTAGAAAAACTATTGAGCTTTTCTATATGATTTTAGACTACTCGTTCAAAGAAATTTGAATTACATATTAATATTATATCATATATTAATATGTAATTATTTTTCTACTTATTTCTGCCCAGCTGATTGATGATCAAACTAAATACAACTACGAGTATACAACCCAACGCATTATACCATAGAAAGCCCATGGTAAAGACCCCAGCAGCATCAATTGTATTGAGATAATGGATCAGGATAATCGCTGCTTGACTTAACAATGCACCTATAAAAACAGCATTTGAGCTTACCTTCTTAAAAAAGAAAGCGACCACGAATATTCCGAGTACTGTTGGATAGAACAACGATCCAATGAGATTTACTGCCTCAATTAGATTATCAAAGAGACTTAATGTAGACGCCACTATAATGGCCAGAATCCCCCATCCTAAAGTAAACAGTTTCGAATATTTTAGATAATGATCATCTGACGCTCCTTGGTTAACTCGCCGTTTATAAAAGTCTATGGTAGTGGTACTCCCAAGCGCATTGAGTTCTGATGATGTTGATGACATAGCAGCCGAAAAGATTACGGCAAATAATAATCCTACTATACCGATCGGCATGTTTTTAAGCACAAAATCCATAAAGATATAGTCAGTATCTTTGGTTTCAGCACCAGGCACTGCTTTACCCACTAGTTCTATTGCTCTTTTTCTTAAAGTATCAGATTCTGCCTGTAACTCATTGACACGAATCGTGGCTTGATCGATTGCCTCCTCATTGCCAGACCTCACCGCTTCATTCAAACCTTCCACAGCCGCTAGTTTCTCTGAGAAAACATCAGCGTACTCTCCTTCATATTGCCTGAAGTCATCCGCTTGATCGGTTTGGTAGACTTCCTCTTTTAACGTTTCATTAAAAAAGATCGGCGGTTGATTGTATTGGTAGAACACAAATACCATTGCGCCTATAAATAGGATGATAAACTGCATTGGTACTTTAAGCAAACCATTCATCATAAGGCCTAAACGGCTTTCAGATAGTGATTTGCCTGATAGATATCGTTGAACTTGGGACTGATCTGTTCCAAAATAGGATAGGAATAAAAAGACGGCTCCGGTCATACCTGACCAAAAGCTGTATTTATTTTTTAGATCGAAAGTGAAATCAACGACGTTTAGTTTTCCCATTTTACCTGCTACATGTAGGGCATCTGTCACTTTAACTCCACTTGGTAAAGAGTTGAGCACAAGAATACCAGCAAGGATCATCCCTCCCATCATCACAGCCATTTGCGTCTTTTGTGTTTGGGTAACCGCCTTGGTCCCCCCTGACACCGTGTATATGATGACAAGCACACCGATTACGATATTGGTAGCTCTTAAGTCCCAATCGAGTAAAGACGAGAGTATGATAGACGGTGCGTAAATAGTAATTCCAGCGGCAAGGCCCCTTTGTACAAGGAATATGAAGGCTGCTAACATACGCGTCTTCATATCGAATCGAGACTCTAGGTATTCGTAGGCTGTATAAACTTTTAATTTGTAATAGATCGGCAGGAAGAAAACTGAAATAATAATCATGGCTAACGGTAGTCCGAAATAGAATTGGACAAATCCCATTCCTTCTGTGTATGCCTGTCCAGGGGTCGATAAAAATGTAATCGCGCTAGCTTGAGTCGCCATAATTGACAAGCCAATGGCCCACCATTTTACATCATCTCCTCCTCTTAAATAGCTATTAATATCGTTATCACTTCTTGTTTTCCAAACCCCATAGGCTACTATGGATACAAGAGTACCAAAAAGTACAATCCAGTCTATAGTGCTCATGAATAGTAGTTTGTGAATAGATAAAACAATAACACCATGATGCCTAAAACAAACATGACAAGCCAATACATCTTAGACCATGTGTTGAAAAAAGGAGGTTTATCTTCTTGAATTTCCTCTTTGTCTTGGATCATTTGTTGTCGGTTTCTACTGATTTCAAGGCTGTGTTCTTAGGTCTTTCTTTGCCTAAAGAAATCATATTAGTAAAAATTCTAAACGCTCCTGGTACGCCAGCTGGTAATTCTCTAAACCAAGAATAACCAGTATAGACGAAATGACCTTCGCCATATTCTGCTACTAGTAAACCACCGTTTTTAGGAGTTTCACCAGGATCGTTGCTTGAAAGTATTGGTGTGTATTTATCATCCCATCTATTTGGAAAATAGAGGCCACGTTCTTGTACCCAACCCTCAAAATCCTTCTGGGTAATTTTATTCGGTCCGTTAATAATTGGATGGTCAGGGGCCAAAATCGTAACTGGTGCTTCTTCTACAGTTACCCGATCTCTTGAAATTTGAAACGGATATGGCCCAATATCTGGTTGATTTCTCATAGAGGTATTGTACTGTGTAATCACTGTACCGCCAGTTTTTACATATTCCATCAACCGCGGTTGTATTACACTCATTCGCTCAATTGTATTGTAGGCTCTCACACCCACAATTACTGCGTCAAAGGGCTCGAGGTTTTCAGCTGTGATATTATTTGGGTCTAGTACTGTCACTGTATAGCCTACTTGCTCCAAACTCTCAGGAATGGCATCTCCAGACCCCATGATGTACCCGACATATTGATTCGATCGGTTAATCTCAGCACGTACTACCTTAGTATTACTTTTAGGGAAAATGGTCTGAATCGGAATGTGATCATATTCAATAACCTTCAATCCTCGGTCATAGCTTTTACCATTATAAGTAGCCTGAACTCCAATGTAAGCTTCTTCTGGATTGCTAGGTGGCAAAACGCTAAACTCCGCTGAAAACTCTTGATTTTTTTCTTTTAGATCGTAGGAAACAAATGCGGGATTAGACTTCCAGCCTGCTGGCAAATTTAAACGAACGGCACCTTTGACATTCGTTCTACCCGACTTGACGACCACATTGACTGTCTTTGGTTCGTTATTCGGAAATACTAAAACGCTTTCTTTTATATCGGCCATTACGGGCGGTGTAATCACAAAAGGTCTGTAAAACTCGCCTTTTACTCTATCATTTCTTTTATAAACCAAGTCAGTCGCATACTCGTAAGGTTTTCCGTCAATTTCTAATTTGAAATGAGCGGTAATCATACCTGGGTTTTCAGCTAAACCTATAAGTTCTTGATCGTTCACCTGATACATGCCCAACGAAGCTTCATCTACTAACCAGAAAGGCTGAGAGTACTCCATATCTGGCGTGATACGAATTGAATCATTGGCACGAAGCCTTTTGTTATTGACAAGCGACTTATCTATTCTAATTGTCTTTTTAATGGACGGAATTTCAATAGAAAGAATTTTGGCATTGACATCGGATCGATTGATGGCTTCATAGTAAATAGGCACCATTTCTCCTGGTACGGCACTATAAGTTGTTGCTGCTACTTCTAAATAAAGCCCCATAGCAGATTTAATGACCAAGTCTAGCTCTTTTAACTTAACATTCTTCCAGTATTCGTCTTTTAGGTTGACGATTGCACTTCTTGCTTGTAAGAGTGTTGGTACGATCGCGGCAGGATTCTCTAAATTATATGCTTGATTGGCTTGGCTAATCAGTTTACCGATAGCTTCTCCTCCCTTTACTCTACTCCAAGTCTGATCGATTTTTTCGAAGACATCATTTTTCGGTGCTTCACCTTTCCAAAGTTTTAAGTATTCTCTTAACTCTCCTCTATTACCTGTACTACCAAAACCCTGAGACTTATGTTGACTTCTACTAATTGCCGATATTTCGTCATATGACTTACCTAAAAGCGGATTATAAGCACCTAGATCTAGCTCATAATAGCCTTCCTGATCTGAAAACGATCCACTATTATTACCTCTAAAGTTGTACGTATTCCAGTAAAGTCCTTTTGGTTGCCAAGGTTCTACATACTTTAATTGTTCAGGGTATGCGTTTGGATCATTCGCCAAATCAAATGCTTCAATGGCCAGTAACGATGAGGCCGTATGGTGTCCATGCATTCTACCACCCGGTACTCTGGCGGAGTCAAAGCGCGTAATCATAATGTCGGGTCTGAACCTTCTAACATTCCAAACTACATCAGCAAGCGCGTCATCTTTATCCCAAGTGTTGAAAGTTTCGTCGGGATTTTTAGAGAAACCAAAGTCATTTGTTCTGGTAAAAAACTGCTCTCCACCATCTCTTCTTCTGGCGGCTAAAAGCTCTTGCGTCCTAATGATACCGAGATATTCTCTTATTTCAGTACCAACCAAATTCTGACCACCATCACCTCTGGTCATCGCCATATATGCGGTTCTAAGATTTTTCTCATTGGCCATGTACCCTATGAGTCTAGTATTTTCATCATCGGGATGTGCCGCTACGTATAAGACAGATCCAAGCACCTCCAATTTATTTAAGGCTTGCTTAATCTCAGCGGCGTTTAGCTTAACAGGTGCCTGACTAAAAGACTTAAGGCTGAAAGTCGATAAGATCAGTAAGGCGAGAATCTTAATTTGAAATTTCATAGGTTTTACTGTACAGATGGATTTTAGTACGCATGCGAATATAGTAAGTTGTATTTAGTGTACGGAAGTCACTTTTGTGAGCGGTTAAATAAAAAAGGGCCGCTACTCCTAGCGACCCCTGGATCAAAACTCAAAACAACAATGTTTTTATCTTCTATATAAAACGGTATTACAAAAGTCTGTTCTACCATTGGAGTAAGTATCATCAACCGAGTAGGTTAAAAAAACATCTCCATTTTCTAATCTCCCTGTTCCCTCTACGACAAAGCCATCGACTACTTGTCTCGGGATGGTTATATTTCTTCCATTTACTTCAGCATACACTTCAATACCCTGTGCATAAAAGTTTCTAATGTAAATGGCATTACTAAAGTCATCAGAATCTCTTAAAATCCTCATGTCGAAAAACGACAATTGATCATAAGTTTCACTGTATTCTTCTGCTTCATATCGACCGACAAAATTGTCTCTGTTGTCGAATGGTACTTCAATTATTGTTAAGTCACAGCTTGATAATAAGACTAAGACCGATACTATGAGTAAACCTTTTTTCATGTTGACCTCCTTTTTTGGTTGATGCTTCACTACATTTCCAAAATGATGCCAAAAATGAAATCATAGATTTTTATGGTTTGATATTTGCTGCAAAAGGAAACAGAAAATACACTCATTTGAACCCCAAAAGCACCTTTTTAAGTTTTTCACTCATTTTAGGAATTTCCATTCTATGGGGTTGTGATCAAAAAGAGCGTAAAGTCTCTATTGATGAAAACACGGTAATATCTTATCTCGACAATAATAGTTTTGCCCTTTCTACAAGTGATTCTAAGCCTTTTGACCTATCTCCACTCGATGATTCTTTCAAAAGGAAGCGAATCATTCTATTAGGTGAAGTTCATGGAAGTCAGATCAATGAAAAGCTAGACTTAGAAATCTTCAAATACCTTTATCAAAAGCATGGCGTCAGGCACTATTTGGGAGAAAGTGGCTATGGAATGGGCTTGCTGATCAATGAGTATATACAAACTGGTGATGAACAGCTCCTAAAGTCAATTTTCCAATTGTGGTCAGGTACTTTCAGCGGTACTCAACAAAACTATGAGCGGATCAAAGCGCTAAGGGCTTTTAACGTTAGTTTACCTTCTTATGCGAAATTCAAATACGTTGGAATTGACTTAGAGCAGCAATTTGGTGCGGGTTTCTTGGCCATCAAGAGATTTTTATTCGACGATCTGAATTATTATGATAAATCGATTCGGCAAGCCTTGGCCTCTTTCGTAAGTTTTCAAAACAACAACTTCAACAGTGTAAACGCCTACTGTCAATACTTTTTACAACAAATTCGAAAAGAAAGCTTGGTGGAAAGTTATAAGAGGGCTTTTGGCAAACACTATCAGGAAGTGGAGTTGATTCTTGAAAACATGATTATGCGGCATGCCTTACACCAAAACCCAAAAAGCTATATCGCTAAACGTGAAAATCAAATTACTGAGAATTTAGACTTCATTATGAATCAAGATCCCATCGGTAATTTTTACGGCAAATGGGGTGCTTTTCACATCTGGAAAAACAATGTCGGAAATCAACCCAGTAGCTTTATCAAACTGGCGATTAAAAGAGGTGTAATCAATAAAGATGACGTCTTAAGCATTCCCATTTTTTATTCTAATAGCTACTATGCTGATAAAAACAGTGATTTTAGGTCAACCTCAATCTCTTCTATGGCTTTTCCAGAGAATTTGACCTCTAATGAAACCTCCTCAATAAAATTCTATCGGTTAAACGAAGAAAGTTCACCTTTCCTAGAACACATGCTGCTAATAGAAGGCGAAGAAGGTGTTGTTACTGATTATTTCACTGAATTCATTAAAATCAGTGGTTCTAAGGCAGCTACTAGATTGATCTTTTGATTACTTCTTCCAGTTTTTCAGGCTCTTCATTTGTTCCTCATATGGTATACCTTGATTAATCCAAGGCTCGGCTTCTTCTCCTTTGAGATAGTGCCCAAACCATTTTAAAATGCGGTATTGATAGTCTGAGCTATTCTTTTCGGCACGTAAACCATGCCCCTCGTTGGCATAAACCAACAAAACAAACTGTTTTCTTGCACGTCTCGCAGCATTGTAATACTCAATACCCTGGCGCCAATCGACATTCTTGTCATTATCACCCACTTCAAAGAGTAGCGGCGTATTCAGCTTTTCTACGTTAAAAATGGACGAGTTTCTTACATAACCTTCTACATCCTCATAAATAGGGACGACCATCCGTTCTTGGCTAACCTCGAAATGTTCGTTTTCAGGTGCGCCACCGAAGGCCCAGGCAATCATTCCCGCCATGCTGGTTAAATTAGTCAGCCCTGCTCCTGCAACGCTTGCCGCAAAAATATCCGTTTGTGTTACTGCAAAACCAGCCTGATAGCCGCCCCATGAGTGCCCCACAAGGCCTACTCTCTTCTCATCGACAATTCCCTTATCCACTACTGCTTTTACTGCAGCTTCCATGGTTCTAACGGATGAAATACCTGGATCTCCAGCATCGAATACAATATCTGGTCTGAGTACGAAATAGCCATTTTGCGTAAACACAGTACGACTGTAATAACTTGTCTGCGATGGCAAACTATAGGAATGCAAACCATCCGACAGAAGCTCATAGATGTAGGTGATCATAGGATACTTTTTACCTGGCTCGTAGTTCGCAGGATAATATAAGGCACCCTGAAGTTTCTTACCATTGGCATTTGTATACTCAACAAGTTCAGCTTTTCCCCAAGCGAAATCCTTTTGAAATGGATTTGTTTCTGACACTTGCTTTGCGTTCTTAAAGCTTTTAGAAGCGACAAAAAAGTCGGGTGAGTCACTAAATGTTTCTGAGCTGTAGGCATATACGTCAGCATGCTCAGCCTTATTCAAACGGCTCAGCCTTGCATCTTCCCAGATCAATTGCTCTAGTTCTTTTCCAGGTATGACTCTAGCATAACCAGACTTTTTGGACTTGTAACCAAATGTGCTTAGGTACATCGGTTCATTTTGGTCAATAAAATCTTCGAACTCAAGAAATGTATATCGATGTCTTATCTCATCTGATTTGCCATTTGTAAGCCTCCTATTATTCTTACCATTTACTGAGAGCTGCCAAACATCATATTTTGAATTAACAAAGAAAGAGTTTCCGCTTTTTTCCCAAGCTATTATACCATATGGCCGTCTTTTCGGTGTTGGATGATCATCATCATAATTCAGAAAGATTGCTTCACCGTTTGTTAGCCTCACGTGCTCTTTCTTCTTTAAATTATAGATATAGTAATCATCCCCTTTTACATACGGAACATCTTCACCATTAGGGCTAATTGATCCAAGTGAATTGACATCAGTGAGTATTTTTGTATTTGATCCAGTAACAATATCTACTAAGTACATATCTCTACTAGCCCTGCCGAACATGGCTTCTTTTTCATAGGGCGTAGCATCTACTCCTAAAAGAATTGGATGATCGGTTTGTATGTTAACAGATTCGACGAGTTCATTTTCTAACTGGACGAATTTCTTTTTACCGATATGCCAAACAGACATAAATTGATTATCCCTTCTTCTAGAAGCAGATAATTCTTGTTCTGGAATCACTTTTACATCCTTACTATGCCAAATCTGGAGTGCGGGTGCTTCATCTGTCAGATCTTGGTAAGTTTCTTTCTCCTCGCCATCTTTTTTGTCTTTTTTTGCAGGCTCTTGTTCCCACTGTTTTATAGCAAAGAACAAGTAATCACCATTGTCTGACCAGGTCAAAGATCTTGCGGTAATTACTTTATGGTGCTCAGGAAAGCTTTCAAATTGGCCTTGATCAAATACAGTTTTAGTTTCCTTTTTTGAATTTAAATTCTGCCAGACCAAAACATGCTGACTTTCTTCTTTATAGCCGTCCTCTTTAAAGCTCCTAAATATGGCCAAATCATTGCTTCCTTCTCGCCATTTTAACCCGCTATATGTTGCGGCCTTACTGTCCAGCACGTTGAGAGTACCGCTTAAGGGGTCAAAAAGCTGAACTCCATTTCCTGCTTGCCCATCGGCATCGATTGTCATAGCTACCCAGCTGCTTTCATCTTTCCAGTCATAGCCTGCTACATTTCCAAAATTGAATTCTTGACCAGTTTCTAGGTTTCTTATGACAAGATCACTGCCTTTACTTTTTTTACCCTTCGTTGGGTAACGTTTCATCGCCAAAAACTTACCATCATCAGTAAAACTGAATCCGCTAACGTCTTTAACTTCTAAGCTATCAGACCCTGTCAAATTCATCAGCCTGAATGTACTTCTTAGTGGCGTTTTGCTTTTTTCTCTAGCTTCTGCCGACGGGTTCTCGAAATAGCCAAGCCATTTACTATTTGCAGAAAATTGCGCCCTAGAGCCTTCTGACAGTACTTTGAGCGTATTTGTCTTGAGGTTATGAAGTCTTATTTCGTTCTTCTTGTTATTTCTTCTGATTTCATAAAAAAACCAATTTCCATCGGGTGAAAAAACACTCCTAAAACCAAGACTTTCCCATTGTTCGTAATCACGAACCGTGAGTGTTTTTTTACTATCCTGGGCAATGGACTGGGAAAAACATAAGATAAGAACCGAAACAAAAAATAGGGTAAGTCGCCTACTAGGCTTTGAAAAAGATGGCATAAAGCATGAGTTTTTGGTTGGAAGTGAATTTACTACCTATTTCTCATACTTCACAAGCGCTAGACTTGTGGAAAACCTGACTTTAATCGATTATGCAATATTTGTATAGACAGCCTGAACGTCATCGTCGTCTTCAAGCTTATCCAGCATTTTCTCTATTTCTTCTAACTGCTCATCAGAAAACTCAACTGGTGTTGTTGGGAAGCGTTTCAGGTTGGCACTTTTTACATCAATTTTAAGTCCTTCCAAGGCTGCCTGTAACGAACCGAAATTAGTGTAGTCACCGTAAACGGAAACCGTATTGATTTCTTCCCCTTGCTCGTTCTCCTCTAACTCTTCTTCTATTTCTTCTAAACCAGCGTCAATCAATTCAAACTCTAGCTCTTCTAAATCCATCTCATCAGTTTTTTCGAATTCAAAAACTGCTTTTCGTGTAAACATGTATTCTAAAGAACCCGTAGGAACTAACGCGCCTTCGGCTTTATTGAAATAAGACCTTACGTTGGCAACCGTACGGTTTTGATTGTCTGTAGCACATTCCACAAAGACTAATACACCATGAGGACCCTTACCCTCGTAGTTCATTTCTACATAGGCTTCAACGTCCTTACTGGTCGCCCTTTTGATTGCCCCGTCGATATTATCTTTGGGCATATTTTGAGCCTTTGCGTTTTGAATTGCTGTTCTCAACGCCGCATTCATATCAGGATCAGGTCCGCCCTCTTTGGCTGCCATAGTGATGGCTTTACCTAGTTTTGGAAAAACGCGAGACATCATGCCCCATCGTTTTAATTTTCTACCCTTCCGAAATTCGAATGCTCTTCCCATAGTGGTCTAATTTACTAAAGCTTCAAAATTAAAAAGTCTTTGATATGAGGGGAATTATTTATCCTCTTTTTTCTGCCGCGGGTCTACATAGGATTGTGTCACCATGGGACCTACTTTCATACCGCCAAGCAAATGCAAATGGATGTGAAACACAGATTGCCCAGAATCTTCATTGGTGTTGATAGAAAGTCGGTATCCTGTTTCTGAGATTTTGTATTCTTTGGCTAAATCACGTGCTACTTTATACATTTTTCCTATCAAATGTAGGTCTTCGTCCTTCAGATCAGCTATCGTTGGAATACGCTTTTTCGGTACTATTAAGAAATGAACAGGTGTTTGACGTCTAAGCGGAACGAAAGCGATTATTTCACTGTCTTTGTAAACTACTTCTGCCGGTAGTTCTCCATCCCAAATCTTCTGGAAAGGAGATTTAACCGCGAGTTTCTTCGCCTTCTCTAGCTCATATGCCTTAGATTGTGCGAACCCCTGAAAACTTAAGGATAGAAAAATTAATGGAATTGTTATTCTGAGCATAATACGCCAAACGTTGATTCTGGTGCCAAGTTAAAAAAAGCCCCAACGAGTTGGGGCTTCTAATTCTAAAACACTATGGGTCAGGACTATATAATAGTACTTAGTCCTAGTTTAATATTGTCTTGGGCACAGGATTCCTCTCCATCGGCTATGCAATTGGCAATAAAATCACCAACACGATCGGTCCCGTAACCTTCTTTTTTAGATAGGTCTTCAGTGACCATACCGATCTTTAAGGAAGAGTTAACTGCATTTCTAACTTCTATCGCTTCATTGACCAAACCTAAATGATCAAGCATCATGGCAGCAGAAAGTATAGTAGCTAGTGGATTTGCGATGTTTTTCCCAGCCGCTTGCGGATAAGAACCATGAATCGGCTCGAACATAGCCGTTTTATCACCAACAGATGCAGATGGCAACAAGCCCAACGATCCACCGATCACACTAGCTTCATCCGAAATAATATCGCCAAACATATTTTCAGTTAGGATTACATCGAAGTGTTTTGGGTTCTGGATCATTTGCATGGCCGCATTATCCACAAACATGCAATCCAGCTCAATTTCTGGATATTCATTCGCAATCAATGTCACTCTTTCTCTCCATAATCGTGAAGTTTCCAGCACGTTGGCCTTATCTACCAAGGTTACTTTCTTAGACCGATGTTGAGCAGCTTGAAAAGCTAGGTGTGCAATGCGGTCTACTTCAAAATTCTCATAAGTACAGTGGTCATATGCACCGTCTTTTGTGCGGCCTTTTTCTCCAAAGTAAATGCCCCCAGTAAGCTCTCTGTATACTACTAAGTCTACCCCTAAAACCTTTTCTGTTTTCAGCGGAGACATGTGAATTAAGCTATCATAAGCTGTCACAGGTCTAATATTGGCAAAAAGGCCTAAGCTTTTTCTTAATTTCAATAAGCCTTGTTCTGGTCGAACTTTTGCCGAAGGGTCATTGTCATATTTCGGATGACCGATAGCGCCAAAGAGGAATGCATCTGACTCTTCACATATTTTCAAAGTATGATCTGGCAGTGGATCACCTGAATTATCAATAGCAACTGCACCAACATCGCCATAAGCATACTCAAAGGTATGTCCGAAGCGCTCTGCGACGGCATCCAGTACTTTTCGTGCTTCAGCGACTACCTCAGGACCAATTCCGTCACCCGGTAGCATTCCTATCTTCTTCTTTACTCCCATCTTTTTAGAAATTCCGTTTTACTACGTTTTTATGCTTATTTCCGAATATTAAATAACAACAGAGGCCGATTCATATGCGGCTATTTCGTCCTTTAGGTTCACCAGATAGTCTATATCATCATAACCATTGATCAAGCACTCTTTTTTGTAAGGATTTACTTCGAATGACTCCTCTAGATCATTAAATCTAATCTTTTGTGCTGCTAAATCGACACTGATCTTAGTCGTCGGATTGGCCGTTATGGCATCTAACAAAGCCTTTAGAAATGTCTCACTTACCTGTACTGGCAAAAGGCCATTATTTAATGCATTTCCTTTAAAAATATCGGCAAAGAAACTCGACACGATCACTTTGAATCCATAATCATATAATGACCAAGCCGCATGTTCCCGAGACGAGCCACAACCGAAGTTTCGGCCAGACACTAATATTTCACCCATATAACTTGGATTGTTTAAGACGAAATCCGCTTTTGGTGTATTGTCAGGATTGTACCGCCAATCTCTGAACAGATTATCCCCAAACCCTTCTCGAGAGGTCGCTTTCAGAAACCTCGCTGGAATAATCTGATCAGTATCAATATCCTCTATGGCTAATGGTACGGCAGTGGAAACCACCTTTTCGAACTTATCCATCTTAATTCAAGTGTTTAGTTATATCCACAATTCTACCTTCTATAGCAGTCACGGCGGCCACTAACGGACTCGCTAAAAGGGTTCGTGCCCCTGGGCCTTGCCTCCCCTCAAAATTTCTGTTTGAGGTCGATACGCAATATTCTCCGGTAGGCACTTTATCTTCATTCATTCCCAAGCAAGCTGAACAACCAGGTTCTCTCAGTTCAAAACCAGCCTCTAGTAATACTTGATCAAGTCCTTCGGCTATAGCTTGTTTTTCTACCTGCTTAGAACCTGGAACAATCATCGCAGAGACATTTTCGGCTTTCTTCTTACCTTTCACGTAATCGGCAACAATTCTTAAATCTTCAATTCTCGAATTCGTACAACTGCCAATAAACACATGGTTAATGGGTTTGCCTAAAAGTGATTCTCCTGGCTTAAATCCCATGTAATCCAACGACTTATTATAACTTTCTACGCTCCCCTCGCCTAAATGGCTCGGTACAGCTTTAGTGATTTTAATTCCCATACCGGGGTTAGTACCGTAGGTAATCATGGGTTCTATGTCCGTTGCATCGAAGTGATATTCTTTGTCAAAAACAGCATCTGCATCCGTATGGAGTGTTTTCCAATACTCAACAGCTGATTCGAACGCTTCGCCTTTTGGTGCAAACTCTCTTCCTTGAATGTAGTCGAATGTGGTTTGGTCTGGTGCAATCATGCCTCCTCTAGCCCCCATTTCTATGCTCATATTACAAATCGTCATGCGCGCTTCCATGGAAAGCCTTTCGATTGTAGAACCGGCGTATTCTATAAAGTATCCCGTTCCTCCAGCTGCAGTCAATTGCGCTATGATGTAGAGGATAATATCCTTGGCTAAAACGCCTTTGTTCAATTCCCCATCAACAGTAACCCTCATGGTTTTAGGGCGACTTTGCAATAGACACTGGCTCGCCATAACCTGCGCAACTTGACTGGTACCAATACCAAATGCCACAGCGCCAAAGGCCCCATGGGTAGACGTATGACTGTCTCCGCACACCATGGTTCTACCCGGTAATGTGATTCCTAATTCAGGGCCTATCACGTGAACAATTCCTTGAAAAGGATGGCCTAGACCATATAATTCCACATTATGCTTTTCACAGTTGGCTAAAAGCGTATCTACTTGGTGTCTTGATAATGCCTCCTTAATTGGTAAATGCTGATCTTTTGTTGGAATATTATGATCGGGTGTTGCGACCATTTTCTCCTTTCTGAATAGCGAAAGACCGCGTTTTTCTAACTCAGAAAATGCTTGAGGACTTGTGACTTCATGTATCAAATGCCGATCGATATATAATACATCTATATCACCTACCAAGCTTTTAACTACATGGGCATCCCATACCTTATCGAATAATGTCTTTCCCATAGTTATACGGCTACTTTAAGTCTATTCGCGGCAATTTCATGCAGATCATCATCTAGCACCTCTTTCTTAGCATCTGCAGTATCTAAAAAGCTCTTGTAAACGATATCTAATTCGTCTCTGGTCAGTTCATACCCAATATTTTTCATGCGATAAGCCAGAGCTGCTCTTCCACTTCTGGCCGTAAGCACAATGGAAGAATGATCTACACCCACCTCTTTTGGATCTATTATCTCGTAGGTCTCACGTTTTTTAATAACACCATCTTGGTGTATACCAGAAGAGTGGGCAAAAGCATTTGCACCTACTATTGCCTTGTTTGGCTGTACGGGAACACGCATTGTTTCGGATACATATTTTGAAATGGCATTTAATTGCCTTGAATCAACGCCAGTGGTTTTATTCAAAAGTGGATGTTGCTTCAAAACCATCACCACCTCTTCTAAAGCGGTGTTTCCTGCTCTTTCGCCGATTCCGTTGATCGTACATTCGATTTGTGTGGCTCCATTAATCACCCCAGAAATGGAGTTGGCCGTAGCCATACCAAGATCATTGTGACAATGCGTTGAAAGGGTTACATTATGAACTCCCTTCACGTTTTCCTTTAGGAATTTAATCTTCGCACCATATTCCTCAGGTAAACAGTACCCTGTGGTGTCTGGAATATTCAAGACCGTGGCACCGGCTTGAACTGCCTTCTCACAAATAAAGGCTAGAAACTCATTATCGGTTCTACCAGCGTCTTCGGCATAAAACTCAACATCTTCAACATACCTTTTAGCCAATGCGACTGCGGAAACCGCTCTTTCTACTATTTTTTCAGGTGTTGAATTAAGTTTAAACCGAATATGTGATTCAGATGTACCGATTCCCGTATGAATTCTTGGTCTGACCGCTTTCTGTAATGATTCGGCTGCCGTAATGATATCTTTTTCAACAGCCCTACTAAGGCCGCAGACCACAGCGTCTCTAACTACAGATGCTATTGCCGCTACAGATTCGAAATCTCCTGGGCTTGAGATAGGAAAACCTGCCTCAATTACATCTACACCTAAGGCTTCAAGTCGCTTGGCGACTTCAACCTTCTCTTTGGTATTTAACTTACATCCAGGCACTTGCTCACCGTCTCTGAGCGTTGTGTCGAAGATTTGTATTTTTTGATTTGACATCGTTTATTTGATCAGTCTTCAGTATTTCTATAATCGCTTTTTACAGAATAATTGAATTTAGACTGACCCAGAATTGATACCATATGAGAACTTGATTCTTATACTATTTCTAAAACAGGCTTTTCATTTTTCAAACCATTATTAATCAGTTACTTACGTAGTTTCACTTTACAATGGCAAACATTAAAAGCGATCCATTATTTGACCTTATAAAATCTCTGAATCAGACGGAGAAAAGACACTTTCGCTTGTTTGTTAAAAGAAGTGGAAATGCAGATGATCTGAAGTTTGTAAAGCTCTTCGATGCTATGGATAGCATTAAATCTTACGATGATCAAAATATTTTAAAGCGTGTTTCGAGCATAAAAAAGAGTCAATTTTCGAATCAAAAAGCACACTTATATCGGCAAATATTAGCTAGTCTTCGGCACTATCATATTGGTCAAAACATAGATATCCAGCTTAGAGAAAACATGGACCATGCTAAAGTCTTGTATAACAAAGGCTTTTATAAGCAGGCACTTAAGATGCTGGGTAAAACCAAGGTGATGGCTCAAGAAACCAAGCATTTTACCATCGCCCTGGAAGTGTTGGAATTCGAAAAGCTCATTGAATCAGAGTATATCACTAGGAGTATAGAGAATAGAGCCGAAGAACTTACCATTGAGGTCAATACAACGGCTAATCGGGTCAATTCGGCTAATCAGCTTTCCAACTTATCGCTCAACTTATACAGCCTATTTCTTAAAAACGGATATGCAAAAACAAAAACGGCCTTTGAAGAAGTTCGAACCTATTTCGACGAAAACTTACCCATAACAAGCGTCGATGGGCTCTCCTTTTACGAGAAACTTTATTACCATCAGGCTCATGTGTGGTTTAATAAAATCACCCAAAACTTTCCTAATGCCTACAAACATGCGAAGGCTTGGGTCGAACTTTTTAAGGCCGATGAAGACATGGCTAAAAAGCAGCCGGTATTGTTTATTAAGGGTTACAGAAACTTATTAGCAGCATTATTTCAATTACAATATTATACTCAATTCTGTATCGTTTTAGATGAAGTGGAAGCCTTAAGCCAAGATAAACAGATTGTAAAGGACTTAAACTCTGAAGTACTGATTTTTAAGTTTTTATACATATCGAAAATCAATAAATGCTTTATGGAAGGTCAATTCGAAAAAGGGATTGATCTTATTCCAGAAATCTTGGAGAAGTTGAAACTTTATGAAGGTAAAATCGACCCAGAAAGGGTGTTAATGTTTTACTACAAATTTGCTTCCCTCTACTTTGGAAATGATAATTACAGGAAAACGATATTCTACTTAAATCAAATCGTTTACTTCAAAGATGTAAAGCTGAGAGAAGACATTCACTGCTTTGCGAGAATCCTGAATCTAATCGCTCACTTTGAAGATGGGCAAGACTTTCAACTAGAATATCAAATCAAGTCCACCTTTCAGTTTATCGGTAGAATGAATGATCAACAGGCTGTGCAGCGTGAAATCATCCAATTCCTCCGGAAAACGGGAAAAATCAAGCCCAGTGAGTTAAAAAGTGAGTTTATACAACTTCACAGTCGTCTAGAAAAGCTAAATGAAGACCTATATGAGCGTCGCCCTTTCCTCTATCTCGATATTCTTTCTTACCTCCAAAGCAGAATTGAAGGTCGTCCAGTAAAAGAAGTGGTCAAGGAAAAGTTTAAGGCTTTGCGATGACCAAATACCGATTTTAAATCTTTTCGGTATTTGGTTTCAGCATTACACCAGTTCTTTTTCTTTGATTTCAGGCGCATTTTCCGGCCTTAAGGCTCTTACAGCTTTTCCAGCCCTCCACATTTCAGAGTTATGCAGTTCGTCCAGTTCTTCCTGAAGTTTCTCCCGGTAGTCTGTCTGTGAATTGGAATCAATACTCCTTTGTGCCTCTGTGCCCGCCACTACTGAAGCATATAATTCTTCAAAAACAGGTTTTGTAGCTGCATGAAATTTATCCTTCCAATCTAGGGCTCCTCGTTGTGCTGTAGTAGAGCAATTAGCGTACATCCAGTCCATTCCATTTTCAGCTACAAGTGGATACAAGGATTGCGTAGCTTCCTCCACTGTTTCATTGAAAGCTTCCGACGGAGAATGACCATTGGCTCTTAAAACTTCATATTGTGCCATAAAAAGGCCTTGAATAGCCCCCATAAGCGTACCTCGCTCACCTGTAAGGTCAGAGGTAACTTCTTTAATAAATGTCGTTTCAAACAAATAGCCAGAACCAACACCAATGCCTAATGCTACAATTCTGTCCTTAGCTTTTCCTGTAGCATCTTGATGGATAGCAAAAGATGAATTCAGGCCTTTCCCCTCTAAAAATAATCTCCGCAAACTTGTACCCGATCCCTTCGGTGCTACTAATGCCACGTCAACATCTGCTGGTGGTATAATACCCGTTTTTTCAGCGTATGCCACTCCAAAACCATGTGAAAAGTAAAGCATCTTACCTGCAGTCAAATGCTTCTTGACTACTGGCCATAATTGAATTTGAGCAGCATCTGAAAGCAGATAACAAATAATTGATGCTCTTTCCAGCGCTTCTTCAATCGGAAAAAGGCTTATGCCTGGCTCCCAACCATCCGCGATCGCTTTATCCCACGTCTTGGATTCTTGTCGCTGCCCTACAATGACCTTAATGCCGTTGTCCTGTAAATTCAATGACTGGCCTGGACCTTGTACCCCATAACCTATGATGGCCACGGTCTCATTTGCCAATACTTCTTGTGCTTTTGCTAGTGGAAATTCATCTCTTGTGATGACATTTTCTTCTACTCCACCAAAGTTGATTAAAGCCATAATATGCTGTTTAAAAGTTTATCTTTCTTTCTGTAATTCTATTTTTGGTCGGATTACAGATACTCTGCCCGACCGTACAAATTCCTTCAAACCCAGAGGTCTTAAAAACTCCAGCAACTCCTGTGTTTCTTCTTTATGCCCTGTTTTCTCGATAATCATATATTCCGGCTCCATGGAGAGAATACGCGCATGAGAATCGCGGATTAGTCTTTCGACCAAATTATTTTCTGAAGCCTTCTCAGTAGATAGTTTATAAAGCGCTATCTCTTGAAAAACTGTCTCTTCATCGAGATGATAGACTGCTTGAATAACTTCGACTTGCTTCTCGATTTGTTTGACGATTTTCTGAACGAGCTCTTCCTCGGCCTTCACTACCACTGTAAATCGAAAAACGCTTTCTTGTTCTGATTCTGAGGTGTTTAGACTCTCAATACTCAAATGTCTTTTAGTAAAAATAGACGTAATTCTATGCAGTAAACCAATGCTGTTTTCGGAAAATATCGATATGGTAAATGACTGGATCACGTTAGGCAAGTCTTATATCTGATACTGATGCACCAGAAGGCACCATTGGAAACACGTTATCCTCTTTTCCTACTTTCACCTCAAGCAAATAGCTCCCTTCGTGAGCGAACATTGCCTTCAATGCGTTCGATAAGTCTTCTCGCTTTTCAACGGTGGCTCCTTTGATACCGTACCCCTCGCCTATTTTGATAAAATCGGGGTTCATAAGTTCAGTACTAGAGTAGCGCTTATCGAAAAACAGTTGTTGCCACTGCCGAACCATTCCTAAAAAGTTGTTATTAAGAATAACAATCTTTATGGCGGCTTGGGTCTGGAAAACGGTACCTAGCTCTTGAATGGTCATTTGAAAACCACCATCACCTATCACTGCAATAACCTCTCGCGAAGGTGCACCAAGTTTAGCCCCAATAGCCGCTGGTAAACAAAATCCCATTGTCCCCAACCCACCAGAAGTAATGTTACTTTTCGACTGATTGAATCTAGTGTAACGACAGGCCATCATTTGGTGCTGCCCTACATCCGTTACTAAAACGGCGTCACCATCAGTAATTTGATTGATTTGATCGACAACCTCTCCCATTTTCAACGGTCCCTCCACAGGTGATAACTCGTCTTTTACGACTTGCTCCGCTTCGATGGCATTCAATACTCTAAATTTCTCCAGCCACTCGCGATGACTTTTTAACAGAACGTGTTTTGTTAGTTCTGAAAGTGTCTCTTTACAATCGCCGAGTACCGGTATTTCAACTTTTACATTTTTATTAATCTCCGCTGGATCAATATCTAAATGGATAATTCTTGCTTGCTTCGCATATTTCTCCAAGTTGCCTGTTACTCGATCATCGAACCGCATGCCGATTGCGATCAGCACGTCACATTCATTGGTTAGTTTATTCGGGCCATAATTACCGTGCATACCTAGCATACCTACATTCAATGGGTGCTCAGTTGGTAAGGCGGATAGTCCTAAAATGGTCCAAGCAGCCGGTATTCCGGTTTTTTCGATAAAACTTTTAAACTCTTGTTCAGCATTACCTAGAATGACGCCTTGCCCAAAAAGGACGAATGGTTTTTGTGCTAGATTAATTAAATCTGCAGCAGCTTTGACCTGATTCAAATTGAGACTAGGGATCGGCTGATAACTTCTTATGGTACGGCAAGGTGAATAGCTAAATTCAAAGTCTTGAAATTGAGCATCCTTAGTAATGTCTATAAGAACCGGGCCAGGTCTACCTGATTTTGCAATGTAAAACGCCTTCGCTATAGCTTCTGGTAATTCTTCTGCCTTTGTTACTTGAAAATTCCATTTGGTCACAGGCATTGAAATACTGATGATATCAGTTTCTTGAAATGCATCTGATCCCAGTAACTGGGAGCCTACCTGTCCAGTAATGCAAACTAACGGTGTGGAATCGACCATTGCATCCGCTATGCCTGTAATCAGGTTAGTTGCGCCAGGTCCTGAAGTGGCCAAAACTACCCCGACTTCTCCTGTTGCGCGAGCAAACCCCTGTGCTGCATGTACAGCACCTTGTTCATGCCGCGTGAGCACATGATGTACCTCGGTCTGAAAATCAAATAGGGCATCATAAACTGGCATAATAGCTCCACCAGGGTAACCAAAAACTATGTTTACTTTTTCGGCTATGAGCGACTTTATAAGAGCTTTGGCACCTGAGGTCTTTTCTTTAGTAGATACTAATGGGGTAAGCACTGATTCCATATCTTCCTTAATTATCCGTTACACAACCTTCCGAAGCGGAGGATACATTCTTAGCATACTTTTTTAAAACGCCAGCTTTCACTTTTAAAGCGGGGCGTTTCCAAAGTGCCTTTCTCTTTTTGAGTACTTCTTCTGATACTCCCAACGTGATTTCGTTGTTCACTGCATCGATAATGATTGGATCATTGTTTTCAACCAGTGCGATGACTCCACCTGCCTGAGCTTCTGGGGTTACATGACCGACAACAAAACCATGACTTCCTCCAGAAAAGCGTCCATCAGTTATCAGTGCTACGGATTTACCTAAACCTGCTCCCATAATTGCAGCTGTAGGCTTGAGCATTTCTGGCATTCCTGGGGCTCCTTTTGGGCCTTCGTACCGAATTACGATCACGTGCCCCGGTTTTACAGCACCACTGCCAATTCCTTCAATGGCAGAAAATTCATCATCGAATACGATAGCTTTTCCCTCGAAACGCTCACCTTCTTTACCTGTAATTTTAGCAACGGAGCCTTCGGAGGCAAGATTTCCAAATAGCATTTGTAAGTGACCAGTGGGTTTAATCGGCTGATCTATGGGCCTAAGCAGCTTAGTTTCTAGGTTAATTGGGTCTACTGTGGATAGGTTTTCGGCTATGGTTTCCCCTGTAACGGTCATACATTCCCCATGAAGCATATCATGGTCGAGCATGAAGCGCATAACGGCTGGGGCGCCACCTGCTTCATGTAAATCTTCCATCAAATATTGGCCACTTGGTTTTAGATCGGCCAGAAATGGAGTGTTATCAGAAAGCGTTTGAAAGTCTTTTAGGCTAAGATCGATGTCTACACTTTTGGCTATCGCGATTAGGTGCATTACTGCGTTGGTAGAACCACCGAGGACTATGATCAGCCTGATGGCATTTTCGAAGGATTTCTTTGTGAGTATATCTCTCGGTTTTAAATCGAGCTCAAGTAGTTTTCGAACCGCACGCCCTACTTTGGCACATTCTTCTTCTTTATCAAGACTTATCGCTGGGTTTGAGGCACTATAAGGCAATGACATGCCTAATGCTTCAATAGCCGATGACATGGTATTAGCCGTATACATTCCACCACATGCGCCTGCACCTGGACACGAGTTCTTGATAATCCCTTGGTAATCCTCATCCGATATATTTCCAGCAAACTTTTCACCCAAAGCCTCAAAAGACGAAACGATATTGAGCTTTTTCCCTTTATAGCATCCTGAGGCGATAGTGCCACCATAAACCATTAACGAGGGTCTATTTAGCCTTCCCATCGCCATTAGAGCGCCCGGCATATTCTTGTCGCAGCCGACTACGGTTACCAAGCCATCGTAATAATGGGCTCCTGCAACAGCTTCGATCGAATCTGCAATTATTTCTCTAGAAACGAGCGAATAGCGCATTCCTTCTGTCCCGTTAGATATGCCATCACTAACGCCTATGGTATTATATATCAAACCCACTAGATCGGCCGCAACGACTCCTTTTTTGACTTCTTTTGCGAGATCGTTTAGGTGCATGTTACAAGTATTGCCTTCATAGCCTGTACTAACAATGCCCACTTGAGCCTTTTGCATATCAGCTTCTGTTAGGCCAATACCATATAGCATGGCCTGCGATGCGGGCTGTGTTGGATCTTGGGTTAGTCTTTTGCTGTATCTATTCAACTCCATATTTTGGATATTCAATAGATAAACTTATCGACACAGTTTGAGCTGATTTAATTTATTTTTGGTGTGAGTACAATCTCCGATTGAATAATTAAGAATGTATCATGCTGTTAATCAGATTATTACAGGAAGCCCATCTACACTCTTAAGCTAAGAATACAATCGATTTCTATTGGCGCTATCTCGGCCTTTAATCGACGATAAACTTATATCCTACCCCTCTTATATTCAAGATGCTAAGCCTGGGTTCGTCTTTAAGGTACTTTCTAAGTCTAGAGATAAAAACGTCAAGACTGCGTGAGTTGAAAAAGGAGTCATCGCCCCAAACCGCTAATAATAATGACTCTTTTGTGACCGTTTGGTTTTGTTGCATACAGAGCGCCTGAAGTAAATGAGATTCCTTAGCCGTTAAGCTTCGGACATTGCTTCCATTTTCTAGGGTAAATTTTCGGCTATCAAAAACGAAGCTTCCTAGGTAAAATACTTTGTCTTCAGTCTTTATTTCATTCGTTAGTAATCGTGTTTCACTCAACATCACTTTCATACGAATGAGTAATTCTTGGATACTGAAAGGCTTTCTGAGATAATCGTTCCCTCCAGACTCAAATCCTTCGATTACGTCTTTGACTTGAACCTTAGCAGTTAAAAAGATGATAGGGACATTCTTGTTGGTTGTTCTTATCGCCTTTGCTACATCATAACCATTCACCTTAGGCATCATCACATCTAAAATGATGAGATCTGGTGTTTCCAAGTTGAATCTTTCAATGGCCGATTGTCCATCAGTAACATGGGTAACTTGGTACCCCTGTTCTTCCAAATTATCTTTCACCAACATAGCTAGGGAAAGCTCATCTTCAACTAATAATATTTTAGACATTGGTGGTACTTAACAAGGGTTTAAAACTATTGAAAAAATCGAACCGGATTCAGATGAACTTTTCAGCCTTAAATCTCCTCCCATTTTATTCATAATGGTTTTAGATTGATATAGACCGATCCCCATTCCTTTGACATCGTGCACCCCATTTTGGCTCACGCGATGGAACTTCTCGAAGATTTTATCTTGATCTTCTCGTGGAATTCCTATGCCATTATCTTTTACATCCACTGCTACTTTATCCCCAGTATGGACATTGATTTCTATCTCTTTAGGAGTTCGGTTAGAGTATTTTAATGCATTATCGATCAGGTTGTAGAAGACATTATTTAATCGATAAACATCAGCTTTTACCTCAATATTGCTGAATGGGGCAACCTTGAAGTGAATCTCCCCTTTGCTTTTTACTGAGTAATAGTCGATCACTTCATTGATGAGGGCTTTCAGATCGACATTAGTCATCTTTAAACTAACTACCCCAGGATTGTGTAGACTGACTTGTAATACATTTTGCAGAAGGCCCGAGATTCTGCTGAGCTCCATTTTTGATATTTTCAAATAGTCTCTGGCTTTCTCCTTATTATCAAGAACATGGTACCGATCGAGGCTCTCCAAACTCACATGTAAAGTTGAAATCGGTGTGAGGAGTTCATGGGTCACATTATCGATAAAGTCATCCTTAGTTTGAGCCAAAATACGTTGCTTTTTAATCATGTCGGTTAAAAACCAGAAACTAAAGACTACCAGTAGCACAACGAATAATGAAGCCACGATCAACGATGATGATCTTTGCACGATGGCCCAAAATGGCTTGGGAATAAGCACAGCTATCTGACGCTGATCTCCCCTGTCTTTCAATTTGAAAAAGTTGGAAATATACGCTTTTTCATCATTAAGCTCATAAGTACTGTCTTCCTCAATAAATACCAATTCATAATCGGCTTGAATGGCGTAGTTATCAAAATTATCCACTAAAAGACTGTCTAACAATCTGATATTGGCCGATAAGGTGTCAGTATAATTCTCATAGCGGTCGTCAATCGGCCTATTTACACTAAAGTATACCGTCTGTTTGCCAATGCGTTTAAGTTTATTGAAGGCTTTGTTGAATAAAAACTCCTTCGTGAGCGTATCAGGATCGTATTTTGTAATAAAATTGTGTTTCAAAAATAAATCTCCAGAAATAGGATCTACCAGACTCACAGATGGGTTAATACCGTTCCCAAAATCATATTCAATTTTAACCAAATTGGTATCAAGTAAGTCGAACTTATGAAGTTCGAACCGCCGTTCCTCCCAATCTTGCTTTACATCATCAATGATCAGCTCCAGAGAGGCATTCACGTCATTTTGAAAACTTGTTTTATTACTTTGAAAGTTAGCCTTTAAAAAATAAGCCTGAATCGCCAGCATACTAATCAATGAGATCGTAGTCAGTGGAATGGTTACCGATTGCTTCTTTATCATAATCGAATATATGTGGCTTTTTTGGCTCCCAATAATCCATTAACAAACATTTACAATAGTTAAGTCTCAGTTTAACACCCCGAAAAAAGCTGTACGCTAGGTTTGTTAAAAAAAATGATATGAAACTTAAAGCCATAATTATTCTCGCACTTATTCTCGTTTCAGGTTTGCTCAGAGGCCAAGCACTTACGGTTGGCGATAATATAGACCATCTGGAAGAACTCGAAGTTGATTTGATTGGACCCAAAAATGGAAAAACTACAAATGGTTTTCCCAAAAAGAAAGTGATTCTAATTGATTTCTGGGCGACATGGTGTGGATCGTGTATTGTGAACATGCCTCACTTAGATTCTCTACAAAAGGAGTTTAAAGATGATTTACTAGTCCTTGCCGTCAGTACTGAGGATAAGGCAAGGTTAGAGCGGTTCGCGGCAAAGAGACCATATAGTTTTATGTATGCCCGAGATAGAGAGCATAAAATGAGTGATTATTTCCCATATAGGATGCTTCCTCATTCTGTGTTAATAGATGTAGACGGCACTGTAGTAGCGATTACCAACCCTTCAAATATCAATAAGGAGGTTATCAAAAAAGTCATTAACAAGGAGAAAATAGACTTACCCCTAAAGGTTGATAACACAGCTTTTGATTATGCGGCTGACTACTTTAACCTTCCAGCAGATGCCATAGAAACCTTCGATATTCAGCCTTATAACCCAAACATCCCTGGGTTCACGAAATACAATAAAGACGGGCGACGCATTTCTATGCACAATACCACGATTACAGGTATGTATCGTCAGGCCTTTGATATGAGTTCTTTTCGATTGGAATTACAAATAGATGAGGCCAAAGTGGACTGGAAGAATACCGACAACCGATATAATTTGGATATTCTGGTTGCTCCCGAAGACGCTGGTAGGTTAAACGAAATCTTTCAAGAAAAACTACTTTCTACATTAGACATAAAGGCTAAAACTAAGAAGAAGGAAATGGAAGTAATTGTTGTTTCTAAAATTGACTCTATCCCCTTTCCATTAGAAAAAGCTGGAACTGACGTTAAAAATCTCAATTCTAGAGGAGATAGGTTTATATCCAATAGATCATCGATGGATGACTTTACTAAATATTTGGAAGATCAAGGTACTTTGGGAAAACCAGTAGTCAATGAAACTGGTATTGATGGACTATTTGTTTTTGATTTCTCTTATGACCCTGAAAATCCTCAATCATTTCATGATGCCATCAAAAAAATGGGCATTAAGATGAAAAAGGAAATGAGAGAAATAGACATTTTAGTGATTTACGAAGAGGACTAAAAATAACAAGAAAACCACATAAAAGGCCTTACATCTTAATGGTATGAGGCCTTTTTATTTCTCACTAGTCAGGAGATTAATTCGTGGTAGTTGTCACTGTAGTTACAATCATAGTCGTGGTTATGGCGATCATAATTGCTGCTTGTACTTCTCGAATGCTTTTATTGATGGCATTGGATATTTTCACATCCTGCGTCACTTCTTTGATCTTCTTTTTAACCGCTTTATAATCTTCCTTATCTCTGAACGCCTCTCGCGTGAGATCAGAAATATCTATCAGACTCAATAGCATTATATCTCTTGCTTCGGATTTCTCGCCTAAAAGCATCACTCCTTTCAGACGTTCACGTACCTTATTTTCAGGGTTAAGGTTGCTGGTAGGGTATTTATTGGAAGGAATTATCCAAAGTATTTTGTGCTCTTCCTTTTTCAAGATACCCTTATTCATCAGGCGTTTGAGCGTATCTTCTTTAAGCTCATTGGCCATTTTGGCAAGCTTTGTAATGAGCTTTTTAATTTTAATCGGTTCTGTGCTGGTTTTAAGTAACTCGATCACTTTATTAAGCGCTACTTCTTTCTCCAAAGCACTATCAATCAACCTGACATAATCCCCTTCTACAGCAATCTTTTCTCGTAAGGCTAGTTCCAATAGAATCGCTCCACCAAAACCATAATGTAGGTGTGTCGAATCAATAACAAATTTTCCTTTGTCGTCGTCTAAAGCGATTAAGAGGAACTCCTCTAATAAATCCAAATCCATATACCAAATCTAAGTAAACAAGCGAGTGGTCAGGTTTGATAAAGGTCGGTTATTTTTCTCAGAGGTTCAATGGATTGCCATAAAACCCTTCAGCGGCAATTAAAAATGCATTTGACCCCTCTTTGAATTTAGTTGTTCAAGGTGTTGCCTTGTTATCAAAAAAATAGGCTTAACTTTTAAGAATGGAGCATAAGCCAAAATCAATACGACCATTTATTGGTGCAAAGGACTTTAAGGAGTCGAGTACATTTTATAAGGAGCTGGGGTTCAAGGAAATTCCTATCTCTCATAACATGTCGTATTTCGAAGTGCATGAAGGTTATGGCTTTTACTTACAAGATGCCTACGTTAAGGACTGGGTAGATAATACGATGCTATTTCTAGAAGTTGACAGTGTAGAAAGATATCAGTCAGAATTAATCAAGCTTGATCTTCACAACAAGTATCAGCGCGTCAAGCTGTCTTCAATCGTAAAAAATGATTGGGGTGATGAAATTTTCCTGCATGATCCATCTGGAATCTTGTGGCACTTTGGAGAATTCCATTAAGACATTGTTAGGCTTTTCTCCTATCGTTCGATGGGTAGTTTTTTGCGCTGCCAATCACGAATTCCACCCTTCATATCGTAGGCTTCTTTAAAACCCATTTGCTTTAACAATTTCAGCGTTGAAGCACTTCTACCTCCCACAGCGCAGTAAACAGCGACAGGCTTACCCTTATCAAGCTTATCTAAAAGGTTTTTAAAATCGGGTTTATAATAATCTATAAGTAGCGCCTTGGCCAAATGGCCTGATTGGAATTCATGTTTTGTTCTTACATCAACGATTTGGACGTCCTTTTTTTCCGAAATCAAGTTTTGAAACTCCTGAACTGTCACTGCTTTAGCTATACTCCCAGCTTGCTCAAGGTTTGTAGAGCAAGCTGAAAGTACAAATAACATGAAGAAATGAATTCTGATCACGTCAATAAATTGCCATCATCGTCCCATGTGGCTATGTCGTTTCGTTTTGACTGATCTACACATTTTGCCAGCCACTCTGGTTCATAATCAACATCGTGCTGGTCAAGTACATCTTGCGGAACGCCGTCCCAATAATTTGGACTATTACCTTTATAGCCTAAATCCTTCACTCCAAGTTCCGATGTGTAATATCCAGTGAGCACTAAATTCCTCATTCGCGTAAAGAAACGTTCTCCTGCCATTAAATCTGGAGCCGTTTTTCCTGGGTAGGCGATTGTATCTGCAATAGCTTTTTGCTGATCCACGGAAAGCTTTTTAAACTCAAGGTTATACAATTTAAAAGAGTGGTTATCTAACCATGCCAAACCTCCCCTAATGGGCAACTGCTGGCGTGGCATATCCTTCACAATAAATTCAATGAAAACGGGCACTTCAGCATCATTTGCCCCACCGATTTCAGCTGTTGGAGGAAGAATAATATCACAAAGCGAAGCGATCGTTTCTAATTCATGTTCATTTAAAAACGTTTCTGCCAATACTTCTTCGTCATGCTTTTGTTCTGGAACTGTACGCCCATATCCCGGTAAACTAGGTTTATCCGCTACCTCAGCGGTATTTTCGGTATCAGGCGCACAACCAGTAACTAAAAGTCCACCAGCTACAGAACCTACTAATAATCCTTTTAATGAATCTCTTCTATCCATGACAATTAGATTTTACGTTTTTTGACTTGATCTACTAGGTAATCGGATGCCCTCCAAGCTAAAGCGAGGATTGTCCAAGTTGGGTTTTTATCTGCTTGCGAAACAAATGGTCCTGCATCCATCACAAACACGTTTTCACAATCATGCAACTGGTTGTATTTGTTCGTCACAGACGTTCTAGGATCGTTACCCATTCTCGTTGTTCCTACTTCGTGAATAATTTCTCCTGGCGCCGTAAGACCATAATTTCGATCTGCTCCTGGCTTATCTCCGAGGAGAATACCACCCGTCGCGGTCAACACTTCTTCAAAGGTATCTTGCATGTGCTTGGCTTGCTTCACCTCGTTATCCGTCCATTTGTAATTGAACTTAAGTACTGGTATACCCCATTGGTCTACCACATCATTGTCAATTTCACAATAGTTATCCTTCTGAGGGACACTTTCACCCCTTCCAGAGACGCCAACTACAGCTCCGTAGTACCTTTTTATATCTTTTCTAAGGGTATCACCATAGCCACCGATATTTCCGCCTACAATCTTATTCAGGTTATTTGGGTTAAAACCGAAACCATAGCTCGGCATACCCATTCCACCCCAAACTTCGATGTGATAGCCACGAGGGAAATCTAGTTTAGCATCATTTAGCCACCATGGCGTATAAACATGCATTCCACCGACACCATCTTCGTTGTAAATCTTTCTATCCATCAATTCTGGAATGAAAACCGATCTACTCGCACCAGTAGAATCGTGTAGATACCTACCGACCATTCCACTACTGTTTCCTAGTCCGTCTTGATGTACTGAGCTTTTAGAGTTTAGCAGTATTCGCGCAGTAGAACATGCCGATGCTGCCATTACAACTACCTTAGCTTTAAGGTGATACGACTTCCTATCTAATTTATTAATGTAAGTAACTCCAGTGGCTTTTCCTTCTTTATCAGTCGTCACTTCGCTCACCATGGCTTCAGTGAAAAGCTCAATTCTACCACCGTTTTTCTGTGCTGGGAAAATCAAACATGTCCCTGATGAGAAATCAGCGTAAGCAGAACATGCTCTATTACATTGGCCACAATAGAAGCAGCTTCCTCTTTCATTATTGATCCTTTTGGTCAAGATAGACAGACGGGATGGAATTACTGGAATACCAGCTTTCCTAGCTCCTTTGACATAATACAGCTCATGGAGCCTCGGTTTTGGAGGTGGTAAGAAAAAGCCGTCGGGCTCATTCTTAATGTTTTCTTTACTTCCAAATACACCGATCAATTTATCTACTTTATCATAGTAAGGTTTCACGTCTTCATATCCGATCGGCCAGTTGTCGCCTAATCCATCAACGCTTTTGCGTTTGAAATCAAGCGGCCCAAATCGAAGTGATATTCTACCCCAGTGGTTGGTTCTCCCTCCTAACATTCGAGATCTAAACCATGCAAATCTAGTTCCGGGGGCTTCAGTGTAAGGTTCTCCTTCTAGGTTCCAACCGCCATAAGCAGCATCAAAATCTCCAAAAGATCTTCTGTCAGAACTTGCGCCTCGTCTTGGCGACTCCCAAGGCCACCTGAGTTGATTTCTATATTGATCCTGTTTAGGATCAAAGAATGGTCCAGCTTCCAATACAGCAACGTCGAATCCAGCTTCTGAGAGAATTTTTGTGGCCATACCGCCACCAGCTCCTGAGCCGACTATGACAACGTCGTATGTCTTGGATGATTCAATAATTTGCATAGTGTTAATCTATTTGTGAAATGGCATTTCGGATTGCTCCAATCGTTTTCTTTAATGCCTGGTCTGTTTGTAATTTATTTAGTTCTTCATTAAAAGGTTCTGCTCTTACAGGTCCATCGTAGCCTATTTCTACTAAGGCACTCAAGAATTCCTTTGTGGAGACTACACCGCTAGTAGCAGGCAATTCTCTCTCCCAGTCCAATTGTTCATCTGCTGATCTCCCCGCTTTAGCGTCATTTAAATCGACTGTTATGATTTGGTCTGGGTTCAAATTGAGGATATCGGCCTTTGTTTCACCCGCACAATACCAATGGAAAGCGTCTAATTGATAGCCAACATTTCCTTGGTTGATTCCATCAATAAGCTCTGAAAGTTCGGCCATGGACCTTATAAAAGAGTACTTATCCCTAGCCATCAAAGTCTTAGGGCCAACATATTCTAAACCCAACTTTATTCCCGAGTCATCAAGCACTTTTGCAACTTCTTTTAGTCGCAGGGCATGCCGATCGAAATTCTTTCTGTAAGTAAGCTCATCATGTGTTGGCATTATCCATGTAGACATACGTGAAGCTCCAACTTCAGCCAGTGTTTTCGCAGACTTATCTAGTTGTTTTAGATCATTTCGAAATTGCTGTTCTGATGCCCTAAACTGCACAGGTAAATTGGCAGTACCCCAAGATATCTCGCTGCCTGCCATTTGATCGATTAGCTGACTTTTTTGCCCAATGTCATACCGCGCTAGTTGATCAGGAAATGGCACAATCGCTTCAAAGCCATATTTTACGGCCATTTCTAAAAGTTCTTTTTGGCTCAATTTGACACCAATGGCCCCAGGGTTGAGACATATCTTAAATTTGCGAGAATCACTTCCGAAAAAAGCAGATAATGATGATGGGTAGAGCGCTGCGGCACTGAGTAGTGTGGCTTTAGTCAAAAACGCTCTTCTACCAAAATCGATCATTCCCAAAAGATAAATAAATCAGCTGAGAATAAAGACAAATCTTATTCTAAGAATGGAATAAATTGGAAACGATTGCTGACTTAATTTCTTTCGGTAAACGAGTTTAGAGTGAGAACATTTCTTCAGATCAAAAAGAGCTTATTTAAACTGCTTTAGGTCAGCGACAAAGAGCTTATTCTCAATTTCAGGATGGAAAACGATCATCCTGTCATCAGGGGTGAGCGTGAATTTTTGAAACCAATCAGGTAGAGACAGTTTCGCTAATAATTTACCATCCAAGTTAAACACTAGTAACAGCGGGTCGGCTTGAGGTATAGCTTCCAAGTTCCCTCTGGAAGTCATTGCTACCTTTTTATACAAATTCTCTTCGTATTGTGTCACTATATAATCTCCTCCTATTTTAACCCGTCCTTGATAACGATATAAGTCTAACCCATTTCCTACGCTTCTATCATTCTTATCTGGAATTACTTTTGATATCTGTTCGTTCTTACCCCTAAATTCGATATCGCTAAACGTATTATTTTCTAAATCAAAGAGCCTTAATAGCGGGAAATTTCCATACGCTTTAATCAAAAAATGGCCATCTTCCGAATAATCAGATAACCCAGTATATAAATGATGTTTGGCCGTTGTCGGAAAGTCAGGATATAAATCTGGATAGTCTCCAAAATCTCCCATTTCCTCATTTGAATTGTTATTGCCCTCCCTGATATTGAACGTAACAAAGTCCTTGGGGCTAAACATTATCGAAGCGGCCAGTGTATTTTCATCTAACATAAAACCACTGTTAATAATACCAGCCTCAGACGGCACTCTGAATTCTTTAGATACCTCTAGACTAACCTTATCATTGCTCTTTTGAATGTCAAAAAGACGAACATATTTCCGCCCCTGTACTATTAATTGTCCCTTACGTATGCCAAAACCAGATCTGTTAAACATCTGAAATTCTCCAGGGCCACCTCCTTTACTAGTAAATCCTCCGGTAAACTGTCCATCAGAAAGCCTATAAGATTTCACAGGAGGCACTTCTTTATCATTTAAAACAAAAATATGTTCCCCGTCAGTAGCCCAAGCGTGCACCTGAAATATTTGGCCATTAATGTCAATTGGCTTCAGTAGCTTTTCTAGTTCATAGACTTTTTCGAATTCATGAATATCAATAGCATCATTATTCTTTTGCGCAAAAAGCGATGTAGATAATGAAATACAGAAAACAGTGAGTGTAAGAAATGGGTGTCGCATGTGATTCATTTTGTAATACAACTTAAATAGGACTTGCTGTATTATCAATTTCGGATCAATTCTTTGTAGCGAAGTGTTATAAACAGTAAATGAATCGGAGAATGAGGCATAAAAAAAGGCAGTTACTTGCGTAACTGCCTGATTTTAAAGAGCCTCCTATCGGGATCGAACCAATGACCTACTGATTACAAGTCAGTTGCTCTACCATCTGAGCTAAGGAGGCTTCTTAGGTGCTTTTCGTTCAAAGCGAGTGCAAATATAGAAGTGTCATTTATAATTGCAAAGGTGTTTTGACCAATTTTTTTAAACTTTTTTAAACACCTTGACGATCAAATACTTCTTAGAACTTTGAGTTGCTTTTTAAGGACTTGAATCTCTTTTTCCGCTGTCTCAATTTTTACATCAAACTCTTCTTTCAGCTTATCTGCTGTCTTTGAGTTGGCAAAGAAGGCCAAGTTATTGTTCCATAATGAGATATTGTCCTCAAGTTCATTAATCTTACGTCTTAGTGCTCCTTCTTTCTTCTGTAGCCTTCTATCTGCTCCGTCACCTCGACCGCCTCCTGAAAGCTCAGCTTTGAGCAACAGGGTTTCTGCCTCTGATTCGTCTAATTTTAAACCATCAATGTAAGACTTCACTACCTCTTTAAATTTCGCATCCATCGCTTTTATAGCATTTCTTGGTACGAATCCTAGCTCATTATAAGTGGAAATAAGGGTCATTAACTCTTGCTCGCTTGCGCCTTCCCCTCCAGCTTTCTCAGCTATTTCTTTCAGAACAGCCTCCTTTTTCTCTTGGTTTTCTACATAATTGGCTTCCGCAAGATTGTGTTCTTTGCGCTTATTATTGAAAAAGGTATCACAGGCTTCTTTAAACCTTGCATACACCGCATTTCTCTGCTTCTCAGGAACGGGACCAACTTCTTTCCATCTACTTTGAAGTTGCTTTAACTTTTCGGCTGTTTTATCCCATTCTGTACTATCCTGTAAGGCTATCGCTTCATTGATCAGTTCTTCTTTCTTTTCTAGATTAACTTTTCTCAAAGATTCTAGCTGCTTGAAGAATTCGTTCTTTTTAGCAAAGAAACCTTTAAATGCCGACCAGAATGCCCTATTCATCTCCTTGGCCTTTTCCCTCGGCACACCACCGATTGCTTCCCAAGACTTCTGAACATTCAAGATTTCTTTAGTCTTTGCATTCCAATCATTGATACGGTCTGATGTAAAGCTCGTAAACTCCGCTAATTGCGAGATTAGTTCTTGCTTCTTGACAAGGTTTTCCTTTAAATCTCCTTTCAGGTGCTCTAGAAATTCTTTTCGTTTTCTGTAAACGACATCTGATGCTGCTTTAAAACGCTGCCAAAGGGCTTCTTGAACTTCTCTCGGAACAGCACCTACTTTTTTGTACTCTTCATGGAGTTCGTTCAGCTGAATTACCGCGTCTTTTACATTATCCATTGCTCCCAATGCCTCAGCTTTCTCGCACAAGACAATTTTAGCGGCGTGGTTCTTTTTCCGGTCAAGGTCTTTTAGTTCAAAGAGAATATGACGGTTGTGATAGAACCTATCCAATAATGCGTTGTAATTAGCCCAAAGTGTTTTACTCTGCTGGCTTGGTACTGGCCCAATAGCTTTCCAAACTTCTTGTATTTCTTTGATGGGTTTTATGCTGGTCGTAGGGTTTTCTCCATCGACTAGCTCTCTTAATTGCTCTAGAATTTCTTGCTTCTTTTCAAGGTTTCTAGTCTTGTTGGCCTCTCTTTCTTTGTAGTAAGCCGATTTTCGATCTCTAATCTGTCTTAATGAAGCATCAAATCGATTAAAAAGGGAGTCATGCCTAAATTCAAAATCTTCCGCTGTACCACCGTCGGCTATGTAACGCTCCTCAGCTTCCTTTCTGATTACGTCTTCCATGCCCTTAAATAGTGTCTCTGTTCCAGACACAATTTGGTCAATATGATTGAAATTATTGAGTTGGGTGGCCCCTTCAATAGCTTCGACGAGTTCCTCTCGCGAAAATGTAGTGTAATCTGGAAGTTCAAAATTATCTTCTTCAGTAGGCTCACTTTCCTCTTCCGTGGTCTCCGTTTCTTCGCTTGCCTTTGGCGTTTCCTCCGATTCCACAGTATCATCGTTTGAAGATTCAGTCGCTGCAGTATTTTCTTCTTCTACTTCAGCCTTAGGTTCGGCTTTAGCAATTGGTGATGGTTCCTTTGTTTCTATCGCGGTTTCCTCTGCCGTCTCTGATTGGCTTTCTTCTACTGCTTGTGGTTCAGCTTCCTGAGTTTCAACTGGTGTTTCTTCTTCAACAGAGATGTTAGATTCGGCGGTAGAAACTTCTTCTACCTCAGCTTCTTCTTCAATTATGTCTTCCGTTTCGGCAGCAACAGCAGGCTCCTCTTCGTGAGCTACTGGCGTAGCGTCACTTTCATTTGCTGTTTCTGTTTCCTGAACCTCCGTTTGAGCTTGCTTTTCTGTGTCCTTATTGTTCTGTTCTTCACTCATATCTCTATATTCTATCGGCTTTTAACCGCACCGTTACAAATTCAAATTTAGTAAAAGTATTAATTCAACCGAGGGTCCACCGGGTAATTCGAAAACACCCGATACTTACCTCCCATTCCCTCTAAAATTGACTTCCACAGCATATCTGATTCCATATCTAAAACCTCTTCTGCCGTGGCTCTTTTCTTTATAAACCAAGATTGCCTGTCTAGCTCTTTTCTTAATTGCCCTTTTTCCCAACCTGAATAACCTAGATAAAACTGAATGTCGTTTTCGTCGATTAGGTTTGAGTTTAAAAGGAATTTTATCTGTTCAAAATCGCCACTCCAAAACAGACCATCGTTGAGCTCTACCGCTCCTTCCACTTTCTCTTGGTTCAGTCTATGAATAAAATGTAGCGTATTTTGTTCGACAGGTCCGCCAATATTTAAATAAGCTGGCGCATTAATCTCATCTGACAAAACATCGTCCAACTTCAAATCCGACAACTTATTCATGACCAGACCAAAGGTTCCTTCCTCATTATGTTCACAAATGAGTATCACCGTTCTTTCGAAATTTGGATCGTTTAAGAACGGTTCTGAAATCAGGAAATCACCTGGTTCAGGATCTGGCAAATCTTTATCGTATTCAAACATAAACTTGTTTACAAGGAAATTATAAAGGCATTTTTACTTTGCCTAACGAATTAGAAAAACTTTCGTGTGTTTCCGTGTTATATTTGAGGACAATAAGGAAAGCAGCATGACTCAATCGATTGCGGATTTAAGAAAAGAATATACCAAGGCTTCATTGGACATTGATTCGGTAGACAAAAACCCATTGGTTCAGTTTGAAAAATGGTTTTCAGAAGCGCAGAATGGCGAATTATTGGAACCAAACGCCATGGTTCTCTCCACGGTCGATCAATCGGGCTTACCGTTTCAGCGCACCGTCCTTATGAAAGCGCTCGCCACAGACGGCATTGTTTTCTACACTAACTATGGTAGTAGAAAAGCGAAACAAATTGAGTCAAACCATCAGGTTTCCGTGCTTTTCCCTTGGTACGCCATGGAAAGACAAGTATGCATCCAAGGCGTTGTTGAAAAAGTAAGCACTCAAGAGTCATTGAAATATTTTAGCAGTAGGCCACATGGTAGCCAGCTTGGTGCTTGGGTATCTGAGCAAAGCCAAGTAATTAGCTCTAGAAGCATCTTGGAAATGAAGCTTGCTGAAATGAAAAGAAAATTCAAGGAGGGAAAGGTCCCTTTACCTGATTTCTGGGGTGGTTATAGGATCAAACCCATGAGTGTTGAGTTTTGGCAAGGTAGACAGAGTCGTTTACACGATCGGCTTATCTATACTAAAAAGGAGGCTAACGACTGGGTAATTGATCGATTAGCGCCTTAAATCAAATCAAAGACAGTGTTGATTCCGATTTTACGGTCTACTGTAAAGCCTTCTCCATAGGTTACCCCTATCTCATGTCCATAATGAATCCCTCTCGACTCCACCATTTTCATAAACTGTGGCGATGAAATGTATGTTTCAGGCTCTCCACTGTTAGGGTCGTGAAACTGTGATTTAAAGGCAAAAATGGATTTCATTCTGGTTTCCCATGTAGCTGTAACGTCTACAATAAAATCAGGCTCATGCGGAATGCTTTGGATGTAATAATAGACGGCTCTTGGTCTCCATGGTTCTTGTTCCACACCGTCCAGAGTAGTTTTAACATTGACTAAACCTGCTAAAAAACACGCTTGACGTGATAATTGAGATGCTTTCCCATGGTCTGGGTGCCGATCGTCTATTGCATTTGCTAAAACAATATCGGGTCTATACTTCCTGATCATTTTAACAACTTCTAACTGGTGTGCTTCATCGTTTACGAAGAAGCCATCTCTGAATCCCAAGTTTTCTCTAGCCGACAGTCCAAGTATTTCTGCAGAAGCCGCTGCTTCTTTCATACGCAACTCTGGCGTACCTCTAGTACCTAATTCTCCTTTAGTAAAGTCTACAATACCTGCCTTCTTTCCATCACGTACCGCTTTTACCAAAGTACCTGCACAAGACAGTTCAACATCATCAGGATGGGCCGCTAGAGCCAAAATATCAAGTTTAAGCATGTCGACTTGTTTGTATAAAAAAGCCACGACTACTGCCGTGGCTTAAATCTTTCAATGTTTTGTTTAGGCTAAAGACTCTTCTGAAGCCATTTCAAATTCTTTAGCTGCAAGAAACCTTTCTGCATCTAGGGCGCCCATACATCCTGTTCCAGCGGCTGTTACTGCTTGTCTGTAAACTTTATCTGCCGCGTCACCAGTTGCAAATACTCCTTCCACATTTGTGTGAGATGTACCTGGTTTTACTTCTAAATAGCCAGTTTCGTCCATATCTAACCAGCCTTTGAAAATATCTGTGTTTGGTTTGTGACCTATGGCAACGAAGAATCCACTGACTTCAATTTCCTTCTTTTCGCCTGTTTTATTGTTCACCAGTCTTGCTCCAGTCACACCAACTACGTCTTCTCCAAGAATTTCTTCAGTTTCAGTATTCCAAAGCACTTCTATGTTAGGTGTATTCTTTACTCGTTCTTGCATGATCTTAGAAGCTCTCATTTCGTCTCTCCTCACGATCATATAAACTTTCGGACATAAGTTCGCTAAGTAAGTTGCTTCTTCGGCAGCCGTATCTCCTGCACCAACCACTGCTACAGATTTACCTTTGTAAAAGAACCCGTCGCAAACGGCACAAGCTGAAACTCCTTTATTAGCAAAGGTCTCTTCTGACGGAAGACCTAAGTATTTAGCACTTGCTCCGGTAGAAATAATCACAGATTCGGCTGTTATTTCATGCTTATCATCGATCCAAACTTTATGAGGGTATCCAGAAAAGTCAACTTTTGTAGCTAATCCATACCTTAAATCTGTCCCGAACCTCTCTGCCTGTTTTTGAAAATCGACCATCATTTGTGGTCCATTGATTCCATCTGGATAACCTGGGTAATTTTCAACATCGTTAGTGGTTGTCAACTGACCGCCTGGCTGTCCACCAGTGTAAAGCACTGGTGCTAAACCAGCTCTTGAAGCATAAATAGCTGCGGTGTACCCTGCTGGGCCAGACCCTATGATTAATACTTTTACGTTTTCTGTAGTCATTTCCAAAATAGTACTTTGTTCAAAACTAAGGCACTAACAACTTTTTAGCAACCAATTGTTCCCGAAAAACTGATAATAAAAAAGGCCTTCTTTCGAAGGCCTTAATTTTTGCCAATATTATTAAAATTAACCTAAATAAGGCTTTAAAGCTTTACTTCTAGAAGTATGTCTCAACCTCCTGATAGCCTTTTCCTTAATTTGTCTTACTCGCTCTCTTGTTAAATTGAACTTCTCACCTATTTCCTCTAGGGTCATAGAGTGTTCACCATTCAATCCAAAATAGAGTGTGATCACGTCCGCTTCTCTCTGAGTTAAAGTAGATAGTGCTCTTTGCACCTCTCTTCTCAGTGAATCGTTCATTAGACCTGTATCAGGCTTCTCTTCTTGATCATTTTCTAAAACGTCGAGTAAGCTGTTCTCCTCACCTTGAACAAATGGTGCATCCATAGACACGTGACGACCAGAAATCTTCATTGTATCAACAACTTCTTTTGTTGTTACTTCAAGAACTTCTGCTAATTCGTCTGGTGATGGCTCACGTTCGAATTTTTGCTCTAATTCAGAAAATGTCTTTGAGATTTTATTCAAAGAACCTACTCTGTTCAATGGAAGACGTACAATACGAGATTGCTCTGCCAATGCTTGAAGAATTGACTGTCTAATCCACCAAACTGCGTATGATATAAATTTGAAACCACGTGTTTCGTCAAACCTCTGTGCAGCTTTTATCAAACCGAGGTTTCCTTCATTAATTAAATCACCTAATGAAAGTCCTTGATTTTGATACTGCTTTGCTACAGAAACAACGAAACGAAGGTTAGCCTTAGTTAATTTTTCCAACGCAAGTTGATCACCTTCTCTGATTCTCTTCGCTAAATCTACTTCTTCGTCCGGGGTCAAAAGATCCACCTTCCCTATTTCCTGAAGATATTTATCGAGAGACTGTGATTCTCTGTTGGTAATTTGCTTACTAATCTTAAGCTGTCTCATTCAAAATTTGGTTTTATCCGTTCGGAACTATTCAAAACAATTATAAGAGTAGAAAAAGTTCCTACTCTTTGCAACGTTTGATGTTCTATTTCTGTTCAGATTTATTTTCTGGCTTTGGTAGCAATACTTTTCTCGAAAGTCTGAATTTACCAGTTTTCTTATCTATACCGATTAGTTTAACACTAATCTCTTCTCCTACCTCTAAAACGCCATCCATTTTCTCTAGGCGTTCCCATTTAATCTCTGAAATATGAAGTAATCCATCTTTTCCTGGCATAAACTCAATAAATGCTCCAAATGGCATGATTGACTTTACTTTACCTTCATATATCTCTCCAACGTCAGGAACTGCAACTATTGTCTTAATTCTGCCGACTGCTGCAAGCATGGCGTCTTTATTAACAGCAAATACAGTAACAACTCCTTTGTCGTCAACTTCTTCGATGTTTACAGTAGCACCAGTTTCTTTCTGAATCTCTTGGATTACTTTTCCACCTGGTCCGATTACCGCTCCAATTTGATCTTTGTCAATTTTGAAACGCTCAGTTCTCGGTACGTGGGCTTTGTAATCTTCTCTTGGCGCTGCTAAGGCTTCATTCATAACTCCAAGTATGTGAAGTCTACCTTCTTTCGCTTGGTTCAATGCTTGTTCTAGCACTTCGTATGATAAGCCATCTACTTTGATATCCATTTGGCAAGCCGTGATACCTTTAGCTGTACCAGTTACCTTAAAGTCCATATCACCTAAGTGATCTTCATCTCCAAGAATATCTGAAAGAATAGCGTATTTACCAGTTTCAGCATCAGAAATCATTCCCATGGCAATACCAGAAACTGGGCCTGAGATATTGATTCCGGTATCCATAAGCGCTAGTGATCCAGCACAAACAGTTGCCATTGATGATGAACCGTTAGACTCAAGTATATCAGATACTATACGCATAGTATATGGATTTGTATCTTCTGGTGGTAACACTTTTTTCAAAGCTCTCATCGCCAAGTTACCGTGTCCAACCTCTCTTCTACCTGGCCCTCTATTAGGCCTTACTTCACCGGTAGAGAATCCTGGGAAGTTGTAGTGCAATATGAATTTGTTGTAGCCACTCATTGTTGCTCCATCAATCATTTGCTCATCTAGTTTTGTACCTAGCGTACAAGATGTTAATGACTGTGTTTCACCTCTGGTGAACAAAGCCGAACCATGTGCTGATGGTAAGTAGTCTACTTCGCAAGCAATATTTCTGATTTCGTTGAATTGTCTTCCGTCTAAACGTTTTGAATCATTTAGAACGAAATCTCTCGCTGCCTTTTTGTGTATTTTCTTAAAGAACTGATTCATTAAGAACCCGTCATATTCATGATCTTCTGGAAGAGCTTCCATCCATTCATCTTTGATGGCTCTTACATCTGAGCTTCTTACGTATTTGTCGGCAGTTGCTTTCGATACTGATGCATAGAGCTTATCATAAAGCTCTGAATTCATTTTTTCGAAAAGCGCGTCATCTTTCTTTTCGTGCTCATAAGTCCGCTTTTCTGTAGTTCCAGCTTCTTCAGCCAGTTCTAATTGCGCAGCACATTGTATTTTGATAGCGTCGTGGGCTACTTTCATGGCCTCAAGCATATCTGCTTCAGACACTTCATTCATTTCACCTTCTACCATCATAATGTTGTCCTTATCGGCAGCAACAATTATTTCTAGGTCAGATTCTTCGGTGATGGCTTTACTTGGATTCACTTTGAATGAACCTTCGTGCCTTACAACACGCACTTCAGAGATTGGGCCATTGAATGGTATATCTGAAACTGAAAGTGCAGCTGAAGCTGCTAAGGCTGCCAGGGCATCTGGCATAACATTCTCATCGTGTGAGATCATTGAGATCATTACCTGCGTATCAGCATGATAATCGCTAGGAAAGAGCGGTCTCAGCGCTCTATCGACCAATCGACAGATTAATACTTCGTGGTCAGATAGTCTTCCTTCTCTTTTCAAGAATCCTCCTGGGATTTTACCTGCTCCAGCAAACTTCTCTTGATAGTCTACTGAAAGTGGAAGAAAGTCTACGTCTTCTTTGGCATCTTTTGACGAAACTACTGTAGCGAGTAGCATGGTAGCACCCATTCTTACGACTACTGATCCGTCAGCTTGTTTTGCCAGTTTACCCGTTTCAATCGTGATTTCCGCGCCATCGGGCATTTTGATGGACTTTGTTATAACTTTTGACATATAGTGTTTTTATAAAATAAGAAAGCAGGAAGTCGTTACAACCTGCGTATAATTAGAAATGGAAAAGGGGATTCACGAGAACCCCCTTCTTTATTATTTTCTCAAATTCAACTCTGCGATGATTGCTCTATATCTTTCGATATCCCTGTTGTAAAGGTAATCTAACAATCTTCTTCTCTTACCTACTAATTTCAAAAGACCTAATCTTGTTGAGTGATCTTTTTTGTTGGCTTTTAAGTGCTCTGTAAGATAATTAATACGGTAAGTGAAAAGTGAGATTTGAGATTCAGGAGACCCTGTATCTGTCTTTGCTTTTGACCGACCATGATTCTCAAACAGCTCTTGTTTCTTCTCGCTTGATAAATACATGCTTAGCTAAAATAAATGTGATAAATAATTAAACAGCCGCAAAGGTAGAGATATTACTGAAAACTAGCAAACTAGGCTGTTTTTAATTCCTTCTTCTTTGAAAAAGGTTTTTTCAATTTATTGAGCAGACTTGAATAGAAATCTACTTCAAAAAGGCTTGCATCATTTCTTGCCTGACGTAGGAAAAACAGACCAAATGGTAGTAAAACGGCATTAGAAATCCATACTGCAATTGCAGGGTCCATCACTCCTTCTTTACCCCACTTGTCACCCGTGGTATTGAAAACATAGTAAATCAAAAAGAATATGACCGAAACGATCACTGGGAGCCCCAATCCTCCCTTCTTTATGATAGCTCCTATTGGTGCGCCAATTAAGAACATAATCAAACATGCCATGGACCTCGAAATTTGCTGGTTTTTGGTAACGACATATTTTCTCTGGTCTCTCTTTATGTTGTCAAGGGCCGTTAATCTTGATTTCAAAATATTCTGTGCCGATCGCGACTTATTAATACCAAAACTCAAGGCAGAACTCATTCGAGTGTTGTCTCTCCTGACTAAGGTATCCTTTGGGTTAAAATAGTTTTCGAAGAACTCTATGTTTTCCTCAAATGATCTTTGTTTGTAAGCTGGCGTCACTTTACGCTGATTGTTCACGACTTGGGTTCTTGACTCAACTTGATTATTGGTTTTGGCTTGTGCTTCATTAATATTACCTGGACGATTTTTAAGCGCTTGCTTGTTTTCAGTTACCGCCAACTGGACCTTTTCAGGACTTTCCACTACCCGACCAGAATCTGGTTGATCGTATTTTGCCATTCGAGCATCAATTCTGGCTTGCCTTAGTGAGTCATAATAGGCCTTTGGAATAGCTATTTGATCAGGGACTGGCGAAGCATTCACAAAATGATAATTGAATGTATTAGCCACAAAACTGAACATTTGTTCTTCCCGATTATGAATATCTCGCTGCATGGAGTCGATTCCCAGTTTTAGTTGATCTCGGGTTTGAACGAGCCTACTCCTTCTAAAAAGGTTCTCATCCGTATCTCCCATTTCAAAAGATGATAGATCAAAAGACATTTTACTGAAGGTAAAGTCATCTCTAACAAACTGCCCTCCGGCCGCTTTATCTTCAAAATTCTCTTTAACGTTTTCTTGGTATCGTGTGCCATCATACAATTCCAATGTCAAATACCTCTGATTCATGAAAGAATACATCCTCCCCGAATCGGCTAAAATGACTTCTGTATTCCCTTGAACATTCGATTTAGAGTGGTCGTAGATAATGATATCTTTTAACTGCTCATCTCCAATTTTTTCATTTACCTTAATGCTATAACCTGGAATACCTGTATAAAAAACACCTTCTTTGATGTCTAATGCAGGTTTTTTAGTACGCATATCCCAAAGCAAACTGTAAGTCTTCAGATTGGTCTTCGGTACCAATTGGGTATTTGAATAGTAGGTAAATCCGGTTAGCAGAATGACAAAAAGGAAAATCGGCAAAAGCGTCCTAACCAAAGATATCCCAGAACTTTTGACTGCCGTTAATTCTGAGTGCTCCCCTAAATTACCATAAGTCATAATGGAGCTTAGTAGAACGGCTAAAGGGAATGCATCGGGTGAACTTGAGATTGAGAAGTAAGTGATGAGCTCGGCAAACGTGGCAGCACTCAGTCCTTTACCCATGATTTGATCGAAGTATTTGAGTAGCGTGACCAATAGTAGAATAAAATCCACTACGACTAGCGTCAACAAGAATGGCCCAATAAAGGACCCAAATACCAGTCTATCAATCTTCTTCATTCAGATAAATACGCTCTTCGAACGCTCAAAGATCATGCCTTTAAGCCGTATTCACAATAATAAATTAAAAGTAAGTGTTAGCCCCCTATCAGTTGCTTGAGACTGTAGACAATATTCTCCCAAAGATCTTCTTGTTCTTCCTCATCATCGAGATCTGAATAGTCTGTAATTTGAATAAAAACGGATTGTGTCAACTCGTTTACATTGAGTTTGAGTTCGATATAGTTGGGATCATCTTCGTCCTCTTCTGTTTCCGGTAGAAACTCAAATTTGACACTCACATTGGCTTTTTGAGCTACTTTCTTCGCCAAGTGTTGATCTCCATCCCACAGAAAGCTATAAACCTTGTCTTCGTTGATATTTACATCATCTGCAAACCATTGTGCCAGCCCACTCGCGGTGCTCAAATATGGGAACAAAATCTTTTGTGATGCATTGATTTCAAATTCAGTGATAAATTTATTCTTCCCCATAGCTAAAAAAGTTAATGCGAATAAGTTAGAACTTATTTGCTAGATAACAAACCACATCTTTTTAGACCGCACATTTCGTTATTTTGTAATATTAGATATCCATCTTAATCAACGAATGGCAATAAAAAAGCCCAATCCATTAAAAGAACTGGGCTTTGTTGTAGCGAAGACGGGAGTTGAACCCGTGACCTCAGGGTTATGAATCCTGCGCTCTAACCAACTGAGCTACCTCGCCAAAATTCATCTTATTATCTGGTTAGAATGATAACAAGATTGTAAAACAATGCCAACCGAAGTTCCGTTCTTGAATTTGCTTGACGCGCTTTCAGAACTACATCATTTTTTCAGGGTGCAAAGATATAAATTCACTGTTTACAAACACAACCTTTCCGCTTACCTTTTTTAAAAAAATATATAGACCTATTTTCGATCTAGATGATAAGACTTGCTCCATGAAAATCTTTCGATACTTAGCCCTCTCCTTAATACTTCTGCAGCTTTCTTGTGAAAAAGCGTCTAATAGTGAAACTCTAGAACCTTGGGCTGATTCTGACATCAAATCAGTTATTGATGACTTCTTTACTGCCTTAGGCAACGCAGATAGCACTTCCATGAGAAAGCTAGTCAGCGAAGACTTTCACATGTTCGAACATGATGTAAAATGGAATGTCGATAGCTTAGTAGCGTTGATGCCCTTGACGATCGGTAGGAAATGGGAAGTGCGCGAATTAGCCATTGCCCAAGACAATGAACTGATTCATGTGAATTATTTTAACCAAGGAGTAATCCCAAATGATCGATCTTGGTTCGAAAGCATGCTTATTAGAAAGGTTAATGGTGAGTTAAAAATTGACTTTATGCATTCAACCAAATTGTACCTAAAATAAAAAAGCCCTGACTTGGGTAAGTCAGGGCCTAATTCATAAGCAATGATGCTTATTTGTTTACTTTATCGATAACAGCTTTGAATGCTTCAGGGTGATTCATTGCAAGATCTGCAAGCACCTTTCTGTTTAATTCAACTCCAGACTGTCCTAATTTACCCATAAACTGAGAGTAAGACATACCGTGAAGTCTTGCACCAGCATTGATTCGCTGGATCCAAAGCTTTCTAAATTCTCTTTTCTTTGCTTTTCTGTCTCTATAAGAATAAACGAGACCTTTTTCAACGGCATTTTTTGCTACCGTCCATACATTTTTTCTTCTCCCCCAGTACCCTTTGGCCTGTTTGAGGATTCTTTTTCTTTTAGCTCTTGATGCTACTGTGTTAACTGATCTTGGCATAGTTTTAATTTTTTGATTTTTGGCGACTCACTTTCATGAATACTTAGAACCAAAACTCCGGTGAAACAATAAACCTTTAAATTTTAATTAAATGTTGAGCATGTGCTTAACGTTATTCTCATCTGACTTATGCACCAAACCGGTGTTCGTCAAATTACGTTTTTGCTTCGTCTCTTTTTTGGTTAGGATATGGCTTTTGAAAGCATGCTTTCTTTTGATTTTGCCAGTTCCTGTCAATTTGAAACGCTTTTTAGCTCCTGACTTTGTTTTTACTTTAGGCATTATATATAACTAGTTTAATAATTATTTCTTTCCTGTTTTAGGTGATAAAAAGAGAAACATCCTCTTACCCTCTAATTTTGGTAACTGCTCCACTTTAGCATATTCCTCTAAAGCTTGAGCAAATTTAAGAAGCAAAATTTCGCCTCTTTCTTTATATACAATCGTCCTTCCCTTAAAATGTACATAGGCTTTTACCTTAGCACCTTCCTTAAGGAAGTTAATCGCGTGTTTTAATTTAAAATCAAAATCATGGTCATCCGTATTCGGACCAAACCTGATTTCTTTTAGTACTGTTTTAGCAGCTTTAGCTTTAATTTCTTTCTGCTTCTTTTTCTGCTCGTACTTAAATTTTGAGTAATCTATTACCTTACAAACAGGAGGTACTGCCTTAGGCGAGATTTCTACTAGGTCTAGTCCCTGTCCTCGCGCCATTTCTAACGCTTTACTGATTGGGAAAACACCCTGTTCTACATTTTCTCCTACAACGCGAACTTCGGCTGCAGTAATTCGGCCATTGACCTTATATGGCTCTTCCACCCTACCTCTTGGCGGGTAGCGTCTTCTCATTTTAGCGATTGTTACCTCCTTGTTTTATCAAAATGACTGCAAATATCGGCATTATTTTCTAATTACCAATGTTCGTAATATTTATATAATATCTAACGCTGACTTAGTGAGTCGGCCTTTTCATTATTAAAATAAGTAATAAACTCTTCAATACTGAAAGAACCTGCATCACCATGCCCATGTCTTCTCACTGAAACCGCTCTATCCGCAGCTTCTTTCTCTCCAACAATCAGCATGATCGGTATCTTTTTCACTTCAGCATCACGAATCTTTCTGCCTATTTTTTCATCTCTATTATCTACAAAACCCGTGATATCTTCAGATTCCAAGACTTTGTATAGCTCTTGTGCATAATCCGCATATTTTTCAGAGATAGGCAGTATTGCCACCTGGTCTGGTGTCAGCCATAGTGGAAACTCTCCTCCACAGTGCTCAATCAAAACCGCCACAAAACGTTCCAATGAACCAAATGGTGCTCTATGGATCATTACTGGCCTATGCTTTTGGTTATCTGACCCAGTATATTCTAATTCGAAACGTTCTGGTAATGTATAGTCTACCTGAATAGTTCCTAGTTGCCATTTTCTACCCAAAGCATCTTTTACCATAAAGTCCAGCTTTGGACCGTAAAAAGCCGCTTCACCTAGTTCGGTCACTGTATTTAACCCTTTCTCCGTTGCTGCTTCAATAATGGCGCGCTCGGCCTTTTCCCATGCTTCATCTGAACCAATGTACTTTTCTTTGTTTTCTGGATCACGCAAAGAAATCTGTGCTGTATAATCTTCAAATCCAAGAGATTCAAATACATAAAGCACTAAATCAATCACTTTAGTGAATTCATCCTTCACCTGATCTTGCATACAAAAAATGTGTGCATCATCTTGAGTAAAACCTCTTACACGAGTCAGGCCATGTAGTTCACCACTTTGTTCGTATCTATATACTGTACCGAACTCAGCGTAGCGAACTGGCAAATCCTTGTAGGATCTCGGTCTTGACTTATAAATTTCACAGTGATGTGGGCAGTTCATTGGCTTTAACAAGAACTCCTCTCCTTCGTGTGGTGTACTGATCGGCTGAAACGAGTCAGCACCATATTTTTGGTAGTGCCCTGAGGTTACATACAAATCTTTATGACCAATATGCGGGGTTACGACTGGTTCATAGCCAGAACGTACCTGCGCCTTTCGCATAAAGCTTTCTAGACGTTCCCTTAACTTGGCGCCTTTTGGCAACCACAAAGGAAGCCCCATTCCAACTTTTTCAGAGAACGTGAATAGGTCTAATTCTTTACCTAGTTTTCTGTGATCTCGTTTTTTGGCCTCCTCCAACATATGAAGGTATTGCGTAAGCTCCTTCTGTTTAGGGAAAGTAATACCGTAAATTCGAGTTAGTTGTTTTCGCTTTTCATCGCCACGCCAATAAGCACCAGCTACACTCAAACACTTAATCGCCTTGATGAATCCTGTGTGTGGAATATGTGGCCCTCGACATAAGTCTGTGAAATTTCCTTGCTCATAGAAGGTAATGCTGCCATCATCAAGCCCTTCGATCAATTCAAGTTTATATTCGTCGCCTTTAGATTCGAAGTATTTAACAGCGTCGGCTTTGGAAATGTCTTTTCTGATAAATGTATTTTTCTGACGGGCCAGTTCGAGCATCTTTTGCTCTATCTTTTCTAGGTGTGCCGAATCAAATTCTTGCTCCCCGAAATCTACATCGTAATAGTACCCATTTTCTATGGCTGGGCCTATTCCTAGCTTAACACCTGGGTATAACGCCTCAAGTGCTTCGGCCATTAGGTGTGCTGATGAATGCCAAAAAGTAGATTTACCGTCTTGATCGTTCCAGGTGAGTAGTTTTACTGAAGAATCTTGAGACATTGGGCGATTGGCGTCCCAAACTTCTCCATTTACTTCGGCTGCTAGTACGTTTCTTGCAAGTCCTTCGCTAATACTTACAGCGACATCCATCGCTGAGGCTCCTGACGCATATTCTCTTATACTTTCGTCAGGTAAGGTGATTTTTATTTGCTCTTGGCTCATTTTAATGGGTACCTGTTGCTACAAACCAACAGGATTTATTAAAACTATGATTTAATGCCTGCAAATATGCAACATTAATTACTACTTAAAGCTTGGAAATGGTCTTAATTGCAGGAATTATAAAGAAAGATTGAAGCTGAATTTAATACTTGTTCTATCTATGCCTGGGTTCTCTAGATAAGTTAGTCTTCGAACGAAGTCTACTCTGAAAAACTTGAATATATTTTCAACACCGAGACCTACCTCGGCAAATGGTCTTCCATTTTCTAAAACATTGAAAAATGGTAATTCATTTCCACTTTCATCTCTAGTGACTTGTACACCCAATGTACTATCGCTCACGCCGCCAAATAGTAAATTACCTGTACCGACCAATCTCCATTTGAGCTTCTTCATCAAAGGAATTCTGTTGAAAACGAACCCACCGAATTTGTGTTGATAGCTCAAGGAAGCATATGACTGACTTACGAACTCGAAGAAGTTCATGGTATTATACGCTATATCTGTGTAGACGAATTGCTCATTACCAATGTGAGCTGTTAATAGCGGATAAGGCACATCGTCAAAGATTTTACCTGCACTTACTTGATAGGTCGATACACCCCAGAAACCAAGCTTGACTCTTTGGGATACACCAAAATTAACTTTGTTGTATTCAAAGTCTCCTCCTATTCCTTTGAACCCACGCGTATAAGAGAATAAGAATATTGGCCAACGTAGTGTTCCCAAACTAAAACGGCTATTATCGTTGATCAAAAAGGTCTCGTCCCTGGCAAACTTCAATCTAATGATCGCTTCGGTAGCGGAGAAATCTGTTGCTAATGGTGAATCAGTTCTGGTTAAGTCTGTTCGATACCTGAAGTCAAATTCTGGGCGATAATCTTGTTTATTAAGTTGTAAAACCGCAGAAAAAGACCTTGAGAATTGTCTGGATGCTACAAACCTGTATTGCTGGTACCTAAATGGTCTTACGAGGTTGCCTAGTTGTGTTAGGGCTAAAAAGGCACTACCATCTCCAAGGTTTGTTAAAGGGTCGGGTTGAATACCGAATTGATCGATATCATTTCGATAGCTGAGGTTTAGCGTGGTCCATTTATCTCTATCCAATATAATCCCAGCACCTAAACCATACTTGAATCTTTCGTCTGAGAAACCGTAAGCTCCATAACCGTTAAATTGCCATTTGCGGCTGAAGTTTTCATTTGTTCTACCCCCTATTCTCAATCGGAAACCTTCTACGTCATTGGCTCCTACCAAGAAAGGCCATGGACCAAGGTCCAATTTGCCTACCTCCACATATCCACGGGCGATTGTCTTAAATATTTCGGTCCATGTTTTTACAAATGGCACTTGATTCAAAGAGTCGATCATGGCCATTACATTTACTTCCGTATCGCTTAGTTTGTCATGTCTACGGCTAGCCCAAAAAGCTTCATCCTGTTCTCGAGCATCTTCGGCTAGTTCAATCGTTCTTTCAAAAAATCGAGTAGGCTTAGGTTCAGTTACTTTGAGATTCTTATTGGAGCTATAAAACTTGGCTAAGAAACCAGCGGACTTATTGGTCAATTCAAGTACATCGATCAGTATACGAGACTTTATTGGCAACCATTGGCCTTTTTCGGTTTTCTCGAGTTCTTGCTGGATTTTAATTTTCTCAATAAAGTTCAGATTAGCCGTGGGCTGCATAGTGGCGTCTATCTGCTTAATTGCAAATTCGTCTTTGGTGATCCAGACTTTACCGATAAAGGCCAATTCCTGATCGTTTTTAGGCTTAAAATCTAGGAGGTAGCAAAAATCATCGCCAACATAAAGGCTATCTTCCAACTCATAATCGTACAGCAATCGCCATGCATCACCGATAGGTGAAGCAAATTCACGCTCTACAATTGTCATTCTATTCTGGTAAAAATTGTACTCTTGAAATGACGAGCCAATGATTTGTGAAATCAATGAACCGTCTTCGATTCCGACTCCTTTTATCCTTGTTTTTTGAACTTCCTCTTTTTGAAGTCTTGGATTGTCTCGATAGTAGAATTTTGATAGCGATTCTGAGATAAACAGCGGCAAAATTGGCTTGCCGTCCTCGCCAGCTATGGTCTCAATAGAATCGAGCACTGCAGTGATCTTCTGCATGTACTTTTTCTCCCTTAATTTATCGGTGATGTTATCTACATCAATTTCAATCTTATTGTAACTCTCGTATTCGTAGGCAGCTAAGCCTCTTTTATCGTTGTTCTTTTTGTTGTCCATTACGGAACGCATAATGGCAAATGCCGGATTTTCTTGCTTTCTGGCATAAACGACAAAATCGTCTAATGCGGTGGCTTCAGGCTGTAATTGGAAGTTAACGGTCTGGGTAATACCTTTTTTATACACCTTGTACTTCTTTTCGTAACCTATGTAGGAAACGAAAATTGAATCAGATTTGGCATCTCCTTCTATTCTATAAAGTCCCTCAAAGTCGGTGGTAGAACCGATTGTTGTACCTTTTATGACCACATTGGCAAATGGAATTGGGTCACCAGATTCAGCATCTATTACCTTACCCGTGATTACCGTTTGAGCGTTAATTCCTGTTAGGCTAGCTAAAAAAATAAATGTGAAAAATATTGATTTCAGTTTCAATGTGTCGTGTTTTAAAGATTTTGACCTATTCTAAACGCAGACGTCGCAAAAGAAGTCAATGTTTTCGAAGTTTCTTTGCGTTTTAACCCTCAAGTTTTTCAGAACGTTCCTTTAGATAGTTTTTTATGTGTAAATCGGACCTCTTGACAATTCTAGAAAACCACTCAAGTTTTAATTCTTCTTGCTCTTTTTCTGTCAACTGCCAGACGATATCACTGAATTTAAGTCGTTTTACAAATTCTTGAAGTATTAACGCTGCACTTACCGAAATATTAAATGATTCCGTAAAACCATACATCGGCACATGTACTAATTCATCTACCTGTTCGCGTGCATACTTCGTTAAACCACCCAACTCTGTCCCAAAAACTATCGCAGTCTTTTGCGTTAAGTCTAACTCATGTATAGATGCAACTTCGCTTGAAGGGGTTGTCCCAACAATTCGATAATTTTTCTTCCTTAAATCCTTAAAGCACTTTTCAGTACTCATAGATTCTCTTTCGTACTTGTGCAGAGTGATCCATTTTGAAGCGCCTCTTACTACATTCGGATTCACTTCATAATCATGAAGCCGTTGTGTGATGTATAAATCTTGAATGCCAAAACAGTCGCAGGTACGCATGACAGCACTTGCATTTTGGGCATGATAAATATCTTCTAATACTACGGTAAGGTGACGTGTTCTTTCGGACAGCACTTTATCTATGAGCGCCAATTTATTAGGCGTTACATAGGTGGCTAACATGTCAATTATTTCCTTACTCAACTTTATGCTCGTTTAAAACAAAAGCTATTGATCACTTCGATCAACAGCTTTTGTCAATAAATCAAGGCCTTAAATTCCTCAATCTGGTCTTATTTCTTAGCCTAGTTCTAGAACAGTTCTATTGTATCTCCTACATTATATTCCCCAGAACCTGGCTTTTTACCATCTGACTTTGGCTTAGGTGCTTCCTTCTTTTCAGGCTTTTCTTGTACTGGCTTTTCAACCTCGGGCACTACTTTTTCCTCTTTCGGCTTTTCATCGACCGTAATCGGTGCTTCTGGTGTTTTTTCAACCACTGCTTCCTGCTCCTCCGAAACCTCGGCCGTCTCAGCTTCAGCGTCCTCTACATTTACATCGACCTTCTTGCCATCTAGCAACACCACCTTTTTCACATTATGTGGCGAAAGTCTGTTTCCATTGGCTCTCCAACCTTTCACATCAATCAGCATATCCATATCAAATACGGTTTTATGCCGTTCTCTAGAGCCTTTAATGGTATAATGGACTTCTATCTGAGCGTCTTTTAATGTTGTTGCTAGTTGAAGTTTAGAGCCTTTTTCTTCATTGATAAAAAGAAACTTCTTGTCTCGCGTGGATGTCTCTACTTGGAAACGCTTTACGTAATTCTGAGCGCTACTTGCATCATAATGAATCACTGAAATAACACCTTCTGGATTGAATTTCTCGATAAGGTGAATTTTAGCAGGCTCGTATCGATTCGTCAAATCAAAAGAGGTCAGTTCATATTCCCCACTATTATAAATCACCAAAACCATGTCATCGGCCTGGAAATTTCCTAAAAGCTCGCCTCTTTGATCGCGATTTAGTCGACCTACAGATTCATCATACCAAATATCCAGGCCTCCCAAGGTGGATTTACCCTCCATTTTTAGCTGAACCTTCCGAACCGGGTATTTGGTGACTATATTTCCTCCTGCACCACGTCCTTTTATTTCTATATCGGCAAAGTTAAAGTCGAAAACTTTCACCCTTGCCTTAGCTCCAGAAGTTAGATAAACAGTCACTAGCTCAGCCTCCCCGTTCGGATTGGCTGTGAAATACAAGACTTTAGAGCCTCTTTCCCCCTTAGTCAGGTCATATTCGCGATCTCTGGTTACGCCCAGTACCTGAAAACGCTTCACCATCGTTCGACCAGACTTACCGTCTAGGTACATCATATTATATACCTTCCTCTCGTCGTTCTTTTTGAAAACGCCAGCCCAGAGAATGTCTTTTCCAACAAAGATTTTATCGGAAATTCTGACAACTTGGAACTTACCATCTGCCCTAAAAACAATGATATCATCGATATCTGAGCATTCTGAAACAAATTCGTCTCGCTTCAATCCATACCCGATAAATCCTTCTTTTCTATTCACATAGAGTTTAGCATTATTGGCAGCTACCACGGTAGCAGCAATATTCTCGAAGGATTTAATCTCCGTTTTTCTTTCTCTATCCTTGCCGTATTTCTCTTTTAACCTTTCGAAATAGGCAATGGCGTAATCGATGAGATTAGCCAAGTTGTGTTCAACCTCCGACAGCTCTTCTTCAAGCCTTTTCATCAGCTCATCTGCCTTGAAGGCATCGAATCGAGAAATTCGTTTAATCTTGATTTCGGTCAAACGGGTGATATCATCATGTGTGATCTCTCGGTAGAATTGCTTTTTGAATGGATCGAGTCCTTTATCGATCGTATCGATCACTGCCTCCCAAGTTTCGCACTCTTCAATATCTCTATAGATTCTATTTTCTATGAATATTTTCTCTAAAGAAGAGAAGAGTATCTTTTCTAGGAGCTCGGCTTTCCTAATCTCAAGTTCTTGACGAAGTAAATCGACTGTTTTCTCCGTGCTCACACGCAACATGTCGTTTACAGAAACAAAATGCGGCTTATCGTCTATGATTACGCAGGCATTGGGCGAAATACTTGTTTCACAATCGGTAAACGCATAAAGGGCATCTATGGTAATATTTGGTGATTGCCCTGAGGCTAATTCAACCAAAATCTCAACGTCTTCTGCTGTATTATCAATTACCTTTTTGACTTTAATTTTCCCTTTATCATTCGCTTTGATAATGGAATCAATCAGTCCTGTAGTTGTAGTACCGAAAGGAATGTCCTTGATTACTAAGGTCTTTTTGTCATGCTCTTCTATGACGGCTCTAACTTTAACCTTACCTCCTCTTCGGCCTTCATTATACTCCGAAAAATCGGCCATACCACCAGTTGGAAAGTCGGGATAAATCTTCGGTTTTTTACCTTGAAGCACCTTGATTGATGCTTGAATAAGTTCTATAAAGTTGTGCGGTAATATCTTGGTAGAAAGTCCAACAGCGATACCTTCCACGCCTTGGGCTAGTAGCAGTGGAAACTTAACGGGTAGTGTAACCGGCTCTTTTTTTCGTCCATCATAGGAGAGCTGCCAGTCCGTAGTTTGTGGATTAAATACTACTTCTAAAGCGAATTTCGAAAGTCTGGCTTCAATATACCTAGCTGCTGCTGCTCGGTCTCCGGTACGAATGTCACCCCAGTTCCCTTGCGTTTCAATCAAAAGGTCTTTTTGACCGATGTGGACCATCGCATCACCGATGGACGCGTCACCATGCGGGTGATACTGCATCGTTTGACCGATAATATTGGCCACTTTGTTGAATCGCCCATCATCCATCTCTTTCATCGAGTGGAGAATCCGCCTTTGAACGGGTTTGAATCCATCTTCTATGGCAGGAACGGCTCTTTCTAGGATTACATAAGAGGCATAGTCTAGAAACCAGCTCTCATACATTCCTGAAACAGGAATTACATCTCTAATTTTCCCTTCTTCTTCGGGGGCCAGCCCGTCATTATTTTCTTCGCTCATGCTATTCTATGCGGCTTCATCAGCCAAATCTTTCTCAATCTTCAAGTTATCTATAATGAACACTTGTCTGTCTGGCGTGTTCTTGCCCATATAGAACTTCAGTAACTCTTGGATACTGGTATCTTTTCTCAAAATAATCGGCTCTAGCCTCATATCTTGACCAATAAAGCCTTTGAATTCGTCAGGAGATATTTCACCGAGCCCTTTAAACCTAGTGATCTCAGGTTTTGCACCAAGTTTACTGATAGCTCTTTGGCGCTCCTCATCACTATAGCAATAGATTGTTTCTTTCTTATTGCGAACCCTAAAAAGTGGCGTTTCCAGAATATAGACATGCCCTCTCCTAACCAAATCAGGAAAAAACTGTAAGAAGTAGGTTAACAACAGTAACCTAATATGCATTCCGTCCACGTCGGCATCTGTAGCGATTACGATCTTATCATAGCGAAGCCCTTCCAGACCATCTTCTATGTTCAACGCATGTTGGAGTAGGTTAAATTCTTCGTTCTCGTAAACCACTTTTTTGGTTTGCCCGTAGCAGTTCAGCGGCTTTCCTCTTAAACTAAAAACGGCCTGACTTTGAACGTCTCGCGACTTGGTGATCGATCCACTGGCGGAATCTCCTTCGGTAATGAAAAGTGTTGAGGCGTTTCTCAATTCTTCATCCTTTTTTAGGTCATTCAAGTGAACTCTGCAATCTCTTAATTTCTTGTTGTGTAGGTTGGCCTTTTTAGCACGATCGTTTGCAAGCTTTTTAATACCCGCTATTTCTTTTCGTTCGCGCTCTGACTGCATGATACGTTTCAAAAGCGCATCAGCGACTTCTGAATGCTTGTGCAAATAGTCGTCCAACGCTTTTTTCACAAAATCATTGACGAAAGTTCTCATCGTTGGGCCATCTGGTGCCACACTCTGTGATCCTAGTTTCGTCTTCGTTTGAGATTCAAAAACAGGC